>MPNH01000002.1 GCA_002238925.1 Spirochaetaceae bacterium bin103 | reverse complement strand
GGTCGACGCGGTCGTCCCACTTCATGTCTTCCATCACGAACATCAGGTCGTCGACGATGAACGGGTCGCCGTTGGACCACCTGGTGCCGGGGCGTAACTCCAGGGTGACGGTGAGCCCGTCGTCCGAGACCGCGTAGCCGGCGGCGATGTTGGGCACGATCTCCAGCGTCTCCTGGTGCATGGTCAGCAGGTAGATGTCGAGCATCTGGGTGGTCAGCTCGCCGCCGCGCTGGTTCATGAAGCCGACGGCCTCCGACACCCGCAGCGTGCCGCCGTACCTGCCGACGCCGTCGGACAGCATCTCCTGCACCACCGGATCGACCGGGATGCGCTCCTCAACCGGCGGCAACTCGCCCGCGGCGACCCGCGCCGCCAGCATCGGGGCTTCGCTGAACGTTCCGCTCACCGCCGTAACGGCTCCCGCGGACGCCCCTGACTCCGACTCGCCGGTTGCGAACACCAGCGTCGGCGCCATCAGCAGCACACCGGCCGCGAGCCATCGCCAAAAACTCCCAGTATTCGCCATGTGCACTCCCCGAACGACATGATAACGGACAGCACACGGCCGTCAACTGGCCCGACACTGGCCCGACGGCCCGACGGTCGTCAGCGGTCGAATCAGAAGTTGGTCGTCGTGGCGACACCGCGACATCGTGGTCCAGCGTCGTCATCCAGCGGCGGCGCGACGCGCCGGTCGGGCACGCCCACTGCGCGTACTATCGACAGAGTCGACGGAAGCACGGACACACGGGTAGCTTGGTTGTCGTATGGCTCGTGGTAACAGATCCTTGGCCGATTTTTTTGTTACCAGGTAATATATTACGCGGATTCTACGAACCCCGGCCTTGCGTCGCTCGTGGTTGACGGCGAAAAACGGTCGGCGATACGCTATTTCGGTCGGTACCAGCAACGTATATCAGTTGGCCGACTGGGAGGTTGCAGAGTGCATGGAGGAGCGGAGCGGACAGAAAACAGCATGACCACAGTCGAAAGGATCGTCCATGACGACTTGGCGAGGTTCTACAGTAAGGAATTTGAGGTCGTGGCGCGTCACGTTCGAGCATTCTTGAACGACGAGGAATACGTGCAAATCTACATCGTCTTCGATGGTAAAGTAGAGGAACTGAGGGCTACGAATTGGGCTAAGGGTCTGACCGGAAGGATTCGCGAAAAGCTCTCGTCCGAACATATTGATGAGTTTCCCATTCTCTCGCCAGTCTCCAAGTCAGAATGGCCGATGATAAAACGAGCAATGTCGAGTGAGCAAACAAGCTGACGATCATTTGAAGCTGGGATGGGAGACTATCTCTTCGATTTCCGGTAGACCGCGCCAAGTGACTCTGAAACGAGTGGTAAGTGATGCCTACTACGCGATGTTCCACTGTCTGGCGGAGTCCAACGCGAATCTGATTGTTGGCGGACCAAACTCGAATCGCAGCAGGGGTGCCTGGGCACAGACGTATCGTGCTCTCGGCCACAACGAGGCCAGGAGCAAGTGAACCAAAACATGATGCGGAGGTTCCCCGATGAAATTAGACGTTTTGGCGATGTATTCTGTACCATGCAATTCAAGCGAGAAGAAGCCGACTACAATCCCAGTCACCGATTAGCTTAGCCCTCGTCGATGCAAATTCGCTTTACTGGACGCAGAATACGCAATTGACGAATTCCGCAGGGTAGACAAGAATGATCGGCTTGCCTTCGCGGTTTATCTATTGATCAACCTCCGAGGGCCGAAATAGAAGTCACCCGTGGACCGGGAGCTTGACACCCGTACCCGCGCGGTTCAAGCCAAGAACGCTAGCCTAGGATGCCGGATGGTGAACGCGGGAACGGGCGGCCTGCCGGTATAGTTGCAGAAATCACACTCTTCTCAACTCGGGGACCCGCCGCCGGAGATATCAGCGGCCGAACCAGAAGTTGATCGGCCCAGTACATCAGGTTGCCTTTCCAGTCGGTGTTGGAGACCGGGAACTCGGTGGGCACGTTGCGCAGGTCGTTGTTGGTCAGCAGCACGGCCGGGGCCTCGCCGACGGTGCCGATCACGAACACGTTGTCGCCGGCGAAATCGAACATCTTCTGGGCCAGTTCGAACCATTCGTTGGAACCGAACGCTGAGAGGCGGAACTGGCGCTGCCAGTCGAAGTAGCGCTTCCACTTGTCGGGCGGCTCGGTACCGGGCAGCTCGCCGCCGTAGTCGGACAGCTTGCGTTCGCCGCGCTCGATCAGCCGGCGCGCCTGCTCCCACTCGTCGTAGCTGCCGGTCATGTTGAAGTCGCCGTGCAGGCCGACCCCACCGCCCGTACTGCACATAGTTGCCGCCCTTCCAGGTGGTAGCCGGGAATGACCACGTAGTCGATCTGCGACATGTGGAACTGCATGGTGTGGTCGTCGATCTTGGTGATGCTCACGGCGGTGGTGGGCGTCTCGCCAGCCCGCCAGCCGGGGTCGACGCGGTCGTCCCACTTCATGTCTTCCATTACGAACATCAGGTCGTCGACGATGAACGGGTCGCCGTTGGACCAGCGGGTGCCGGGGCGCAGTTCGAGGGTGACGGTGAGGCCGTCGTCCGACACCGCGTAGCCGGCGGCGATATTGGGCACGATCTCCAGCGTCTCCTGGTGCATGGTCAGCAGGTAGGTGTCGGGCATCTGGGTCGTCAACTCGGCGCCGTGCTGGTTCATAAAGCCGATCGCCTCCGACACGCGCAGCGTGCCGCCATAACGGCCGACGCCGTCGGGCAGCATCTCCTGCACCACCGGGTCGACCGGGATGCGCTCCTCCACCGGCGGCAGCTCGCCGACCGCGACCCGTGCCGCCAGCGTCGGGGCCTCGCTGCACGTTCCGCTCATCGCCGCAGCGGCCCCCGCGGACGCCCCTGACTCCGACTCGCCGGTTGCGAACACCAGCGTCGGCGCCATCAGCAGCGCCCCGGCCGCGAGCCATCGCCCAATCTCCCGATCCTTGCCACGTGAATCCCCCGATGGGACATGCCTATCAGACCGAGGGCAACTGTCAATCGCAGACCCCAGGAGCACCAGGACCCCTTGTTGGCCCCCATCGCCGCGCGCGCCGCGCGGGGCGGTCTCTGAAGGTGGGCTTCCGTCCTGTGGGGGCGTCCTGTGGGGCGGGAGGGCACCGAAGGTCGTTGTTGCTCAGCCGCCGGATGTCGTCCATACTAAGCTATGGCTTCAGCCCATTCGACGGCCGATGAACGCTCTCGACATCCGATAGAGTTGACCGCAATCATCGAACGGGAGGGCGACGGCTATGTGGCCCTTTGTCCCGAGGTTGACGTTGCGAGTCAAGGCGACTCGGTGCAGGAGGCGCGGAAGAACCTGCAAGAGGCCTTGGAACTGTTCTTTGAAACGGCGTCCCGCAGCGAGATTGAGCGGCGGCTCCACTCTGAGGTCTACGTGACGCGAGTGCAAGTCTCGGCTGACACTTCACAACCCGCCGAGGTTGGAGCACGCTGACTCCGCACGGCGCATGCATCGGTGCCCCGGATCCGGTTATATTCGAAGGCAAACCGAGGCACTCCTGACTGCCGGATGATCGCCGCCAGGGTTCCTATGCGCAGTTCCGGGTGGTCGGGTACTGGAACGCTTACGGTGCTCTTCGCGTCGGTCTTCTGCACGATTACATGACTGCCTCGCCGGCGCACCTGTACGAAGCCGTGATCCTCAAGAATCCGGCAGACAGTTCGTCCCGATAGCGGTCTCAGCTTACCCAGAACCCATTCCTCCCAGCGCGTGCCCGCCCGCCCTCTATCGGTTTCGAGTAATATCGGCGCCGCCGATTCAATTGAATGTCCGCTTCTGGAGGACCGCATTGGAGTCGTTCCATGCGCCCTGGCGTTCATACTCTTCGGCGATGCGTTTCAGAATTCCGCTGACGTAGGGGTACTCGAACGACAGCCGTAGCGCGCTCTCGCGGTACGAGGCGGCGAGTGCACGCTCCTGATCGCCGCCATCCTCCATGCCGCGCCAGTGAGCGCCCCGGGCGTTGAGGACCGCCTCCACATATCCCCTTTCGATATCGGGCGAGGCGATACGCTCGATTGCCGCGCATACTGGGCCACACGGCGCGCGCCGGCCCGGGTCGGAGGGCGCGTGGGAAAGAAGCCCGCCGATGTGTACGTCACCAACGGCGGACCGTCCAGTCCCGACACACCGGCGACGAACCTCCGCACACCATGCGTGAAGCGTCTCACTGTGTACCGTACCGTCGCCGGCCGTCCCAGGGATGCGCCTCACACGACCCAGGAGGGCGTACGCTTTACGCGCGGCGAACGTGCGCTGGTCGGAATCCGTGGGGCGTGCACCGGGCGGGTCTTGTTCGCCGTCGTCGCGTTCGTAGACGAGAGAGATCAAGTCGGCAAAGAATGCTGGGTCGTGCGCGATTCTCTGTTCCAGGTTGGGGATACCGTGTAGCTTGTCGCGCTTGCCAACTGCTTCGAAGAACAAGTACTCCAGCGACGCCATCTCATCGCGGCTGACATCCGCACGTTCATCAAGCGTGTCAAGCGCGTCCGACAAATCATGGGGGTCCATCGGGTAGCTCCCGGTCGGCTCTTTGTCGACGGTGGCCAAGTCAAGCAGCAGCCGCTTCAGTTGCGCTGTTTCGACATTCTGGACCTGCCGACCCACCGAGTGGAACGCCGCGCGCGGGCGGCCCACCTTCAGCAGGCGATCAACAAGTTCGGCCCGCTCGCCTTCGGTAAGCCATAGTGAATGAGGATGGGTGGGAGGCTCCATGGTAAGCCAGTACGCTCTGCTTACCTCGGGCGCTTGCTCATCAATCAGACGCCACTTCGAATCACCGGCTGGTACGCATCGGAACAGGCGTGTTGCTTGGTCGGCGCACAGCCCCATAGCCGTGGAACGTAGGAGTTGTAGCTGCTCGTCCGCGTTGAACGTGGCAATGAACCCACGCATGAATCCATCGATCTTCTTTGACGATACCTCACCGAGAGTCAGGCAGGTCCGTAGAATCCCGACCGCCGTGCTCTGAACCGACGTTTGGTGGGCAACGTATCGACCGACCACTTCGGGTGCATCGCTGTCGGACAGGAGCCTGACCAGGCCGTCCCATCCGTGACTCGTCCAGATCTCCGCCATGGCCTCGGTGCGAATCTCGCGTATTTGCTCCTCGCGCTTCGACCACTCGTCCACGTCTTCATGAGCTTGATCGTCGAACCCTGCCACCCACGGCTTTGCAAACAGCCACCCGTGACGGATGACCGGATCACTTGAGAGAAGCTTGTCGCGCGCTCGTCGAGCCGCTTCCTTGGCGGATGGTGTCAGACCCTCCCGGAATCTGCCCGTGGACCATACGGAACGACTGATCCGTTCGCGCAACCGTGCCTTGTCTTTGTCGTCCGCGCTCTCGTCTGCCCAATCATCGATACGGCGCCACACGCGGCGCTGGTCCTCATCCGACAAGCGGGCGAGGTGCTCGACCAGGTCACCCAGCGTCTCCGCATCGGGATTCGGCCACTCCAACGCGACATCGAGCGCGCTGCGCTTGAGCGCCAGCACCTCGGGTTCAGAGGCTCGGCGGATCTGCTTTGATCCGCCGTCGCGCCAGCGTGGCCGATGGTTCAGATCGCTGTGCCGGTCTTCCAACTGCCTGACAAAGACCTGCCATCCTACGTCCGGGAAGTCGCGCGCGAGCATCTTCAAGGCCGTCATTCGGCGCTCGAGTGACGCCGCCGTTTGCGGCATCCACGGGTGCAATATGGCTTCCAGGCTGGAGATCGGTTTGGGCCACCAGTTGTCGTCAATGTTTGTTTCAGCGAGCTGAGCCAGGATCCTGATGACGCGCGGGAAGTGCTCCGGAATCCACGCCAGGCACTCCAACGCCCGCAAGAGACCGGTACGGCGCGGAGCCGCGAACCAACGACGCTCGGCCGGCAACAGCAAACCACGTACAGCAGGACCCGCTTGTCGCAGATCGCCTTCTAATGCGTTGAGGAACGCGTCCGGTGCTGCTTCGGCGTAGAGAGGAAGGTCGTGTTCACAAGACAGTAGCCTTTCCAGTGTCAGCGGAGACAGAACCTCCCGGATCAAGCGAGCAATACGGGTTGCCACGTCGATGCCGAGGCGTTTTTGCACAAGGTGGTTGCCATGGACGGCAAGCAGAATCAGGGTCTCGCAAATTCCCGCGCGCAACTCCGCTGAGTGGTCTCGCACTTTGCCATAAACTCCGGCGAACTCTCGTTGCTTCACCGGCAATTGCAGTGCCGGATCGTCCTCGGACAGCACGGTTGTGGCCGATTCTAGAAACAGTTCGATGTCCCTTTCGGTCAGATGTGGGCTGATGGCAAAAAGGGCATCGATCTGCGATGCCACGCCACGGTACTGGCCGACGGACCAGACTGGCGGATCGTCAAGTTGTCGCAGGTGTGTGATATTCTCTTCAACCGTCTCATACGCACAGCCCGTGAGATCCGACAGAACCTTGCAGTCGGCCTTCGATTTCGCGTGCCACGCGCCGGCCAGCATCAACGGGATCAGGCTCCAGGCCGTTTGCCGGTCGTGCGCCCACTGCGGCAATCGGATCGCGTCAATCCTGGAGAGCCGCCGGCGCAGGATGGTAGGGGAGCGGCCCGACTCCCTGGCCAGCCTCCGGGCGTCCCGTTCGATGCCCATGTCCGCGAGCGCGTGCCGAAACGCTCCTTCGCCCAACAGCTCAAGGGCGATGTCAGGCTCGCGATCGACGGCGTTGCGCGGGCGCACGACGATGCACGGAAATCGATCGTAGAGTGGAGCAAGCTCCCGCTCGGTTGCCTCGTCGCACGCGATCGGGATGAACGGCGACGTCGCCGACGCCAGCGCGCGCAGGGAGTCTGCTGACTTGAACAGGATGGCGCGATCACCTTCTTTGGTTGGGACGTCAGGATGTCGAAACAGGCAGGCCAGGAACGCGAGTGCTTCACCCGTGGAGTCCGCGGCAACGTACAGCGGACGATCGTTCGGTTTGGCCAGCCACTGCCTGAAGTGGGCAATGTGGGACTCAACGGTTGTAGCAAAGATCTTCCCCGTTATCCGTGGCTCGGCGGCACCGCGCCAATTCTCCCAGAATCGGTCGAGCGTCTCACAACCTCGCGTGGGAATTCCCAGTTGTTCAGAGAGCCAGATCTGCCCGACAATCGACTGCTCCAGCCACTGTTCCAGATCGCTCGCATCGAACGCCCTCACCGCCCGCCACTCGGCGGCTGCGCTCTCCGCCATTGCCCACTTGTCCTTGTCGCGCCACCGGTTTGGGGTAACGAACACGAACGTGCACTGCGTCCGTTCCATCGGTGGGATTGACAGTCGGTTGGCATAATCGCGCGTGGCCTTTCTGCGTGCGTCCTCACTAACTCCGAACTCCCAGCCCGACTTGCCGCGCGGAATCCACGGCGTGGCCGATCCCGATTCGACCCAACCATCCCAACCCGGGCGCTGGGCGTCGTCGTGGCCGGGGAAGTCAACGTGGCTCAGGTCATCCCCGGTAGAATGAATCAGCGTGCGGAGAAGCACTGCCAGACGGTCACGGGCTTCGCTGGTCTTGGCCCAATCTTCGATCTGCCGTGCCTTGATTGAGAGGAAGGGCGGCACAAAGCGGCCCGCGGCCACGGCTCGGTCCGTCTCGATCGAGCGTTCCCGGTGAGACGTGGCTTGTCGTTCGAGGAGATGCTGCCGGTCGGCGCCGAACGTCCTCTCCAGCCGGAGCGCCATCTCGGATGAGAGTGATGCCCTACCGTTCAGCAGCTTCGACAAGGCGGGCCGGCCCACGCCCAAGGCTTTCGCGGCATCTGTCACCGACATTCCCGGCGGGATGACGCGGCGTCTTATATGCGTACCGACGTGCTCGGCATGTGTATCATCCACGGCCAGTAGTGTACTCCGTAGCGCAACGGAATACAACAACGGGAGCCCAATGTGTCATCAGTTCAACCGTCGGATGGGTCGGTCTGTTCCTGTTGCCGGGTATGAGCGATGTTGCGTAGTGTGATGACCGACATGCAACTCCCGCGCTGGGACGGGCTATTGTCGACGGCACCCGTACTTACATATTGACACTCAAATCCTTGTATGGTCAATATTTGTTGGTCTGCTGGCCGGCTCTCATCTATGCAATTCGATAGCGCCCGGAAACAGCTACGGAAAGGAGGATTCCCATGTCAGGTGTAATGCCAAGTGGCGGGTACGTTGTGGAACAGCCAACGGAGGGTGGCTCCAGAGAGAGTCTTCGGGCACTTATAGAATCGGTGTGCCTGCTCCGCGGACAAGAATTCGTGCTCAGTACGGGCGCACGGTCGGATTTCTACTTCGACTGCAAACGCGCTGTTCTGAGAGGTGACGCGCTCAACCTGATCGCACACCAATTCCTTGCCGCCGCAGACCGGCTTCCGACAGCTCCAGGCGCCATAAGCGGATTGTCGATCGGTGCCGATTTTCTCGTGGCTGCAACGATTCAACTTGCCGCGCAGCAAGAACATAGAATGATTGCTGGCTGCGTCGTCCGCAAGGACCGGAAGGAACACGGGACCAGAACCTTTATTGAGAACGAGCAGCCTCCGGGGACTAAGGTGATGGTCGTCGATGATGTTTTCACATCGGGGCGATCGACAGCCTTGGCCTGCGAACGGCTCATGGAGGTCGGGAACGAGATCGTCGGTATTGTCGGATTGGTAGACAGGAAGCAGGGAGGTGTGGACTACCTGAGTCGCAAATTCGGTGTTCCTGTGAGCACGGTCTTCGATATCGGTGACTTCCCCGCACTGAACGGCGACCATTGCGACCATTGAGCAAGGAATCGGCAGTGGGTCCGTCGCGTCCGCGTCAGGAGCCGGTGGTGAGGTAGGGGGAGGACTCGTCGACGAAGGAGCGCCACAGGTGGTACTTGGGGTTCTGCAGGCGCTCGGTGACGGTGGGGTTGGTGCGCGGCTTGGTGGGCTCGCGGCGCAGGCGCATGTTGGCGCCCTGCGGGGTGCGGCCGCCCTTGCGCGAGTTGCACGGGACGCAGGCGCTGACCAGGTTGTCCCAGGTGTCGCGGCCGCCCAGGGAGCGCGGCACGATGTGGTCCACGGTAAGGTCGCGGGTGGTGAATCGCTTGCCGCAGTAGTGGCAGCGGAACGCGTCGCGGGCGTGGATGTTGCGCCGCGTGAGGCGCACCTCGCGCTGGGGACGGCCGGTGTAGTGCAGCAGGCGGATAACGCGCGGTACCGCGATCGCCAGGCGCGGGGTGTGCACCCAGTCGGGCGGTTCGTGGCCGTTGCCGTTCCCGTACGGCGCGTTGCTCGAGCGCACCAGGTCCGACCACAGGATCCAGGAGGCCAGGTCGTAGGTGCGGAACTGGCCGTCGTCGGAGGTAACCACTTCGGCGGCCTCGCGGATGAGCAGGATGAACGCGCGTCGGGCGTTCGTGACGCGGATCGCGGTGTATCCGCTGTTGAGGACCAGGACGTTCGATTCGAGCACTGCCGGCTTGCCCACGCTGCCTCGCTTGGCGGTGATCTAACCACGTTTGCCTGTTCAAGTCGATACCGCCGCGTATGCGAGTCGATGCCGCACCGGCATCGGGTGTACCATCAAGCCGTATGGCCGATCCCCGTTTCCAGCGTCTCGCCGACGTTATTGTCCACCACGCGTGCCGGGTAACCGCCGGCAACAAGGTGCTTATCGAGGCATTCGACATGCCCGAGCCGTTCCTCCTCGTGCTGATCGACACCGTCGCCGCGGCCGGTGGCCACCCGCTGTGCATGACCAAGAGCAACCGCGTGCTGCGCGCTCTGTACCGCCACGCCAGCGACGAGCAGATGCGGGTGTGGGGCAGCGCCGAGCGTCTCCAGATGGAGCAGGTGCAGTGCTACGTCGGCCTGCGCGGCAGCCACAACAGCACCGAGTTCGGCGACGTGCCGCACGACCGCTACGCGCACTACTCGCGCCACGTATGGAACGCCGTACACTCCGAACTGCGCGTCAAGAAGACGCGCTGGGTAGTGCTGCGCTGGCCGACGCCGTCGATGGCGCAGCAGGCGCAGATGAGCACCGAGGCGTTCGAGGAGTTCTACTTCGACGTGTGCACGGTCGACTACCCGGCCATGGCGCGCTCCATGGAGCCGCTGCGCGAGCTGATGGAGCGCACCGACCGGGTGCGCATCGTGGGTCCGGGCACCGACCTGCGGTTCTCGATTGCCGGCATCCCGGTGGTGGGCTGTTCCGGCGAGCGCAACATTCCCGACGGCGAGATGTTCACCAGCCCGGTGCGCGACTCCGTGCACGGCACCCTGGCGATCAACACCCCCAGCCTCAACCGCGGCATCGTGTTCGACGGCATCCGCCTCACCTTCGATGCCGGCCGCATCGTGGCCGCAGACGCCAACCACCGCGACGACCTGAACCGGATCCTGGACACCGACGACGGGGCGCGCTACGTGGGCGAGTTCTCGCTCGGATTCAACCCGCGCATCATGCAGCCGATGCTGGACACCTTGTTCGACGAAAAGATCGCCGGTTCGTTCCACTTCACTCCCGGCCAGGCCTACGAGGAAGCCGACAACGGCAACCGCTCGGAGGTGCACTGGGACCTGGTGGTAATCCAGAGGCCCGAATTCGGCGGCGGCGAGGTCTGGTTCGACGACCGCCTGATCCGCAAGGACGGGCTATTCGTGGTCGACGAACTGGCCGCGCTCAACCCGTAGCCGGCGACCGGGCCGAACGCGGGGCCGGGTTGCGCCGCGGGGTGCTACCCGGGGTTCGGCGTCTTGTCGCCCGGTGTTCCGGGGTCTGAAGCGTTGCCGCGCCGGTCTCCATCGCGCGGGGAGTCTTCCAGTATGATGCCGCCGCCGGGGTCACCGTGGCGTACCGCGAATTGCTCCCACAGGATCACCGCCAGGGTGGCGATCACAGGTCCGACGATGAAGCCGATCAGGCCCAGCCACACCAGGCCGCCGAGCGTCGACACCAGCACTAGCGCCGGGTGCAGGCCGGCACGGTCGCCCACCAGTTTGGGACGCAGCAAGTTCTGGCTCACCACGGTGCCGGCCACCCCCACGGCGATCAGCCCGATGCCGCGCCCGACGTCGCCGAGGATGATGGCGATGATGCCGGCCGGCACCACGATGACGTTGATGCCAAGCAGGGGGAGCACCGACATGATCACCATGACCAAGCCCCACAGGGTGGGCGACGGGAAGCCGAACAGCGCGAACAGCGCCGCCCCGAAGGCGCCTTCGATAACGCCGATGAACAACGTACCGAGCACGGTGGCGTCCAGCGTGTTGGAGGCGCGCTGCAGCAGTTCGCGGGCATCGGCGCGGTCGATCGGCAGCATCCGGTAGACGTACCGGATCAGCTTCTCGCCGTCGATCAGCAGGTAGATCACCAGGTAGATCACCACCACGCCGCGCAGCGCGATGCCGGCGGCGCTCTGCAGGGCGGCGCGCGACGCGCTCAGCGCCTGTGCGGCGGCGTCGCCGATCAGCGCCGAGATGCGCTCCTCGATCTGGTACTCCGCCATCAGCGCCCGCACGCCCGGCAGTTTGCTCTGTATCCAGGTGAGCAGGCGCGGCCACTCGGTGCGCACGATCTGCGCGCCTTCCTCCACCTCGGCAATAATCAGGCTGGAGAGCAGGGCCACCGGCACCGAGCCGACCAGCACCAGCCCCACGATGATCAGCACCGTGGCCTTGCCGCGCCCCATGCCGCGGTGGGTGAGCCAGCCCACCGGGTGGCGCAGCACCAGGGCCAGGATCACCGCCAGCACGACCCCCACCAGCAACGGCACCAGCAGGCGCACAAACGCCGCACTGAGAGCGACCAGCAATACGATGAAAAAAGCGTCCTGAATATGCTTGCGTTGCACGGCGACGGGGCACATTGATACGGCGCGCCGAAAATGTCGAGCCTGCGCCGGCGGCCTCGGCGGTCTCGGCGGCCTTGTTCAGGCCTGGTAGTAGACGCGCTGCATCTGTTGCCAGGTGGGTTCGCCGGGGAACGGGATCTGCATCGGGCCGCAGGTGGCCAGCCACTGCTGGTTGCGCGGCTCGGCGGCCAGGCGCGCCATGTCGGCGTCGTAGTCGTCGCCGTCGTACTCGAAGTAGCCGAACAGGTAATGCTTGCCGTCCGGGAACTGCTGCAGGTAGATGGAGAAGTTGCGCATGTGGGCGGCCGCGAGCAGGTCGCGTACGCCGGGGTGGTCGTCGGCGTGCAGGGCCTGGTACTCGTCCAGTTTCTCCGGCCTGATGCCGATTACCATGCCGAACCGTAGTGTCTGTGCCATGACCCGTTGCGTAGCCGGAGCGGGCGGCGGCCGTCAAGCGCGGCGTGGGAAGAGGCCGGGCAGGGCACGGACGCGTGCACGACGCGAGGACGACGCGAGGACGCGAGGACGCGTGGACGCGTGGACGCGGGGCCGGTAGTTCTGCATGCTGAAGGCATGGATGCTTACCAGAGGCTGGCGGACAATCTCGCCGCGGCCGGGATTGACGTACCGGCAGTCAAGGACAAGCTGGGGGCGCAGGCGATCGAGACGCCCTCCTGGGGCTACGGCAACAGCGGCACCCGCTTCAAGGTGTTTCCGTGGCCGGGAGCGCCGCGCAACGTCTACGAGAAGCTGGACGACGCCGCCTACATCAACCGCCTGACCGGCGCGGCGCCCACGGTGGCGCTGCACATCCCGTGGGACCGGGTCGACGACTGGCCCGGCCTGTCGCAGTACGCGGCGGAGCGGGGCATCGGTATCGGGGCGATCAACCCGAACGTGTTCCAGGACGAGATCTACAAGCTCGGCAGCGTTTGCCATCCCGAGGCCGCGGTGCGCGAGCGCGCGGTGGCGCACATGATCGACTGCTGCGCGGTGATGAAGGCGACCGGCAGCGGTCTGCTCAGCCTGTGGTTCGCGGACGGCACCAACTACGCCGGCCAGGACAGCATGAGCGACCGCAAGGCGCGCCTGGAGCGGGGGTTGGCCGAGGTATACGCCCACCTGCCGGACGGCGGGCGCATGCTGATCGAGTACAAGTTCTTCGAGCCGGGCTTCTACCACACCGACCTGGCCGACTGGGGCATTGCCTACGCCACCGCCCTCAAGCTCGGTCCGCAGGCCGAGGTGCTGGTCGACACCGGCCACCACGCGTTGTCCACCAACATTGCCCACATCGTCAGCTACCTGCTCGCCGAGGGGCGGCTCGGCGGCTTCCACTTCAACTCGCGCCGCTACGCGGACGACGACCTGATCGTCGGCAGCGGCAACCCGTTCGAGCTGTTCGAGATTTTCTGCGAGCTGGTCAGCGCCGGCGACGCGGCGGCCGACGTGGCCTACATGATCGACCAGAGCCACAACATCGAACCCAAGCTGGAGGCGATGCTGGTGAGCGTGCTCAACTGCCAGTCCGCTTACGCCAAGGCGCTGATCGTCGACTACCCGCTGCTGCGCGAGCGGCAGGCGGCCGGCGACGTGCTCGGCGCGCACCGGGTGTACGTGGATGCGTTCGAGACCGACGTACGGCCGCTGCTGGCGCAGGTCCGCCTGGAGCAGGACCGGCCGCCCGACCCGCTGGCCGCGCTGCGCGCCGACAACTACGCCGCCCGCGCCGCCGCCGAGCGCGGCACTGCCGAGATGGGCGGCGGCGGGTATCCGGGTTAGCTGTCGGGGGCGGCGGGGGTGTCGTCGCCGGCGCTGGTGAAGGCGGCGATCGCCGCAATCGCGGCCACCAGGGCGTTGATGGCCAGCCAGCCGCGTTCGTCGGCCAGCGAATCCTCGAACAGCACCCCGAAGAACGGGTAGGTGATGACCGGCGCGCTGTTGACCAGCTCGATGGCGAGCCGGACCGCGGTCGCCGCGCCCGCGCCGATGGTGGCGCCGGTGGCGAGCAGTTGGCTGACCGGGCCGCTCTCTTCCAGCCACGACGTGATCATCAGCAGCGCCACCGGCACGGCCGCCGAGTAGAACACGAACAGCCCGCGGCTCGGCTCGCCGAGCAGCTCCACCTCCAGCCCCGGAATGTGGAAGGCCAGCACGCCGGCAACGACCCCCATGATCACAACCAGTCCGAGGCGCAGCATGGCCCCATCCTGCACCGTACCTCGCAGCCGCGAATAGACCGGCGGATGACACGGGTGAAACGGAGGGCGGCAATCTGGTAGGGTGCGCCCGTTAAGAGCGATGTTCACCAAGACCGACAAGACGGCACGCCAGATCCGCCAGGACTTCTTCGACTATTTCGTGGAACGCGACCACACGCTGGTGCCGAGCGCGCCGGTGGTGCCGGCCGACGATCCCACCCTGCTGTTCACCAATGCCGGCATGAACCAGTTCAAGGACGTGTTCCTGGGCTCCGGCTCGCGCGGCTACCGGCGCGCGGTGGACACCCAGAAGTGCATCCGCGTGAGCGGCAAGCACAACGACCTGGAGGAGGTGGGCCGCGACACCTATCACCACACCTACTTCGAGATGCTCGGCAACTGGTCGTTTGGCGACTACTTCAAGGCGGAGGCGATTTCCTGGGCGTGGGACCTGCTCACCCGGGTTTGGGGCCTGCCCAAGGAACGCATGTACGCCACCGTGTTCGCCGGCGACGAGGGCGACGGCCTGCCGGCCGACGACGAGGCCGAGCGGTTGTGGCGCACCGGGACCGACATCGATCCCGACCACGTGCTGCGCTTTGGCAAGAAGGACAACTTCTGGGAGATGGCGGACACCGGCCCGTGCGGCCCCAACTCGGAAATCCACGTCGATCTGACCCCGGACGGCTCCGGCGGCAGCCTGGTGAACGCCGACGACCCGCGCGTCATGGAGATCTGGAACCTGGTGTTCATCCAGTTCAACCGCACCGCCGGCGGCGTGCTGCAGCCGCTGCCGGCGCAGCACGTGGACACCGGCATGGGCTTCGAGCGCATCGTGGCGGTGATGCAGTGCACGGACAACTACGGCACCGACGTGTTCACGCCGCTGATGGACCGTATCGGCGACCTGGCCGGGCAGCGCTACGCCGCCGCGGAGGCCGAGCGGCAGGTGGCGTTCCGGGTGGTGGCCGACCACGTGCGCATGCTGAGCTTCTCCATCGCCGACGGCGCGCTGCCCTCCAATGAGGGCCGCGGCTACGTGCTGCGCCGCCTGCTGCGCCGCGCCGCCCGCTACGGCCGCCTGCTGGACCTGACCGAGCCGTTCGTGCACCGGCTGGTGGCCACGGTGGCGGAGATGCACGCCGCCGAGTTCCCGGAGGTGGCGACGCGGGCCGGCTACATCGCCGAGGTGATCAAGGCCGAGGAGGCCAGCTTCGGGCGCACCCTCGGGCGCGGGCTGGAGATCTTCGCCGGCATCGCCGGCCAGGCCGAGGCGGACGGCAGGGACGCGGTGCCGGGCGACCAGGCATTCCGCCTGTACGACACCTACGGGTTCCCGCTCGACCTGACCCGGGTGCTGGCCGAGGAGCGCGGCCTGGGCGTGGACGAGGCCGGTTTCGACACCGCCATGGAGGAACAGCGTGAGCGTGCGCGGCGCGCCGGCAAGTTCGCCGCCGCCGGCGTGGAGGCCTCCGAGTGGACACCCGTGCACGCGCTCGAGCCGCAGCGGTTCGTCGGTTACGAGCAGCTCGAGGTGACCACGCGCGTGTTTCGGTGGGCGGTCAAGGATGGCCGCTGCCACGTGGTGCTGGCGGAGACGCCGTTCTACGCCGAGGCCGGCGGCCAGGTCGGCGACCGCGGCGCCATTACCGTCGGCGCCGGGGACGGCGCGCTGGCCTTGACCGTGGAGGACACGCAGCGCGATGGGGACTTCACCATCTGCCGCTGCCCCCTGCCGGAGGGCGCCGCCGCCGGCACGCTCGCCGACGCTGCCTGGCACGAGCCGGTCACCGCCGCGGTCGACGCGGCGCTGCGCGGCCCTACCACGGCCAACCACACCGCCACCCACCTGCTGCACATGGCGCTGCGCCGCATCGTCGGCGACCACGTGCACCAGGCGGGCTCGCTGGTTGCCCCCGACCACCTGCGCTTCGACTTTACCCACTGGCAGCGGGTGGAGCCGGACCAGCTCGGCGAGATCGAGCGCATCGTCAACGGCGCGGTGTGCGGCGACCACGAGGTGGGCCACTTCACCACCGCCTTCGCCGAGGCGCAGCGGCTCGGCGCCATGGCGCTGTTCGGCGAGAAGTACGGCGACGAGGTGCGCGTGGTGCGTGTCGGCGGCGCCGGGCAGCCGCTGAGCCTGGAGCTGTGCGGCGGCTGCCACGTGCGCCGCACCGGCCAGATCGGGCCGTTCGTGATCACCTCCGAGGGCAGCATTGCCAGCGGCGTGCGCCGCATCGAGGCGCGTACCGGCAATGCGGCGGTGCTGGTCATGCAGGAGCAGCGCGGCGCACTGCAGCAGGTGAGCTCGCTGCTCGGCGGCGGCACCGGCGAGGCGGCGCAACGCGCCGGGGAACTGGTGGAGCACGCCCGCCAACTGGAGAAGCGGGTCAAGGCCCTGGAGGCCGAGCGGAGCGCCCAGCAGGCCACGCTGCTCGCCGCCGAGGCCGAGGAGGTCGCCGGCGTGCGGCTGATCCTGCGCGTGTTCGACGACCAGCTTCCCGCCGCCCTCAAGACCCTGGCCGAGCGGCTGCGCACCTCGGCGCCGGACACGGTCGCCTTCCTGGCCTCCACCGCTGGCGGCCGGCTGGCGATTGCCTGCGCCGTAAGCGACGACCTGGCCGCCGGATCGCCGCCGGTGTCCGCGGCCGTCCTGGTCAAGGCGGCGGCCGCCAAGGCGGGCGGCGGCGGCGGCGGGCGACCCACGCTGGCTACCGCCGGCGCTCGGCGAACGGGTGACCTTGACGCCGTACTCACCAGCGTCCGTGAGCAGGTCGCAACCGCGCGGCGCAAGTAACGCGCAGGGGTGGTTGGCGGGCGGCGGGGGAATGTAGCATATTCCAGCACCGGAGCATCTCATGTCACGAACCTGCAAGATCACCGGCAAGAAACCGATGGCCGGAAACAACGTGTCCAAGGCCCATAACAAGACCCGGCGTGTGCAGCGGCCCAACCTGCAGCGCAAGCGCATCTACGTCCCCGAGCAGGGCCGTAGCGTAACCCTGCGCCTGTCGGCGCGCGCCCTGCGCACCGTGGACCGGAAGGGGCTGCTGCAGTACCTGCGCGACGAGGGGCTCGAGCTCCGCGACGTGACCTGATGGCCGCGGCCACCGAGGCGCGCATCGGCATCATCAACGTATCCGACCGCGCCGCCGCCGGCATCTACGAGGATCTGCCTGGCAAGGCAGTGGTCGCCGCGCTTGGCGAGTACCTGCTGTCGCCGTGGAACAGCGAGTACCGGGTCATTCCCGACGAGCGCGACCAGCTCACCGCGGCGATGGCCGAAATGGCCGACGACAAGGGCTGCTGCCTGATCGTTACCACCGGCGGCACCGGCCCGGCGGTGCGCGACGTAACGCCGGAGGCCACCGAGGACGCGTGCGAGAAGATGCTGCCCGGGTTTGGCGAACTGATGCGCCAGGTCAGCCTGCAGTACGTGCCGACCGCCATCCTGTCGCGACAGACCGCCGGCGTGCGCGGCAGTACCCTGATCGTCAACCTGCCCGGGCGCCCGCGCGCCATCCGCCAGTGCCTGGACGCGGTGTTTCCCGCCATCCCCTACTGCGTCGACCTGGTCGGCGGGCCGCGCCTGGAGGTAAACCCCGAGGTGGTAAAGGCGTTCCGCCCCGGCGAGGGCAAACCGGCGCCGGCCAGTTCCTGATCTTCATCATGGTTCTCCCCGCGGCGCGGCCGGCAGGTAGCGGGTAAAGCGGCGGCCGAGCAGGCGCGCGGCCAACATCAGCACCGCGATGGCGGCGAACGCCAGGCTGTAGGACAGAAACACGTGCCGGGTGCTGGCCTGGATCGATATCCAGCTCGCGGCCAGTGGCCCGAGCCCCATGCCGAAGCCTCCGACCAGGCTCTGCAATCCGAACAGCAGTCCCTGTTGGGCGCGTGCGCTGTACGTCGACAGGTAGGCCTGCACGAACGGCTGCACGCCGCCGAGCGCGAATCCGCTGAGCATGTAGAACAGGGCGAAGGCCACCAGGCCGGAGGCGAAGAAGGTAGGCAGCGCCAGAGCCGCTCCCGCTCCCGCGCACAGGGCGATAAGCCACAGTTTGTTGAACCGGTCGCCGAGCCGTGTAAGCGTCAGCCCCGAGATCGCGGCCAGGGCGCCGGAGCCGGCAATGACCAGGCCGGTGATGGCAGCGTCCGCGGAGCCGCCGAGGGTGCCGCGCAGCTCGGCGATGTACAGCGGCACGAATGCCAGCGGCTGACCGCGGGCGAAGCGCAGCAGAAACAACACCAGGAACAGCACCAGAAAGGGCACGGTGAGCAGGTCGCGTACCGAGCCGCGCGGCTTGCGCGCCGCACCGGCGGCCAACCGGCGCAGCCCCGATCGGGTGCCGCCCGGCTCCTCCAGAAACACCACCACCACCACCAGGCCGGCCGCCACCACCCCGGCCGCGATCAGGAACGAGGCGCGGAAGCCGAACAGATTTGCAGAGATGCCGCCGATCAGCGGCCCCAGGCTGTGGCCGATGAAGGTGGCGGAGCTCAGGAAGCCCAGCGAGCGGGACAGGTGCGCGTTCGGGGTGCCGGCGGCAACCAGCGTCGCCGCGGCGGTAACGGTACCGGAGAACAGTCCCTGCAGCATCCGCAGCACGAACACCGTCTCCACCGAGCGCGCCAGCGCCAGCGCCACCGCCAGGATCACGGTCGACACCAGGGCGCGGACGATCATCGGCTTGCGTCCGAAGCGGTCCGAGATCATCCCCCAGAACGGGGCGGCGAGCGCCATCCCCACCATCGGAAAGGCCGCCGTCACCCCCACCCACAGCTTGAGTGAGCGCGGATCGGTAACCCCCAGCTCGCTCAGGTACAGCGGGATGAACGGCATGATGAAGCCGAAGCCGGTAAGGGTCAGGATCTGCGCGAGCCAGGCCAGATAGAGGTTCTTGCGCCACTGCTCCACGGGCGTGCTCAGCCGGCGGCGAGCGCGTGCGCGGCCAGAAACGGCAGCACGGCGGCGCGAGACGCGCGCGGGCGTTCGCCGTGGCTGCCGTGCCCGGCGGCGGCTGCGCTAGCGTTGCCGGACATGCGCTAGCGGCCGGGCGAGGCGCTGGCGGAGACCAGTGGCCCACGGCGCGGGGCGTGCACGGTGACCTCCGGCGCCAACGGAAGCAGATCGTCGATGTCGAGGGCGGCGCGCAGCCCGAAGCAGAACAGCGCCGCGTGCTCGCCGTCGTACGGAACGGCCAGCTCGATCAGCTCGTCGAGCGAGCGCGACAGGTTCAGCCCGTCGATCCGGGTAAACGCGTCCGGCTGCAGGGCGGCCGCCAGCAGTGCCGCGACGCCGAGCGCTGCGCTGTCCGCCTGCACGGTAAGCGGCAGGCCGTCCATGTGGCGCCGCAGCCAGCCGGCGACCGCCAGCAGTTGCGCCACCTGCAGGCCAAGCAGCGGGCGCCCCACCGTGCTCAGCAGCAGGCCGTAGCGCGCATCGAAGCGCAGGCCGCCGCAGCCGAGCAGGTCCACCGCCAGCAGGGTGCGGCCGAGCGCGGCGGCGCGCGCGGTGAGTGCGGCGGGTTGCGGCCGCGCCCCGTAACCGACCAGCACGGTAGCGGCGCGCGCGGCGTCGTTGCGCACCAGGGCGGCCGGCAGCGGCCAGCGGCTGTCCACTTCCAGGACCAACTGCTCGGCCAGCACGCCGCCCGGCGAGGCCCAGCTTGTCGCCACGGCAGTCGCCGTCACGGCGCTTGCGCGGTAGCGCAACACGTCACCCACCAGGTCGCGGTCGACCCGGCGCGCTACTCCGGGGGGGCTGGCCTGCGTTGCCGCTTCACGGCGCCGCAGGCGGTGCAGGGCGTCCGCGGCCAGCGCGGCGAACGACGGTTGCTCCGGCGGCAGGCCGACCGCCAGGTCGCGTTCGCTGAGCACCTCGTCCTGCCAGGGCAGATCGCCGCCCGGGGTGCGCATCCCGAAGTGGCGGTCCAGCCACCGGTACAGCTGCGCGCGGTTGTCGGCGCCGTAGTTGTGGCCGGGATCCTCGTTCACGTGCAGCGCGCAATGCTCGTCCGCGCCGAGCAGCGCGTACGCCGCGCGCGCCGGTTCGTAGGTGCCGGGCACCGCCTTGTGCGGTTGAAAGCAGCAGTCGTCGTAGCGGTTGAAGATGAACAGCGCCGGGCGCGGTGCGATGAGGGCGGACAGGGTGTCGTAGTCTGCCACCGTGCACAGGTCGGCGGGCAGTTGCTCGGCATCGCCCACGTCGCCCGCGTCGCGCCGTGCCCAGGCCGGCATGTGGCCGGCAACCGGCACCGCCACCTTGACGCGTTCGTCGAGCGCCGCCAGCAGCACCGTCTGCCAGCCGCCCCCGGACAGGCCGGTCATCGCCACCCGCTCGGCGTCCACCACCGGATGGTCGAGCAGCACGTCGAGGGCGCGTTTCATCGCCACCAGGAACACCCCGGCGCCGCACACGCCGGCCAGGTCCAGCAGCAGTTGCTGATTGTGCGACTTCAGGCTCGCCGTCTCCCCCATGCCCAGAAACTCGTAGCTGAGCGCCACCATGCCGCGCTTGGCCAGGTTGATGCAGCGCGCCTGCTTGAAGTCGACCGCCAGGCCGCCCGGGTGGTGGCCGTGGGCGTTCAGCACCGCCGGTACGCCCGCGCCCTCGGCGCCGGTGGCCCCGGTGGTGGTAGCTTGCGGCTCGTAGAACAGCGCCGGCACCCACACGCCGGGGTAGCCCTCGAAACGCAGCTTGCGTATGCGGTACTCCGGAACGGGCTGCAGCGTCTCGCCCCACACCACGGCCGGCGCGGCGTCCAGTACTCCCGCGGGGTGTCCGCGCAGCAGCAGCTCACGGCAGCGGGCGCGCAGTGCCGCCGCATCCTCAAGCCACCGGCGGGCGTTCCCCGGCAGATGCAGCCGCCGCGCGCCGTGTTCCACGAATGCAGCCACCCGCTGCTCGGGCGCCGCGGCGAGCCCGACCGACTCGACCACCGGCGGCGCGCCGGCAGCCCCGGCGGCATGCGCTTGCGACGGTTGGCGAAAGGATGAGACACTGTGCATCGCCCGTGCATCATACGCTGCAATTATTTCTACGTCTGTGCTGAAGAGATCCAATCGCCGCGCCGGCCCGTCCGATCGGGCAGATTCTCCGAGTCCCGCTCGCGAGCTTTCCGCCTTTCGCATCAATCTTCGCTATCTCGCGTACCTGAAGCCGCGTTGGCGCCGGGTGGCGGCGATCTACCTTGTGATGTTCCTCGGCAGCGGCACCCTGCTGGCGATCCCGCAATTGGTGCGCTGGATCGTCGACCACGGCATTGCGCGCCAAGACCTGGGCGTGGTGTGGCGCGCCGTCGGCCTGCTGCTGGCGCTGGCGCTGGCGCGCGCGGTGTTGGCGTTCCTGATGGGCCGCTGGACGGAAATCGTGTCGCAGGGCGTGGCGGCCGACCTGCGCCAGCAGATGTTCAATCGGTTCACCATGATGTCGGTGTCGCTGATCAGCCGCATGGAGTCGGGCCAGCTCCTGCAGCGCGCGGTGCAGGACGTGGAGCGGATTCGCTTCCTTACCGGGCGCGCCGTGTTGCGCGTGGTCGATGCCTCGGTGCTGTTCGCCGGCACCCTGGTGCTGCTGATCGGCATGAACCCGCTACTCGGCGTGCTGTGCCTGGCAACCATGCCCCTGCTCGCCTACCGCGGCTACCACTACGGGCGCCGCCAGCGGCCGCTGTCCACCCGCCTGCAGCAGCAGCTTGGCGATCTCACCGGGCTGCTGGAGCAGAATTTGCGCGGGGTACGCCTGGTCAAGGCGTTCGCCCAGGAGCACAACGAGGTGAAGCGCTTCGACACCGGCAATGACGCGTGGTTCGCGCTGGCGGCGCAACAGGCGCGGCTGACCGCGGTCAACTCGCCGCTGCTCGACCTGATCGCCAACTTTGGCCTGGTAATTGTGATCGGCGCCGGCGGCCTGTTCACGATCAACGGCCACCTCACCATCGGCGAACTGGTAGCGTTCACGACCTACCTGACGCAGCTGTTCGCGCCAATCCGCCGCGTCGGCCTGGTCATTCCGATGCTGGCGATGGCGGCCGCTTCCGGCGAGCGCATCGCATCGGTCCTGGATGCGCCCGACGGGGTCCGGGAGCGGCCCGACGCCCGCCCGCTGCCGCCGATCCGCGGCGCGGTATCGATGCGCGGGGTCTCCTACCGCTACGAGGGCAACGGCGTGGGGGGCGCTGACAGCACGGACGGCGCGGACGGCACGGCGGGAGCGGGGGGCCGGTGGGCGCTGCGCGAGGTGGACCTGGACGTGCCGGCGGGCACCACGGTGGCATTGCTCGGCGCGACCGGTGCCGGCAAGAGCACCTTGGCCGGACTGGTCCTGCGCCTGTACGACCCGCAGCAGGGCAGCGTGCAGATCGACGGCATCGACGTGCGCGAGGTGAGTATCGCGTCGCTGCGCTCGCAGATCGGGGTGGTGATGCAGGATCCGGTGCTGTTCGCGGCAAGCATTCGCGACAACATCGCCTTCGGCGCGCCGCATGCCACCGATGCCGACGTGTACGCGGCGGCGCAGGCGGCAAGCATCCACGATCACGTGGTGAGCCTGCAGGAGGGTTACGACACCATGGTGGGCGAGCGCGGCGTGACCCTGTCCGGCGGCCAGCGCCAGCGCATTGCAATAGCGCGCGCGATCCTGGTCGATCCGCGCATCCTGATTCTCGACGACGCCACTTCCAGCGTCGATGCCCACACCGAGGAGATGATTCACGATGCCCTGCGCCGGCTGCTAACGGGCCGCACCTCCTACATAATCGCACAGCGGCTGAGCACCCTGGAGTTGGCCGACGTGGTAGTGGTGCTAGACGACGGCCACATTACCGCACAGGGCGGCCACGAGGAACTGCTCGCCGCCTCCGCAACCTACCGCGCCATCTGCGCCGAGCAGTTGCAACGCGAAGGCGCCGATCCGCCCGGCGCCGCCGGAGCGGAAGCCGGCGGAGCGGAAGCCGGCGGGCGCCAACCGGCGGACCGCGCCGCGCCGGCGTCACCGTCCGGAGAATCGACGTGAGTTCGGCGTTCGGCGGCGGCATGTCCGGCGGCGGCTTCTCCGGCGGCCCCAACTCGACCCTGCGCACGTTCGGCGCCCAGCGCAAGGGCGGCTCGGCCGGCGCCCTGCTGCGCATGGCGCCCTACCTGCGCCCCCACCTGCTGCGCATGGTGGCCGCGTTCGGCTGCATGATCGGTTCCACCGGCCTCGCCCTGCTCGCACCGTACCTGATCAAGATCGCCATAGACGGCCCCATCGCCGCCGGCGACGTGGCGGGACTGCTGCTGCTCGCCGCCGCGCTGGGCGCCTCCTTCGCCGGCATCTACGCGCTGTCCGCGCTGCAGCGCTACCTGCTGTCCTGGGTCGGGCAGCGCGTGCTCGCCAACCTGCGCGCCGACCTGTTTCGCCACCTGCAGCGGCTCAGCGTGAGCTACCACGACCGGCACATCGTCGGCGTTACCATCTCGCACGTGATCGGCGACGTGGCGGTGATCAACGAGGCGCTGTCGCAGGGGCTGGTGGCGATCGCCGGCGACACCCTGCTGTTGGCCGGCATCGTGGTGGCGATGTTGAGCTTCGATCTGCAACTCGCCCTGATCACCTTTGCGGTGGCGCCGTTGATGCTGCTGGCCACCTGGGTGTTCTCGTTGCGTGCGCGGCGCGCCTTCCGCGTTACCCGCGAACGGGTCGCCGGGCTGGTGGGCAACCTGGCGGAGGCGATCTCCGGGATGGGGGTAATCCAGGCGTTCGCACAGCAGCGCATTGCCCGGCGCCGCTTCCGCGAGGTGAACGAGGCCAATCGCGATGGCCATATCGCGGCTGCGTCGTTGACCTTTACCTTCATGCCCAGCGTGGAATTGCTGGCCATGGTGGCAACCGCGGCGATTCTGCTGTTCGGAAGCTTCGCGGTCGCGCGCGGCGCGCTGACCCTGGGCGTGGTGGTGGCGTTCCTGGCCTACGCGAGCCGCTTCTTCCAGCCGATTCAGGAGTTGAGCCAGCTGTACGCCACCATGCAGTCGGCGATGGCTGGTGCAGACAACGTGATGCGGCTGCTCGACACCGCGCCGGCCGTGCAGGACTCCCGGGATGCCCGCGCGGCGCCCGACCCGTGGCAGCCGTGGCTCACCGGGCACGTGGAGCTGCGCAATGTCAGCTTCGGCTACCGCTCCGGGGTGCCGGTGCTGACCGGCGTGAACCTTGGCGTGGAGGCAGGGCAGACCGCGGCCCTGGTCGGTCCCACCGGCGCCGGCAAGACCACCATCGCCAGCCTGATCGCGCGCTTCTACGACGTCAGCGAGGGGGCAGTGCTGGTCGACGGGCACGACGTGCGCAGCCTTTCGCAGGAGAGCCTGCGCCGCCACCTCGCCCTGGTGCCGCAGGAGCCGTTTCTGTTCGCGGGCACGATCCGCGACAACATCGCATTCGGGCGCCCGGAGGCGGGCGTGGGGGCGGTCGAGGAGGCGGGTGCGGCGGTTGGCCTGGAACCGTTCGTAGCCGGCCTGCCGAATGGCTATGACACGGCGGTGACCGAAGGCGGCCGCAACCTGTCGGTCGGCCAGCGGCAGCTCATCTCGGTGGCGCGCGCCATCCTCACCGATCCGCGCATCCTGATCATGGACGAGGCGACTTCGAGCATCGACTCGATCACCGAATCGATCATCCAGCGCGCCCTGCAACGCTTGCTCGCCGGGCGCACCGCATTCGTGATCGCCCACCGGCTGGCAACGATTCGCAACGCGGACGTAATTTTCGTGGTTGCCGACGGCGTCATAGTGGAGCACGGAACGCACGCCGAACTGATGCGGCACGGCGACCTCTATGCCGAGCTGGTGCGCCGGCAGACGATGGCGGCGGCGGGGAGCGAGAGATGACGATAGCCACCTGGAACATCAACGGCATGCAGGCGCGGTTGGGGTTCCTGCACCACTGGCTGCGGGCGCGGCAACCCGACCTGGTGATGCTGCAGGAGCTGAAGCAGACCGGAGACCGCTTTCCGCATGCCGAGCTGGACGAGATCGGTTATCGGGCCGTGGTGCATGGCCAGAAAAGCTGGAACGGCGTGGCGATCCTGACCCATGCACAGCGTATCGGCGAGGCGCGCGCGGTGTCCCGCGATCTGCCGGGACTGGAGCAGCACGGCGCCCGCCTGGTGGGCGCGGAGATACCGGTTGCGGGGATGGGACTGCTGTCCTGCACCTCGGTGTACGTCCCCAACGGACGCACCGTGACGCATACCGAGTTCGCCCACAAGCTGGCGTTTCTGGACGGCCTGGTGCAATACGCGCGGGAGGCGCTGGCCGGGCCCGCCGCGGTGCTGATCGGCGGCGACTTCAACCTGTGCCCGGGACCGCTCGACACCTGGCACGAGGATGCGGCCGAGGGCAGCATCTTTCACACCGCGGCGGAGCGCGAGCGATTCGGCGCACTGCGGGAGCTGGGCCTGGTCGACCTGTTTCGGCACGGCAACCCCGGCGCGCGCCAGTACTCGTGGTGGGACTACCGCGCCGGCAGTTTTCACAAGAACCAGGGCCTGCGCATCGATTTTCTGCTCGCCGGCGCGGCGCTGGCCGAGCGCACCGCCGCGGTGCGGATCGACCGTGACTACCGCAAGAAAAAGGACGGCATGATCGCCAGCGATCATGCTCCGGTGATCGCCGATCTCGCCCCCGTGATCGCCGATCTCGCCGGCTGATTGCGGATCCGGTACCTCCTGGTTGGTGGCGTTCATGAACAGCCATGAGGACGGGCAGTCGGTCGAACTGTCGCCGGCGGGCGAGGTGCGGCGCGGGGTCAGGTTCGGTCTGCTGGCCGGCGTGGCGGCAATTGCCTGCTGCTGGTCGCCGGTGGTGTTCGTGCTGCTCGGCATCGCCGGCGCCGCGCAGGCGGTCACGCTCGGCGATACCCTGTACTACGGCTACGGCTGGTGGTTCCGCGGCTTCGGCCTGGCGGTGGCCGCCGCCGCGGTGGTGGTGCACCTGCGCCGGCGCGACCGCTGCACCCTGTCCGGCGCGCGCCGCTCGTGGCGCCTGCTGGCCGCGCTGCCGGTGGCCGGCGTGGCAACCTACGCGGCCCTGTTCTGGTTCACCAAGTACCTCGGTATCTGGTTCGGTTAGCACCCAACCGCAAGCCGTCGCGGTTGCGAACCGGCCCCGCGCCGCCTGCCCAAGCCGTCGCGGAAGCGAGTGGGTGCCGTCTGCCCCCCTTGCCATCGCCGGCCCGGCCGGGCCACCCTGCCGCCGATGGCAGACAATCCTCCTCTTTCACCGCAGTTGGGCGAGTACCTCGACGGCTTGGTTCCGGAGCGCCACGCCGAGTTGCAGATCATGGAACAGTGGGGGCGCGAGCACCGCTTCCCGATCGTCGGCCCCGCCTCCGGCAACATGTGCTACCTTATCGCACGCCTGATCGGTGCGCGGCGCGTGTTCGAACTCGGCTCCGGATACGGTTACTCTACCGCCTGGTTTTGCCGGGCGGTGCAGGAAAACGGCGGCGGCGTCGTGCACCACGTGGTGTGGGACGAGGAGCTGTCGGCGCGTGCCCGCGGCCACCTGACGGCGCTCGGCTACGGCGACCTGGTGCGCTACCATGTCAGCGAAGCGGTGCAGGCACTGCGCGGCGAGCCGGACGGCGGCTACGACCTGATCTTCAACGACATCGACAAGGACGGCTACCCGGCGGCGCTGCCGGTTATCGAGGCCAAGCTGCGCCCCGGCGGCGTGCTCATCATCGACAACATGCTGCTGCGCGGGCGCGTCTACGATCGGCAGGCGACCGGCGCCGACCTCGAAGGGGTAAGGGAATTCACCCGCATGATCACCACCGACGATGCCTGGGTGACCACGCTGGTGCCGATACGCGACGGCCTGATCGTGGCGCAGCGGCGCTGATTGGGGCAAACTCCTAGCTTGCACGGTTCGGCCCTGGCGGATTAAGAATACCGGGATGCCTGTACTCGACGCCCATCCGGGCATGGCGCGTGAATTGCGCTTCTTCCCCATTCACAACCCGAGTCCGCGCCATCTCACTCCGGCGCAGATCGCTCAGTTCAACGATCGCGGCTACATTTTTCCGCTCGACCTGTTCGACGAGGAGGAAACATCTGCCCAGCGCGCCTACTTCGACCGCCTGCTCGCCATGGCCACCGAGGCGGGCCGCGACAACTACGCGGTCAACGGCTGGCATTCGCACTGCCGCGGCCTCTACGACCTGGTCTGCCACCCGCGCATGCTCGACTACGTGGAGGACATCGTCGGTCCCGACATCATCTGCATCATGACCCACTACTTTTCCAAGAATCCGACCGACAGCAAGACGGTGTACTGGCACCAGGACGCCCAATTCTGGGGGATCACTCCGAGCAAGGTGGTGACCGCCTGGATCGCGATCGACGACGTGGACCGGGCCAACGGCGCGATGCAGTTGTTCCCGGGCAGCCACCACCGCGGCGTGATTCCGTTCGAATACGTGACCGACCAGGAGAACGGCGTCCTGAACGAGCACGTGCACGACCCGGAACGGTTCGGCGAGCCGGTGGCGGTGGAGATGCGCGCCGGCCAGCTCTCGCTGCACACCGACATGCTGCTGCACGGATCAATGCCGAACAACTCCGGGCGGCGGCGCTGCGGATTGACCGTCCGCTACATGCCGCCCGAGGTCCGGTACGGCGACAAAGTGGCCGAGCCGCGTGCGATCATCGCCCGCGGGAGCGATCCGAGCGGATACTGGCAGGCCGTGCCGCGCCCCGAGTCGGACGCTCTGCCGCCGCAGCCCCCCCCCCCACAACCCCGCCCGCCCGCAGGAGGTTTTTGTGTGCCGGGCCCTCCGACATTTCCACCTCGCGGGTCCGCCCCCCCGCCGCAGCCACCCGCCTGACATCGCGGCCTGCATGAGGTTGTATCTGGTCGACGGTACCTTCGAACTGTTCCGCGCCTACTACGCCGACCGCCGCAACCACAGCGCGGACGGCATGGCCGCCTCACCGACCGGGGCGGTGCGCGGCCTGGTGGCGACGCTGCTCGCCCTGCTGCGCCGCGAACCGGTGGACCTGATCGCGGTGGCCTTCGATCACGTGATCGAGTCGTTCCGCAATGACCTGTATGCCGGTTACAAGTCGAGCGCCGGCATGCCCGCGGACCTGCTGCACCAATTCGACGAAGCGGAGGAGGCGACGCGCAGTCTCGGCATCGTGGTGTGGTCGATGATAGAGTTTGAGGCCGACGATGCCCTTGCCACCGCCGCCGTGCGGTGGCGCGATCACCCCGACATCGAGCAGATTGTCATCTGCTCGCCCGACAAGGACCTCGCCCAGGTGGTGCACGGCGACAGGGTCGTGACCCGCAACCGGATGCGCGACACGATGCTCGACGAGGCGGCCGTGGAGGCCAAGTTCGGCGTACCGCCGGCGTCGATTCCCGACTATCTCGCACTGGTGGGAGACAGCGCCGACGGTATCCCGGGGGTGCCGGCCTGGGGCAGCAAGTCGGCGGCCGCCGCGCTGTCATTTTACGGAACGGTGGACGAGATTCCGCGCGATGCGGCGCGCTGGGGGGTTGCGGTGCGCGGCAAGGAGCGGCTGGCCGACAACCTGCGCGCCGCCGACCAGGACGTGCGCCTGTACCGCCTGCTTACCACGTTGCGGCAGGACGTGCCGCTGGCCGAGGAGTTGGGAGATCTTGCCTGGAACGGTGTCCTGCGCAACACGTACCTGGATCTGTGCACGCGACTCGGGTTTCCTGAACTGGGTACTCGCCCGCACCGCTGGTGTCCGGACGACGGTCCGGTACGGCCTGGGTAACGGGAAAGGCATTCGCGGCAATTCCGGTTGCCACACCGTCGCAGAGCGCATAGAATAGTCAGGAACTTCGGGCAGTCGGCGGTGTGCTGACCGAGCCCCAAGAATTCTTGTCTCCAAGGAGGAGATTATGAGAACGACAAACTGGGCGAAGGGCGCAGTAATGGCCCTCGCCATCGCGATGGCCGGCGTATCCGCCCATGCCGGCACGTTGGAAGACGTGCAGTCCGCCGGCGTACTGAAGTGCGGCATCAACACTGGCCTGGCCGGTTTCGCGTATACCGACGACATGGGCACATGGACCGGCTTCGACGTGGCTTACTGCCGCGCCGTCGCGGCCGCCGTGCTCGGCGATCCCGACGCGATCGAGTTCGTGGTCCTCACCGGCAAGACCCGCTTCCCGGCGCTGCAGGCGGGTGAGATCGACGTGCTGGCGCGCAACACCACCTGGACCCTGTCGCGCGACGTCGACCTGGGCCTGACCTTCGTGGGGGTCAACTACTACGACGGCCAGGGCTTCATCGGGCGTAAGGCGCTGGGCGTGATGAGCGCCACGGAGCTGGACGGCGCTTCGGTGTGTATCCAGACCGGCACCACCACCGAGCTCAACCTGGCGGACTTCTTCCGTACCAACAACATGGAATACGAGCCGGTGCCGATCGAGACCAACGCGGAGGCGCGCGCCGCCTACGAGGCCGACCGCTGCGACGTGTATACCACCGACGCTTCCGGCCTGGCCGCCACCAAGGCGACCTTCGACGATCCGGACGCGCACATCGTGTACCCGGAAGTTATCTCCAAGGAGCCGCTGGGGCCGCTGGTACGGCATGGTGACGACCAGTGGGCGGACATCGCACGCTGGGTGCTGAACGCGCTGATCATCGCCGAGGAACTGGGCGTGACCCAGGGCAACGTGGAGCGTCTGGCGGGCGGCACCGACCACCCGGAGATCAACCGCATGCTCGGCAGTGAGGGCAGCTACGGTGAGATGCTGGGGCTCGCCTCCGACTGGGCCGTGCACGCCATCAAGGCGGAGGGCAACTACGCCGAAATTTTCGACCGTTACATCGGCCCGGACACCAGGCTGGGTCTGCAGCGGGGCCTGAACGCGCTGTACAAGGACGGAGGCATTCTCTACGCACCGCCGTTCCGTTAGACCGACAGGTCCAATCGATGGGCCGGCGAGCCGGATCCGTACCGGCGCGCCGGTCTTGACTGCAAATGCGGTCTAGCCGCGGGGGATCGCTCTTGGGCGGTCCCTCGCGCGGCGTCATCCTGCAGCTGCTGCTGGTGCTGGCGGTGGCGCTTTTCTTCGCGTTCGTCGTGGCCAACACGAAGGCCAACCTGGAGCGGGCCGGCCTCAGCGCCGGGTATGGCTTTCTGTGGGATACGTCGGCGTTCGATATCAACCAGCGCCTCATTTCCTACGATTCCACCAACACCTACGGCCGGGCGTTCATCGTCGGCGGCCTGAACACCGTCCTGGTAGCGTCGATGGGCGTTATTGCGGCCACCATCATCGGCTTCCTTGCCGGCATCCTGCGCCTGTCGCCCAACTTCCTGATAAGCCGCATCGTTACCGTGTACGTGGAGTTCACGCGCAACGTGCCGCTGCTGCTGCAAATCATCTTCTGGTGGGTCATCCTGCTGGCGCTGCCGCGGGTGCGCGACAGCATTCAGGTCGGCGCGTTCTATCTCAACAACCGGGGCGTACGCATGCCGGCGCCGGTGTTCGAGCAGGGCTCGGTGGTGTTGCTGATCGGCCTTGTGGTCGGCGTGGTGGCGACCATCCTGGTTGCGCGCTGGGCAAGGGCGCGCCAGGACGCTACCGGGCACAAGTTTCCGGTCGGCTGGACCGGTCTCGGGCTGGTGGTCGGCTTGCCGCTGGTGCTGTTCCTCATTACCGGCCGCCCGATCGGGCTGGACCTGCCGGAGATGGGCCGGTTCAACCTGCAGGGCGGGTTCAACATTACCCCGGAGCTGGTGGCGCTGTGGCTTGCCCTGTCCACCTACACCGGCTCGTTCATCTCCGAGATCGTGCGCGGCGGCATCCTGTCGGTGAACAAGGGCCAGACCGAGGCGGCCGGGGCGCTCGGGCTGCCGTCCGGTCTCACCCTGCGCAAGGTGATCCTGCCGCAGGCGATGCGCGCCATCGTTCCGCCGCTTACCAGCCAGTATCTGAACCTGACCAAGAACTCCTCGCTGGCGGTGGCGATCGGCTACCAGGATCTCGTTTCAATCGGCGACACCATTCTGAATCAGAGCGGCCAGGCGCTGGAGGTAATTTCCATCTACATGGTCACCTACCTCTCGCTCAGCCTGCTTACCTCGACGTTCATGAACTGGTACAACGGGCGCATCGCGCTGGTCGAACGATGAAATCGGCGCCGCGGCCCTTTTTCCGCAATCGTGACCAGATGATCCCGGGCCGGCCGGCGCCGGTTACGCAGGTCGGCGTGCTTGGCTGGCTGCGCACCAACCTGTTCTCCAGTTGGTTCAACACCCTGTTGACCGTGGCCGCGCTGGTGCTCCTGTGGCGCATCGTGCCGCCGCTGCTCGGCTGGACGGTGTTCAACGCCGACTTCAGCGGCGAAACCGGCGAGGAGTGCACGGCGGCGGGGGCGTGCTGGGCCTGGGTCGACCAGCGCATCAACCAGTTCCTGTACGGGTTCTACCCGCCGCGGGCGTACTGGCGGGTCAACGTGGCGCTGCTGCTGCTGATTCCCGCGGTTGCGTACGTGCTGTTCGACAAGCTGCCCTACGCGAAGTACGGGCGCTGGTACTCGCTGTCCTACCCGGTGATCGCCGCCATCCTGCTGATCGGCGGGTTCGGCATCGAGCGCGTGCCCACCGACCAGTTCGGCGGCTTTATGCTCAACCTGGTGGCCGGGCTGGCCGGCATCGCGCTGTCGTTGCCGATCGGCATCCTGCTGGCGCTCGGCCGGCGTGCGAAACTGCCGGTGGTCCGCTACGCTTCGGTCATCTTCATCGAGGTGGTGCGCGGGGTGCCGCTGATCACGCTGCTGTTCGTGGCGATCATCATCCTGGAGCTGTTCCTGCCGCCCCGGGTGTCGCTCGCCCAACTCGTGCGCGTCATGGTCATGATCACCGCGTTCTCTTCCGCTTACATGTCGGAGGTGATCCGCGGCGGCCTGCAGTCCATACCCAGCGGCCAGGACGAGGCCGCGCAGGCAATGGGGCTGAGCTACTGGAAGAAGATGCGCCTGGTGATTCTGCCGCAGGCGCTGAAGATTTCCATTCCCGGCATCGTCAACACCTTCATCGGCCTGTTCAAGGACACCACGCTGGTGGTAACCATCGGGCTGTTCGACATTCTCGGCCAGGCGCGGCTGCTGCAGACCAACCCGGATTGGATCGGCAAGGTCGATCACGAGACCTTCCTGTTGGCGGCGCTGTTCTTCTTCGTGATCTGCTTTTCGATGTCGCGCTACTCGATCAACCTCGAGCGGCGGCTAGACACCACCCGGCGGTGATCAGGGCCGGCGTGGCATACTTGGGATAAGGAGCACCGCATGTCAGGGAACAATGCCCCCGCCGCCGAGCCGATCATCCGCATCAGCGGCCTGAACAAGTGGTTCGGGACGTTGCATGTGCTGCGCGACATCGACCTGGAGGTGGCGAGGCAGGAGCGCATCGTGATCTGCGGGCCGTCCGGGTCGGGCAAGTCGACGCTGATCCGCTGCATCAACCGCCTCGAGGAGCACCAGCGCGGCTCGATTGTGGTCGAAGGCACGGAAATGACCAACGACCTCAAGAACATCGACGCCATTCGCAGCGAGATCGGCATGGTGTTCCAGCAGTTCAATCTGTTCCCGCACCTGACGGTGCTGGAGAACTGCACCCTGGCGCCGATCTGGGTGCGCAAGATGGCGCGTGCCGACGCCGAGGAGCAGGCGATGGCGTACCTGGAACGGGTCAAGATTCCCGAGCAGGCACACAAGTACCCGGGGCAGCTCTCCGGCGGCCAGCAGCAGCGCGTCGCCATTGCCCGGTCACTGTGCAAACGGCCCAAGATCATGCTGTTCGACGAGCCCACCTCGGCGCTCGACCCGGAGATGATCAAGGAAGTGCTCGACGTGATGATCGACGTCGCCGGGACCGGCATGACCATGTTGGTGGTGACCCACGAGATGGGCTTCGCGCAGCAGGTCGCCGACCGGGTGATGCTGATGGATGAAGGCCAGATCGTCGAGCAGAACACTCCCGGCGAGTTCTTCAACAACCCGCGGTCCGACCGCACCAAGCTGTTCCTCAGCCAGATCCTGTAGCGCCCGCCGTTGCAGGATGAGGCGGTGAGGCAGTAAGGCGGTAGCAGCCGGTGCCGTTGAACTTTCCGAAGGTTGAGCCGCCTGACCTGCAGGCGCAGTATGATGCTCTTTCGGATCAGGAGCGGCTGACCGCGCTGATCGCCGGGGTGGTGAGCCCGGTACCGTACGAGGCGCGCGACCTGGCCCGCATGCTGCGCGGCGCGGACGTGCGCTTCGAGAAGCGGCACCTCACGGTGGCGATGGTGGAGAAGACGTGCGGCGCGCTGCTGCGGCGCGGCGTGCTGTTCGGGCTGCGTGGAATGGACCACGTGGTGGCGCCGCCGGCGTGGGCGCCGTGGCTCACCCTGGAGGCGCAACGGACCGACCTGCTGGAGCGCCTGTGGGCCGCGTTTCAGGCGGAGGGCACCTCCTACTACTGGTACTTCCGGGAGCAGCAGTCGCAGCGCGCCACCGCCCGGCTCCGCTACGCAACCGTAACCGGGCGCTTCGACCTTCTGAGCGAAACACCCACGCCGGAGAACTGGACGTTCCTGGCGCAGCCGGACGCGCTCGGACTGCTGGACTCGCTGCCCGAAAGGTATCGGGAGGAGGCGCTGCGCGGCTGCCTGAGCGCTGCGGTCAATCTGGCCGCCAATCCTGATCCGGTGATCGCCGCCTGCCGCGAGCACGCCCGCGACCTGGAGCCGTTGGTCGCCGACATCGCGCTGATCCGCGTGTTGCAGGGGCGCTTCGACGAGGTTGAGCCAACCTTCGATCAGCTCACCGAGGCCGAGCAGGCCGGCAAGCGCGCCCGTGTCGGCCGCACCGCCGCGCTTGCCCTGGCGGCGACGCTGCAGGGCGATGACGACACCGCGTTGCGAGCGATCGAGGAAGCGATCGACATCGAAAAGGAGGGCACCCGCAAGCGGAACGTGTTTCCGGAATCGGTACCGTTCACGCTGTCCCTGCTGTCCCTGGTGCGCGCCGACACGGCGCCGGCCCGCAGCCGGCTCGATGCGCTGCTGACCACCGCGCGGCGGCAGCACACCGCCGAGTCGATCGTGGCGGCGGTTGCATACGCCGCTGACCTGCGTGCCGGTGCTGGTCCGTTCCGCGAAATCGAGGTGGGATCGTGCATGAACGCGTTGCTGGAAGGGTGGATGTACTGCTGGTCCAAAATGGGCCGGGGACAAGAGCCCTACGTGCCTCCTCACGCGGCGCGCACGTTCGGCTTTTACGCCGAACAGCTTGCCGCGCATGGCTTCTCCTGGGTGCTGGCGGAGTTCCTGGCGATTATCGGGTGTGCCGGCAAGGCGTTGGACCCGCGCGCGGGCGAGTCGTTCGAGGCGGCCCGCCGGCAGGCGGCTGCGATGCATGGCCAGCTCGGCACGCGGACGCTTACTACCCTGGTGCCGACAGCGTTGGCGCCGTGGGAATTCGATCTCAAGGCGCTGGAGCAGTTTGCCTACGACACCAGCATCGCGCCGCCGCGGCGGGAGAAGGGCAGCGCGCGCGCCGGGCAAACGCGTCTGGCGTGGGACCTGGTCCGCATTGGCGACTACCTCGCGGTGACGCCGCGCGAGCAGCGCGGTTACCGCAACGGTAGCTGGTCGAAAGGGCGCGCGCGCACCTTGCGCTGGCTGGCCACGACCGCGGATACCGCCGAGTTTCCGCACGCGCAGGATCGCGCCGCCGCGGCGGCCGCGGTGCGGCACGGCGCCGGTGCGGGCAAGCCGGTGCCGGTGGAGGCGCTGCTGTTCGAGCTGGCCGGCCATCCGCACGTGTTCAACGAAGCCGGCGCCGCCGTGGAGATTGTGCGCACCGAACCGGAGCTTCTGATCGAGCAGACCGCCGCCGGGGTGCGCGCGGTGGTGGTCCCCGAATACTGGGAGGATGACCGCTTTCACGCGTGGATGGCCGATGCCCGGCGCTGCGAGGTGATAAGCCTTACCGACGCGCACCGGCGGCTGCGCACCATCGTTCCGCACAGTGGGCTGGATCTGCCCGCCGGCGCCCGCGCCCGTTTGCTGGAGGCGGTGGCGGCGCTGGTACCGGTGGTGCGCGTGCACGGCGGCGTGGAGGGCGGCGCCGGCTCCGCGCGCCAGGTGGAGGCCGATCCGGAGCCGTGGGTGCGGCTGGAGCCGCTCGGCGGCGGGGTGAGCGCGGAACTGGCGGTGGAACCGATCGCCGGCTCGGAAACCCGCTTCACGCCGGGCGCCGGCGGAACATTGGTGTTCGCTCAACTTGCCGGCGAGGCGGTACAGGCGCGCCGCGACCTGGACGCCGAGCGCGCCGCCGCCGGGCGCCTGCTGGAGGCGTGTGCGCGGCTTGCGGACGGGGCGCCGGGAGCGTGGTCCGTGGAATTGACGGAGGCCCTGGATGCTTTGGAATTGCTGGAGCAGTTGGACGCCGCCGGCGCGCGCTGCCTGTGGCCGCAGGGCGAGCGGTTCCGGATCGTGAAGCGCGCCGACAGCAACGCGCTGCGGCTGCAGATCAAGACGGCCGAGGACTGGCTGCAGGCGTCCGGCGAATTGCGCATCGATCCGCAGCGCGCCGTCGACCTGAAACAGTTGTTCGCCGCCCTTGACGCCAACCCCGGTTCGCGCTTCCTGGAGCTCGGCGCCGGCGAATTCGTGGCGCTCACCGAGTCGCTCCGCCGCCAGTTGGAGGACCTGCAGGTCGTTTCGAGTCCGGCGGCGGGCGGCGCGGTGCGCGTGGCGCCGGTGGCCGCGGTTGCCCTGGAGGAGCTGATCGACCAGGCGCAGCTCGACGCCGACCGGCAGTGGCACAGCCTGAAGCGGCGGTTGCAGGAGGCGCAGGAGTTCGAGCCGGCGGTGCCGAGTACCCTGCAGGCGGAGTTGCGCCCCTACCAGGAGGTAGGTTTCGGCTGGCTGGCGCGTCTCAGCCGCTGGGGCGCGGGCGCGTGCTTGGCGGACGACATGGGGCTTGGCAAGACGGTGCAGGTGCTCGCCCTGTTGCTGGAGCGCGCCGCCGGCGGGCCGGCGCTGGTGGTGGCGCCCACCTCGGTGGTGGCGAACTGGCTGGACGAGGCGCGCCGCTTCGCACCGACGTTGAACGCGGTGCCGTTCGTGGGGCCGAACCGGTCGTCGCTGCTCGCCGATGATCCGGGTCCATTCGACCTGGTGGTGACCACCTACACGCTGCTGCACCTGGAGGCGGAGCGGCTGTGCGCCGTGGCCTGGCACAGCGCCGTGCTCGACGAGGCGCAGGCGATCAAGAACGCGGCCACCAAGCGCGCCCGCGCCGCCCGCGCCCTGCGCGCGGACTTCCGCGTGGTCACCACCGGCACCCCGATCCAGAACCACGTCTCCGACCTGCACTCCCTGTTCAGCTTCATCAACCCGGGCCTGCTGGGGTCGGCGCAACAGTTCGGGCGCAACTTCGCGCGCGCCGCCGAAGGCAACACGGACACGGCGCTGCAGGCACGCACGCGGCTGCGCCGGCTAGTGGCGCCGTTCATCCTGCGCCGCTTGAAGAGCGAGGTGCTCGACGACCTGCCGCCGCGCACCGAGATAACCCTGCACGTGGAGATGTCGCCGGCCGAGGCGTCGTTCTACGAAGCGCTGCGCCGCCGCGCCATGGAAGACCTGGAGGCGCTGGCGGCGGCCGGGACGCCCGGGGGCGGCGACGGCCGGCTGGAGATCCTGGCCCACCTGACGCGGCTGCGCCGCGCCTGCTGCAACCCGGCGCTGGTGCGCCCGGAGGGGGCGCCGGCGAGCTCCAAGCTGGCCGTGTTCGGCGAGACGCTCGCCGAGTTGCTCGACAACCGCCACAAGGTGCTGGTGTTTTCGCAGTACGTCGGCCACCTGAAACTGATCGAGGCCTACCTGCAGAGAGAGGGAATTGGCTACCAGTACCTGGACGGCAGCACCCCGATCGGCGCCCGCCGCGAGCGCATCGCGGCGTTTCAGGGCGGGCAGGGCGACGTGTTCCTGATCTCCCTGACCGCCGGCGGGGTGGGGCTGAACCTGACCGCCGCCGACTACGTCATCCACATGGACCCGTGGTGGAACCCGGCGGTGGAGGACCAGGCCTCCGACCGCGCCCACCGCATCGGCCAGACGCGCCCGGTCACCATCTACCGGCTGGTCACCAGGGGCACCATCGAGGAGCAGATCGTCGACCTGCACCACCGCAAGCGCGACCTCGCCGACCGCCTGCTCGAATCCGGCGACACCCCGGCCCGCCTCGACCCCGCCGAACTCCTCGCGCTGCTCCGCCACCCCCCCGCCTGACCGGACCCGCCTCATTCGACCAGGACCGGGTGGACCGGGTACGCCCGGTCGGCAGGCGGGGCGAGTATCGGTACACTGTGCGCGAGGTGGATCGCTGTGATCGATGACCGGGCGGCGGTGCCGGCTGCCGAGCCTGACGACGACGACGGCCGGCCGACGGAGTACGGCGTGCCGAAGCTCAGGCGGCAAGTGCTGCAGCGGCTTGCGGACGCCTTTGCCGGCGACGACCTGGAGTTGGCCGAGTACGAGCGCCGGGTGCGCGCCGCCGAGCTGGCCACCAGCATCGGCGAGCTGGAGGCCGTGGTTGCCGACTTTCCGGGCGACGCCGGGGAACCGCTACGGGCGACCGGCGCAGTGGCGGCGGCCGGCGCCGCGGTTACCGTGATGGGCAACCGGGAGATGGAGATCCGGGATGCGGGAGATGTCCCGAGCTTCGTGATCAACGTCATGGGAGACACCAGCATCGACCTGAAGTCGGCGCCGCCCGGGATATACGAGTTGCGCATCTGCTGCGTGATGGGGGACATTCAGGTGGCCGTTCCGGCGGGCAGCCAGGTCAACCGCACGGTTTGGAGCCTGATGAGCGACGTCAAGACCCGTCCGTCGAAGGCGAAGCGCCCGCCCGGGGCGCGCTTTAACAGTCACCAGGTCAATCTCTCCGGCTTCAGCCTCATGGGCGCCGTAATCATTCGCGAGGAGCAAAAATGAAACACACCACAATCACCATCGAGCATCCCTACCTGATCCTGCCCGTGCGCCGCGGTCCGGTGCAGGGCCGCATGCGGGTAGTCGCCGAAGGTGGCGAGGTCCGCGAGTTCGACATCGAGCTCGGCGACATCGCCGCCAGCGACTACGAGGTATTCAGCGACTTCGGGGCGCACCTGGGAAAGACGGTCCAGGTAGAGTACGAGGGGGCTGCGTCACTGGACGCGGTACACGTCGCCGCGGAGCCGCCGGGCGCCGCCGAGCTGTACCGGGAGCCGCTGCGCCCGCAGTTTCACTTCTCGTCGCGGCGCGGCTGGCTGAACGATCCGAACGGGCTGGTCCATTACGACGGCACCTATCACCTGTTCTACCAGCACAATCCGTACGGCACCGAGTGGGGCAACATGCACTGGGGCCACGCCGTGAGCAGCGACATGCTGCACTGGCGGGAGGGGCCAGTGGAGCTCTATCCGGACGAATTGGGCACCATGTTCACCGGCTGCGCGGTGGTCGCCCGCGACAACCCCTCCGGCCTGGGCAGCGGCTCCCACCCGCCGATCGTGCTGCTGTACACCGCGGCCGGCAAGACCCGGGAGGACTTCACCCAGTGTCTGGCGTTCAGCGCCGACGGCGGCGCCACCTGGCAGAAGTACGACGGCAACCCGGTGCTGCCCCAGGAGGCGCCGGCCAACCGCGACCCCAAGGTGATCTGGCATGCCCCGACCGGGCGCTGGGTCATGGCGCTCTACCTGCACAAGACCGAGTACGCCCTGTACGCGTCGCCCGACCTGATCCACTGGGAGAAAACCTGCCACCTTGACCTGCCGCGGTGCACGGAGGTGCCGGACTTCTTCCCGCTGGCGGTCGACGACGACCCCGACGACCAGCGCTGGGTGTTCTGGGGCGCCAACACCACCTACCTCACCGGCAGCTTCGACGGCCGCACGTTCACGCCGGAGGGCGGACCGAAGCGCCTGCAGCCGGCCGGCTTGCACTACGCCGCGCAGACGTTCAGCGACCTGCCCGCCGGCGACGGGCGCCGCATCATGATGGGCTGGATGCGGCAGGGGCTGCCCGGCATGCCGTTCTCGCAGTTCATGAGCGTGCCGCACACCCTGCACCTGCGCCGCCACGGCGGCGAGGTGGTGCTGACCACCGCCCCGGTGAGCGAGCTGGAGGCGTTGCGCGCGGCGACCTGGCACGCCGAGGATCGGGCGCTGGCCGCCGGCGCCGGCGTGCAGGCTGAGGTGGCAAGCGAGCTGCTCGACATTGAGGCGACCATCGAGCTGGGCGGCGCGGTTGCCGCCGGCATGGCGGTGCGCGGCGTCGACGTGTGGTACGACCGCCGCACCGGCGGCCTGTACAACGGCTCCTACGGTGCGCAGATCGCCGCCGGCCTGGACAGCGTCACGCTACGGGTGCTGGTGGACCGCGCATCGGTGGAGGTGTTCGCCGACGACGGCCGGGTGATGCTGGCCGGCGGCATCGTGCTGGCGCCGGGCTCCGAGCCGGTGCGCTTCTTTGCGCACGGCGGCGATGCCCGGTTGCGGCAGGCGCGCGTGTCGACGCTGCGCCCGGTGTGGCCGGCGTCCGGTTAGCGAAGAGTCCCCGGTATGGCTTCCCGACCCCCGAACGTGCTGCTGTTTTTTGCCGACGACCAGCGCTTCGATACCATCCGCGCGCTCGGCAACCCGGACATCCACACCCCCAACCTGGACTGGCTGGTGCGCGAGGGCACCGCGTTTACCCGCGCCCATATCATGGGCGGCACGGTGGGGGCGGTGTGCATGCCGAGCCGCGCCATGCTGATGACCGGGCGCACCCTGTTCCACCTGCAGGACTCGGGCGAGACGATCCCGGACGAGCACGTCATGCTGCCGGAGTTGCTGCGCGGCGCCGGCTACGACACTTTCGGCACCGGCAAGTGGCACAACGGACCCGCATCCTACGCGCGCTGCTTTTCGCACGGCGACCAGATCTTCTTCGGCGGCATGGACGACCACTGGAACGTGCCGGTGTGCCGGTTCGACCCGACCGGCGCCTATCCCGAGCCGCGCCCGCACCCGTTCGACCCCGGCACCGGCAGCGTGGAGATGCAGGGCAAGCGCTTCGACGCGGTGGCCAGCGGCACCCACTCGTCGCAGTTGTTCGCCGACGCCACCATCGAGTTCCTGCTCGGGCGGGCCGGTTCCGGCGCACATGCCCGCGCCGGCGGCGACGGTTGCGCACCGTTCCTGGCCTACCTGGCGTTCATGGCGCCGCACGACCCGCGCACCATGCCGCAGCGCTTCCTGACCATGTACGACCCGGACCGCATTCCGCTGCCGGACGCGTTCCTGCCGGAGCACCCGTTCGATATCGGCTGGCGCGGCCGCGACGAGCTGCTGGAGCGCTACCCGCGCACCCCGGCCGCCATTCGCCGCCACATCGCCGAGTACTACGCCATGATCAGCCACCTGGACGCCGAGTTGGGACGCGTGATCGACGCGCTGCGCACCACCGGGGAGCTGGACAACACTATCATCGTGTTCGCCGGCGACAACGGGCTCGCGCTCGGTCAGCACGGCCTGATGGGCAAGCAGAGCACCTACGACCACAGCGTACACGTACCGTTGCTGATGGCCGGACCGGGGGTGCCGCGTGGCGAGCGGCGCGAGGCGCTGTGCTACCTGCTCGACATCTATCCCACGCTGTGCGGGATGCTCGGCGTGGCGGCGCCGCCCTCGGTGGAGGGGCGCAGCCTGTGCCCGGTGCTTGCCGACCCGGACGCCGCCGTGCGCGACAAGTTACACTTTGCCTACATGGACCTGCACCGCGCGGTGACCGACGGGCGCCACAAGCTGATCGAGTGCGTGGTGGACGGCGAGCGGCATACGCAGCTGTTCGACCACGCCGCCGACCCGCGCGAGTTGCACGATCTTGCCGGCATGCCGGAGCAGGGCGACAATGTGCGCCGCCTGCAGGGCGAGTTGCGCGAATTGCGCGAGCGCTGGGACGACCCGGCGGACAACGTCTGGCAAGTACTGCAGCAAGGGAGTTAGGTATGGAGTTGGACCGAACGACAATCATTCTGCTGTGCATCGGCTTCATTGTCGTGTGGGTGGTGTTCAAGCGCTTCACGCAGAAACCGCAGCAGCCGCAGGATCCGCATCAGCAGCGCCACGCGGCGCCGCCGCCGGCATCGCCGGGCAATGGCAGCTTTGACCTCGACAAGTGGTTCGGGCGCGCCCAGGACGTGATCGGCGTCATGGACGACACCCGCCGTTCGGAACTCGAAACCCAGTGGCGCGAGATGGACGAGGAGCGCCAGCTCATCCTCGCCGACGAGTTCCTGCGCCGCAACGCCGCCGAGGCCGACGCTGCCAAGCTGAGCGACGACGAACGCCGCCGCATCGGCTGGGCCTACTACGTCAGCCGCCTGGAAGCATAGGAGTCAGACCGAGGCCAGGAAGGCGCCGCCGGCTTGCAGGCCGGCCTTCTCGCCCGCCTCGCTGCCGTTGTAGTGCTTGTCTTCCAGCTCGATGGAGATGCCGCCGGTGTAGCCGGCTGCCTGCAGGGCTTCCAGAGCCGCCGTCCAGCGCATCTCGCCGTGGCCGGGAATGGTATAGCGCCAGTGGTTGTCGCCGAACCGCTCGCGGTGAGCCAGCGGCGGCTGGCGGGTGCCGTACTGGTACTGCGCCTCCGCTGCAATCTCGGTGTCCTTGCCGTGCGCGTGGTGCACGTGGCCGGCGAACTCCTGGGCGAAGCGCACCGGGTCGATGCCGGTGGCGATGAGGTGTGACGGATCGTAGTTGATGCCGATGGCCGCCGACTCGCAGCCGTCGAGCACCGCCCGGTACGACTCCGGCGTGGAGGCGACGGCGCCGGGGCCGGGCCAGCCCTCGATGGCCAAGCAGGACCCGGTGTCCTCGAATACCGGCACCAGTTCGCGCATCGAGGCGATGAACCGCTCCGCGTTGTCGGCGCGCGGCAGCGACGAATCCTCGGGAATGCCGCAGATGTTGAAGATGCGCGCGCCGCCTGCAGCCGCCGCCCGAATGTAGCGGGCCGCCTCCTGAATGCCGGCGCGGCGTTTGTCGGGATCGGCCGAAGTGAACGGCTCGCGCCCGATCAGGTCGGCGGAACCGATCGTGAAGCCGGCATCGGTCACCAGCCTGGCAGTCTCGTCGGCGTCCTCGTCCAGGTCGATGAACGCGAAACCATTGTCGTTGGCCCAGCGCGCCACCGCAAGAAGATCATCCTTCCAGGTGAGCTGCTTTACGTAGAATCCAATGGGAAAGTTCCCGGTACGGGTATGCATGGCCGATCTGATCGCACACCGGCCGCCGCCGTGTCAATCTCCCGCCACGACGTGGGGGCACGTGGGGCATATAGCACGGCGGCGTCCGTTATGCTATATATATCAGGTATAGTGCAGTGACCGGTGCAGCGCGGAATGGGCCATTTGGCGCGCTACCGTGACGGCCGGAAAGAGGCCCCACCACTCGGTTTAGCTGGATGTGGACACTCAGCGTAACGCGAGGAAGGCAGTCTCCGGCTGGTCATCAAACTCAAGGAGCCGCCGGTGGTGGTGTTCGAGGAGGCGTACGACATCGCCGGTAGTGCAGTTTCCGAGACGGATCCAAACCACCTTGGGCGGTGCGCCGTGCACTAGGCTCATTTGGTGGAAGTCAGCGTCCTTCGAAACTAGATGCTTGAGCTCGTCGACTAGGCGTGGCGCCAGGTTCTGATCGAAGAGCAGCTTCACTCTGGCGGTATTGAGACCAACCTGCGCTCGCGATCCGCGGCGAATTGCAGGCAGGCCCGAATGTCCGCAGCTTCCAGATCCGGGAAGTCATGAAGAATCTGCTGTTCAGTCATTCCCGACGCAAGGTAGTCGAGCATGTCGTACACAGTGATCCGCAGCCCACGGATACAGGGCTTGCCGCCACGCTTGCCAGGCTCAATGGTGATCCGGTCCACGTACGTCATGCGAACAGCATACATCAACGGCCCCGATCGTAAATGGCAGAACGTCCGGCTGCCTCACGGGGCAGCCGCCACCGACCCATACGGGCGATCTACATCCTGGGGGAGTATCTGCCGCGCACCGAGGCGACGGTGCTGAAGGTGTCGCGGGAGTTGTATCCGACGTAATTTCGTCGCTGGATTCTCAGAATGGATCGTTGGACAAGAGGGTTGTGAATGGGGGTAGCTCGTCAGCGTCCGTTATGCTATATATATCAGGTATAGTGCAGTAAGGAGGAAGATGTGGCAACGGGCTCGGTGTTCGAGAACAATCGCACCCAGGCGGTGCGCATTCCGGCTGAGATGCGCTTTGCCGCCGGGGTCAGGAAGGTGACTGTGCGCGCGCTGGGTCCCGACCGTGTGCTGTCACCGGTCGACCGCGTGTGGGACACGTTCTTCCTTGAAGAAGCGGAAGCCACGGATGACGTGCGCATCGAACGAGGCGAGCAGGGGCCGCCGGAGGGGCGTGAGCCGCTCGAGTGAACCGCTTCATGCTCGACACCGACCTGTCGATCTACGTCATCAACCGCAGGCCGCGCCAGGCGCTCGACACGTTCAACGCGCATGCGGGCGAGATCTGCATCAGTGCCATTACTCTGGCAGAGCTGCTGCACGGGGCGGAGAAGAGCGGCAACCCGAACCGGACGCGGCGCCGGGTTGAGGACTTCACGTCACGGCTGAACGTGCTGCGGTACGGTGAGCGCGCGGCCGCCCACTATGGCGAGATCAAGACCGATCTCCAACGCCGGGGGGAGGTGATCGGACCCGACGACCTGCATATTGCGGCCCACGCCCGCAGTGAAGCGCTGACCCTGGTTACCAACAACCAGCGCGAATTCGACCGGGTGGACGGCCTGCGCACCGCCCGCTGGGTGTGACGGCGGCGTACATGGACCGGTGCGGCGCGGAACGGGCCATCTGGCGCGCTACCGTGACGGACCGGCAAGAGGCCCCACCACGCCAACCTGGTTCAGACTCTGTCCGAGTTCCCTGCGGCCGGCGCCGCGCCGACGCGGGCGAGGAAGTCGGCGCCAGTGTCGCACTGCACCAGCCAATCGCCGACGTCGGCCAGACGCTCCGCGTCGGTGATAGGCGCCAACAGCTCCGCCAGGCGTTCGGCGGTGGGCAGTCCGAAGCGCGAGGCCGTCATACGGCACAGCAGCGCTCGTTCGCGATCAATCCCCTGCTGAAGACCTTCCTTCAGCCACTCCTTGGACCACTCGGCCGCTCGTTCGACCGACGAGAAGCCGTTACACCGGTGGTGGCGTACGGTCGCTCTGCCCTATATTGAGAGCGGTGACTGGCCGTGCGTACCTACATGCCATCCTTACTCCACACGCCCAATCCCAGATGCGACGTCGCGGAGTCAGCGAGACCGACGTTCGTGCGGTGCTCGCATCACCGGAGCAGGTGTTGGAAGTGCGACCAAATCGTGTCGTGTTGCAGTCTCGCGTGAACCTCGGTTCGACGGCGCAGCTGATCCGAGTGTTTGTCGACGTCGATCGAGTGCCCGAGGAGGTGGTAACGGTGTATGTCACGAGCCGAGTCGCCAAATACTGGGAGCCGTGAACGAACATGAAAGCGACGTATGACCTCAAGACAGACTCGTTGACCGTGATCCTCAAGGAGAATGCCGCGATCGCGGAGAGCGACGAGGACAAGCCTGGCGTGATCCTCGATTACGATGAACACGGCAATCTCGTGTCACTTGAGATTCTCGATGCATCCCGACGCGTGACTAAAGCGCAGCAGATGGAGTTCCAGACTACCGAGTAGAAACCGACAACTCAGAGACCGCTATATGCGCCGTTCGCTCGGCCCATCCTGACCTTGCCGGGTACCCGGCACTGCTCGTAGACTGGCGGCCATGAGAGTGTATATCGGCACCTATACGCGCGACGATACGGGCAGCGAGGGCATCTACCGGGCCGAGTTGGATATCGACTCCGGGAACCTCACCGTGCAGGGTGTGGCGGCGCGTGTCGACAACCCGTCGTTCCTGGCCTTGAGCGCGGCGGGGGACTTCCTGTACGCGGTCAACGAGGTGAGCGACCTCGGCAGCGGCAAGCACGGTGCCGCCAGTGCGTTCCAGGTGGCGTCCGACGGCACGCTGACCGCGGCGGGGCAGCAGCTGGCCGGCGCGTCCGGGCCGTGCCACGTGTGCGCCCATCCGAGCGGCGAGCTGGTGTTCGCGGCCAACTACGGCGGCGGCGCCCTGTCGATGTTCCGCTGCGCCGCCGGCGACCTCGTGGAGCGGCTGGTGACCATCGACCACGAGGGCAGCAGCATCAACCCGGAGCGGCAGCAGGAGCCGCACCCCCACTCCGTAAACCTGTCGCCCGACGGCAGTTACCTGTACGTGCCCGACTTGGGCATCGACCGCATCGTGATCTACCGCATCGACGTGGCTGCCGGCACCCTGACCCGCGCCGGCGAGACGGCCACCGCCCCCGGCGCCGGGCCGCGCCACTTCACCTTCCACCCGCGCGGGCGCGTCGCCTACGGCATCAACGAACTCGACTCCACCATCACGGCCTACGCGTACGGCTCCACCGACGGCAGCCTGACCGAGATCCAGACCGTGCCGACCCTGCCCGCGGGGTATGCCGAGGAAAGCACCTGCGCCGACATCCACGTGCATCCCAACGGTCAGTTCGTGTACGGCTCCAACCGCGGCCACGACAGCATTGCCATCTTCGCGATCGGCGGCGACGGGCGGCTGGAGCCGGTGGGCCACGAGCCGACTCAGGGGCGGACGCCGCGCAACTTCGGGCTCGACCCGTCCGGCGCGGTGCTGTTGGCCGCCAACCAGAACAGCGACACCATCGTCACCTTCCACGTCGATCCGGCAACCGGCCTGCTGCAGCCCACCGGCCACGTGACCGAGGTTCCGTCCCCGGTGTGCATCGTGCCGGTCGCCGGAACCTGACGATGCAACCGGGACACGGGGAGACCCTGTACGAGCCGGCGCGCGAGGTGCCGGTGTATGGCACCTGCGACGTGCTGGTGCTCGGCGGCGGGCCGGGCGGCACGGCGGCGGCGATCGGCGCGGCGGCGGCGGGGGCGGACACGGTGCTGGTGGAGCGCTACGGGCACCTGGGCGGCCTGGCCTCCGGCGGGCACGTGTGCTTTATCGACCGCATGACCGATTGGGACGGGCGCACGGTGGTGGCCGGCGTCGGCGAGGAGTTCATGGACCGCTGCGGGGTGGAGGCAGGCGGCATCATCGGCCCGGAGCGCAAGTACTGGGGCAGCCGCGACGCCGAGCTGGTCGAGTACTGGGGGCCGCGCGCCAACGCCCACCGCGGCGTGGTGTGCTGGTCGCCGACCATCGATCCGGAAATGCTGAAGCTGGCCGCCAACGACCTGGTGCGCGAGCGCGGCGTGCACACCCTGTTCCACTGCTGGGCGGTGGCGCCGGTGATGCGCGAGGATGCGGCCGTTGCCACGGTGGGCGGCGCGCTGTTCGAAAGCAAGCAGGGCCGGTTCGCGATTCGCGCCGCGGTCACCATCGACTGCACCGGCGACGGCGACATGTTCGCGGCCGCCGGCGCCGCGTTCGAGACAAACCGTGACGACACCACCATCCACTCCTGCGTCAACACCTCCGGGCGCTTCGGCGGCGTGGACACGGAGGTGTTCTGGCACTTCCGCACCTACGACATCGAGGGCTACAAGGCCAAGCTGCAGGCGGCGCGCGCGGCGGGTTCGGTGATCCGAGCCTCGATCCTTCCGCGCGAGGGGCAGGTGCTGACCATGCATCCCAAGTACCATGGCTACTCGGCGATCGAGGTGGCCGACCTGAGCGAGGTGGAGTTTCGCTCGCGCGACGACCTGCGCCGCGGGTTGGCGTGGTGGCGCCGCCACATGCCGGGCTGGCAGCACGCCTATCTGTTGGAGAGCGCCGACCAGATCGGCGTGCGCCACAGCCGCCGCCTGGTGGGCGAGGTGCAGATCACCCTAGACCAGTGGAAGCGCAGCGGCCGCCATGCCGACTCCATCGGCCTGTGCCCGGGCGTCTCGCCGGCGTATCCGACGCTGGAGATCCCGTACGGCAGCCTGGTGCCGCGCGAGGTGGAGGGCCTGCTGGTCGCCGGCCGCAACCTGAGCTGCGACGTGCGCTCCCACAACCCGCTGCGCGAGGTGCCGGAGTGCTGGGTGATGGGCCAGGGCGCCGGTGTCGGCGCCGCGCTGGCGGTCAGCCACGGCGTTGCGGCACGCGCCGCGCCGGTGGCGGAGATGCAGGCCGAGTTGCGCCGCCAGGGCGCGGTGGTCACGCCGCCTGAATCACCCGAACGGGCCGCGGTCAGTGCGGAACCCGCCGTAACGGCGGAGCTGTCCGCATGATTGACTGGTCGACCTGCCCGGCGGTTGAGCAAGTCCCCGGCAAGGTCAGCGGCGCCTGCATTCACCAAGACACGGGTGCCCCTGTCACACCTGTTTGCCAACCTGGAGGCCGGCGCAACCATCGAAGAGTTCCTCGACTGGTTCGAGGGTCGTTCTGACGCACCTGGAATCCAACCTGTTGAAGGATCTCAAGCGCGCAGGCGGCGCTCCTGGTCGCGGAGCGCTTGGTCGCTCACCTGTTCGGGGTTGGCGATGCTGAGCAGTTCACGGTGCAGCGCGGCCCGCATGGTGGCGCAGCGTCGGTCGGCGGCAAGGTCGTGGAACTCGTACGGGTCTTCGCTCAGGTCGAATAGTTGCGGCTCGTGTCCAACATAGTAATTGTACTTCCAGTCGCCGCGCTTGATCATGAATCCGCCTTGGAGCATGCCCTGGGCGTGGTACTCGCTGAACACCGCCCGCTCGCTGTCTGGCGCCCCCGGTTGCATCCGCGCGAGGCTGGCGCCGGGCAGGCCTGACGGGATTCCGATGCCGGCGAGGTCGAGCAGGGTGGGCAGCACGTCGACCAGCGACACGTTGGCGCCAATGCGCTGCCCGCCGGCGCCGTGCGGTGTTCTGAGGATCATCGGCGTGCGCACCGAGGCCTCGTAGAAGCACTGCTTCTGCCAGATGCCGTGCTGGCCCGCCATCTCGCCGTGGTCGCTGACGTACAGCACCACCGTGTTGTCGCGCAACGGGCTGCTGTCGATTGCCTGCAGCATGGCGCCGACCAGGTCGTCCACCAGCGTGACCAGGCCGTAGTAGCTGGCCAGCGCCAAGCGCTGTACCTGTTCCGGCACGATCTGTTCGTTGCGAAAGTGGTAGCGGAGGTGGCGGATGGCCGGGTGCTGGTCCTCCAGCGTCTCGCCGCGCAGGTCGGCGGGGGTCACGGTCTCCGGGTCGTAGCGCCGGTAATACTCCGGTGGACAGGTGAGCGGGAAGTGCGGGTACATCAGCCCGCTGTACAGCAGCCAGGGGCGCTGCGAGGGCTGCGCCGCCTTGCCGTTCAGGAAGCGGGTGCTCAGGTCGGCGACCGTGGTGTCGTAGTCGTACCAGGCGCCGCGTCCGGGACCGCACTCGGTGACGTGCGAGTTGCTGCCGCGCCGCGCCTCCGCGGTGCGCTTCGGCGCCGTTCGCGAGCGCCACGAGTGCATGTCGTCGTACAGCCGGGTGCCGAAGCCGTGCAGCCGGTCGTCGCCGGGCATGTGGGTGCGCCCGCACAGCACGGTGTCGTAGCCGGCGGCGGTGAAGTAATGCCCGAAGGTCGGGATTTCCGCTCGCAGCGGCGAGCCGAGGTCCCACACGCCAATCCGGTGGCAGTAGTTGCCGGTCAGGAACGCCATCCGCGACGGCACGCAGATCGGGCTGTTGCAGTAGGCGCTGTCGAACACCGTGCCGGCGGCGGCGAGCCGGTCCAGGTTGGGGGTCTGCACCAGCGGGTGTCCCGAGTTGCCCATCACCGCCGGGTCGTGCTCGTCCGACATGATCACCAGGATGTTGGGCGGGCGCCCGCTCACGTGCAGTCCTCCAGGTAGAAGGTGCGGTACGACAGCCGCGGATGGCGGTCGTAGGCGATGCCGACGCGTTCGCGGTCGATCTCGATCAGGGTGGAGTAACCGGCGTAGGAGGGCTCCACCACCAGGCGCCGCGGCCAAGTACGGCCGCCGTCGGTGGATACCCGCGCCACCAGGTGCTCGCGCCGGCCCAGGTCCAGGCGGCGCCCGACCGGCGCCGGGTTGCTGGCCACCAGGATGTTGTGGGTGCCATTCGGGCGCTGGTCGAGGGAGATGATGCTGCCCTGGCAGCGCGTGCACGGGCGGCGCGGATCGCTTTGCATCGCATCCCAGGTGGCGCCGCCGTCGCGGCTGTAGCGGTAGGCGCGGCAGCCGGTGCGGTTGGTCTGCAGGCGGATGTCCTGGATCAGCAGGTTCTCGCCCGCCTCCGCGACCTGGTTCTCGTTTCCGCCCGGGTCCGAAGCCGAGCCGGTCCCGCGCGCGGAGCCGATCCGCCACGTGTCGCCGCCGTCGTCCGAGTACAGCGCGTGGCAGGCGTACTCGTAGCCGCCGCCGGGCAGCAGGTAGCTGTGGTTGGCCGGCGCCACCAGCCGGCCGCGGTACCGCCCGGAGCGGACCTGGATGCCTGCCGCCGGTCCCGTGGCGTACCAGTACCAGCCGGCGCGGCGCGCCATGGCGCTGATGTTGCGCCGCCCGCTCCAGGTCGCGCCGTCGTCATCGGAAAAGGAGTGCCACACCTCCCGGTAGGTGGAACCGGTCAGGATCTCCATCTCGTCCTGCACGCCGGTGCAGGTGAGCAGGTGGATGCGGGCGGTGTCGTAGTCGACTATCGGGCAGGTGTTGCCGACCTGGCCGTCGCCGTTGCGATGCACCACCTGGATGTCGCTCCAGGTCGCGCCCCAGTCGTTGGAACGGCGCAGGATGACGTCGATGTTGCCGAAGTCGTCGCGGGAGTCGTGCCGCCCCTCGGCGAATATCAGCAGCGTGTCGCTCGTGGTGCGCGCCAGCACCGGCCCGCAGATGGTGTGATAGTCGCCGGCTCCGCCCATCACCGGCATGCCGACGGCGGCAGCCGGCGACTGGTCGGCGAGCAGGCTCCAGCGCAGCTTCGGCAGCGGCGCGGCCGGGTCGTCCGGTTCCATCACCCCGCACACGTACACGTCGGCGAGCGGAACATTCTCGGCAGGCTCGTGTTGCACGCTTCCCCCTGAGCGGCAGTCTGAACACGTCGCGGGACGCTGTCCAGCCGGCTGTCACCGTGCCGGCGCGCGGCTCATTCGTGCTCCGGAGTATTCGCCTGCTCACGCCGCTGCTCCAGGAGATGGGTACGCAGCAGGCGCTCGGAGCGCATGACGTACAGGATGAACACGCGGTCTCGTTCCTGGCGGAAAAACCCCCGGCAGGGTGGGACCACCACTTCCCGGTAGCGCGTGTCGGGCAGTTCGGCGGGGCGCCTGCCGGAGCTCGGGAACTGCTTAAGCCGATCGACCGTCTCGAACACTTTTCGGACATACCGGATTGCGGCCGGCCGATCGTCGAGTGCTAGGTACTCCGCTATCTCATCAAGGTCGGCGAGGGCCGGGGCCGCCCAGATCAGGCGAGCCACTTGGCCATTTTCTGCTTTGCTTCAGCGTCGGTGTAGGTACGGTTTTCGAGCAGGGCACGCTCTCCGCGCGCGATGCCTTCCAGAATCCGCATCTTGCCCTGCAAGGCTTCGTATGACTCGACGTTGACGAGGTATGCGGACGGCTTGCCGTGCTCGGTGATCAGGACCGGCTCGCCGGTTTCCCGCAGTTCCGCAAGCAGTCGCGTTGCCTGCCGCTTGAGCGTCGTAACCAGTTCGGTCTTCATGGCAGGATGGTACTTTAGTGATACTTCCTGTGCAATATCCGGAATCCAGTAGGTGCCAGTACGCGCCGCTCCGACACTGTCCGGCACCGCACCGCCGGCGAGGACTGGACCCGAGCGCGGGCAAGTGCGATCTTACGGGCCAGTTACTCGCCAATATCGCCACCCGCCTGCCTGGCCAACGGCACGGCGCCGTCAAACCGTTCTCGACCAACAAGGAATTTTTTTGCAACCCACCAGCTTCTCTTCTCTCGGCTTGATCGAGACCATTCTGCGTGCGCTGCGAGCCAGAGGCTACGCCGCTCCCACGCCGATTCAACAGCAGGCCATCCCGTATCTCCTCGCCGGCAAGGATCTGCTCGGCATCGCGCAGACCGGAACCGGCAAGACCGCCGCGTTCGCGCTGCCGGTCCTGCAGCAGCTTGCCGGCGCCGCGGAACGGCCCCGCCCGCGCACGCCGCACGCCCTGGTGCTGGCCCCGACGCGCGAACTCGCCATTCAGATTCATGACGATTTTCGCGACTACGGCGCCGGTCTCGGGCTCGGCCAGACGGTTATCCTCGGCGGCGTCTCGCAACGTCCCCAGGTCGCCGCGCTGTCACGCTGCATCGACATCGTGGTGGCAACCCCGGGCCGGCTCCTCGATCTCCTGGAGCAGGGCCATGTCCGTCTCAGCCGTATCACCCACTTCATTCTCGATGAAGCGGACCGCATGCTCGACATGGGCTTTATCCACGACGTGAAGAAGATCATCCGCAAGCTGCCGGAGCGCCGCCACTCGCTGCTGTTCTCCGCCACCATGCCGTCCGACGTCGCCAGTCTGGCCGGTGAGATTCTGCACCGGCCGGAGCGCGTGGAGGTGACGCCGGCGGCCACCACCGTGGACAAGGTGCGGCAGTACGTGTACTTCGTGAACAGCGAGGACAAGCCGGCTCTGCTTCGCGAGCTGCTGGACGACCCGGCCCTGTCCCGGGTGCTGGTATTCGCGCGCACCAAGCATCGTGCGAACCGGGTGGCCCAGAAGATTACGGCCGCCGGTGTAACGGCGGACGCCATCCACGGCAACAAGTCGCAGAATGCCCGTCAGGGCGCGCTGGAACGGTTCCGGCGCGGGCGCTCACGGGTGCTGGTAGCGACCGACATTGCGGCTCGCGGCCTCGACGTGGACGGTATCAGCCACGTCATCAACTTCGAGCTGCCGCACGAGCCGGAGAGCTACGTGCACCGCATCGGCCGTACGGCGCGTGCCGGTGCATCCGGTTGTGCGCTGTCGTTCTGCGCTCTCGACGAGGTGCCGCAGCTCCGCGCCATCGAGAAACTCACCCGCGTCGAACTGGAAATGGTCCGCGACCAACCGTTCCACGTGTCGCCGCCGGCACCGCAACGGAAGCGGCCGCCGCAGTCGGCGCGTACGCACGGGGCCGGCTACCGTGGCCGCAATGCAGCCGCCCGCTCCGGCGGCCGCCGGCGCCGCCGCGCGACCGCGGCGTAGCGTCAAGTCCTGCCGGGCGTGCCCTGGGCGCGTCGGTCCGGCCATCACAAGCAGCGGCCGCCGTCCACTTCCAGGCAGCAGCCGGTCAGGAACTCCGCCTCGTCCACCTCCAGTCTCGACATTCCTTCGCTTCCGGTCCGCATCATCGGTCGCCGGCGCCGATCGAGGCCAGCCCCTTCCGGAAATAGGCGCCGACCGTGAAGTAGAGGATGATCACCGGCAGCATGTAAATCAGGCACATGGTGGCCAGCTTCGGGAAGTCAACGTTCTCGTCCAGGCCGAAAGCGGTGAATAGGCCCACCGATACCGGGTACTTGTCGGTGCTGCTGAGCAGGACCAGGGGCATGATGAAACCGCCCCACGCGGCATCGAACGACAGCACACCGACGGCACCGATGCCCGGTACGATCAGCGGCAGTACCACGGTCCCGAGGATCTTCAAGCGCGAGGCGCCGTCGAGTTGTGCCGCTTCCTCCAGCTCGACCGGCACCGCGTCGATCGCGCCTTTCATGATCCACAGGTTGAACGGTGTAGTGATGCCGACGTACACCAGCACTAGGCCGACGTGGGTGTCCAGCAGGCCCAGCCACAGCATTATCCCGAACACCGGTACGATGATCAGCGTCGACGGAATGACCCGGGTCAGGATGATGCCGTACATCAGCGTCGTCTTGCCGCGGAAGGTGCCGCGCGACAGGGCGTAGCCGCCGGTCACGCTCGCCGCCAGCGCCAGCAGGGTGGTGGAACTGGCAATGATGAAGCTGTTGCGCGTCCAGCGCAGGGTCTGGCCGGTGAACGCCTCGACGATGTTGTCCAGGGTCGGCTGTACCGGGAAGCGGAGCTGCAGGTTCGCCTGTGTCGACAGCGCCGTGAAGATCAGCCACAGGTAGGGCGCGAACACGTAGAACAGCAGGGCGGCAAACGCCAGGTAGACGACGCCGCGCAGCAGCAACGGCTTTACCGTGCTAGTTCTCGACGACACGGTTCAACCTGATGTAGATCAGCCCCAGTCCCACCGTGAGCATCAGGATCACGGTGCTCGCCGCGCCGGCATAACCGAGCGCCATGTGGCCGAACGCCTCGTTGTAGAGGTAGATGGCGAATACCTCGGTGCGCCCCAGCGGACCGCCGCCGGTCAGTCCGTACACCATGTCGAATGCCAGCAGGGTGCCGAAGGTGCTCATCAGCACGGTCAGCAGCAGGCTGTAGCGGATCATCGGGATCTTGATGTACAGGAAGGTCTGCCACGCTGAGGCGCCGTCGATCTTGGAGGCGTCGTAGACGGTGGAGGGGATGCTCTCCAGGCCGGCCGACAGCAGGATGAACGCCACCGCCATGCCGCGCGACCAGTTCGCCATGAGAATGGAGATGAGCGGGTAGTTGCGCAGCCAGTCGATGCGCATCAGCCCGACGAGTTGCAACAGGTCGTTGAGCGATCCGTAGTCGACGTTCAGCACGCTGCGCCACATGTAGCCGACCACCAGTCCCGGGGTCAGCCACGGGATCAGCATGCTCACCGAGATCACCTTGGTGAAGCGGATGCGCGGGACCCGGATCAGGTTGGCATACAGCAACCCGAGCGTGACGTGCCCGATCACGGCCAGCAGCACGAAGGAGAGCGTGACCGCAGTGCTGTTGTAGAAGTCGCGATCCTGCATCAGCCGCGCGAAGTTGCGCAGGCCGACGAAGGCCACCCCGCGCGTCGGGTCTCCCCACAGGTTGAAGTCCGTGAACCCGAGCGCGACCGTCCAGAAGAATGGCGCCACGAACACCGCCATGATCATGGCCAGCCCCGGCACCAGGAACAGGAACGGTTGTCGCCGCAGTCGTTGCGTCACCGGTTTGAATTCGTGGAGGTGGAATCCGACGCTCCGCCGCGGCCCGGTACGGTCGGTGCCGTCAAGGCAACGCCCGCACCAGGTTCCACTCCCGACTGATGGCTACAAGTCGATCTCGTACTTGATCTTGTCCGGCCCCATGATCTGCTCCATCTCGCGCGCGAACTGCTCCATCGCTTCCCTTCCGGTCCACTCGCCGATGATGATCCGGCCGATCGCTTCCCGGATGGCGTTCTCGGGACCGCCGGCGAAGCCGGCCACGAAGTGCGGCTTCATGTAGGTGTATTCCAGCCACTTGCTGGTCTCGGCCAGGAACGGGTTGGCCTGGAAGGTGGGATGCTGCATCACGTCCCGGCGGGTGGCCGCTTGTCCCTTGGTGGCGTTGTACTTGGCCTGGCGTTCGGTGGCGGACAGGAACTTGATGAGTTCCCAGGCGGTATCGGCACGCTCGGTGCTGCTGGCCGGAATCATGTAGTTCCAGCCGCCCGACTGTGAGACCCAGTCCTGCCCGCGGTAGCTGGCGCCCGGTTCCCTGGCCGGCATCCTGGCGTAGCCCACCGTGTCTTGCAGGTCCGGGATCGGGTGCGACCGGCCCTCGCTCCAGTGGAACATGTAGGCCCACGAGCCATAAAGGTTGATCGCTCCGGTGCCGTTCTGAAACGCCTCGATCGACCAGTCGTTGGCCTGGCCGCCGACCGCACGCTCGGGGTTGAGCAGACCGCGCTCGGCCATGGTCTGGTAAAACTCGAACACGTCCAGGAGCGGCTGGCTGGTCACCACCCACTTTTCGTCGTCGTAGTCGTAGAGCAATCCGCCGGCGCCGTTGAACAGCAGGTTGAAACGGCTGAACGTGACCTGGGCGCCCGCCTCCTTGCCGCCGATGAACAGCAGCGGCGTGACGCCCGGCAGGGACGCCTTGATTTGCTCCGCGGCGTCCAGAATCTCCTGCCAACTGGTCGGCTGCCACTCGGCGGGGAGCCCCGCCTGGGCAAACAGGTCCTTGCGATAGTAGAGCGGGATTGCACTCGATTGAATGGGAATCATGTAAACGTGGCCGTCGTAGCCCATCCAGCGCCGGAACGGTTCGATTACCTGGTCCCACAGCTCCCAATCCGCCACGTAGTCGTCGAGCGGCATCAGGAACCCGGCCCGCATGTAGTTCTGCGACCTTCCGGTCTCCTCGAACAACAGGTCAGGTCCCTGGCCCGAGCGCAACTCCAGCGTATTCTTGGTGGTGTACTCGGCGTTCGGCCCCGCGAAATACTGCAGGTCGACGGTCACCGGAGTCCCCGCGTCGGCCATCATCTGTTCGAACTCGGCGATGTCTGCTGCGACGTCGGGATCGAATCCGGGCGAGTTGGGGCGCAGCTTGAAGGTAAGCACTACCGGTTCGCCGGGTGCAGCGGCGGTGTCCTCCTGTGCCGCCGCACCGAGTGGGATCACGGCTACGCCGGCCACGAACAGTGTCGCCAGCAGGCATTGCAAAGTCTTCGAATGCATCGGGTCCTCCAGTTTTCCACTGCCGACAAGGGCAGCTTCACAGCTTTACTCGCCATTCTGAAGCAAACCCCGCGTCCTTACAAGTCGCGCGGGCGGTCGGGGGCGGTCGGGCGGTCAGAGCGTCAGAAGCCGGTGTGGGGGTCGGTGTAGGGGGAGCGCTCGAAGCGGCAGTCCGGTTCGGCAACGCGGGGATCGTGCTGCTCCCGCAGCACCGCCATGAGCCGCGAAGACAGGTGCTCGCGAGCCTCCGCGTACGCCGGGTCGCCGGCGAGGTTGTCCAGATAGTGGGGGTCGCGGTCCAGGTCGTACAGCTCCTCCGCCGGGTACTTGCCGAAGCCCATCTCGAATAGCGCGCGTACCTCGGGTTCGGCGCGGTGGTGCACCATCCACGCCTTCGATGGGGAGCCGTCCATGTCGGCGTAGGCTACCCAGGTGTTCTCGCACAGTTCCTCGTAGGAGGGCGGCACGGTGGCGGGATCGTCCAGGCCGCGCGGGTCGCCCATCGGCCACCGGTCCGGCGTGAAGTTGCGGATGTACAGGTAACGGTCGGTGCGGATGGCGCGCTGCGGGTAGGGCTTGTTGCCGGCGCGCGCGCGCGCCACGTGGCGTTCGCGGCCGAGCACGACGTGGTCGCGGGACTCGTCCACTTGGCCGGAGGCGGGCGACTCGAGCACCGGCAGCAGGCTGTGCCCCGCCATGCCGGGCAGCCGGTCCACCTCCGCCGCCTCCAGGAAGGTCGGCGCCAAGTCCATCAGGTTGACGAAGTCGTGCACCGTTCGCCCGGCCGGCACGCGGCCCGGCCAGCGCGCCGCCAGCGCCACCTCGCAGCCCAGGTTGTACAGGTTGCACTTGCCGCGCGGGAAGCCGGGGATGCCGTGGTCGCCGCTCACTACCAGCAGCGTGTTGTCCAGTTCGCCGACCTCCTCCAGCCTGGCGAGCAGCACGCCGAGGCCGGCGTCGACCGCCTGGCACTCGCCGAGGTAGTCGCACACGTCCTCGCGCACGTCGTGCACGTCGGGCAGGAACGCCGGCAGGCGGCCCTTCAGGTGGTCCGGCTCCAGGCCCCAGAGCTGCTTGCCGGAGCCGCGCTGCCACTTGCGGTGGGTGTTGGTCGGCCCCCACCAGTAGCAGAACGGCTGCCCCGGCTCGCGCGCGTCCAGGAACGCCTGGAAGTTGTCGCGCGTCTCGTCGTACAGCACCTGCTTGGCGCCTTCCACGCCGCGCTCCGGCGCCAGCTCGGTGGCGACGAAGGAAAAGCTGCCGTAGCGGGTGCCGGCGGGGGCGTAGCGCGTTCGGTCGGCGCCGTACGGGGCATCGCGCGGCGTGCCCGGCGACCACACCTTGTAGGTGTAGCCGATGTGGTAGCCGGACTCCTCCAGCGCCAGCGGGTAGGAGGGGATCGTCTCGTCCCACTCCGCTCCCTGCAGGATCGCGCCGCGCCCGGTCTGCCAGAAGTAGCGTCCGGTGAGGATCGAGCTGCGGCACGGCGTGCAGGAAGGCGCCGGCACGAACGCATTGGTGAACAGCGCCCCCTCGCGCGCCACCCGGTCGAAGTGGGGCGTGTCGATGACCGCGTTAGGGGTGCCGGACCCCTGGATGCGGCGGTAGGCGCTCGCATAGCGCCCCCAGTCGTCTGCGAACGCGAACACAATGTTGGGTCTGCTCTCTACCATCGGTGCCGGTCCAGTATAGCGGGTAACCGGCGTTCAGGAACCGCCGGGTCCTCCGGAAGCTCCGGAAGTCGACCGATCGGGTGCGCCGCCCGCCAGCCAGGGGTCGCCAGGGCCGCGCGATGGTCGACGTGGTCGACACCACAAGAGGACTGACCGAGCGTGATGCGCTATAAATGAACGGATGGTCCCCGCCACCCGTGCAAGAAGCTGTCGCTTGACGTTGATTGCGCTGTTGCTCATCGCTCTTGGCGGGCTGCTGCTTGCAACTGTGGGCGGGTGCAGCGCGGCGGCAGCGCCGCACGGCGGTGAGCGGGAAACTTCCGACGGGCCCAATCTTGCGCCGGACGCTGGGGATCCGCCGGCGCCTCCGAGTACGCCGGAACGGGGTCCGCCGCGGGTGGCGGTGACCGCCGATGCGCGCACGGTGTTGGAGGGTGAGCCGGCGACCTTTACCGTGGCCGCCGCCGGTGCGTCGAGCAGGGATCCGATCGTCGTGGACTACGTGGTCGCCGGGACCGCGCGTGCGGCGGCCGACTACCACGTACCGGACGGTTCGACCACGATCGATGCCGGCGTGTCCCTGGCCAAGGTCACGATCACGACGCTGTCCGACAACGAACCGGAGCCTCTGGAAACGATCGAGCTGGCGCTCACGCGCGCGTCCACCGCCACCGGAACGGTCGAGGTGGATACCACTCCGGCTACCGTGAACATCGCGGAGCCGGGCACGCCGATCGTGTCGGTGGCGCCTGCATCCGCGCGGGAAGGCGAGCCGGCAGCCTTCGTGGTGACGGTATCCGGAACCCAGTCCGGCATGACGGTTGCTTGGAAGACAGTGGACGAAACCGCGGCGGCCGGTGCCGATTACACGGCCGAGACCAATGGGACGGTGGTGTTCGGCAGCGGTTCGCCGCGGCGGCAGACGATTCGGGTCGCCACCCTGCAGGACCGGCTGGACGAAGACGAGGAGATCTTCGCGGTGCACTTGACCGGGGTAAGCCCGGCCTCCGCTGCGTCGCTCGGGCGGGCGACGGCCATCGGCACCATCACCGACGACGACGATCTGCCGGTGCTGACGATCGCGGACGGTGAGGCGGCGGAGGACGCCGGCAGCATGGCGTTCCGGGTATTGCTTACGCCGGCGAGCGGGCGGCAGGTGACGGTGTTCTACCGGACCGGCGCCGTGACTGCGACCGCCGGCTCGGACTACACCGAGAAAGACGGCCGGTTACTGTTTACGCCCGGCGGGCCGCTCGCACAAGATGTCCGGATTGCCATCTCCGAGGACCGCGACGACGAGGAGGACGAGGAATTCACGGTCAGGCTGTATTCGCCGGTGCACGCGACACTCGGCGATGCCGAGGCGACCGGCACCATCACCGACAACGACGATTCAGGACAGCCGATCATCGGTGGTCTGCCCCGTCTCGACGTGGCCGACAGCCGTGCCAACGAGGGGGACGGAGTAATGCTGTTCACCGTGACGCTGAACCGGCCGAGCGCCGAGGCGGTCTCCGTGTTCTACGAAACCAACGACGGCACCGCGCAAACCCACCCGGCATCGGACTACACGAAGACCGAGGGCGAACTGGTCTTCAGCGCCGGCGCGACGCTGCGGCAGAGCATCGTCGTACCGATCCTGCAGGACGATCTGGATGAAGGCACTGGTGAGACCTTCACGGTGCAGTTGCTCGATCCCGTCAACGCCGTCCTGGGAGACGACACGGCGACCGGCCTGATCGTGGACGACGACGCTCCCACTGACGACCACGGCAACACGCGCGCCACCGCGACCGCCATCACGCAAGGCTCTCCCACGTCCGGCCGGCTCGAAACCGCGGCCGATATCGACTTCTTCAAGGTCGCCGTGACGGCCAGCCTCGACGTGATTACGGCCACCGACGAGGGGCGGGTCGGCGATCCCGGCTATCCGGCGAGTACGGTCGTCCGCATCGAGGGCGGCGGCTACACCTCCACGAATAACGACAGTTTCGACGCGGCGTCCGTCGATCTCGGAGGAGATGCGTCGGCCGAAGTCTACGTCCGCGTGTCGGGCACATCCGCGACCCGCTACGAACTCGCCGTGTGGCTGCTCGACCGGGATGAATCGGATATGTCGTTCGACATCGAGTTGCGCTATCTCAACCCGGATACGACGGCTGCGCAGAAGGCCGTCTTCCGTGCTGCCGCCGACGTCTGGGAGAGCATCATCACCGGCGACCTGAGCCGGCGCATCGTATTGGACTCGGATTGGGAGTGCGAGGATGGCGATCCTTCCGCGTTCGGGGACACCGTCGACGATCTGCGCATCGACATCAGACTGCAGAGAATGGACGGGTTGTTCGGGACGCTGGCCGTCGCGGGTCCCTGCGTGTGGCGGCCCGGCGGCCTGCCGATGATCGGCGACGCGTCCTTTGACAACGACGATTGGCCGACACTCGGAGCGGCGGGACAACTACGCGTGGCCGTGCACGAGATGGCGCACGTGCTGGGGTATGGCACGACTCTCCAGTGGCACCACCTGCTGAGGAATTCGGCCCTGGATCATCTTGAGAACAACCCCGGAGACACTACGCTGCCGGACACTCATTTTGCCGGACAGGCGTCGCGCACCGCGTTCGATGAGGTTGGCGGCTCCTCCTACAGCGGCGGCGGGAAGGTGCCGGTGGAAAACAATACGGCGGACTACGGCCCAGGAGGCCTGGACGGGCACTGGCGAGAGGCGGTGTTCGGCAACGAACTCATGATTGGCACGATCTACCTGGATTCGCGGACGAGCCAGCCGCTCAGCAAGGTGACCATCGCCGCGATGGCGGATCTCGGCTACCGCGTGGACTTGACGAAGGCCGAGTCCTACTCGCTGCCGAGCACTTCGCAATCGCTGCTGAGATTGCAGTCCGCCCAGGATCGACGGTACCTCGGCGACCACATCCGCCGCGGGCCCGTCATCGTGGCGGAGATCCCGGAGTAACGACGATCCTTGCGGCTGCGTGATCGCTCTGCGTGCCGTTGTGCGCCGCTCCGCGCCGCATCCGCGCCGCCGGCGTGGAGTGACGGGACGCAGTCGATAGCGTAAGCTGGTGTGCATGCATCCCTCGAAACCAGACACCGACGCCGGCTATCTGGAAGCCGCGGCGCGCATCATCTTCATGGGCGGCCTCAACCGTCAGGTAGTAGACGGCAAGTGGCCCGGCTTCAGGGCGGTGTTCGCCGGCTTCGACGTGGATGCGGTTGCGGCCTTCAGCGACGACGACGTGGACCGCATCGCCGGCGACGACCGGGTTATCAAGTACCGCGCCAAGCTGGCGGCAGTAGTGAGAAATGCACGTACCATCGCCGCCATCGCCGCCGACCGCGGTTCGTTCGCCGCTTACGTAAACGAGTTGTACGATCTGGAAGGTCCCGGCGGCGCCAGCCGGGCGCTGGCCAAGGAGTTCACCTACGTGTCGGAGCAGGGTGCCAAGCACTGGCTGTACGCCACCGGCTACGACATCGGGGAGGTCACCGACAAGGTTCGGCGCAAGTACGCTCCGTTCGTCGGGTAGCGCGCGCGCTGCCGCGGCAGCGTTGCCGCACGGGCGCCGGTACCCGCACATTGGGCAGCATGAACATTGATGCCGTAGAGTTGACACGGCAGCTCGTCGCGATCGACTCCGTGAGCCGGCACAGCAACGCTCCGGTGAGCGACCTGCTGCAGCAGGTGTTGGAGGGCGCCGGCTTCGAGATGGAGCGGCTGGAGTACGACGATCCGGACGGCGTCCGGAAGGTGAACCTGGTCGGGCGGCGCGGTGCCGGCGCCGGCGGGTTCGGACTGTTCTCGCACAGCGACACCGTTCCGGGCGACAGTTGGGCGGGCAATCCGTGGGCGCCGCGGGTCGACGGCGACCGCCTGGTCGGGCTTGGCAGCTGCGACATGAAGGGGCCGCTGGCGGCGGCGATCGCCGCGGCGGCCGCGGTGCCGGAGCAGCGGCTCGCTCGTCCGGTATACGTGGTGGTTACCGCGGACGAGGAGGTGAGCGGGCGTGGCGCCGTGGACGTGGCCGCGCGTTCCCGGTTGTACCGGGGCGGCCCGGAGTTTGGCGTGATCACCGAGCCGACCAGGATGATTCCCGTGTACGCCCACAAGGCGAGCTCGCTCTGTTTCGTCACTGCCCACGGACGGGCGGCGCACAGCAGCACCGGCAAGGGGATCAATGCCACCTTCCTGATGGCCCCGTTCCTGGCCGAGATCGCCCTGCTGGCCAAGGAGATCCAGCACGACGAATCGTTTCTGAATTACGAGTTCACGCCGCCGCACAACTGCCTCAACGTCACCATCGACGACGGCGCAACCCGCCCCAATGTGACCGCGGCGAAGACGGTATGCACGGTCGGCTTCCGCCCCATGCCGGGCGATCGCAGCGACGACCTGATGGCGATCATCGAGGAGAAGGCCGGTCGCCACGGGCTGCAATGCGAGGGGCACGCCGGCAAGGCGTTCCGGGTACCGCCCGACTGCCGAGTGGTGGAGGCCGCTCGGCAGGCGACGGGGGCCGAGCGGGCGGAAACGGTGGGATTCGGCACCGATGCGTTCGCCTTCATGGGCAATGTCGAGCTGGTGGTGCTCGGCCCCGGCGACATCGCCCAGGCACACACCGAGAACGAATACATTCCGCTGCCCGAGTTGCACCGTGCGGTGGACGTTTACGGGCGCATGATCGACGAAATCTGCTGCCGGTGATGGATGCCCCCTTCAGCCTGCAGATGAAGGTGCGCGACTACGAGTGCGACCTGCAGCAAATCGTTAACAACGCGGTCTACCAGCAGTATTGCGAGCATACCCGGCACGAGTATCTGCGCTCGCTCGGCATTGATTTCGCTGGCCTGCACAACCGCGGCATCGACCTCGTGCTGGTGCGCGCCGAGGTGGACTATCACTACCCGCTGCGCAGCGGCGACCGGTTCGAGATAACGCTGCGGGTCGAACCGAAGGGGCGCATCCGGTTCCTGTTTCACCAGGCCATCTTTCTCCTTCCCGAGCGAAGGCGTATAGTTACGGGAGTATTCCACGGGGCGAGTTTGCGGAACGGGCGGCCGGCATTGGTCGCCGAGGTCGCGGACACGCTGCAACAAGCGAGCGAAACCACATGAGCAGGAAGATCTTTTTTCTGGTAGGGGAGGACGAGTACCACTCCGAGCGTACCCTCCCACCCTTTGCGGAGCAGGTAGCCGGCGAACTCGGCTGCGAGGCGGTGTTGAGCGTTGGCGTGGAGGCCGACCCGCTCGACCTGACCGGCCTCGACGATGCCGACTTGCTGGTGATCTGTGTTCGGTTCCGCGAGCCGACCCCGGAACAGCTGCACACGCTGCACGACTGGTTTGCCTCCGGGCGCCCGGCGGTCGGGTTGCGCACCACGAGCCACGCGTTCAGCAACGCCAGCGGCTGGTGCCCGGATTACTTCGGCGGCCACTACATGAGCCACGCCCCCAACCAGGCGGGCCAGCTCGCGGTGGTGGATCCTGCCGCCGCCGCGCACCCGATCGTGCGCGACCTGCCGCGCGTCACCGAGATGGGCTATGGCGGCACCTACAACGCGGTGCCGCTGAACGATACCGCCACGCCGCTGATGTTCGGCAAGACCGGCGAACTGCCGGCGGAACCGGTGGCGTGGGTCAACCGCTACACGCCGGGTTCGCGGGTGTTCTTTACCTCGCTCGGGAGCGCCGAGCACTTCGAAGTGCCGGCATTCACGCAGCTGTTGCGGAACGGCATTGCCTGGTGCCTCGGCGAGGGCGGCGACGACGGTGGCGAGCAGCCGGTGGAGTCGGCAATGCCCCCGCCGCCGCGGCGCCCGCCGCACAGCGCAACGGTGCTGTTCACCGGCGCCCCGCTGACCGGCTGGCGGCACTGGGATCCCGGCGCGCAACCGCCGGGCATGCGCCTCGACCGGCGCGCCGAGAGTACCGCCGGCGGGCAGAAGTTCAGCGCCGGCCGCTGGCCGGCCGCCGGCAACGTGCTGACCGCGGCGCCGGGCTACGGCGACATCTACAGCGAGGCGCGCTTCGGCGCGCACCGGCTGCACCTCGACTTTCAGCTCCCCGAGCAACCCGACTGGGTGCCCGCCAAGCTGGCCGGCACCGGCGGCGCGTTCATTGCCGGGCGCTACGAGATCGAGATCCGCGGCGCCGCGCCCGAGTCGCCCGAGCACCGCTGCGGAGCGCTGAACGGCTTCAAGGCGCCCGATGTCGACGTGGCGGTGCAGCCGGGCGTATGGCAGGAGTTGGAGGTGGAGTACACGCCGCAGGGCGAGGGCGGACAGATCTCGGTGTGGCTCAACGGCACCCGCATCCACCACAACGTGGAGGTGTCCGAGCCCACGGTGCGCGGCTTCACCGAATTGCCGGCGGAGTGGCAGGGCCGCGGCCCGTTGCGCCTGCAGGCCGACGCCGCGCCGGTGCGCTACGCCAACATCTGGGTGTCGGAGTAGCCGGGCGAGCCGGTCAGGCGAGCGGAATCTGCTCGGCGGCGGCTACCGCGCGGATGTGGTCGACGCCGAGGTCGTACTCCTCCTGGGTGTGCAGGTGCTCGAGCATCAGCGGCACGGTGTGCGGCAACTCGTGCAGGACGCGCAGGTAGGCGGCGTAGTCGATGTTGCCGCAGCCGGGGCGTACCTCGTGCATGATTACGCTTACGTCCTCGGCCATCTTCAGATCCTTGGCGTGGGCGGACACGATGCGGTCGCCGAACAGGCGTACCACCTCCCGCGCCACGTCCCCGCTCCGGTAGTAGAGCCGCGGGCAGTTGATCAGGTTGACCAAGTCCATGTGGGCGGCGAACTCGGGCCGGTCGACGGCGTCGAGCAGGCGGCGGATGTTGGCGGGGGTGTCGGCCACGCTGAACGGATAGATTTCGTACACGAAGCGGGTGCGCTTGGGCTTTACGGTGTCGATCAGCCAGCGCGCGTTCTCGACCGCGGCGTCGAACGCATCGGGCGTGAAGTTGAAGGCGTCGTGCGAACCCTGGCCGGGGCCGCCGGGTGAACCGATGCAGGTAATGGCACACCGGGCGTCCACCTCGTCGGCGATCGCCAGGTAGTCGGCCATGCGCTGCCGCTCGCGCTTGCCTTCCGCGGGGTCGGGATGCAGCATGTTGCGCCAGCCGCCCACCTCGGCGATCACCACGCCCGCGGCGGCGAACGCGTCGCGAATGTCGCGCAGCCGGTCGCGGTCGTCGATTGACGCGGTGGGGCAGTAGGCGGCGGCCAAGCCTCGCTTGCGATGCTCCCGCGCCAGGGCGAAGACGTCGGAGACGCTCGATCCGTGCGTTGTCCCGACCGCGGCGTCGCCTTCCCGGCTGCCCATGATCACACTGCCCAGTTTCACCATAACGGCATCGATAGTAGCGGGCATCGGTAGCCTCGCATAGCGCGGTCAGCGCTTGGTGCGCAGCACCACGCCGCCGACGTTGTGCAGGATGCGCTCCAGGCGCTGCGCTTCCCGGTCCACCAGGTCGGCGCGGGTGAGGATGTCGGTCAGGAAGCGCTGCACGCTCTCCGCGCCGGTTTCGCTGAAGAAGCCGACCTCGGCCAGCGCGCCGGTCAGCGGCTCCGCCATGCGTGCGATGCGCTCGGCGCCGACCGGGCGCTGGCGCGGGCGTGCCTGGCGCGGGGCGTGACCCTGCTTGTAGATCTCGTAGGCCACCACCTGCACCGCGTGCGACAGGTTCAACGACGGGAACTGCGGCGCCGACGGAATCGCCACCGCCACCTGGCACGGCTCCATCTCGGCGTCCGACAGGCCGTTCTTCTCGTTGCCGAATACCACCGCCACCGGTCCCGCGCCGCGCTCGGCCAGGCGCCGGCCCAGTTGTTCGGCGGTCCAGATCCGGTACTTGCGCCGCTTGCCGTCACGCCGGGTTACGGCCGCCGCCAGTGTGCAGCCGCTCACCGCTTCGGCGACGCTGCCGCACACCACCGCCCGGTCGAGCAGGTCGGCGGCGTGCACGGCCACAACGCGCGCGACGTGGCGGTCGATGCCGTCCGCCGCCACCAAGTGAAGTTGCTCTATGCCCATGGTCTTGGCGGCGCGGCAGGCGGCGCCGACGTTGCGGCCCTCCTCGGGCCGCACCAGTACGATGCGCAGGTCGGCAAGATCCATGCGACTCAGCTCCGCTGCCGGCGGCCGGGGGTCATCGAGTCAACTCAGGACGGCGGTGAGCTGCTCGAACAGGTCATCCTCGGGTTCGAAGCTGGCCAGCTCGATCGGCTGCCGCCGCAGCGTGCTGGCATACAGCGCCAGCACGGTCTTGAATTCGTGCAGCGACTGGTTCAGGTTGGTGCCCGGCAGCGCCGCGCCGTCCTCCAGCCAGTTCAGCGTGGCGCGCGTCAGGCCGGCCTGGGCGAGCAGGTTGTTGGCGTTCCAGGTGGCGCCGACGTGGCCGCACTCGGTGCCGTCCGGTCCCACGATTTCCCAGTTGCGGAACTCTTCGTACAGCACCCGTCCGCGCTCGGCGTAGGCGGCCACGCGCACGTGCTGGTAGGTGGTGGCGGGGTCGCCGATCAGCGGCGCCGTCGTGCCGTGGTGCCACAGGCAGCGCACGCCGTTGTCGAACAGCAGGTGGGCCACCGAGGTGTCGGGCGCCGGGTGGGTGGGATCGCTGCCGCTCATGCCGCTGGCGGTGCCGAACAGCGTGTGCACGCGCGCGTCGCCGTTCAGCGACATCACGTAGTTGAGCGCGTGAGTGCCCTGGTTGGACACGTTCATGCCGCAGGAGGTCTCCAGGAAGCGCACCGCGCCGAGCCGGCCCGACTGCAGCGCTTCCCGGCAGCGGGTCAAGTCAATGTGCCAGCGGAACTGATGGCTGACCGTGAAGCGGGTGCTGCTGCGCCGCTCCAGCGCCACCAGCGAGCGCCAGTCGGTGACCCCGGCGGCGAGCGGCTTCTCCACCACCGACGCCGGCACCTCGAGGTCCGCCACCAGGTGCATCAACTCCGCCCGGTCTGCTGGCTGGGTAACGATGTGGACGATGTCCGGACGCTCGCGCTCGATCATCTCGGCCGCGTCGGCGTAGGCGGTCAGGCCATACTCCGCGGCGTGTCCGGCGCGGCGCTCCTCGATCAGGTCGCAGCAGGCGGTCAGTGCCGCCTCCGGCACGTGCTCGTATGATTCCACGTGCTTGCGGCTGCGGTTGCCGCACCCGATCAGCGCTGCCTTGTAGCGTGGCGAATTCATCGCTTCCACCCTATCCCGAACCCGCCCCGGCCGGCCAGTTGTGTGGCGTTGTAGGGCGCGGCTCGCCCGCGGCAGGTCGACAGGCGTACGGAGAAACGGTGTAATGGTGGGGCATGAATGGCGGACTGATTCGGTTGAGCGATGCGGAGATGCAGCGGTTTCTGGTGGACGGCTACCTGGTGTTGCAGCCGGAGTTGCCGGAGGGGTTTCACGACCGGGTGTATGACCGGCTCGGTACGGTGATCGAGCGCGGCGGCAACCCGTTCAACAACCTCCTGCCGCTGGTGCCGGAGTTGGGCCGGGTGTTCGGCCATCCGCGGGTGGCGGGCGCGCTGGCGAGCATCCTCGGCGACGACTACTACCTGCACATGCACCGCCACTGCCACGACCGCGCGCCCGGCAACGAAGCGCAGCGCCTGCACAAGGACAGTCTGGGCAACAGCCGCTACGCGGTGGACGGCAACCGGCGCCACCACCACGCGCGCTGGGCGATGGCGTTCTATTATCCGCAGCATACGGACGAGGAGATGGGCCCGACGGCGATCGTGCCGCGCTCCCAGTACCTGGTCGAGCAGCAGAGCGAGCAGGACGAGATTCACCTTACCGGGCCGGCCGGCACCGTGGTCCTCGTGCACTACGACATCTGGCACCGCGCGGCCGGCACCGTGAACGCGGCACGCAACCGCTACATGGTGAAGTTCCTGTTTACGCGCATGAGCGATCCGGTGCAACCGAGCTGGCGCCATGAGCCCGGCGCGGCGGCGCCCGCGTTGGAGCACAGTGGCATGGCCGGGAGCGCTGGCGGTGGATCGCGCGCGGACCTGCCGGAGGTATGGGGCCACCAGTGGCGCTGGCACCTGGGCCAGTCCGGGGCGGGCGCCGGATTGCCCGGGTCGGCGGACGGCAGGCTGGCCGCGTTGTTCGAACAGCTCGCCGGCGAAGACGAGTGCGCCGCCCTGCAGGCAGCGTACCGCCTGGGGCGCTGTGGGTCGGGCGCCGCACAGCCGCTGGCCGAGGCGTTGCGCAGTTCCCACGAGCGGGTGCGCCGCAACGCCGCGTATGGTTTCGCTCCGCTCGGCGCGGCGGCCGTGCCGGCGCTGCGCGACCTGGCGGGTGATGGCGACCCCGCGGTGCGGGCGCGTGCGGTCGATGCGCTCGGCGACGTTGGCCCGCCGGCGCGCGCCGGGGAAACGGCGCTGACGGCTGCCCTGGCTGACCCGGAACAGGTCGTGCGCGAGCAGGCGGCCGACGCCCTCGGCCTGGTGTGCGGCGGCGCCGGCGACGCGTCCGCCGCCGCGGCTGCCCTGGCGGCCGTGATACAGGACGACAACGACACCGTGCGCCGCAACGCCGCGCTGTCGCTGGCGCGGATCGGCTCGGGAGCGGCGAGCGCCGCCGATCGGGTGGCCGGCGCGCTGGCCGCCGGGTGTGACGACGACAATCTGTACGTGAACGGTTACTCGGTGCTTGGCCTGCGCCGCCTCGCTACCCCGCGCGCCCACCGCGAACTGCTCGCCCGCCTGGAGGAGGCGCGCTGGGAAGCGCGCGAAACCGCCCCCGCCGGCTTACGCCGCAAGTAAGGGAGGCCGGCGGCGCGTGTGGGGCGCGTGTGGGGCGCGAAGACGCCCGGCAGCACTGCTGATAAACGTGTAAAATCGTAGCGTAGGGTCTGCGTCACCGCGACAGAGGAAATGGCAAGAAGCAACGTCTTGAACACCAACACGATCAACTATCTCGACTTGATCGGCAACGGAAAGCGCTATCGTGTGCCGCCGTACCAGCGCGACTACTCCTGGTCCGAGGAGCAATGGGAGGATCTTTGGAACGATCTCATGGATCTCCGCTCGGCCCCGGATGAGCCTCACTACCTAGGCGCTCTCGTGGTCGAAGAACAGACAGACCGCGAGTTTCTGATTATCGACGGTCAACAGCGGCTGGCCACACTCAGTGTCCTGGCCCTTGCAGTGATTGCGCGGCTGCGGGCCATGGCTGACGAGGGTATCGAGACAGATGCAAACCGTGAGCGAGCGCGCGAACTTCGCAATCGCTTCATCGGCGAGAAGGATCCTGCTTCCTTGACCGAGAGCAGCCGGCTCTACCTCAATGAGACCGACGACGCGATCTATCAGGACTACCTGGTACAGAACAGGGAGCCACGCAATCCCAGGCGTCTGCCGAGGTCGAATCGGCTCCTGTGGCAGTGTTTTATCCAATTTCGACAACGTCTGGAAGCGCTCACAGAACTGCGCCACGACGGCAGAGCCACCGCGGGTGTGCTGTCCGAGACCATGGCCCGGCAGCTGCTCTTCATTCTCATCACGGTCGACGACGAGTTGAACGCTTACACGGTGTTCGAGACCCTCAATGCGCGCGGTTTGGAGCTGACCACTACCGACCTGCTGAAGAATTTCCTGTTCTCTCGTGTGCGTGTACCCTCTGACCTGCAGGCACTCCAGCGCCGGTGGCAGGCGCTCATGGACACCGTGGAACAGGAACGTTTTCCCGAGCTGCTGCGTTACCACATGCTGTGCGAGTTGCCCAAAGTTCGGAGCCAGCGGCTGTTCAAACTGGTCCGCGGCCGAGTCAAGACAGCCGACGGCGTGTTCGCGCTGCTCGACGAATTGGAGCGTCGTGCGGAGCTGTTCGTGGCGGTCGGAGATCCGAGTCACGGATATTGGGTGGATCTACCGGACGCCAAGCCCTACATTCGGGAACTCACCCTGTTCCGCGTGCGCCAAATGATGCCGCTCCTGTTTACCGCGTGGGAGTCCTTTTCGAAAGCAAACTTCGTCAGCGTGTTGAGGATGGTCAGTGTCTTGTCGTTCCGCTACACGGTAGTCAGCAGTCGGAACCCCAGCGCGCTGGAAGCCGCGTTTCACTACGCCGCCAAGCCCGTCAAGGATGGTACGGTGACTACCCCCGCAGGGGTATTCGAACGGCTGAAACCGATCTACGTGGATGACGCAAAGACCCGGCAAGACTTCGCCGGCCTGGAGGTTGGCACGAGCGGACGGAAGAGAAGACTGGCAAAGTATATCCTGGCTCGGTTGGAGGCGGACGCGTCAGGCCGGGCTTGCGATCCCGATACCGACCCCGCGACCATCGAGCACATCTTGCCGGAAAACCCCGCCGATGACTGGGAGGAAACTTTCGATTCGGCGCGTTGGGACACATCGGTGTACCGCCTTGGAAACCTCACGCTGCTTGAATCGGCAGCCAATCGACGCATCGGAAATGCCGCGTACCTCGACAAAGTGTCGGCGTACAGCGAAAGTACCTATGCCATCAGCCAGGACATCCCACGGATGGCTCCGGAAGAGTGGACGCCCGAGCTGCTCGAAGCGCGCCAAAGCCGGCTCGCCGCTCGTGCGGTGCACCTGTGGCGCGCAGACTTCGCCTGAACCGGCTCGCGCCTAGGGGTTGATCGGGGGGGCGATTGCCTCTACGGTCGCACGCGACATGTTGAAGGTAGGGATAATCGGGCTTGGCGGCATCGCGCGCGCTCACGCGGCGGCGATCGCCGAACTGGACAACGTCGAAATCACGGCGGTGGCGGACCTGTTTCCGGAGGTGCGGGAGCAGTTCATGAACACCTGGGGAGTACCCGAGGGCTACGCCACCCACACCGAGTTGCTTGAGGATGCGGACGTCGACGCGGTGGCGATCACCCTCGGACACCAGTTGCACCACCGCCTGACGGTGGATGCGTGCAACGCCGGCAAGCACGTGCTGGTGGAGAAGCCGATGGCGATAAGCCTGGAGCAGTGCGACGCCATGATCGAGGCGGCAGACGCCAACCGCGTCAAGCTGATGGTCGGCCACACGCAGCACTTCTACGGCACCAGCCTGAAGGCCAAGGAGATTCTCGACTCCGGGCAACTCGGGCCGCTGATGACGGTGGTGTGCTATATGTCCAAGAACTGGGGATTCGGGAATCGGCGCCCGCAGTACCGCAGCCGCTTTCACGGCGGCGGCATGTGGCTGGCCAACGGCGTGCACGTGGTGGACCGCCTGATGTGGCTGCTCGGCTCGCAGGCCGCGGCGGTCAGCGCCGTGGTGGGCACGCGCGCCCACTACCAAGCGTCCGACGACACCGCCACCGCGATGATCCGCACCAAGAACGGCCTCGCGGGCGTTGCCGTGTCGTGCGGCTACGCAAACGGCGGGCCCTCCTACGAGAGCCACGTGATTGGCGCCAACGGCTCGCTCAAGTTCAGCCAGCACGGCGAGAAGTTCGTTCGCCTCGGCACCGGCGAGCAGTGGGAAGATGTCCCGTTCGACGACCCGAAGGCGGAGTTCTACCACGAGTGGAATTCGTTCGCCACCGCCATCGAGCAGGATCTGGAACCGCCCGCCGACGGCATGTGGGGACGCCACGTGATGGAGATTCTGTTCGCCGCCGAGCAGTCGTCCATAACGGGGCGCGAGGTGGTGCTGGGGAGTGGATACAACTGGACCACGCAGCGTACCGGCACGCCGGTCACCTACGATCACGGCTGGCATTGAGAGCGGCATCATGACCTGTTACGCGTTGGTCGGTGCCGGAGCCGCGGACCGGTATGCGGACGCCCTGCTGCGCCTCCCCGATGTGTGCGTGGCCGCCGTGGTGGATCCGGACGCGGGCGGGCGGGGGGCAGCCGCGCGCCGGCTCGGCGCCGGGCTGCAGGCCGCTTCCTTGCCGGAACTGCTTGCCGGGCATTCCGACTGCTGCTCCGGCGTGCTGGTGCACGGCGCGGCAGCCGCGCGCCTGGATGACGCCGCCGAAGCCGTTCGGCACGGCAAGCACGTATTGCTGGAGCTGCCGCCGGCCGCGGACGCGGCCCGCCTGCAGGCGCTCGGCGAACAGTGCGCCGCCGCGGATGTATGCCTGATGGTGGGCGGCACGCTGCGCTTCCTGCCGTCGCAACAGGTGCTGAAGCAGCGGCTCGATTCCGGCAAGCTCGGCGAGCTCGGGTTGCTGCGCGCACACCGCTGGCACGCGGCCGCCGGCGGCGTCACCGGATCGGTGCCGGATTGGCAGGATCTTGCCGCGCCGTACCTGGACCTGGCCAACTGGCTGTTCGATGATCGCCCGGAGCGGGTGTACGCGCGCGCCGCGGGCTCGGATTACGTTCAGATTCACCTCGGATTCCGCGCCGGCGGCATGGCCCTGATCGACGTCAGCGCCGGCCTGCCGCCCGGCGACGGCTACCAGTCGGTGTCGGTGATCGGTTCTACCGGGGCCGGCTACGCCGACGATCATCACAACCGCGCGCTGCTGTTCGCCGGCGGCAACCCGGCCGCGCGCGATCCGGGCGAGGGCAACCACGACCTGGCCGGCGAACTGGCCGAGTTTGCCGCCGCCGCGGCCGCGGGCCGTGCAGCCCAGGTGACCGGTGCCGATGCCCATGCCGCCCTGCAGGTGGCCGCGGCCGCGGCCGCGTCGGCGGCCAGCGGCGACGTCGCGGTGCGCCGGGAGGATCGCTATGAGTAACACCGTCTACCGCTGCGCCGCGTTGAGCGCGGTCAAGCACGACTACGTGCCGCGCGCCGTGCACGCCCATCCCGCCTTCGAGGTGGTGGTGGTGGCCGACGACCCCCAGGTGCCCGACTGGGCGCACGAGCGCAACGAGGATTTTGCCGCCGAACTGGGCGTGCCCTACGTGCGCGACGTGGCCGCCGCCCTCGCCGACCATGGCGTGCAGGTGGCGGTGGTGAGCAGCGAGGCGGAGCGGCACTGCGACCTGAGCGTGCGCGCCGCCGAGGCCGGCATGCACGTGGTGCAGGACAAGCCGATGTCCACCTCGCTGGCGGAGTGCGACCGGCTGGTGGGCGCGGTGCAGCAAGCAGGCGTCCGCTTCCTGCTGTGGAACCGCAACCTGCTGCCGGCGCTGGTGCAGGCGCAGCAGGAGCTGCAGCGCGGCGCGATCGGCGCGTTGCGCGCCATCCACGTCGACTTCTACTTTGCCAAGGACGCCGGCCCGCCGAAGGGCAGCCGCAAGCCCGGCTTTCCGCCCATCGACTGGCTGGCGCGGCAACTGGAGGCGCACGCCGACGGCTCCGACGGCGGTGTCGGCACCGCGGCGATGGGCGAGCTGCAGATCGAAGGCATCTACCCGCTCGGCTACATCCACGCGCTGACCGGCAGCCCGGTACGGCGCGTTTTCGCCCGCACCGCCGCCCACTTCCACCAGGCCAACGCCGACAACGACGTCGACGACCTGGCCACGGTCACGCTGGAGATGGAGAGCGGTGTGCTCGGGTCGTTGTGCATCGGGCGCATCGGTGCGGCGAGCCATCCCGACATCGGCGAGATCAAGCTGCACCTGGTCGGCAGCGAGGGGGCGCTGGTGGTAACCGAGGCGCGTCCCGAGGTGGGCATCTACTACCGCGGCCAACCGGCCACCGAGTACCCGAACGTGCGCGTGGCGGACAGCAACAACTTTTTGCTCATGGAGCAGTTCAAGACGGCAATCGAAACCGGCGCCGACACATTGCTCGACGCTCGCGCGGGCCGCGACATCGCCGCCACCGTGGCCGCCGCCATTGAATCGGGACGCACCGGTCAACCGGTCGAGGTGGCCTGACAGCGGCGCCGGCCTCGACCGTCGCTAGTCAGCCGACCGGCAGGGTGCGTCCGGAGTGGGCGCGCCCGATGCGGGCGATCTGCTCCTGGCCGCCGGACACCACCCGCACCCCGCGGTCGATCTGGCTGCAAATGTTGTCCGGCGTGCACACCTCCAGGAACGCCACGCCGTTTGCGGCGCAGGCGGCGCGCACCCGTTCGGCGGCCTCGATTACCCGCGGGTCGTGCTGCCCAGGCACCCGCTCCACGCCGTATGACATGTGCAGATCGCCGGGGCCGCATTCGGCAAACCCGAGTCCGGGCACCGCCAGCATCTGCTCGATGTGGGCCACGCCGCGCACCGACTCGATCTTGATGCCGAGCAGCAGTTCGCCGTTCGGGTTGAGCGGCCACGGATCGCACCGGGCCAGGTATTCGTCTCCATCCACGCCCCAGACGGGCGCCGCCTCCGACTCCGAACCGACGCCGCGCGTGCCGCGCTCCAGGCCGGCGCCGACTCCGATCATGTTGCGCGGATAGCGGCACGACTCCACGAAGGCGCGCACCGCGTCGGCGGTCTCCGCCTGGCACAGCAGGATGCCGTGCACGCCGCGTGCCAGGATCTGCCGGAACTGCCAGGCGTTGTAGCGGACCACCGGCTCGCTGGTACCGTCGACCGGCGCCTCCACGATCACGGCCGGCGTGCGGTGGCCGCTTGCCGTTGGCCCACCAGCGGCGAGGCCGGCCATGTAGTGCGCCAGGCCGGTCAGGTCGAAGCAGCCGTGCTCCATACCCACGTTGATGTAGTCCGCCCAGGTGCGAGCGTCTGCAACGCCCTGTGCGTGGGTCAACACGGCGCCGGTGTGGGCGCCGGTGTAGTAGATCGGCTGGTCGTCGGCCAGTAGTTCGACGGCCCGGTTGATGCGTTGATTGCTCAGGTTATGCAGGTTGCTCATTATGCCTCCTCGTCCAGTTCCGCCAGCTCCACCCATTCGCCGCGGCGTGCCGACGCCACCACCGCCTCGGTGAACACCTGCGTGCGCCAGCCGTCGTGCAGACCAGGGTGCGCGCTTTCCTTACCGGCAGCGCGCTCGGCGAGCGCCGGCAGCACGAAGCGGGACCAGCGGTTGACCCGGTCCTCCGGGATATCCTCGACGGTCACGTCGTCGTCCGAGCGCATCACCGTGACGGTATGGCGGACGCGGTCGACGGCGACCGACGCCGCGCTGCCGTGCAGCTCCAACTCCGGCGCCAGCCCCTTGCGCAGCGCCGGCGCGTGCGATAGCAGCATCGCCCCCACCGCGCCATTGTGGAACTCCCAGATAATGGCGCCGTAGTCGTAGGCGGTGCCGGCACGCGTGCGCGGCGCCGCCGACGCAGGGTTCGCGGCGCCCCATTCGAGTGCCTCGGTCAGGTCGATCGGCCCCAGGTCGGGCTTCGGCGGCGCCAGCACGCCGGCCTGCGCCACCACCCGCTTCGCCTCGCTGCCGATCATCCAGCGCACCGTGTCGTAGGCGTGCGAGCCGACGTCGGCGATGCTGCCGGCGGTGGACAGGGCGGCGTCGTCGCGCCAGGTGAAGGGAATCGACGGCGGGCGCGGGTTGTGCCAGCGGTACACGACCGCCTTCAGTTCGCCGAGCGCGCCGCCGGACAGCAACTCCCTGGCGCGGCGGAACTTGGGCTCGTAGCGGGTCCAGTAGGGCACGTAGTGCCCGAGTCCGCGGTCGCGGTAGGCGCGCCAGATTTCGTAGGCCTCGCCGACGTCGGCCCCGACCGGCTTGTCGCAGAACAGGTGCTTGCCGGCGGCCGCCGCGGCCAGGGCGGGTTCGCGGTGCAGGCGGTCGGGCGTCAGCACCACCACCAGGTCCACGTCCGGATGGTCCACCACCGCGCGCCAGTCGTCGGTAATGAAGTCGCAGCCGTCAAGGCGCGCCGCCGCCTGCAGCCGGTCGCGGCGCCGCGCGCACAGCGCGACGATGCGCGCGGCATCCGGCGCCCCGCGCATCTCCGCTCGGTACGGGGTGCCGATGTAGCCGGTGGCCCCGATCACTCCTGCGTGAAACATCATATCGCGGCTCAATCCTTACCCGATACGCCCGCCGTCCGCCAGTACCCCGCGGCGGGCTGGGCTACTGCTCGCGCTTGCAGCGGGTTTGCGGTAGGGTAGCGGCACCGAGCAAGCGCCATGGACAACCATTCGCCACCGTCAACAGCCGGTCCAGTTGCCGCCGCGCCGGTCGGGGCCTGGGTGGATGCCGCGCGGCGCAAGCTGCGGGCGGGCGATGCCCTCGGCGAAGCCGACCTGGACCGGCTGTTGGCGGACTGCCGCGGCGCCCGGCCGCCGCGTTGGCGCCAGCGCCTGCTGTACCTGCATGCCGTCACACCGAGCATCTATGCCAGCCTGGTGGCGGCCGCGGTTCATGAGCCGGTGGCGGGATCGGTCACCCAGATCGACCCGGAGGCTGCCGATCTGCCCTGGCGCAACGTCCACGACGCCATCGTGGCGGGCTGGCGGGTGGTCCACTTTCCGCAACAGCGGGCGCCGTTCGACGATCGCGAGATCGACCTGATCGGGCACGAATTCATTCTCGAAAAACTGGAGGTGTACGATGGCTGAGACCATGGCCGATACGATGGCCGATACGATGGTTGATGCGCGGGTTGATTTGAGTGCGCGGCCGCCGCGGCTGCTGTCGGACGACGAGGTGCTGCTGTTTGTCACCCACGGCTATCACCTGGTGCACCCGGAGTTTGCGGACGGCCTCAACGAACAGATCGCCGCGCAATGCGGGCAGGCGAACGGCGCCGGCAACGAAATCCTGGATCGCGTGCCGCTGCTGCAGCAGGTGTACGGCCACCCGGAGGTGCGCGGCGCTCTGATCAGCCTGCTTGGCGCCGACTACGTGATGAACGGGCATCGCCACCTGCATGTCAACGCGCCGGGGTCGCTCAGCCAGAACTGGCACCAGGACGGCACCAACGTGCGCCATCACCAGGTGTGGTGCGTGCTGGCCATGTATTACCCGCACGAGGTGCCGATGGAACAGGGCCCGACCATCATCATGCCGGGTACCCACTTCCGCAACGCTCCCACCGACCGGCTCGCGACCTACGCCAACATCAAGGGCCAGGTGCCGCTGGCGGTCCCGGCCGGTACCGTGGCCATTACTCATTACGACCTGTGGCACGCCGCCACCCGCAACCGGAGCGAGCGCACCCGCTACATGCTCAAGTTCCTGTTCGACCGCCGCTCCGCGCCGACTGCGCCGAGTTGGGACCACGATCCAGAAACGCTCACGGAAGTTGCCCAGCGCCGCATCCGCGAGCAGATCGGCCCGTTCGACCACGCGTCCGACTACTACAAGGCGTGGGAGCTGCGCACCGAGATGTGGCAGTGGATGCTCGGCCGCGGTGCGCCGGTGCCGCCGGGAGCGTTCAAGGACATGCTTTCCTGACGAACGAATCGTGCCACGCCTGCGAACTGCCCGGCTCTGGTAGGATGGCGTCATGCGCATAGCCGTTCTTTCGTACAGTCACCACGGCCGCGGCATTGCCGGCACGGTCAAAGAGATGGGCCATGAAGTGGTCGCCGCCATGGATCCCGAACCGGGCCCGCGCGCCCAACTCGAGCAGGAGTTCGACTGTCCGGGGTTCGCCGCTGCGGCGAGCTGCCTGGACGCCGTGAAGCCGGATGCGGCGATCGTGTGCGGCAAGCACGTGGAAATTCCCGGCCACGTCGCGGCCTGCGTGGAGCGCCGCGTGCCCTACCTGCTGGACAAGCCGTTCGCCGACTGCGCGGACCGCCTGCGTCCCGCCGCGCAGGCCACCATGGCGGCCGGCCTGCCGCACGCCCTCACGCTGCCCAACCGCGGCAGCCTGTTGGTGGAGAAGGTGGCGCAGATGGCGGCCGACGGCAGCCTCGGCGACCTGGTGCTGTACAGCAGCCGGCTCAACAACGGGCCGCCGACACGCTACGACCCGACCCCGTCGCACTGGCTCAACAAGCCGGCGCTGTCGGGCGGCGGATCGTGGGTCGTGGAGTCTTCACACGGCATCGACACCTTTCTGCAGTTCGCCGGCGGCGGCCCGGTAACCGTGGTCGGCGGCGTGCTCGCCAACCTGATGCACCGCCGCGAGGTGGAGGACACCGCGGTGGGCATTGTCCGCACCGCCGCCGGGGTGACGGGAATCATCGAGTCCGGCTTCAACTATCCCTCCGGCACCCGCGCCGGCGATCACTTTTTCCGCTTCGTCGGCAGCAAGGCGTCGGTATTCGAGCGCTACGGCGACCACGGCGAGCCGCTGATCGAGGTGCACACCTCGGGCGGCGTCGCCATCACGCCGGACATCGGCCACGGCGAGCGCATGCGGCGCGTCATCGAATGGGGCCTGCAGGCGATCGAGGCCGGGCGCATCGGCGACCCCGACGTGATGCAGGCGGTGCGTGTGCTTGAAGTGCAGGACGCGGTGTACGACCACCTGCGCGCCAGCACCGCCGCCGCCGGCCCCTACTCCCTCGGTGCGCCGCCCGCGCGCTGAGCGTTGGCCCGGATCGCGTTCCGGACGAACACGGCCAACCCCTCGCCACGCTTCTCGAAGTACTCCGTGAAGCGTGGATCGTCCGTGTACAGGTCGGCGAGGTTGCGGTGCATCGCCTCGCTGCACGGGTAGAACCAGCGGTCGATGTGGCGCCGGTGCTCCTCCGCCAGATCCATCGCCGCGCGACCCTCGGCCGGAGCGCCCACGGCCATCAGGTCGGCCAACCTGGCCACCACGGCCTCGCCTTCCGCCTTGATCCGAGCCCAGTCGCCGGTGCCGTAACGGCGAGTGCGCCGCATCGACTCCCGGTACGCATCGGTGTCGCCCCAGCGTTGCTCGACCTCCTCCCGATACTGCTCGTGGTCGAACTCTTCCAGTCCCTCGAACATCTCCGTGCGGTCCATTTCCGTCTCCTTCTCCATTGCTTGCAGGGCCCGGTCGACCCCGCGAATGATGCGTTCCGTTCTCTCCTGCCGCTCCCTGAGCAGGTCCCGCTGCGCCTCCAGTGCGCTCCGCCGTCCATACGCCGGGGCGTCGAGCATCTGGCCGATCGCATCCAGGCTGAAACGCAATTCGCGCAACAGCCGGATCTGGCGCAGCCGTTCGAGATCACCGTAGGCATAGAGCCGATAGCCGTTCTCCGAGCGTCCCGATGGGGCCAGCAGGCCGATCCTGTCGTAGTGGTGCAGGGTGCGTATCGTGACGCCGGCGAGCGCCGCGACCTCGCCCACCGTGTGCAGTTGCTCGGTCTCCATGACCGCCAACGTAGACCCTTACGTTACGTCAGGGTCAAGGAAATTCGCGGTGGCCGCGGGCCGATCAGCGCTTCAGGAGTTGAGACAGGTGCTTGCGCAGGGCGGCGGCGTCGCCGGCCGCGCCCAGGTCGCGGCTGCCCTCGCCGCTCATGGTGCGGGCAATTGCCTGCAGGATCTGCACCTGCAGGCCTTCCTGCCGCGCCGGGGTGAGCACCAGGAACACGAAGCGCACCGGCTCGCCGTCCGGGGCGTCCCAGTCCAGCCCCTGCGCGGAGCGGCCGAACGCGACCACCGGCCGGCGCAGCGCCTCGATGCGGGCGTGCGGCACGGCGACGCCGCGTCCGATTCCGGTGCCCATGAGCTGCTCGCGCTCATCGACCGCTTCGTTGATGTCGTCCGGGGCCAGGCGGGTGGCCGGCGACGCCACCAGGCACAATTCACGGATCGCCGTGAAGCGGTCGCGCGCGCGCAGCGCCGGAAGAATGCCGTTCTGCGCCAGCAGCCGGGCCAGGTCGACCCGTTCGCCGCGCCGGATAGACCACGACAGCCACGGCGCCACCAGCAGCGCGGACACGATGGCCGAGCACACAATGGCCACGAACACCGGCGTGGTAATGATCTGGTACTCCAGCGCCACGCCGGCCACCACGATGCCGGTAACCCCGCTCGGCGTGAACGCGATGCCGATCGATATCCGGTCCTGGGCGGAGATGTCGCGGCCCAGGGCGCCCAGCCAGGCGCCGCCGAACTTGGCGGCAATCGACACCACGGTCACGAAGACGACCAGGCCGATGTTGAAGTTGGCGATAAAGTCGAGGTGCAGAGCCAATCCCGCGAAGTACAGCGGCACGAAGATGGAGTGCACCATTTGGCCGATGATTTCGCGTGTGCGTTCGGTAAGGTGGCGCGCCTCGCCGGCCATGATGCCGGCCAGGAAGAACCCGAACAGCGCCGTCAGCCCCACCGCCTGGGTCAACGCGCCGCATGCCAGCCCGAGGCAGCACACGAAGGTAAGCACGGCGCCCGGGTTCTCGGACATGCGCGTGCCGATGCGCGCCACTGCGCTGTCCACCAGGCGCAGGCCGAGCGTGAGAGCGAACGCCGTGAAGGCGAACGTGAACACGAGCAGGAATGCGATGGCGCCGAGATTCAGCGCCGCGCTGGTCGCCACCGCCAGCACCAGGCTGAACACGATCCAGGCCAGGATGTCGTTGACCGCGTAGCCGCACAGCGTCACCAGCCCCAGGTCGCTCTTCACCAGGTCGAGGTCGTGCAGTACGCGGGCGATGATCACCATCGCGCTGATCGCCATGGTGGTGCCCAGGAACAGGGCAAAGATGATGCGCCGGTCGGGATCTGCCAGCACGCTATCCGGCAACAAAAACGAAAGCCCCGAGCCTACCGCCAGCGGCACCAGCACGCCGATGATGCCGATGCGCAATGCCGGCCCGCGCGCCCGCCACGCCGCGCTCACGTCGACGTGCAGGCCGGTCTCCAGGAGCAGGAACAGCACGCCGAACCAGGACACCACGTCCAGCATGCTGCGCTGCACGGCATCGGGCGGAAACAGCGCGGCGTGCAGTTCCGGAAACGCCCGCCCGAGCAGGGTAGGGCCGAGCAGCACGCCGACCAGGATTTCGCCCACGATCGGGGCTTGCCCCAGGCGGCGCAGCAGCTCGCCGGCGCCGCGCGCCAGCACCAGCAGAACCAGCACCTGGAACAGGAAAATCAGCAGATTGTGCTCAGTCATTATTGGGCGGATCCTCGGCGCCATTATAACCGCAGGACGATCCTGGAATACGTCCCATTGCGCCAAGTTCAGCGCGATTTGTATCGCATCCCGCGCGGCGGCGAGCGGGGAGCCGTGGTATGATGAGGGCATGGGCCACTGTCACGCGTGCGGCACCCGGTTGCCGCGCGACCTGCCGATCTTCCGCGAGACCGAGTGCCCGAGTTGCAGCAAGCCGCTCAAGGTGTGCCTGAACTGCACGTTCTACGAGAAGGGACTGCAGTGGGACTGCCGCGAGTCGATCCCGGAGCCGGTGCGCGAAAAGGACCGTGCCAACTTCTGCGACTACTTCCGCCTGCGCGAGGGAACAGGAGACCAGGCGGGCGGATTGACCGAGCAGCGCGCCAAGCAGGCGCGGAACGCGTTCGACAACCTGTTTGAATAGACCAGCCCGCGTCCGCTCGAACATTACGAACTCTTAACGGGCCATTCAAATCATCTTCAATCGCAGGCTGCATTGTGGTGATATGGAGGTTGTATGGACACTACACCGTTAGCTGACTACCTCAGCGACCTCAAGCGCCACCCGCTGCTGACCAGAGAGGAAGAGCAGCGGTACGCACGCGCCGCGCGGGACGGGGACGAGATGGCCAAGGAGAAGCTGGTCAACAGCAACCTCCGCTTCGTGGTGAACATCTCGCGGCAGTACCAGAACCGCGGCATTCCGCTGTCCGACCTCGTCAGCGAGGGCAACATCGGACTGCTCAAGGCAGTGGAGAAGTTCGATCCCGAGCGCGGATTTCACTTCACCACCTACGCCGTGTGGTGGATCCGCCAGTCGATCATGAAGGCGCTCGAAGCGCAGTCGCGTTCGATCCGCCTGCCGGCCCACGCCGCCAGCGTGGTGGAGCGCATCGGCTGGGCGCGCTCCGAGTTGCGCCAGCGCCAGCGCGGCGAGCCGACCACCGATCAGATTGCGCACTTCCTGGGCCTGCCGGTGCAGCGGGTTGCCGATCTGCTGTCGGTGTCGCGCGACCCGCTGTCCCTTGAATCGCCCGCCTTCGACGAGGACGTTCCCGCCGAACTGGGCGACTCGGTGTGCGACAAGGCGGCCCGCTCCCCGGAGGAGGAGGCGATGGCCAACGTGCTCAAGGCGGACATCAACCAGGTGCTCGGCAGCCTGACGCGGCGCGAGTCCGATATCGTGCAGAGCCGGTTCGGCCTGAACGGCCGGCAGCGGCTGACCCTCAACGAGCTCGGCCGGCGCTACCGGTTGACCAAGGAGCGGGTGCGCCAGATCGAGAAGCGTGCGCTCGAGCGGCTGCAGATGTCGCTGCAGGCGCGCATGCTGCACGGCTACCTGGAGTAGCCGGAACGTCCGCGGCACCGGCGTCTTGGCAACCGGCCCGCCGGCGCCGGCGCCGTTCGGCAAGGACCGCGATCGTGCGGCGCAGCACCGCCTTTTCGCGCCCGGTGCGCTGGTCAAGTTGATTCAGAAGCCGCAGGCGCAGTTCTTCGAGTTCGGACTCGAGTTCGCGGTCGCGGCGCGGTGCGGGTGTCGCCATTCTTCCTGTCTTTCCCATCCATCCAGTGCTGGTGCAACCGGCACAGTGCGCTATACTAACCGATTAGATGGCGTAGTCCGAAATCCGTGTGCGTCGGTTTTTTGCGGACTTGGCGTCAAGGAGGCACCGTGCCTGTTGATCTGAATAACGGCGGCCAGGCCGCGGCGCAGACCGCGGCAACGCTCGGCGGTGGCTGCTTCTGGTGCGTGGAGGCGGTGTATCTGCGCGTGGCGGGGGGGAGTTCGGCGGGGTCCGGATATGCCGGCGGCGGGGGGGTCCACCCCCCCCCCGAAACGGGGGGTGGCGGGGGGCGCGGGCGCGCCGGGGGGGGGGGGCGTGGCGGGGGTGAGTTCGGCGGTATCCGGATATGCCGGCGGCAGTGACCTCAACCCCACCTATGAAGCGGTGTGCAGCGGGCGCAGCGGGCACGCCGAGGTGGTGCAGGTCACCTTCGATCCCGACGTGGTGAGCTACGAGCGAATCCTGGAGCTGTTCTGGCACGCCCACGATCCCACCACGCTGAACCGGCAGGGCCACGACGTCGGTCCCCAGTACCGGTCGATCATCCTGACCCACAACGACTACCAGCAGCGCTGCGCGCAGGCGTCGCGGGAGGCCGCACAAAAGCAATTCCGGCGTCCGATCGTGACCGAGATCGAGCCGCTGCAGCGGTTCTACCCGGCGGAGTCCTATCACCAGGACTACTACGCGCGCAATGCACGCGCCCCCTACTGCCGGGTGGTGATCGAACCCAAGCTGCGCAAGCTCACCCGGCAGCGCCAGCTCGCGGGAGGTTGACATGAAGCGGCGCAACATCGGTTTCATCTCGTTCCGCATCGCCGGCACCGACGGCGTGTCCCTGGAAATCGACAAGTGGGCCACCGTGTTTGAACGGATGGGCCACGACAACTACTACTGCGCCGGCGAGCTCGACACCCCCGAGGAGCGCTCGCTGCTGCTGCCCAAGGCGCACTTCACCCACCCCGAGGTGGAAGAGATTCAACAGGACCTGTTCCACACCGACGTCCGTCCGCGGGCGGTCACATCCCGCATTCACGAGCTGCGCGACGAACTGAAGCGCGGCATCTACGAATTCATTGAGCGTTTCTCGATCGATGTCCTGGTGCCGGAGAACACGCTCGCCATACCGCTCAACATCCCGTTCGGGCTGGCGATCTCCGAGGTGATCGCCGAGACCCGCATCCCGACCATCGGCCATCATCACGATTTTACCTGGGAGCGCAAGCGGTTCATGCTGAATTGCGTCTCCGACTACCTGCGCAACGCCTACCCGCCGCGGCTGCATTCGATTACTCACGTGGTGATCAACGGTACGGCGCGCAACCAGTTGGCGCTGCGCTCAGGCGCCAACGCGGCCCTGATTCCCAACGTGATGGACTACGACCACCCGCCGTCCGGGGTGGACAGCTACAACGCCGACGTGCGCGAGGCGCTCGGGATCGGGCCCGACGATACCCTGGTGCTGCAGCCCACCCGGGTCATACAGCGCAAGGGGATCGAGCACGCCATCGAGTTGGTGCGGCGTCTGGAGAAGCAGGACAACGCGATCCTGGTGATCTCGCACGCATCGGGCGACGAGGGGTTCTCCTACGAGGGCCGGGTGCGCAGCTACGCGGAGCTGCTCGGCGTGCGGGCGCTGTTCGTGGAGGAGATCATCAGCGACCGGCGCGGCGACTGCGGCGACGGCCGCAAGATCTACACGCTCGACGATGTCTATCCGCATGCCGACCTGATCACCTACCCGTCGTTGGTGGAGGGGTTCGGCAACGCCTTCCTGGAGGCGGTCTACCACCGCAAACCGATCTTCGTGAACAACTACCCGGTGTTTGCGTACGACATCCGGCCGCGCGGGTTCCAGGTCGCGCTGATGGAACAGTTCATCACCAACGACGTGGTGGAAGAGGTGGAGCGCTTCCTGCACGACGACGATTACCGGCGGCAGGCGGTGGATCACAACTACGCGATTGCACGCGCGCACTACTCGTACCGGGGGCTGCAACTCAACCTGGAGCACATCATGATGGAGTTCTTCGGCATCGACGAGGTGTAGGTGCCGCCGGGTTGCTACGGGTAGCTACGGGTAGTACATGAACATGTTGCCGACGTCGGGAATGTGCGTATGCACGTCGTCCGAGATCTGCTGCAACTGTGCGCGCGCGTCGACCGCCGCGGGCTGTTCGAATGCCGCCAGATTGTCGTGGAGTTGCTCGATGCTGCGCGCGCCCACCAGCACTCGCGCGACCGTCGCGGACTCGACCAGCCATTGAAGTGCAAGATGATGAAGCGGTTGGCCGGCTGCTGCTGCGATTTCTTTCATTCGTTCGACGGCGGCGTATATGTGCGGCCACACCTCAGCATCGTAATACACGGTGTTGGGTCTGGGGTCGGTTGGCGCGAACGCCGGGCGTCGTGGCATCTTGCCGGTCAGCAGCCCCTGCGCAAGAGAGCTGTAGCTGAACACCGCGATGTCGCGTTCTCGGCAGTACGGGAGAACCTCCCGTTCGGGGTATCGCCACAAAAGGTTGTAGCCCACCTGGTGGACGTCGACGCGGGCCACCTCGGCCGCGCGGTGCAGGTCCTTGCGTGAGAAATTGCTGACGCCGATGCGGCGGATCAGCCCGGCGGCGCGCGCCTGTTCCAGCTCGGCCAGCATCGGCCGTGCGTCGACGCCCCGCTTGGGCCAGTGAATATAGAACAGGTCGATTGTGTCTCGTTGCAGGCGCTGCCGGCTCCGCTCCACGGCGTTCCGGGTTTCCTGCGCCGGCAGCAGCCCCGACTTGGTGGCGATCTCGGCGTCGCCGAGCCCGGCCAGTGCGGCGCCCACGATCGCTTCCGATTGCCCATCGCCGTACCCGTGCGCCGTGTCGAAGTGGCGCACGCCGCGGCGGTATGCCTCCCGAACGACAGCGGCGGCGCTACGTTCCTCTTCCGATCCCGGCGCCGCCAGCCCGTACGCCCAGCAGCCGAGGCCGAAGCTGTCCCGGGTCACGAACGATCGTTTTCGAGCAGTTCGATGATCGTCTTCAAGGTGTCGGTCGTATCGACATAGGCGTAGCGGCCGCCCGTGTATTCACCCTTCTGCTGCAACGCGAATCCCTTGCCGGCGAGGGTGGCGACCTTCTCCTTCATGCCGTCGACCACGAACGCCAGGTGGTGAATTCCCTCCCCGTGCCGGTCAAGGAACTCGCGCCAGGTACTCGGCTGCTCATTCGGTTCAATCAGCTCCACCTGCAGCGAGCCGAAGTCCATGAACGCGAGCTTGGCGCGCGCCCTGGTCGGGCTGCCTCGGTACTCTGCCAGAGTCTTGTCGTGGCTGTCGGTAAGCCGGGCCTGCGGCTTGTCGATGCCAAAAAACTCGGCGTAGTCGGCTGCCGCCTTGTCGATGTCGCGCACAATTACGCCGACCTGCACCATCGTGTTGTTACCTAGTAATCCGTGTTCCATAGTTGCTCCTGTTGTTCATTTCGTTGTTGATCTTGCGGGCATCGCGGTCAGCCCTTTACGCTGCCCATTACAAGTCCGGTGGTGAAGTACTTCTGCAGATACGGATACACCACCAGCACCGGGATCATGGCAAGGAACATCTGCGCCGCACCTGTCGTGCGGTGGCTGATCAGGGTCAGATACTTGGCCAAATTGCCGGTCAGATCGGTGTTGGCGCGCAGAAACTCGGCCGGGTTTACCACCACGGTGTGCAGGTAGGTCTGCAGTGGATAGTGCTCGATCTTGTTCATGTAGATCATACCGTCAAACCAACTGTTCCAGTGCGCTACAAACGAAAACAGCGTCACCGTGGCAATGGTGGGAGCGGACACCGGCAAGATGACCCTGACCAGGGTCTGCACGTGATTGGCGCCATCAATGTAGGCCGCCTCTTCCATCTCCTTCGGCAGGCTGCGCATGAAGTTCATCGCCACCAACACGCTGAACACGGGCACCGAAGTCGGCAGGACCAGCGACCAAATGCTGTCGATCAGCCCGGTGTAGCGGACTACCATGTAGGTCGGTATCAAGCCGGCATTGAACAGAATGGTGACCACAAAGAACCACGAGAAAATGTGGCGGGCGTGAAACTCCCGGACCGACTTGGAGAGCGGATAGGCGGTTAGCACGATGAGCAGCAGGTTCACCGGCACACCGAGCGCCACGCGCTCAAACGAGACCACCAACGATTGCGTGAATTTCGCGGTATTGGTGATGAATTCGTATGCCACGGTGGTAAATCCGATAGGGTAGAAGGTGACGTCACCGGCCGCCACGGACACCTTATCCGAGAACGAGATCGCAAGAAGATTGACGAATGGCGCTATGCAGATCACAGCCACGACCAGCAGCAGCACGGTGTTGCACACTACGAACACACGCCGCGCCGCCGACGTCTTCATTCGGTTCCGCGAGTTCCGGACAACCGGCATCGCCGGCGAACGGCTGCTTGCCGGCTTGTAACTGGCCGAGCGACCGTGCCTGATGGTTGGTTCTGCTGCCACGGCGCCGGTCAGAATACCCGATAGCCGGCGTAGCGATCGGCGAGATGGTAGGAGGCGACGATGAACAGCAGCGAGACGCCGGATTTGAACAGTCCGGCAGCGGTGGACAGCGAATACTGCGCCTGCTCTATGCCAAGCCGGTACACGAACGTGTCCAGGATGTCGCCGGTGGAATACACTACCGGGCTGTACATGTTGTAGATCTGATCGAATCCGCCGTTGAGAATGTTTGCCAAGCTCAACACACTCATTAGCACGATGATGCCCATGATGCCGGGCAGCGTGATGTATAGCGTTTGCTGCCAGCGATTTGCCCCGTCAATCACCGCGGACTCGTACAGCGCCGGATCGATGCTGGTGAGCGCTGCCAAGTAGATGATGGTGCCGAACCCGAAGCCTTTCCAGATATCGGTGATCACCATGGTGGCCGGAAACAGGCTGGGATTGCCGAGGAAGAACAACGGCTCGACGCCGACCTTACCGAGCAGCGTGTTCACCAACCCCTGGCTGGGCGACAGGATGTCGATGAAGATCCCCGCCATGATCACCCAGGACAGGAAGTTGGGCAGATACACGAGGGTCTGAAACATCCTCTTGGAGGTGATGTTGGTAATCTCGTTGAGCAGCAGCGCAAAGGTGACCGGTACTACCACACCGCCAACCATCTTGCTGAACGCGATGAGCACCGTATTGCGAATCACCGGCCAGATATTGGGCATGGCAAACAGGGTGCGGAAATTCGCCCAGCCCACCCAGTCCTGGTCGCCGAAGAAGCCGCGCGCCGGGACGAACTTCTGGAAGGCAATCGCCACGCCGGCCATGGGGCCGTAGCTGTAGATGATGACCAGCACCACCGCCGGAATCAGCATGACGTAGAGCGGCAACTCGCGGAGCAGCTTTGTTCTCTGCCTCAGACTCAGCATTTCTCAGGTGGCCATCGTCGTTCCGTGTAGCTCAGGGACTGGCGCGACGGGCCAGCCGCAGGCGCGGCTCGGCCCGTCATGGATGCGTAAGCTATTCGGGATACATCTCGTCCAGAGCGTCAAGGGTGTCCTGGCCGCCGGCGCGCAGCCACTGCTCCACGAACGTGTCGAAGTACTCGACCGGCCTCTGGCCGATGATGATCTCCGTGAACGCCGTGATCGCGAGCGTCTCCAGCACGGAGACGTTGGTCAGCCATGCGTCCGGGCGTTCGATGGCCAGGATGCTCTGCACCACGGCGTTGTCCGGCTGGTACCTGTGCAGCACGATGTTCAGCGAGCCGTTCTCGTTCTGCTGGCCCCAGGTACCGTAGGCGTTGTCGTTGTCGGCCAGCGAGCCGTCGGCGAAGCCCACGACGTACTGGTACGACCGGCGCGCGAATGCCGGCAAGCCTTCCGCGCTGCCCCGCTCCAGGGCCAGGTTGACCTCAGGTTGGTACACCTCGTTCGGAATGTCGATGTATACCGGTGAAAGGCGGTACTGCTCGTCGGCCCAGTAGCGGTTGAAAGCGTCATCACCGGAGAAGTTCACGGTCTCGTCATACAAGTTCAGGATCTTGATGATCGCCTCGGGGTACTGCGCGTCGGCGCGGACCATGGTCACCTGGCCGACTCGGTTGCTCTGGATACCAACCTTGTAGTCGTACCCTGCGGCGGTCGGAATCGGATAGGCGCGCGAAATTACGCCGTCCCGCTTGTAGACGTTGTTGTAGGGGTACCAGGTGCCCCAGTTGCTGCCGTATGCCATGCCGATTCGGGCGCTGGTCCAATCCTCCACCAGCGCGGACTCGTCCTTGGCCGTGAACTCCTGGTTGATCAGGCCGCGCTCGTACATGCTGTTGAGCAACGCGAGGGCAGGTTTCATGCCCGGCTGGATCCAGGAGAAGGTCATGTTGCCGTCGTCGTCCCGGTAGAACATGTTCATGCCGTGGCCGGGCACGCCGAACGCCGCAACCAGGCCGAGGATGCTGGCGTGGTTCTGCCGGATCAGGTCACGGTTCAGGGCGAGGCCGTAGGTGTCTCCGTCGATCCCGTTGCCGTCGGGATCACCGGTGGCGAAAAGCTCCGCAAGAGCGACCAGTTCCTCAATGGTGTTCGGTGGCTCGGAGTTGGTGTTTTCCAGCCAGTCGTCCCGGATCCACAGAAAGGGGGCGTTGTGGAAGTTGTCGTTCATGCGCGGGATCGCAAACAGCCTGCCGTTGAACGAAGCGCCTTCATAGGCATCGGCGAAGCGCTCCTGGTACGACTTGATCGAGTCGGTCGCATACGCTTCGTATACGTCGGTCAGGTCGGCAAGCTGGTCGTTTTGTACCAGTTGCAGGAAGACGTTGGCGTCCTGCGTCTTGAAGATGTCCGGCAGGTCCCCGGCGGCGATCACCGCGTTCAGCTTGGTGCGGTACGCGTCGGTGCTGCTGTCGGCGGTAAAGGCAACCTCCAGATCAATGTTCAGCTTCTCCTTGATCAGGCGGCTCCAGCGGTTGTCCTCCCAGGTGTCGTCATCCAGCAGTTTGGAGGCCGCCGCGGTCTGGATCGACCAGCTCACGGAAATCGGCTCCTCGTAGGCGCCAAGCGGTCCGGCGGCGGCAGCGACGCGGGCGGCGCCGGTGTCCGTCTCGCCGCTGGCAAAGGTCAACACCGGGACCGCCAACAGGAGGCCCAGCACTACTACGGTTGGCCACTTCATCATAATATGCTCCTTTTGCTCGCTGCTTACTATGCAGCGGCTTTCGATTAGTTTCGATCAGTCTCCCGTTGTATATCAAACAAATCGGGTATTGTCTATAGTAGCGGGCGTGGGCGGTGGGTGGGCGGAGTGCGCAGGATCGCGCTAAGGCCGCCGAGCGCGGACGACGCGGCGAGCCAAGCCCGTGCCGCCGTCAGGAGGTGGAATCGTGCATGACCAGTTCCCGCCCGGATTTCTCTGGGGTACCGCAACCGCTTCGTACCAGATTGAAGGCGCCACCGCGGCCGACGGCAGAGGCCAGTCGATCTGGGACCGCTTCGCGGCAATGTCAGGTAAGGTCGCCGGCGGCGCCACCGGGGATCCGGCGTGTGATTCCTACTACCGATACCGCGACGACATCGCCATCATGAAGGCGATGAACAACAACGCTTACCGGTTCTCCATCGCATGGCCGCGAGTGGTTCCGGATGGCGGCGGGACCGTTAACGGTACGGGTCTCGACTATTACGACCGGCTGGTGGACGCCCTCGGTGATGCCGGCATTGTGCCGCTGGTTACCCTCTATCACTGGGATTTGCCGCAGGCCCTGCAGGACGATGGCGGGTGGGCCAGCCGCAACACCATCGATGCATTCGCCTGGTACACGGAGGCGGTTACCGCCCGGCTCGGCGACCGGGTGAAGATGTGGGCCACGTTCAACGAACCCTGGTGCGTTTCGATGCTGGGCAACGAGCTGGGCCAGCATGCGCCCGGTCTGCAGGATCGCGCGGTGGCGCTACAGGTCGCCCACAACGTGCTTGTTGCCCACGGGACGGCGATGCCGATCATTCGAGCGCACAGCAGCAACTGCAAGGCCGGCATCGTTCTGAACATGACGCCGGCGTACCCCGCGCAGGAAACCGAGGCGGACCTGCGCCGTGCCGCACTGGCCAATGCCACCCACAATGAGTGGTTCCTCGATCCGGTGATGGGCCGGCCGTATCCGCAGATTGCCTGGGACCACTACGGCGCCGATGTCCCCGAGATCGCCGCCGGCGACATGGGAACCATCCACCAGCCGGTGGACTATTTCGCGCTCAACTACTACACGCGGCAGGTCGTGCACGACCCCGCCGGCGGCGACGGCAAGCCGCTGCATCGTCGCGACGATGCCAATGTCAGCGACCGCGACTGGGAGATTTTCCCGGCCGGGCTCACCGATCTGCTCACCCGCCTGTATCACCGGCACCCGCACATACCCGAATGGTACGTGACCGAGAACGGCATGTCGCTGCCGGACAGGCTCGTCGATGGCCGAGTGCGCGATCCGCGGCGCATCGCCTATCTCCACGGCCATTTCGCTGCGGTACTCGACCTGCTCAAGGCGGGGGTTCCGATGAAGGGCTACTTCGTGTGGAGCCTGATGGACAACTTCGAGTGGGCGTTCGGGTACGACAGCCGCTTCGGTCTGGCGTACGTCGATTTCCGGACCCAGGAGCGTACCCTCAAGGACAGCGGTCTGTGGTACGGGAGGGTGGCGGCGGAGAACCGGCTCGTCGCCCCCTGAGCATGTGGCCCCGTTTCGCGGCACCCGGTGTGCCCCGGGGTGATGACCAAGGCCAATCGGCCAACGGGGCCATGAGCGGCTTCAGTATGGCGGATGCGTTTACCAAGCGGGCAGGCGGACGAGCCACGCCTGCGCTATGCTGGCACCGCCATGAAGATTATTGCCATCAAGAGCTTTCCGGTGTGGGCCGGCCATCGCAATCTGTTCGTGCTCAAGATCGAGAGCGACGACGGCTCCTACGGCTACGGCGAGGCGGGGCTGAGCGGCCGCGAGTTGGCCGTGCAGGGCGCCATCGACCACTTCCGCCGCTTTCTGATCGGTGAGGATCCGCGCCGCATCGGCGCCCTGTGGCAACGCGTTTACCGCAGCCAGTACTTCGAAGGCGGACGCGTGCTGACCGCGGCGCTGTCGGCGATAGACATCGCGCTGCACGACCTGGTGGCGCGCAGCCTGGGGGTGCCGGTGTATCAGCTCCTGGGCGGCAAGCAGCGCGACCGGGTGCCGTGCTTCGTGACCACCACCACGCAGCCGGGACCAGGCGTGGTGGACGAGGCGGAGCGGCTGGTGGCGGCGGGGTGGACCTGCATCCGCACCGGCATCGGCTATCCGGCGGTGGATGAACCGTACGAGGGCGACGGCCGCCCCGATCCGGTATTCGATCCGCGGGTGTCGATGGCGCACACCGCCGAGTGGATCGTGAAGGTGCGCGAGGCGGTGGGCCGGCGCGCCGCACTCGGCATCGACTACCACCACCGGCTGTCGGTGGGCGAAGCGGCCTCGTTCTGCCAGTCGATGCCGGCCGGGACCCTCGACTTCCTGGAGGAACCGATCCGCGACGAGACGCCGGAGGCCTACGACGCGCTGCAGCGCATGACGCCGGTGCCAATGGCGATCGGTGAGGAGTTCGCCAGCAAGTGGCAGTTCCGGCCCTACCTGGAGCGCGGCATTTCCGCCTACGCGCGGCTCGACATCTGCAACGTGGGCGGTTTCACCGAGGCGATGAAGGTAGTCGGCATGTGCGAGGCGCACTACATCGACCTTATGCCGCACAACCCGCTCGGTCCGGTGAGCACGGCGGCCTGCATCCACCTGGCGGCCGCTACCCCGTTGTTCGCCTGGCTGGAGGAGCGCTCTCCGGAGTTGGGATTCGACTTCGATTCCGAGCTGTTCCCGGTGCAGCCGAAGCTCGACGGCGTGACCCACCGCGTACCCGACACGCCCGGCCTGGGCGTCGAGTTCAACGAGGACGCACCGGCGGTCAAGAAAGCGTTCGAGTTCTGGGAAAACCCCCACCTGCGCCGCTCCGACGGCTCCCACACCAACTGGTAGCGGTTGCGAATCGGGCCAGCCGTGGCGATACGCGCCGCCGGCTGGCCCGTGTAAGGTAGGCGCAGGCGTGGCATTGCGCCACGCCTGTCCTGTGACCGGTAGAGTCGGCTCTACTGGCGGAAGAAGAGTTGGTCGCCCCAGTAGTTGAGGCCGATCGACCACTCCACGCCGATCCCGTAGGCTTGGGGAACGTTGCCGATGTTGCTGCGCGAGATATAGATGGTCGGGCTCATGCCCGCCACGCCGATCGCCCACAGCTTGTCGGCCTGCAGTTGCGCGATGTTGGTTGCCAGCTCGACGTATTCGGGGGAGCCGAACTCGGTGACGCGGAGCGCCCAGGACCACTCGTCCAGATCCTTGACCTCCTGCGGCGGTTCCCAGCCGGGCATTTCGCCGCCGAAGTCGGCGAGCGTATGGGTGCCGGCCTTGATGGCGGCGTTGGCGGCCAGCCACTTGCCCCACTGCCAGCCCCAGCCGTTGTCGGTGCCGCACGGCATCCAGCGCGAGTCCGCGGTGACGCCGCGCGATCGGTTGCAGGTGAACGCCTCGCCGCCGCCGGTGATGTACTGGCCGGTTTCCGACGCCTCGCCGATGCCGCTTGCCCGAGCGTCGTGCTCGTTCAGCGTCCGGGTGACGTTGCGCGACTGGCCGGTTTCCACCTTGAGCAGCACCTTGACGCCTACCGTTTCCCAGTACTCCTTGATCAGTTCCATCGCCGGCACCGGGGTGCTTTCGGAGTACTCGACCAGGATCTGCAGTTCCTCGCCGCCCGGCGCCAAGCGGAATCCGTCCCGCGCGCGCTCGGTCAGGCCGGCCTCGTCGAGCAGGGCGTTGGCCTGATCCGGGTCGTAGTCGGCCCATGCGTTGCCCCACTCCTCCTTGTAGTAGCTGTGTACCGACGGCGGTGCTGCCTGCCGTGCGGTGGACAGGCCGAAGAACACCTGCTCGTTCACCTCGTCGCGGTTGATGGCGAGCGAGAGAGCGCGCCGGAAGCGCACGTCCTGATATAGCTCCGCCTTCCACTCTTCCAGGTGGTTCTGGTTCAGCACCACCGCCACGTCGGCGGCGGACAACCCGGGAATCAGCGTCACCTTGTAGTCGCCGGCTTCCTCGTTCTCCTTGTAAAGGGCGAAGTCCTCCAGGCTGGTGCTGCCGTATGCCAGGTCGGATTCGCCGCCGATGATCTTGAGGTTGTACACCTCCTTCTCGACCACGGTGGAAACGATGCGGTCGATGTAGGGGAGCTGGTTGCCGGCCGTGTCGACGCGCAGGTAGTAGGGGTTGCGCTCGAACACGCGCACGGTGGGGGTGATCTCGGTGAAACGCCAGCCCTGGATCACCGGCAGGTCGATGTCGGTCGACGGCTTCCAGAAAAAGTGATCGGTAAAGGCCTGCTGCCAGGACTCATGGCCTTCCTCCTTGGCCACGTCGTTGGCGTTCTCGTTGTAGTCGATGTGCCACTTGGAAAGGTAGTGCTTGGGCTTCAGCATCTCCCAGTCGCCGCCGTGCCAGGTGGCCAGCTTGACGATCATTTCCGGGTGCGGCGCGTCGAAGTCCAGGCGCACGGTGCGCTCGTCGATGCGTGTCGCGTCGGTCACGAACGGGCTGGTCTTGTAGGTTACGATCTCTGGGTGCAGGTGCATGGCCACGAACTGGAATACCACGTCGTCGGCGGTCACCGGCTGGCCGTCGGACCACTTGTGGCCCTCGCGCAGGGTGATGGTCACCGAGGTGTTGTCGGCGGCCATCTCGACCCCCGCGGCCACGTCGGGCAGGATCTGTCCGTCAACGCCCTTGAGCATGTAGGGGCCGCGCTCGACGCTTTCGGTCATGTCCTGCCACGGCCAGTTGTCGATGGCGAACACGCGCACGGTTCCGCCGTAGGTGCCCACTTCCTCGATCGGAGTGCGCACCGACGGGTTCACCGGCCGCCGCAGGTGCCCCCTCCCTCGAGCGGGGGGCGCACCCGCGGGTTCCCCGGCAGCCCCGCGTCCACCGGCGGCAGCTCGCCGGCTGCCACCAGCTCGGCCAGCATCGGCGCCTCGCCATACTTGCCGGTGCGCTCGGCGGCCATCGCCTCGCCGCTCGCGCCCTCTTCCGTGCCGCCGGCGAACGCCGCCAGCGAACAGCCGAGCAGCACCGCCGCAATCAGCATGAACTGTCTCTTGATCATATCTCCTCCTTGTGGAGTCTTTTGTTTCACCGTCAATCGTTGGCCGGAGACCGTCCCCTGTCAACCCTCTACCTGAGCTTCGCGCTGTCGGCTGGGCCGAACGATGGCAGGTCGAGCCAGTAGCGCGTGTGGCGGCGCTCGCCGGTGCGGCGAAGCGCTCCCTTGGCGACCAAGTCGGCGAGGTCTCTGGTCGCGGTCGAGGCAGAGGCGCGAGTAATTCGCCGGTAGTTGTCGGCGCTCAGGCCCCCCTTGAATCCGTCCGGTTCCTCCCGGAACAGGCGCAGCAGGGCCTTCTCCTGGCGCGGATTCAGCCGCCCGCGGAGCCGGTCGAACATCCGCGTCTGCTCGATCAGCCGGATCAGACGCCGTTCGCCCCAGTTCTGCGCTGCCAGCGCGGTGTCGGCAAACCACACCAGCCAGTCGGTGACGTCCAGCGAGCGGCCGGCGGACTCCAGCGCCGCGTAGTATGCCGCCTGACGCCGGACAATCGCTCGCGAAAGCGCGATCAGGGTCGGTTCTCCGAGCGACTGGGCAAGCGCCTTCTCGGCCAGTGCGCGGCCGATCCGACCGTTGCCGTCTTCGAACGGATGGATGCACTCGAAATAGAAGTGGGCTATCCCCGCACGGGTCAGCGCGGGCACCGCGCGCGAGCCTTCGTACCACGCAAGGAAGCGCGCCATCTCGGTCATCATCAGGTCGGACGGGGGCGCTTCATAGTGGACTCTGCGGTTGTAGTCGGGGCCGGACACTACCTGCATCGGCTCCTTGTGCTGCCGGTACCCGCCGATCACCGCCAGCCCGTGGCCCGCCCGGCCCCCGCCAACCCCCGCCAGCCAGTGGCGCTCGCGCATCAGCGTCCCGTGCCACCGCCACAGCGTTTCATGGTCAAGCGGAGTGTCGAAGGTCCGGTGCACGGCCACCATCATCTCGGCCACACCGGCCTCCGCTGCCGAGACGCGCCGCGGTTCGACGCCAAGGCCGAAATGCCGCCGAATCGACGACTGCACGGAGGCGCGGTTCAGGATCTCGCCCTCGATCTCCGAGGTGTCGAGCGCCTCGTCGCTCAGCCACTCGATCCTCAGATCGGTTCGGTCGCGGTCGGAGAGATGGCGCCACGCACCGATCCGGCGACCCGATTCGTGCAGAAACCGGGCCTCCAGCGGCGCCAGCCGCCCCGCATCCCAGGAGAACTCCGGCCACCCCGGCCGCTGCCAGATCCACCTCATGAGCAATAGCACAATACCCTATCGCCCGCAGAAGCGTCACGGCATGAGCGATAGGGCGGCGGGGGCGCCCGAAGTAGCTACCGGTAGGGGTCGGCGGCGTCGCGCAGGCCGTCGCCGACGAAGTTGAAGGACAGGACGGTGAGGACGATGAACAATCCGGGGATGAACAGCCACGGCGCCAGGGCGACGGTGCGCACGTTCTGGGCGCCCTGCAGCAGCGCGCCCCAACTGATGGCCGGGGGCTGGATGCCGACGCCGAGGAAGCTGAGCGCGGTCTCGGCCAGGATCATGCCGGGGATGCTCAGGGTGAGGCTGACGATCAGGTAGCTCATGAACGACGGCAGCAGGTGGCGCGCGATGATGTTGCGCTCCACGGCGCCGGCGATGCGCGCCGCCATCACGAAGTCGGCCTCGCGCAACTCCAGCAGCTTGCCGCGCACCACGCGCGCCAGCCCGGTCCAGCCCACCACCGACAGGATCACGGTAATGCCGAAGTAGATGCGCAGCGGCGGCCAGTCGTTGGGCAGCGCCGCCGCCAGCGCCATCCACAGCGGAATCGACGGGATCGAGATCAGGAACTCGATCAGCCGCTGGATGAAGGTGTCGACGGCGCCGCCGTAGTAGCCGGAGATGCCGCCGAGCAGGCAGCCGAGCACGAAGCTCATCGCCACGCCGACCAGGCCGATGCTCAGCGAGATGCGCGCCGCGTACACGTTGCGCGAGAACAGGTCGCGGCCCAGATTGTCGGTCCCGAACAGGAACAGGAAGCCTTCCTCGTGACGGACACCGAACAGATGAATGTCCGCGGGGATGAGGCCGACCAGCCGGTACGGGTCGCCGCGTACGAACAACGCGATCGGGTAGCGGGTGTCGCGGTCAATGGCGAACTGCCAACGCAGGGTCTCGGGGTGGCGTTCCCGGTGCAGGCCGTAAACGAACGGCAGGCGCGGCGTGCCGTCGTGGAACAGGCGCACCCGTTGCGGCGCGGTCAGTTGATAGTCCGGGAAGCGGCGAAAGGCGTCGTAGGGGGCGAGGAACTCCGCGAACAGGGCGCCCGCGTACAGGACGATCAGCAGCACGGTGCCAAGCAGGGCAAGGCGGTGGGCAGCGAACCGGCGCCGGATAAGCTGCCACTGGGTGGCGAGGTAGTAGCGCTCCTCGGCGGCGCTCTCCCGGCGGGTCACGGTGATCGTGCTCATGCGCGGCTTAGACGCGCTCGAAGCGGATGCGCGGGTCGGTGATTACCAGCAGCAGGTCGGAGATCAGCGTGCCGACAATGGTCAGCGCGGCCAGCACCATCAGCGTGCTGCCGGCCAGAAACATGTCTTCCTGAAGCAGCGCATCGAACAGCAGCGGCGCCACGGTCGGCAGGCTGAGCACGATGGCGACGATGGTGCTGCCGGAGACGATCTCCGGCAGCAGCCAGCCGACCGTGCTGATGATCGGGTTCAACGCGACCCGCACCGGGTACTTGAAAGTGAGCGTGGCCTCGGATACGCCCTTGGCGCGGGCGGTGATCACGTACTGCTTGCGCAGCTCGTCGAGCAAGGTGCCGCGCATCACCCGGATGATCGCCGCCGTGCCGGCCATGCCGATGACGATGATCGGCAGTGGCAGGTGCCCGAGGCCGTTCAGAAACTTGGCGAAGCTCCACGGAGCGTGATCGAACTCGGCTGAGTACAAGCCGCCGGGGCTGACGCCGAACAGGGTCAGGAGCAGGTACATCAGGATCAGGGCAAGCAGAAAGTTCGGGGTCGCCAGGCCGACGAACCCCACCACCGTGAACCCGTAGTCGCCGAGCGAGTATTGGTGGGTGGCGGAGTAGATGCCGATCGGGATCGCTACCGCGTAGGCGAACAGCAGAGTGATGCCGGAGATCAGCACGGTAAGCGGCAGCCGTTCCAGCAACAGCAGGGTGACCGGCCTGCCGTATACGAACGACGGCCCCAGGTTGCCGCGCAGCAGGTTGCCGAACCAGCGCAGGTACTGCATGTGCGCCGGCAGGTGCAGGCCGTACTGCTCCTGCATGGCGGAAATCTCCTCGCCGCCGAGGCTGGCATCGGCGCCGCCCGCCTCCATGCGCGCCAGCATCACCGTCATCATGTCGCCGGGCGGAAGCTGGATCACGATGAACACCACCACCGACAGGGCGACGAGCAGAATGACCATGTAGGCGAGGCGCCGGAGGATATAGCTTGCCATGAGCCGAGTTGCCGGACGGTGCGCCGAGGGTGGCGCCAGCGCGATGGTGGCAACGACCGCCCCGCTCTGTCAAACCGTACCGTCCAGCCGGTACTATCGCAGCAGGGAGGCGCAGATGAGTCCTGATGAACCGATGAGCCGGCCGGGCGGTGGAATGAAGGTGGTCAGCCCGGCGACCAGCGCCATCCATGCGGGCGAACCGGAAGGCCGGCCGGGCGAGCCGGTGGTGGCTCCCGTGGTGCGCAGCTCCACGTTCCATTCGCCGCTATCCGCCGGCGCTGAGGCGGGCGAGCCGTTGCGCTACAGCCGCTACGGCAACAATCCCAACCAGGAGTCGGTGGCCGCCAAGATCGCCGCCCTGGAGGGCACCGAGGCGGCCTTGGCGCTGGCCAGCGGCATGGCCGCGACCGCCATGACCCTGCTCTCGGTGGCCGAGCAGGGCGACCACATCATCGCCAGCCGCCACCTGTACGGCGCCACCGGCGTGCTGCTCGCCGAGGAGCTGCCGCGGCGCGGCATCGCCACCACCTTCGTGGAGCCCTCCGCCCCGGCGGCGTGGCTCGCGGCCCTGCGCCCGCGCACCCGGGTGGTGCTGATCGAGCTGCCCACCAACCCGACCCTCAAGGTGTTCGACATCGAGCCGGCGCGGCAGGCGGCGGACAAGGCGGGCGCCATCCTGGCCGCCGACGTTACCTTCGCAACACCGGTCAACCTGCGCGCCGCCGAGCACGGCGTGGACGCGGTGATCCACTCGGCCACCAAGTACCTGGGCGGCCACTCCGACCTGATCGCCGGCGCGGTGGCCGGCAGCCGCGAACTGATTTCGGGGGTCGCGCGGATGATGAAGCTGTACGGTCCGTCAATCGATCCGGAGACCGCCTGGCTGCTGGAGCGCGGCATCCGCACCCTGCCCGTGCGCATGGAGCGCCACAATTGCTCCGCGCAGGCGCTCGCCGAGTGGTTCACCGGTGTGCCGGGCGTGCGGCAGGTAGTCTACCCCGGCTTGGAAAGCCATCCCGACCACGCCTGCGCCGCCCGCCTGCTGGACGGCTTCGGGGGCATGCTGGCCATCGTCCTTGATGGCGGCGGCCCGGCGGCCGACCGCTTCTGCGCCAGCCTCAAGCTGGCCGCGGTGGCCCCCTCCCTCGGCGGCGTGGAGACGCTGGTCTCCCAGCCCCGCCTCACCTCGCACGTCGACCTGACTCCCGGCGAGCGCGCCTCTCTCGGCATCGACGACGGCATGATCCGCATCTCGGTGGGCCTCGAAGACCTAGCCGATCTGAAGACCGAATTCGCCGCTGCCGCTGCCGCTGCGGCCGCCCGCGTGGCCGCTTGATCGTTCAGCTTTCGGGGATTGGCGCGGCAGAGTCGGGCCGTTTTATAACGACGGACGGCCAATTTGTTCGGTGAGGTAACCGGGACTTGCATGCGCCCGAGTCAGATTCGGCGCTTTCCGACGTCCCCTCGGCCCGCTGCCCACGGGAGCACCGTCAGGTGGCGCCAGTCGCGTCGCCATCGGGCCACCTTGCGCCGGTAAATCTCGGGCGTTATCTGTACCCGGTTCGCCCGCACGACGAGGCCCAACAGGTCGTCGAGACCGAAAGGAGCGAACACGTGAGGCCGGCCGCGCTCAAGCCGTACGCCGATAGCCGTGGCGGTAGTTGGCCAGCTTGCGATGGCGTCTTCGGTGGACGTGTAGGGCACGATGTCGTAGCCGAACCGCGGCCGGTACCACAGGTGCACGCGGGCCTGGTTCTTGACGTCGACCGTAAGCGGGAGGCCGGCCATTGCCTCGTGCACGCTCAGCGCTGCCTGGTTTTCGCCTTCTTCGGTCAGATCGCCGGCGTCGAAATAGACCACGTCGTAGTCGGTGATGTGCGCCGCGGGAGGCTTGCCGTGGGCCGCGTTCCACACGGTCTGGGCAACGCACCCGGCGCCGAGGTAACACTCCGGTAGTCTCAGCTCTTCCAGCCGCTCCAGGCACTCCCACAGAACGGGGTTGCCTCGCAAGTGGGCCACGAGCCGGTCCGCCGGGGCGGGACGTTCCGCACTACCATTCACGCCGTGTGTGCCTGCCTCCTGACGAAGCGGCCCAACAGCGGTACCGCGAACGAGTATCTGCCGTGGCGGTTCTTGTAGACCAGGCCCTGAGACGCAAGCGCGACCAGCATCTGGTTGACGTGGCTGCAGGCTTCGTACACCTCGCGGCAGATGAACTGGATGAAATACGGGTAGCCGCCGGACATCGTGACGATGGTTGACACGGCGTCGTCGTCGAGTTGCAGCGGACAGGCGGCAGCCTCGATGGGCCGGCGAATCGCGTCCTCGCTGGCGTTCCGGTCCAAGCTCTGCAAGAACACGACGCGGAACATCCTCTCGGAATAGGTTCTGGCCTCAACGAGTTTCGGGAACAGAGTGGGAAGGCCGGACAGCACCAGCATCAGCGGCAGTCCCTTCCTCTGCCGGGGCCGCTCAGGGCAGGTCCGGTAGGGTGGGGCGGGTAGCGATGGCTTGCTGGACAAGGCGTTCTACCATGGCGCGTTCGTCGCCGATCAGGGGCAGGCGCGGGGGGCGGACGCGTTCGCTGCCGAGGCCGGTGAGCTGCATGGTGAGCTTGATGTACTGCACCAGCTTGGGCTTGGTGTCGAGGTGCAGCAGCGGCATGAACCAGGAGCCGATGGCGCGCGCCTCCTGCCAGCGCCCGGCGGCGGCCAGCTTGAACAGGGCGACACCCTCCTCCGGGAATGCGTTGACCAGGCCGGCCACCCAGCCCACGGCGCCGAGCAGCACCGATTCCATCACCACGTCGTCGACGCCGCAGAACAGCAGGTAGCGGTCGCCGGTGAGGTTGGCGATGTCGATCAGCCGGCGCGGATCTTCGGATGATTCCTTGATCGCCGCGATGGTGGGTTCCTGCGCCAGCTCGACGAACATCTCGGGGGTGACGTCAACACCGTAGGCGGGCGGGTTGTTGTAGATCATGACCGGCAGGTCGGTGGCGGCGGCCACGGCGCGGAAGTGGGTCAGGGTCTCGCGCGGATCGCTCTTGTAGACCATGGTCGGAAGCACCATGAGGCCGGCGCAGCCGGCGGCCTGTGCCGCCTTGGCGTGGGCTACCGCCTGCGCGGTGGTGTACTCGGAGATGCCGGACAGCACCGGCACACGCCCGGCCGCGGCGGCGACCGCCGTCTCCAGCACCAGCACCTTCTCTGCCGGGCTCAGCGAGGTGTTCTCTCCCAGGGTGCCGAGCATGATCAGGCCGTGGCAGCCGGCCGCCAGCAGGCGCTCCAGGTTGCGGGCCGTGGCGGCGGGGTCGACGCTCAGGTCTTCCGCGAACTGGGTCATCGCCGCCGGATACACGCCGCTCCAGGCGGGCCGCAACGGCGTCACGAGACCACCTCTCGCATGCCGGGATCGATTCCGTTCATCAGTTTACCTCCAATACGGGGGTGCCGAGCACGTCCCGGTGCGGTTCGACGCCCAGGCCGGGCGCGGTCGGGGCGGCCATCGTGCCGTGCTCGCGGCGCGGCGCACCGGCCGCGGTGCTCACGGTCACGTAGCTGTTGAAGTCGGTGGCGGCAAAGCGCAGCTCCGGCGGTGTGCTGTGCGCCAGGTGGGCGATGGCGCCGGTGATGATGTCGCCGCCCCAACTGTCCTCGATGATCATCGGGATGCCCAGCGCCACGCACAGGTCGCGGATCAGCCGTGCGCGGGTAAGGCCGCCGAACTTGCTGATCTTGACGTTGATGGCGTCCATGGCGCCGTCGGCGGCGGCGCGCTGCAAGGTGCGCAGGTCCTGCATCGTCTCGTCGAGGATGAACGGCAATGGGGTGGCGCGGCGTACGATCAGGCACTCGTCGTAACTCGCGCACGGCTGCTCGATGTACACCGGCAGGTCGCGGACGCCGTAGGCCACCTGCAGCGCCTGGTGGCTGAGCCAGCCGGTGTTGGCGTCGGCGACCAGCACGTCGCCGGGTTGCAGGGTGGCGGCCACGGCACGCACGCGCGCCACGTCTTCGTGGGCGGCGCCGCCTACCTTGAGCTGGAAGCGGCGGTAGCCCTCGGCGCGGTAGCGGGCGACGCTTGCCGCCATTTCTTCGGCGGTGCCCTGCGAGATGGCCCGGTACAGCGCGATGGCGTCGCCGAAGCGCCCGCCGAGCAGGGTGCACACCGGCTGCCCGCTCGCCTTGCCGAGCAGATCCCAGCACGCCATGTCCAGCGCCGACTTCACGTACGGGTGGCCGGCCAGCGCCTGGTCCATGAGCTGGTAGACCACCGCGACGTGGCGCGGGTCGGCTCCCAGCAACGCCGGCGCCACCTCGGCGATGCCGGTCCGGCAGCCGGCTGCATAGGAGGGCAGGTAGACCGGCCCGAGCGGGCACGCTTCGCCCCAACCGGAGACGCCGGCGTCGGTGACCAGCTCCACCACCGTTGAATCGAACACCGTTACCGACTTGCCGCCCGACCAGCGGTAGCTGCCCTCGCGGAGCGGCAGGTCGACCTGGAACACGTTGATCGCGGTAATCTTCATGGAAGACGGCTACGGTGCTTCGGCATCGATTGCGTCAAGGATCCGTGCCGGGGTCATCGGCAGGGTGGTCACCCGCCCGCCGCAGGCGTCGCGGATGGCGTTGGCCACGGCGGCGGCAGTGGCGATCACCGGCGGCTCGCCGCCCCCGCGCGCGCCGCAGGGGGCGGGGGCGGGGGGGCCCCCCACCCACACCCCCCCCCAGGCGCGGGCCGTACGGGCCGTGATCGGACGGCACCTCCACCATCACCGCCTCCAGGTCGTGCGCCGACTGGGTGATGTTCGGTATCGCGTAGTCCATCAGCGAACCGGTGCGGAGCTGGCCGTCCGGGTCATACTCGACCGCTTCGTACAGTGCCCAGCCGAGACCCTGCATGGCGCCGCCCATGAGCTGGCCGCCGGCGGTGAGCGGGTTGATCGCCTTGCCGACGTCCTGCACCACGGCGAGGCGGCGCACTTCCAGCGCGCCGGTCTCGGCATCGACCTCCACCTCGGCAAGCTGGGCGCAGAACGCCGGCGAGCGCCCGCCCGGGGCGGTGCGGCCGTTGCCCTTCACCGGGGCGTACTGGCTGCCGAACTGCATCGTCTTGGCGGCGATCTCCGCCAGCGGCAGCGCCTGCGACGGCACGCCCTTCACCTGCACCGCGCCGTCGACGATCTCCAGGTCCTCCTCGTCCGCCTCGAACTCGTTGGCGGCGATGCGCAGCGCCTGCTCGCGGGCGTCGCGGGCCGCGGCCGCCACCGCCGGGCCGACCGTGTAGAGGATCTTGCTGCCACCGCTGGCGCCCGAGTAGTAGCCGGGCTCGGTGTCGGCGCTGACCACCCGTACCTGTGCGGGATCGATGCCGAACACGTCGGCGGCGATCATGGCGAAGCTGGTGGTGGTGCCGGTGAGGTCTACCGATCCGACGTGCACGTGCAGGGTGCCGTCGCGTTGCATCGTGCAGGCGGCGGTGGCGCCCTCGATGCCGCCCTGCCAGCCGCCGATAGCCACGCCCACGCCGCGCCCGGCCGCGTGCGCCGCGCCGCGGTCTTGCCACAATGGATGTTGCCGGGCCCGTTCCAGTACCTGGTGCATGCCGATGTTCGGCCACGGCGCATCGTTGGCCATCGGCTCGCCGGGCCGGGAGGCGTTGCGCAGGCGCAGCTCGATCGGGTCGATGCCGAGTTCGCGCGCCAGCTCGTCCAGCGTGCTTTCGAGCGCAAACGCGAGCTGCGGGTTGCCCGGCGCCCGGTAGGCGCCGGTGGAGGGCTTGTGGGTGAGAACGGCGGCGCCGGTGAGGGCAAAGGCCGGCCATTGATACAGGCTGCCGGTGGTCATCGCCGCGGCCGAGTGCGGCGAGTTGGGGAAGCAGCCGCTGTCGAACTTGAAGTCGGCGGCGATGGCGGTGAGCTTGCCGTCGGCGTCGGCCGCGACCTTGAGCGTCGCACGCGAGGCGGGCGCGGGAGTCGCCGCCAGCAGTTCCTCCTGGCGAGTCAGGACCAGCCGCAGCGGGGCCCCCACCGCGCGCGCGGCCAGGGCGACCAGCGGCTGGTACAGCATGAACTTGCCGCCGAAGCCGCCGCCCACCGGCATCGGCTTCACGTGCACGTCCGACTCGGTGATGCCGAGCACGTCCGCCACCTCCTTGCGTACCGCGAACTGCGCCTGCGTGCAGCTCCACACCGTGACACCGTCCGCCCCCAAGCCGGGGTCTACCTGGACGGCGTGCGGCTCCAGGTAGCTCTGGTGCACGATGGAGGTGCGGTAGCTGCGCTCGACCACCGCATGCGCGGACGCAAACGCCGCCTCCGGATCGCCGCGCCGGAGGCTGACCGGGTTGGCCAGGTTGCTGCGCTGCGGCCCCTCCTGCTCACCGGCCGCGTCCAGGCCGTGGGCCGCCGCCTCGTCGTCCTCCCCCGGCATGCCCTCCGGCCACACCAGCGGCGCGCCGTCGGCAATGGCGTCTTCCAGGGTGGCGACCGCCGGCAACGGGGTGTAGGACACCGCCACCGCAGGCGCCGCGTCTTCGGCGGCCGCCTCCGATTCGGCAACCACCAGGGCCACCGGCTGGCCTACGAACAGCACGCGCTCCCGCGCCAGCAGCAGACGCGCGCGGCTGGTCGGCGCCAGGTCGGGCAGGTCGGCGGCGGTGAGCACGCGCACCACGCCCGGCATCGCTTCCGAGGCCGTGGCGTCGATGCCGTCGATGCGGGCGTGCGGATGCGGGCTGGTGACGAAACGGGCGTGCAGGACGCCGGCGTGCGGCAGGTCGGCGGTGTAACGCAGCGCGCCGGTGACGCGTGCTTTGCCGTCAATGAGTGGATGCGGACGGCCGATCACCGATCCGGCCGCGGGACTGGTAGCGGTTGACATGTCTGCCGCGCAGCATAGCCCGATTTCCCCGGCAGCCTCCAGACGGCGGTTACGCTTCGGCGTCCGCCAGCAGGGAAACGATTTGGTGGTGGCCGCGCCGCTCCGCCCAGGCGCGCGCCCGGGCCCAGGGCGGGACCGCCGCTGGTTCCGCAGGTCCGCGGAGGGCCAACAGGAATTGCACGAATTCCCGTTGCCCGCAACGCGCCGCCCAGCCCAGCGGGGTGGAACGGAACTCCTCGTCCACCGCGTTGGCGTCGGCGCCGAACTCCAGGAACAGCCGTGCGCCGTCGACATCGCCGCGGCCGGCCTGGTGGTGCAGCGGGCGGATCTGCTGCCAGTTGGGCAGGTTGGCATCCATGCCGTGCTCCAGCAGCACACGCGCCAGCGGCAGCGAGCGCCACAAGTAGGTCTGGCAGTAGGTGACCATCGGCGGCACCCGTACGCCGCGCGCCAGCAACAGGCGCAGCAGTCCCTCGTGTTCCGATGCCACGCAGTGGGTAAAGCCCAGCTCCGCCGCCTCTGCGTCGAACATCGACGGCTGCGCGTCGAGCAGCGCGGCAATGGTGTCGGTGGCGCCCTTGTGGAAGTGCGCCGCCAGCCCCAGGCGGCCGCCGTAGCGGTACAACAGCGCGCGCAGGTCGGCATCGTCGGCGGCCGAGGTTGGCGTCCCGGAGGACTCCACCATGGCATTGGGATCCGCGCCGGCGGCCAGCAACCGTTCGGCAATCTCGCGGTGATTGTGCCGGGCGGCGGCCCACAGGGCGAACCCGCGTGGGCAGTTCGTGCCCTCGGGAAGGTTCGGATCCGCGCCGGCCTCCAGCAGCAACCGCACGATGCGCCCGCGGCCCCGTTCGGCGGCGGAACTCAGCGGGCGCTTGCCGCACGCCTCCGGCTGGTTGGCCGACTCGCGACCGCCTTCCAACAAGGCCTTTACGCGCCTCTCGTCGCCCAGGGCGGCGGCCATCGTGATCGAGTACTCGGCGCCGCGGTCGAGCAGGTGGCGCGCCATGGCAAGGTCGTTGCGCTGGCCCCAATAGGGGTTGTGCCACAGGGCGAGCGCCGCGGGCCGGAAGCCGCTGCCGCCGATGCGGTCGTCGCCGCCGAAGCCGGGTGCGTCGATGGCGGCGCCGGCATCGAGCAGCAGGTCCACCAGTTTGCGGCGGCCTGTTGCCACGGCGTAGTGCAGCGGGCGCCGGCCCAGGTGGTCGCCGCGGTTGGCGAGCCGCCGATCCGCGCCCAGCAGCCGTTCCACGGCGGCCGCGTCGCCGGCGGCCAGCGCGTCGTGGATCGGGTGGCGTGTCCCTGCCGACGCGTGCCGGCGGTGCAGTTCCCGGCGCAGGTACTCGGCCACCCGGTCATGGCCGCGGTCCATGGCCATCTGCAGCAGGGTGTCGTTGCCGTACAGCGCGTTGCGGTGAGCAAGGTCGCCGCCCGCGTCCGCCAGCAGGCGCACCGCCTCCAGGTGGCCCTCGCGCACCGCGAAGTGCAGCGGCGGCATGTACCAGTAACTCGCCACGGCCAGAGTGGGATCGCGTTGCAGCGCAGCGCTCAACGCCGCCGCGTCGCCGGCGCGGGCAGCCGTGAGCACCTCCCAGATTGCCGTGCCGCGACTTCCCTTCAGTTCGCGCGGCCTGGTGAGACGGGGTTCGGTCACGGGGCAGCATCCTGTCCGAAGCGTTGCCGGTCGGTCCACCCCTTGATGCACGCACACACGGCGCACCGCGCGCAGCGAGCGCGTAGCGCGGCGCCGATTGACCAGCGCTCGGGTGCACCCGTAGGGTAGGGCCGTGCCAGAATCGATCACCATCTCCGTTACCGTAAACAGCCGGCGCTACGAGCGCGCCGTGGAGCCGCGCACCCTGCTGATCCACTTCCTGCGCGATGCGCTGGGCCTGACCGGCAGCCACGTCGGCTGCGAAACCAGCCTGTGCGGCGCCTGCACCGTGCTGGTCGACGGTGCCGCAACCAAAGCGTGCACCCTGCTGGCCGCGCAAGCCGACGGGCGCGCGGTCACCACCATCGAAGGACTGGCGCAGGACGGCGCCCTGCACCCGGTGCAGGAGCAGTTGTGGCACCACCACGGCGTGCAGTGCGGCTACTGCACCTCGGGCATGGTGCTGGCTGCCGTTGCCCTGCTGGAGCGCGAACCGAGCCCCACCGATGCGCAGATCCGAGCCGGCCTGAAGGGCAACCTGTGCCGCTGCACGGGTTATGCCAACATTGTCGACGCCGTGCACGCCGCTGCCGCGGCACTGGCGGCGCGCTGATGTATCCGGCGCCTTTCTCTTACGTGCGGGTCGCGAGCGTCGCCGAGGCGCTGGCGGCGCTGGCCGAGCACCCCGATGGCCGGTTCCTGGCCGGCGGACACAGCCTGCTGCCGGCGCTGAAGCTGCGGCTGGCGGAGCCCGCCGTCCTGATCGACATCGGCCGGGTGGCGGAGTTGCAGGGCATCACCCAGGTGGGCAGCACGCTCAGAATCGGATCGCTCGCTACGCACGATCAAGTGGCGAGTTCAGATACGGTATGCGCCGGTGCGCGGCTGCTGGCCGAGGCATGCGCCAAGGTGGGCGATGCCGCGGTGCGCAACTGGGGCACCCTGGGCGGCAACCTCGCGCACGCCGATCCCGCCTCCGATCCGCCGCCGGCGCTCGTTGCGGCCGGTGCGCGCCTGGAATTACAGTCCTCCGTCGGCCAGCGGTGGGTGGCCGCTGACCAGTTTTTCAGCGACCTGTTTCTTACCGCCCTCGCGTCGGACGAGATCATCACCGCCGTGGAAGTGCCTGCTGCCGGCGCCCGCACCGGGTCGGCCTACCTCAAGCATCCGCATCCCGCCTCCGGCTACGCGGTCTGTGGCGCGGCCGCGGTGGTGACGCTCGATGGCGCCGGCCGCTGCGAATCGGCGCGGCTCGCCATCGGCGGCGTCGGCCCGGTACCGGTTGCAATCGATCTGGCCGCATTGTCCGGCGAAGTGCCGGAGCAGGCGGGTGTCGACGCCGCGCTCGCCGACATTGAGATAGCCGATCCCCTCAGTGACCCGTACGCGTCGGCCGACTACCGCATCCGCCTTGCGCGCGTGCTCGGCCGCCGCGCCATGTTGCTGGCGGCGCAGCGCGCGGTGGCCTGACCGCACAACGAGTCCGGCGCCAGCCGCACCCGCGTGGTACGTAGTACCATCGTTAAGTTAAAAGGCGGCGAAGTGGTCGTAGCTTTCTTCGAGGGTGTAGGTGCGGGCGCCGCCGCGCGGCGGGGCATGGGCGATGCGGTTGTAGCCGCCGCCGTAGAACAGCAGCGGTTTGCCGCCGCTCAGGGCGCCGCCGACCGCCTTGCCGACCACGATCTCGTGGTCTCCGCCCGGCAGCCGCTGGTGCACCTCGCAGTCCAGGAACCCGAGGCAATCGGCGAAAATCGGCGCGCCGCTGACGCCGAAGTCGATCTCGATGCCGGCGAAATCCTTGGGGCCGGGGGCGGCGAACCGTTGCGATATCGCCTCCTGGTCGGCGCGCAGGATGTTGATGGCGAACGCCGGCGTGGCAGCGAGCTGCTCGACCATCCGGTTGCGCAGATCGATGGCGAACAACACCAGCGGCGGATCGAGCGACAGCGAGGTGACGGAGTTGGCGGTCATGCCCCACTCCACCCCCGAGCGGTCGCCGGTGGTGATCACCGTGACGCCGGTGGCGAAGTGTCCCATGATGCGGCGCTGAGCGTCGCGGTCAATCGCCATGCGCCGGCACCGCCGGCACGACGGTGCGTGCCAGCAGTTCCAGGGAGCGGATCCAGCGCGCGCGGTCGTCCCAGTCGTGGGCAATCATCAGCAGGGTGCCGAAGCCGCCGGTGACCTCCTGCAGGGCGCGCAGGCGCTCGCTGCAGGTGGCCGCGCTGCCGATGATACAGAGCCTGCTGAGCGCGTATTCCACGGTGATCTCCGCGTCCGGTTGATCGGGGTGCTCCTTCATCACCTGCAGCACACCCCCGGCGGTGAGAATCTTGATCAGGTAGTCGAGCGAGGCGGCGAAGGAACCGCCGCGCGCGTGGTCCCACGCCTCGGCGTCGCTGTCCGCCACGAACATGCTGCGCGCCACCCGCCACACGCCGCGGTCGGGCAGCGGGCGCCCGGCAGCGGCGGCGCCGGCGCAGTAAGTTTCCCAGTGCGAGGCGAGCGTCGAGTCGGGCACCAGGTTGGTGCTGATCGGTATGAAGCCGCGCTCGCCGGCGGTGTGTGCCGCCCGCGAGCCCGCCTTGATCACACTCATGGCGATGGGAGGATGCGGCTGCTGGTACGGCTTGAGCATCACCCCGACGCCCAACTCGCGGTCGGGCTCGTCCGCCCGCACGTGCCAGAACCGCCCGCGAAAATCAAACGGCGCCTCGCTCTGCCACAGCTTCATGACCAGGTCCATCCCCTCCAGGGTCATCAGCCCCTGGGTGCCGGGATCGGGCAGGTCGAACAATTCCCAGTCGGTCGGCACGCCGCTCTGCCCGAAGCCGACGTTGATGCGCCCGCGCGACAGATGGTCCAGAAACGCCAGCCGTACCGCGACGTTGACCGGGTGATGATGGGGGAGGATCGACACGCCGGTGCCGAGGCGGATGGTGGAGGTGCGCGGCAGCAGGTTGGCAATGAACAGGTCGTTGGACGGGATTGGCTCCCACGCCACCGAGTGGTGCTGCCCGATCCACGCCTCGGTGAAGCCGAGCGCCTCGGCCCGCACCACCTGCTCGATGTCTTCGTCGAAGCACGCGGTGCGGTCCTTGGCCGGCGGATGCAGCGGCATCATGAACATGCCCAGCTTCATGGCGGTCAATATACGTCAGATCCGGGAACGTTCAAGCCGCTGCGCCGGGCGACGCGGCGATCAGCGTGCGTGCGCAGGCACGCTCATGGGCACGTGCGGCGGCGCCTCCGGTTCCAGCATGACCCGGTAGTGCTCGAGCAGGTGCTGCAGCTGGCGGTCGCCGTGCAGCCAGCGGAAGTCGTACTCGGCGTGCCGTCCGGCGATTTGCAGGTTGTGCAGGTAATCCAGCGCCAGTTCGCCGCAGGTGCCGCCCTCGGGCAGAGCCGCCTCCGGGTCCGCGGACAAGTAAGACAGCAGGTCATCGAGGCAGCGCAGCGCCTCTTCGCGCACCCGGAGCCGCGAAAATGCGATCACCAGGTACTGCAGGGCAACGCAGCGAAACGGATCGGTGCCGACGGGTAACGTATTCATCTGGTCCTCCACCTCTTGCAACGGCGCTGTTCGCGCTGGCGCTTCAAGACGGCCCCCTCCCACGGAGTCCGATATTGACAGCTTCGGCAGATTCGGTTACTAATATGAGCTGCGGGCTACGCACGCCGTGGCCGTCAATCCCCTGTAGCTCAGTTGGTAGAGCGGGTGGCTGTTAACCACCATGTCGGCAGTTCGAGTCTGTCCGGGGGAGCTTCTTCCCTGAGCGCTGTGCGCTCTTAGCGCTGTTCGTCGCGCGTCACCCAAGTTGCGGCCGGGCGCACACCTTGCCGTCCTTGAGCAGGTACGGCCGGTCGGTCTGCCCGGCGCCCTCGGCCATGTTGTCGGGGATGGACACGATGACGCCGCCCCACCGCGTCCGATCGGACGTATTCGGCGGGCTCATGTGCCACATCTTCGGATGCCAGAACACGGCGTCGCCGGTATCGAGGGGGACGGCAACCGCGGCGGCGCCGCCGGCCAGCTCTCGCGGTATCTCGGGATGCACCGAGTCGTCGTACTGCACGTGCTCGACGATCGCGCCCTTGTGGCTGCCCGGGACCAGGCGGAGACAGCCGTTGGACAGGTCGACCGGCTCCAGGGCAATCCAGCAGCTGCCGTGCCGCAGCTTGTACCGGCGGGTGGGGTCAACCGGATCGCGCGCCCACAGCCAGATGTCCTGGTGCCACGGCGTGGGCTCGCCGATCCCCGCCGCCTTGGCAAAGAACGACGTACCCTGAAGCCGCACGTTCTCGCCCACGAACCGGCGCTGCACCTCCACCACGTGCTCGGCGGTGAACCAGTGTTCCCACAGCGCCGCGCTCCGGAAGAAGCGGTCACGCACGGCGCGCACCCCGGCGGCGCCGCCGCGCACGGTGCCGTCGACACGGTTCCTGTCCAACTGAAATCCATCTTCAACCGCGATGATGCGGTCTATTTCCGTGCGCACCGATTGGACGGCTTCCTGACCGAGGACATTCCGGATCACGAAGTAGCCGCGATCTTCGAGCAGTTGCTCGGCGTTGTCTGGAATGATGCACGTGGCCACGGTGGTCACTGGCATGACGCCGACACTATATCCGCATGCCGGCTGGCGGGTGTATTGTGCTGCCCCATGAAAGCTGCCGTTCTGTACGAGGCGCACCAGCCGCTCGTGATCGAGGAGATTCGCGTCCGCAAGCCGGCTGCGCGCGAGGTGCTGCTGCGCACCGCGGTGGCGGGCCTGTGCCACTCCGATCTGCACTTCATGGAGGGGCTGTACCAGTGGCCTCTGCCTGCCGTGCTCGGACACGAGTCGTCGGCGGTGGTCGAGCAGGTGGGCTCCGAGGTGACCTACGTGAAGCCCGGCGACCGCGTCATTACCTGCCTGTCGGTGTTCTGCGGCATCTGCGAGAACTGCACCTCCGGGCGCCCGGCGCTGTGCATCAACACCGACGTGAAGCTGGAGCCCGGCAAGTCGGATCGCCTGGAGTGGGACAAGCCGGGACGGCTGCACACGTTTTCCAACCTGTCTTCGTTCGCGGAGCAGATGCTGGTGCACGAGAACGCGATTGTGAAGATACGCGACGACATGCCGTTCGACCGCGCTGCGCTGATCGGATGCGGAGTGATGACCGGCTTCGGCGCCGCGGTGAACACGGCCAATGTGCGGCCGGGCGAGACGGTGGCGGTGATCGGTTGCGGCGGCGTCGGCATGGCGGCGGTCAACGGCGCCTGGATCGCCGGCGCGGGGCGCATCATCGCGGTCGACACCAACCCGGCCAAGCTGCAGACCGCCACCAGGCTCGGAGCGACCGACCTGGTAAACCCGGCCGACGGCGACCCGGTCGAGCGGATCATCGAAATGACCAGCGGCGGGGTCCACCACGCACTCGAGTGCATCGGCCTGAAATCGGCTGCCGAGCAGGCGTTTCAGATGCTCGCGGTCGGCGGCACCGCCACCATCGTGGGCCTGATACCGGTCGGCGAGAAAGTCGAACTGCTCGGGTATGCCCTGCTCGGCGAGCGCAAGCTGCAGGGTTGCTCCATGGGCTCCAACCGCTTTCGCGTCGACATGCCGCGCCTCATCGAGCTGTACCTGCAGGGCCGCCTGCACCTGGACGATTGGATCTCCCAGCGCATCCGCCTGGAGCAGATCAACGAGGGCTTCGAGGCGATGAAGGCCGGCGAGGTAATCCGCGCAATCATCGACTTCGAAGCCGAGATTTAGCGATCGAGCAGCCAGACCAACAGCGCTGCAATATCCGCAAGTGCATTGCCGACAAGTATCTATTTCCCGCAGAACAGTTGCGATATTCCGAGAGGTGGGAGTAAGATCGGGATATGACCGGGCCGACCGTACCTCGTCGTCTTGATCTGGCATCCGATCTTCGTGACCGGTCCGTATTCCTGTTCGGCCCCCGGCAGACCGGCAAGACAACGTACCTGAAGGCGCTCTTTCCGCATGCTCCGGAGTTCAATCTGCTCCGCGGCGAGGTGTTCCTCCGGCTCTCCCGTGAGCCGGGGCGGCTGCGGCAGGAGCTGGCCGCGGTCGCTCGATCGCGGGCACCGGTAATCATCGACGAGATTCAGAAGCTGCCCAGTCTGCTCGATGAGGTGCACGATCTTATCGAATCACGGGGACTGCAATTCGTACTGGCTGCCAGCAGCCCCGCCAAGCTGCGCCGAGGCGGAGTCAACCTGCTCGGCGGCCGCGCCCGCATACGCCGCCTGTTCCCGTTCGTTTCGGCTGAAGTGCCGGACTGGGACCTGATGCGGGCCATCAATGTGGGCGGCGTCCCATCCATCTACTATTCCGACGACCCGGTCGAGGACCTGCGTGCCTATTGCGGCAGCTACCTGCAACTGGAAATCCAGGCAGAGGGATTGGTGCGCGGGGTGGAGCGGTTCTCGCGTTTTCTGACCGCCGCGGCGCTCGGCTGCGGCCAGCAGGTGGTATTCGAGCGGCTGGCGTCCGATGCCGCCGTGCCCGCGCGCACGGTCCGCGAGTACTTCCAGGTGCTGGATGACACGCTGGTGGGCGAGCTGGTCAGGCCATTTACCCCGAAGCGGGCGAGCCGCAAACCGGTGTCGCACGCCAAGTTCTACCTGTTTGACGTTGGGGTCGCCAACGTCCTGGCCGGGATCACGCGAATCGAGGCGGGAAGCGCCGCATTCGGACGCGCTCTTGAGCACCTCGTCTATTGCGAGTTGAGCGCCCGGCTCGGTTACACCCGTGACACCCGTCCACTCACGTTCTGGCGTACGGCCGACGGTTCGGAGGTCGACTTCGTGGTCGGCGACAGCGTGGCGATTGAGGTGAAGGCCAGCGGCTCCGTCATTCCGCGCGACCTGACCGGGCTGCGGCGGCTGGCCGAGGAAGCGCCGCTGCGCAGGCGCATTGTCGTGTGTGGCGAGTCGGCGCCGCGGATCGTCGATGGCATCGAACTGCTCCCGGTGCGAGAATTCCTGGCTGCCCTATGGAATGGCGAGATTCTGGACGAGTAGTCGTGGTGAGTCTGCGCGGTGACGCCCGGGGCGCAGTCGTGTTTGACAGGGGGTGGCGGATCGGTTAGCACTGTTCGTTACGATGCCGACTGACGTCCAAGCTGTCACATCCGCGCGCAGGCGCAGTGCGACGAAAGTCGGCAGGCGCATCCTCAAGCACTGGGAGTACTACCTGCTGGTGCTGGTGCCTATGGCGTACATCGTCATCTTCAAGTACGTGCCCATGGTGGGCGCCCAGATCGCGTTCCGGGACTTCAACGTTATCGAGGGCATGTGGGGCAGCCCGTGGGTGGGATTGCGCGAGTTCACGCGCTTCTTCGAGTCGCCGAGCTTCAGGCGGCTGATCGAGAACACCTTCTCCATCAGCCTCACCCGGCTGCTGCTCGGCTTCCCGGCGCCGATCATCCTGGCGCTGGCGCTCAACGAGATCAGCCAACGCTCCTTCAAGCGCTCGGTGCAGATGGTCACCTACGCGCCGCACTTCATCTCCACGGTGGTGATGGCGTCGATGATCATCCTGTTCCTAAACCCGCGGCTCGGCCTGTTCGGCGTGCTGATGCGGGCGGCGGGAGTGCAGCCGGTCAACTACCTGGCGGTGGCCAGCCACTTCAAGTTCGTGTACGCCCTCTCCGACATCTGGCAGCACGCCGGCTACGGCGCCATTATCTACATGGCCGCGCTCGCGGCCATCAATCCCGAGCTGTACGAGGCGGCGCGCATCGACGGGGCGTCGCGTCTGCAGAAGATCATCCACGTGGACATTCCCGGCATCATGCCGGTGATGGTGATTCTGCTCATCCTGGAGTTCGGCGAGATCATGGAGGTGGGCTTCGAGAAGATCTACCTGCTGCAGAACCCGGTGAACATTTCGGCGTCGGAGATCATCCAGACCTACGTCTACAAGATCGGGATCATCAACGCCAGTTTCAGCTTCGCGTCCGCGGTCGGGCTGTTCAACTCGGTCATAAACTTCATCCTGCTCGTTGGCGTGAACGCCGCGGCCAGGCGCATTTCGAGCAACAGCTTATGGTAGGAACGGTCGAGCAGACGGGCCGCGCGTTGCCGCGCCGGCGCATGAGAATCCGGGAGTCGCGCGTCGATCGCGTGTTCCTGACGCTGGTCGTGATCTTCCTGACCTTCGTGCTGATCTCGGTGCTGTACCCGCTCATCTTCATCGTGAGCGCGTCATTCAGCTCCACCAGCGCGGTGATCGGCGGCCGGGTGTGGCTGCTGCCGGTCGAACCCTCGCTGCTCGGCTACCAGGCGGTGTTCGAGCACCGGTCGGTGTTGATCGGCTACGCCAACAGCGCCGTCTACACCTTCTTCGGCACCATCATCAACGTGGTGCTGACGGTGTGCATCGCGTTTCCGCTGTCGCGCTCGGACTTCTTCGGGCGCAACTTCCTGATGATGACCCTGGTGTTCACGATGCTGTTCAGCGGCGGACTGATCCCGCTCTACCTGGTGGTGCTCAAGCTCGGCCTGATGAACACGCGCTGGGCGATGCTGCTGCCGGAGGCGCTGGTGGTGTGGTTCGTGATCATCGCCCGCACCTACTTCCAGACTTCCATTCCCGACGAGCTGGCGGAGGCGGCGTCGATCGACGGCTGCCGCGACACCTACTTCGTGTGGGCGGTGGTGCTGCCGCTGTCCAAGCCGATCGTCGCGGTGCTCACGCTGATGTACGCGGTTGCGCATTGGAACCGCTACTTCCACGCGCTGATGTTCCTGAGCAGCGAGCGGTTGTATCCGCTGCAGATCGTGCTGCGCAACATCCTGATTCTGAATCAGACCCAGGAAATGGCGGTCGAGGTAAGCGAAGAGTTGATGCGCCAGGGGCTCGCCGACCTGATGAAGTTCTCCCTCATCGTGGTGGCAAGCGCCCCGGTGCTGGCGCTGTATCCGTTCGTGCAACGGTACTTCATAAAAGGAATAATGATCGGTTCTCTCAAGGGCTGAGGTCCGCATCGAGGCGGGCATCAGGGGCTTACGGGCATCGGCCGTGATGGCCGGTGCAATTCACCTTTGGAGGTGACACGATGAGAAAGATCTCGTGTATTTCGTTGACACTGTTCCTTGTCGCGGCCGCATACGCGGCGGCCGGCGCGGAAGGGGAGGCCGGGGCGGCCGGGGACGCCCCGCTGGTGATGAGTATGTTCATCACCCTGGGAGAGCGGCAGCAGTCGATGGCTCCGGGTGAGAACCGGTATACCGACTACCTGCAGGAGAAGTTCGACGTCAGCTTCGATCTCACAGTCGTGCCGGGCGAGGCGCGCCTGGAGAAGCAGAACCTGCTGCTCGCGAGCGGTACCTATCCCGACATATTCTTCGACGGCCAGTTCAGCCCGGCCGACCAGATGAAATACGGCGCCCAGGGGGTGCTGATTCCGCTCAACGACCTGATCGCCAACCACGGGCCGGACATCGAGAAGGCGTGGGAGATTCTGCCGGTGCTGCAGAAGTGGATGGTGACGCCGGACGGCAACATCTACAGCATCCCGGCGGTGGAGGAGTGCTATCACTGCAGCGTGAATCAGAAGCACTGGATCAACACCACCTGGCTGGACAAGCTGGGTCTGGACATGCCCGGCACCACCGACGAATACGAGGCGGTGCTGACGGCGTTTCGGGACAACGATCCCAACGGCAACGGCAAGCAGGACGAGATTCCGCTGACCGGCGCGGTCAACACCTGGTCCGCCGACGTGCAGGACTTCCTGATGTCGGCATTCATATACACCGACGGGCAGCGCTTCCTGACCGCCGACAACGGCACCATCATCTTCACGCCCGACAAGCCGGAGTGGCGCGACGGCCTGCGCTGGATCAACCGCCTGTACACCAGCGGCCTGATCGACAGCGAGGCGTTCACCAATTCGGGCGATACCCTGCGCGCGCTGGCCAACCGGCCGGACGACCTGATCGTCGGCGCCTACGCCGCCGGCCACGCCCTGATGGGGGCGCAGGAGGAGGGCATCTGGCAGCAGTACCGCGTGGTGCCGCCGCTGCGCGGCCCGGGCGGCGTGCAGTTGACCGCCTACCGGCCCTACATGCCCAACTTCGGCCGCTTCGCCATCACCAACAAGGCGAGCGAAGAGGTGCAGCAGCGCGCCATGGAACTGGCCAACTGGTTCTACACCACCGAGGGCACCCTGGAGATGGGGTCCGGGCTGCGCGGGCCGGAGTCGGAAGGCTTCTACTGGGACTGGGCCGGCCCGGACGACCGCGGTCTCGACGGCGAGCCCGCCGTCTACATCAAGCTGCCGCCGCCGCCCATGAGCGAGGTGACCAACTACAAGTGGCACACCGAGTTCCGGTTCTGGCACAAGGCCCTGTTCAACAGTTGGGCCGCCAGCCAGGACATCATGACGCGCCTGGGCTACGAGCGCTTCCTGGTGGTGGAGTCGGACAAGTACATCGACCACGTGCCCGCCGAGGTGGTGCCGGCGTCGATGTACTTCTCGCCGGAGGACGCGCAACTGACCGCGCAGTTGCAGGTGGAGATCCAGAACTACGTGGAGCAGAACACCGTGGCGTTCATCACCGGCCAGCGCGACATCGAGACCGAGTGGGACTCCTACGTGCAGGGCTTCGAAGGCCTGCGCCTGGCCCACTACCTGGAGGTAATGCAGAAGACCTACGACGACTTCCAGTAGTCGTTTTGCTCGGGTGAGGCCGGAGGCGCAGCGTCGCTTCCGGCCCACCGGCCCGCCCGTGTGTGCGACGCGGGCACGCAGTTGATCTGCTATCAGAAGCATCACCCGGCTCACGACCGCTGGCGGTCGCGGTTGGTGGACGACCAAGGCCGCGTGACCCACGAGGACGAGAGATGCAGCTCGCTCGGTGGGGGCTCCGGGTAGCGGGTTAATGGCGTTGATGGCCAGGATGACAGCCGAGCCGTACTCTGCGACGATGGCGACCGTGCGCAAGTTCAACACGGAGGGGCCCGTTGTGGCCGCGGACCACTACTGCATCCCGCCGCTGGAACGGATCGATCTCGACGCGGTGCTCGGATTGATCCGGGACAAGAAGTACTTCGTGCTGCACGCGCCGCGGCAGACCGGCAAGACCTCGGCGCTGTTGGCGCTGCGGGATCTGCTGAACGGCGGCGCGGCCGGCGATTTCCGCTGCCTGTACGCCAACGTCGAGGGTGGCCAGGCGATGCGCGAGAACGTGGCGGAGGGCATGCGCACCGTGCTTGCCGAATTGGTCCTCCAGGCGAGCGTGACACTGGGCGACGACACCCTTGAGGACCTTTGGCCGGCGCTACTGGAGCGCGTCGGGCCGGGGCAAGCGTTGCGTCATGCGCTGCTGCGCTGGTGTATGGCCGATCCGCGGCCACTGGTGCTGCTGATCGATGAAATCGACGCGTTGGTAGGGGACACCTTGCTGGCGGTGCTGCGGCAGTTGCGTACTGGCTACGTCGACCGCCCGGCGCGCTTCCCGCACAGCATCATCCTGTGCGGCGTGCGGGACGTGCGCGACTACTGCATCCACTCGACCGCCGAGGACCGGCTGGTGCTCGGCGGCAGCGCGTTCAACATCAAGTCGGAATCGCTGCGGCTGGGCGACTTCTCGGAGCGGGAGACACGGGCCCTGTTGACGCAGCACACCGACGCGACCGGGCAGGCGTTCACGGAGGCGGCGAAGGCGTTGATTCGCACGCGCACCGCCGGCCAGCCGTGGCTGGTGAACGCGCTGTGCTACGACGCCTGCTTCCGTCATGAGCCGGGGCGTAACCGCGCGCGCCCGATCACGGCGGACGCGATTCTGGCGGCGCAGGAGCGGCTGATCCTGCGCCGCGACACGCACATCGACGACCTGGCGCACAAGTTGCGCGAGGAGCGCGTGCGGCGCGTGGTGGAGCCGATTCTGACCGGTGCGGCGGAGATCCGCGTGCTCGGACGAGGACTTGGCCTACGTGCGCGACCTGGGGCTGGTGGCGCAGGCGGACGGCGGCCCGCCGCGCATCACCAACCCGATCTACGCGGAAGTGGTGCCGCGGCATCTGAACTACGCGGTGCAGGAGACGCTGCCGCAGCAAATGGCGTGGTACCTGGACGCGGACGAAGGGCTGGATGTCGAGGGGCTGCTCGCGGCGTTTCAGGAGTTCTTCCGCGAGCACTCCGAGCACTGGGTGCAGCGCTTCGAGCAATACCATGAGGCCGGCCCGCAGTTGCTGCTGCAGGCGCACCTGCAGCGGGTGGTGAACGGCGGCGGGCGCATCGAGCGGGAGTATGCGCTCGGGCGCGGGCGTACCGACCTGCTGATCGTGTGGCCGCAGGGCGGGGGCGAGTGCCGCTTCGTGGTGGAGTGCAAGGTGCTGCGCAAGGGATTGGAGCGGACCATCGCCGAGGGGGTGGAGCAGACCCGCGGCTACATGGACCGTTGCGGGGCGGAGGCAGGACACCTGATCGTATTCGACCGCACGCCGGACCGCCCCTGGGCGGAAAAGATATTCCGCCGCACGCCGTCGGAAGCTGGCGTGCCGGTCACGGTCTGGGGGATGTAGCCCCAAGCTCCCAAGGAATACCGTGCCGCGTCGATGCGCTGTTGTGGCGAGGGTGATAAGGAAACGGTCTGATGCGTAGGTCGAACCTGTTACGGTGGACGTGTCCGGGATACCAACGCCGGCAGGCCGTGGCTTGCCGGTAGTGCGCACCGCACAAGCGGCCCCTGTCGGTCCGTGCACGGTCGAGAGAGTCGTCGAGAGAATCTGCGAACCCTTCATCGCGGCTGTGGCTCGGGCGGCGGTCTTGCTGGTTGCGTGTGCCGGCGGGTATGCGCAGGCGCCGGTGGTGCCGGTGGACGTTTCGGCTCAGCCGTTTGCACCGAGCGCCGGCGCGTGCACGGGCGCGTTCGTTGCACACCCGCTGCCCCATATCACCCGCAGCAACCAGGAAGAGTTGGTGTTTTTCGTGGCCAACGGGGCGGGCGTTGCGCTGGCCGATCTCGACGGCGACAGCCGCATCGACATCGCGCTGGCGGGCATGCACGCGCCGCCGGCCGTGCTCTGGAACCAGGGCGGCCTGCAGTTTCGCAAGGAGGCCCTGGACGTGGACGGCAGCCGCGCGGTCAACGCGGTGGACGTGGACGGCGACGGCCGGCTCGACCTGGTGTTTACCCACGCCGGCAACCGGCCTTCGCTGTGGCGCCTTGATGCCGGTCGCGCGGAGCCCGCCCTCCGGCAGGTTCCGCCGCGGCAGTTCGTCGGACGGTACAACCCCTATTCGATCGCCTGGGCCGACCTGGACGGCGACACCGATCTGGACATGGTGGGGGCATCCTACAACGCCGAACTGATGGCGCGCGGCTTCGGCACGCCGTCCGGCGGCGGCGTGTTCCTGTTCACCAACGAGGGCGGCGCGCTGAAGCCGGACCTCCTGGTCTCGCATGCCCAGGCGCTGGCGGTCCTGCTCACCGACCTGGACGGCGACGGGCGGCGCGACATCCTGGTCGGCAATGACTTCGCCACCCCGGACGAGGCGTTTCTCAACAAACCGGAGGGTTGGATCGACGCCGCGCCGTTCGAGCGCACCACCGCCAACACCATGGGCTTCGCCGAGGGCGACGCCGACAACGACGGCCGCTTCGAGATTATCGGCATCGACATGAAGCCGTACCAGGAAGACCCGGTCTGGACCCCGCCGCTGGAGGGAAAGGGCTCGATGCAGGCCGACGACGGCGTGCAGTTCGTCGCCAACACGCTGCAGTTTCGCCGCGGCGACCCGCCGGTGTTTGTGGACGAAGGCGGCGCGCGCGGCGTGGACGCCACCGGTTGGAGCTGGTCGGTGCAGTTTGGCGACCTGGACAACGACGGCGCGCTCGACCTGTACGTGGTCAACGGCATGATCAACGAGGGCCTGTTCGGCGACTTGCCGGGAGATGAGCTGGTCGAGGAGAACCAGGCGTTGCGTAACGACGGCACCGGGCACTTCACGCCGGCGCCGGAGTGGGGCCTCGGGGCCACCGAGGGCGGGCGCGGCATGAGTTTCGCGGACCTGGACAATGACGGCGACCTGGATGTCGTGGTGAACAACTTTGCAGAGCCGTCGGTGCTGTTCGAGAACCGGCTGTGCGGCGGCGCGGCGCTGCAAGTGGAGCTGCACTGGGAGGGCTCGCTCAACAGCCGCGCCATCGGCGCTCTGCTACGGCTGCACACCTCCGATGGGCGTTACGTTCGCGAGATGCGCGCCAGCAGCGGCTACCTGTCCAGCCTGCCGGCCCGCGTCCATTTCGGCCTCGGCGATGCCACCGGCAGCGACGTGCAGCGTCTGGAGGTGATCTGGCCCGATGGCGCCGCCTCCCGCATCGACAATCCCCCGGTCGGTTCCCTGCTGGAGATTCGGCGCCCGGCCGCCCCGGAATCCGCCGCCCCCTGACCGATTATTCGGTATTCCCGGTGAAGTACCGTTCGGCAAGGTGAAAGGCGGCGATGCCGACCTGCTCTCCGATCAGGCGTCCAGGGATGTCGTCGGCGGGAGGGTGGATGCCGCCCCAGATGCGGGACAGGCTGCACTGGTCGGCGGCGTCCCGGTAGGTGGCCCACTGCAGCGTCAGATCAACGCTCGGGCCATCCTCGAACACCAGGAACTCGTTTTTCGGGGCCGGGAACTCTCCGATTCCGCCGGGGAAGAACGCGTCTCCGGTCGCGAGGGTCAGCACTTCGGCGCCGGCGCGGGAGTAGGTCGAGTGTCCTGACACGTAGCCGGCGAACGGCGGGGTGACGAACGACGGCCGCTGGTAAGGCCACCAGTTCTCGGCCAGGATCCAGCCGACGCCTGCCACGTCGGATTCCGGCCGCTCGATGGCGCCCGGTCCGCGCCAGGCATACAGCTTCACCTTGCCGACATGCTCCGCCTGCGCGCCGGCCAGTGCATCGCCCGCTCGAACGAGTTCGACGAAGCCGTCTACCAGGGGGATCCCGGCCGGATCGTAACGCGGCAGGGCCGGGTCGGTACTCTGGCCGCGCTCCGCCATGCCGCGGATGGCGGAAATGGGGCGAATGTAGTCGTACCACCCCTTGAGGCCCCAGGCGGCGATGGCGGCATCGTGCACGGCGCCTCCCAGGGCGAAGTAGGTCTTCACGTCCCATTCCAGGCCGCTCAGCTCCGGGCCCTGGCCGCGGAACCGCTTCTTCAAGGCGGGGTGGTCGTTGACATAGTTCAGGATCGTGAACCAGTGGCCGGGCGGCGTCTCCGAGTCGGGGCCGTCGGCCCAGAATTCGGCCAGCACGCGCGCGTAGTCGGCGCGGGGAACCCACTGGGGGAGGTACGGCCGGCCGGTGTGCGGGTTCGTCTCGTGTCCGCGGCCGGGGTCGCCGCCTGCAAACAGATCGAAAAAGGCCGGATAGGCCTCGACACGGCGCGGCAGCGAGGGGAGGTTGCCGATCGACGCCGGTGAAATGTCCCACAGCACGCCGTCCGCCGGATCCAGGTGGGAGGACCAGATCGACACCAGCACGAAGCCCCACTGGTAGGCCGCGGATTGCCGGTAGCGGCCGCCGGGGTCCAGGTAGGGCGGGGCGCCGGGGTCGTGATACACCCGGTACCGGTAGCCGTCCCGCTCACGGATGGTAAGGTCGGCGTCGGACAGCGCGAACGGGGTAACCTCGCCCCATTCGGGGCTGATGAACGGCGGCGTGGCGCCGGGGAATTCGTTGCCGGCCTGGTCGATGTACACCTCCAGGGTCAACGGCTGCCAGCGGTTGGGGTCGATCAGCGCCGGGTTGCCCGGCTGCAGGAGATTCAGCGGCGGATTGGCCGGCCGGTAGTAGCGGTTTGCATAGCCGTCCCACTCGTTGGAGCCGTCCTGCAGGCCGAATTCGAGCAGGCAGCGGGCGATGTGGTTGCCGAGGGCGGCGGCCGAGCCGGTCGCATAGTCGGTGGACGTGAACGACGGGTCATGGCCCTGCGCAGCGAGCAGCGCATTGATGCGGGCCAGTGTCTTGCGCGCGCCCGGCGACACCCGGAAGCGCTCCCTGATAATGCGGTACATGGCGTAGCCGATCGCCTCTTCCCGCGCCGCCCGCACGTCTGCCGGCGGGTCCATGCCGTCGAACGGACAGGCGAGCCCGCCGACGGTGCTGCCAAGCAGATAGGGGGTCGCCGTGTCGTCGAACGCCGCCCATGCGTCGTACATGGCAATCGCCGCGTGGAACAGGTTGCGCGCATGCACGGTCGGACGTGCATAGTCGTTCCGGATCGCGTCCAGCAGTGCCTCGTTCCACAAGCGGGCCACGGACGACGTCTGCTCTTGCGACTGCACGCTGACGGCCGCTGCCAGCAATGCTGCCGCGACGGCCAGTCGCCTCCAGCGCGCCGTCATCGGTCCGTGCTCACCGCTCGGCGTTCAGCCCTTGATCGCGCCGGCCGTGATTCCGGAGACATAGTATTTCTGCAGCCACAGGAACAGCAGCACGATGGGTGCGGTGGTAAACACGATGCCGGCCGCCAGCAGCCCGTACGTGTACTGGAATACGCCGGCGTAGCTGGTCATGATGCCGTACGGCACCGTGATCGTGCTGGTGTCGGTGGCGAGCAGCAGCACGTACAACATGTGGTTCCAGGATGCCAGGAAGCAGAAAATGGAGACGGCCGCGATGCCGGGACCAATCAACGGCACCACGATGCTCCAGATTACCCGGAAACTGGTGGCGCCTTCGATGAACGCCGCGTCCTCCAGGTCGCGGTCCACGGTATCGCAGAATCCCTTCATCATCCAGATCGAAAACGGCAACACCAAGCCCATCTCGGCGAGGATCAGACCGAGGTGGGTGTTGACCAGGCCAAGCGTCCGATACACCATGTAGATGGGCACGATGATCGCAATGTAGGGGAACATCTGCGTGTTCAGAATGGTAATCAGCAATACCTTCTTGCCGGGAAACTCGAATCGGGAAAAGGCGTAGCCCGCCAATATTGCGAATACGCCGGCCAGCACCGTCACCGAGCCGGTAATGATGATCCCGTTCCTGATGTAACTCGCCAGCGTCTTGAACGGCAGTGTCTGGGTGCGGTCGGTATCCAGGTTGATGCCGAATATCATCAGGTAGTTGTCCAGCGTCCAGGTTACCGGCAGCAGCGTCGGATGTTTGCCCAACGTCTCCGGATTGGGCCGCAGCGACAGCGATATGTACCAGAACACCGGGAACATCGCGACCACGATCAGCACCAGCAGGATCAGCGCCCTGACGATCGGCGCCACCACATTAGTGGACTGGACTGGCCCCGCATGTGTCGGCCGCAGTCTCGTCAACAGGCCCTGCCGGGGCAGTACCGAATCGCTGTCTGTCACGACATTACCTTCATCTGTCTGAGATAGGTGTACGAAGCCACCAGCAGCAGCAAGAGCCATACCACGCCGAGGGCGGCGGTATAGCCCACGTCGGCCTGGTCGAAGGCCATGCGCTGAGCAAGAATCACGAACGTCTCCGACCTGGAGAGCGGCCCTCCCTTCGACACCGTGTAGATCAGGTCGAAGAAATTGAACCCCCATACCACCGACAGCGTGGTCGAAATCACGATGACGCCCTTGAGCGACGGCAGCGTGATGTAGAGGAACCTCTGCCACGCGTTGGCGCCGTCGATGGTGGACGCTTCGATGATATCCTGGGGAATGGTCTTCAGACCGGCGAGCAACATCGCCATGAAAAACGGAAACGCAATCCACATGGTGGCGCCGATCACCGACGCCCCCACCATGTCCGGGCTCTCGAAGAACTTCAACGCTCTCGTTATGAGTCCGAAGTTCAGGAGGACTTCGTTGATGATGCCGTTGCGCGACGATGCCATGGTGCGGAATATGAACGCGACCGCGACCGGCGGCAGAATCCACGGGATCAGCAGCATCCCTGCGATGAACCGGTTGCTGCGATTCTCCCGGTTCAGCAGGACCGCTGCGAGGAGGCCGATCAGCGCGGCTCCGAACGTCCACACGGTGGTAAAGATGGCCGTGTTCTTCAGCGCGTTCCAGAAGTACCGGTCGTTGAACAGCTTCACATAATTGTCGAACCCGATCCACGGGGTGTCACTGAGTTGGGTCAACCGCACCTGCTGGAAACTGCTCACGATGCCGAGCATGAGCGGGTAGAAGATTGTGGAGAAGATGGTGACGACCGCGGGCAGAGAGATAAACAGGCCAAACCACTTGCGGCGCTGCTCCAGGGACAGATTGGTGAACTTGATTGCAGGAGTAACCATCTTCGATCAATTCACTGCCGAGAAGTTTTTGGCGGGAGAGGGCGGCAAGGCCCCCTCCCACACGACACATGCCGGAACGATTAGAACAGGACCGACTGCAGACCCTTCTCGGCAGTCTTGATGATGTCCTCAATGGGCTCATCGGTCAGCACCGACGCCTGCCAGGAGTCGATTATGAGCTTCCCGGTTGCGTGCCAGTTGGGATTGTACGGCATCACCTGCAGGAACGGATAGGAATTCTCCAGGAACCCGCGATGGATGTCATTATTGTACTCGTTGTCCAAACGCTTCTGAGCCAACGTCTGGGGCGGCACGATCGAGCCGGTCATCTTGACGTAGTTCTCGGCGGCATACTCGCTGCCGGCAAAGTACTGCACCAGTGCCCAGGACTCTTCCTTGACCTGGCTGCCCGCCCAGATCGCCAGCGTATGGTCGATCACCGGGATGACCGGATCCATGCCTGCTTCCACGACCGGGAACCGCTCCACCGAGAACACGTCGAAGATCTTGTCGCCGCCGAGCAGGTCGGGGTTGGTGTTGCGCCCGAGCGGCAGCGTGTTCCCGGAGTCGGTCAGGTAGGGGACCTCTTCGAAGTACAGGGCCTGGCGGCCATCGCCGCAGGTCGCCGCAAACGCGTCGATCTCGGCCATCTTCCGCATGAAGCCATACATGGCGTGAAGTTCGGGAGAATCGAACCCGGTCTCCTCATTCGCGAGGGCTTCGGGACTCATCGGGAATACGCCGAAGTTCCAGAACGACCACAACACCATGCCGAGGTTGTCGCCGCACATCTGCCAGTTGTGCATGCCGTAGATGTCGTTTTCCTTGAGCTTGACGGCGTTGGCGTAGACGTCGTCCCAGGTCACGGGAACGGTGAGTCCGTTGCGCTCCAGCAGACCGCGGTTGGTCCACCAGCCGTGCGAGTTGACCGCGTTCGGTACCGCGAACAGTTTGCCGTCCACGGTGTTCGTCTGCAGCGATGCCTGGTAGTTGTCGGCCAGGTAGTCCTGCGGCGCCAACTGGTTGAGGTCGGCCAACGCGCCGGCGATGCCAAGCTGGTACGGCCAGTCGGAGTCCAGCATCATTACGTCTACCGAATCGCCCGCCGCGGCGCGCGTCATCAGCTTGTTGCGGGTCTCGGCCCAGCCGCTCGCTTCCATGCGGATGTCGATTGTGGGATTCAGCCGCATGTATTCGTCGACCACCGATTGCACGGGAGCCTTGAAGTCGGACTCGCCCCACATCCAGGAGTCGAAACGGATTACCGTCTTGTCGGCGGCTGCGGCCGCGCCGCCTCCCTCTTCTTCGCCGCCGGCCCACAGGGCGGTGGCGGTCAGGGCGAGTCCACAGAGGACTGCCAGAAACCTGCGGAATGTTGAGTAGTGCACCATAGAACTCCTTTCCTGGGCAATACGAGGATGACTGCCGACCCAGCGTGTACAGCGTGGGCGGCACCAAGCATGAGACCATGCCGCGGGAACTACGTCAAGCTTGCAGGCAATTGAGGCAATTGCGTTCGTAGACGGGCTACCAGATCGTGTCGGCGCCGAGCGTCGCGATGGCAGGGTCGGGAGTGGCCACCCTGATCGTTTCCATCATGCCCTGGGCGGCGATCATGCGGTCGAACGGATCGCGGTGGTCGCCGGGCAGGGAACCGGCTCGCAATGCATGAGCGCAGGACACGTCGAGCTGGCGGAACCCGTCGCGAGCGATCCGGTCGCTCCACTCCGCAACGATGGGGCCGCCTGCGGGATACTTGCCGATTCGATGCTTGGTCGCGATCTCCCACGCACTGGCGGCGCTGACCCACACCTGGTTGTGCGGGTCCTGGAGAATGCCCTCGAGCCGTCCGCTGAGCTTCTCCGGCTCCGCCCACGCCCACAGCAGGGCGCACGTGTCGAGCAGGACGATCACCCACCCTCCCAAGAAGCCAACTCGGCGTCATCGAGGGGCTCGAAGAACGAATCGGGCACCGGGCCGTCGCGTTCGCTATAGCGGCCGAGGGTGCGCGGAGCAGGTGCTTGCAGCGGCACGAGCCGGGCGTACGGCGTGCCTGCCTTGGCGATGACGATTTCCTCGCCGGCGTGCGCCCGGTCGAGCAGCCGCGAAAGCTGAGTCTTGGCCTCGTGAACGTTCACGGTAGTCATGTTTGACACGATTGGTCGGATTGCAAGACTTAGTCAACCAAGCTGAATCTGAGGTGCGTGTGCGGTGATTGCCTCGCTGCGCGCGGATGCATAGAATGGGCGCAGCAATCAGGAGCCCCGGCGAGGGCTCGACAAGGAGTAAAGGAGCAACGATGCATCGACACGTGTTATTGATGATGGCCGCCGGTCTGCTGGCGGCGATGCCGCTGGCCGCCGCCGGCGAGGACGAGAGTGCCGCGCCCGAGAGCGACGAGCCGGTCAAGCTGGTTACCACGTTCTGGGGCGGCGCCGTCAAGGCTGAGGCGTTCGAGAACTCCGCAGCCGCCTACCAGGAGGCGAATCCCAACGTCTTCATCGAACTGATCAACATTCCGGGCGGCGACTACAGCAGCAAGCTGCTGGCGATGGTCGCGGGCGGCACGCCGCCGGACGTCATCAACATCAACAGCTTCCTGACGCTGGAGCTGGACGGCCTGCTGGTGGAGCTGACCGACAAGATGGACGACCTCGGCTACTTCGACCCGCAGCGCGGCCTGTACGAAGGCTGGTTCACCATGCTCTCGTCGGACGGCTTCTACGACCGCGGCGAGTCGCTGTACCAGGCGCCGCTGGGAACCGGCACCACCATCCTGGCCTACAACAAGCGGCTGTTCGACGAAGCGGGGGTGGCCCATCCCACGGCGGACTGGACCTGGGAAGGCGAGTTCCTGGAGGCGGCCATCAAGCTGTCGGAGCCGGACAACCAATGGGGCGTGAACGGTATCAACCGCGGGCGCTTCGGCATTACCGGCGCCATGCCGGCGGCGTGGGGCGGCGCCCTGATCGACACCGAGACCATGACCTTCACCGGCGACAGTGAGGAGACCCTTGCGGCGCTGCAGTTCATGCAGGATCTGATCTACAAGCACGGCGCGCACCCGACGCCGGCGGAGCAGGAGGCATTCGGCGGCCAGGTCGGCATGTTCGCGAACGGCTCGGCGGCGATGTACCTGCTGCACACCTTCGAGATGCCGACCATCTACGACATGCAGGATCCCTGGGACATCCAGTTCGTGCCGCAGGGCCCGGCCGGAAGCTGGGCGCCGCTGTACGGCGGGCGGCTGGCGGTGATGGCGTCGAGCGAAAATCCGGAGCACGGCTGGGAGTTCATCAACCTGATCAACGGCCCCGTGGGCCAGGGTTTCTTCAGCATATCGAGCGGGTTCAACAACCCGCCGCTGCAGCACGTCGCCAATTCGGATGAGTTCCGCACCGGGCCGGACGGCGCGCCGCCCAACAACTGGATTCGCGTGGACGCCCTCAAGCAGGCGGTGGTAACACAGCCGATCGTGCCCAACTTCGGGCGCGTCAGCACCCTGCTCGACGATCAGCTCGCGCTGATCTGGCAGAACGAGGTCACCGCCGAAGAGGCGATGGCCACGATCAAGGACGAGGTGCAGTCGCTCCTCGACGAGGGCTTCTAGGGCCGCAGCATTGCGGCAGGTTCACAGGCTGGCCGGCCGGGCCGGCGGCGGCTCCGCAAGGAGCAGTTGCGCGATGCCCGGCCAGGTCTGCCGGTTCAGACGGCGGGCGCGCCGCAGGCGGGCGGCGTGACCCCGATCAAGCGGCAGGAGATCATCTCCGCGTACGTGTTCGCGGCCCCGTGGTTGATCGGGTTCCTGGTCTTCCTGGCGGGTCCGATGCTGGGCGCGTTCGTGCTGGCGCTGTACGAGTGGAACGGCATCAGCACGATGAAGTGGCGCGGGCTGGGCAACTTCGCCCGCGCATTCGGCGACTTCGACTTCTGGCAGTCGCTGCGCGTCACCTCCAGCTTCGTGTTCTCGGCACTGCCGGCACGGGTGGTGGTGGCGCTGGCGCTGGCGCTGCTGGTCAACCGCATTCGCACCAACCAGAACCTGTTCTCGACCATCATCTTCATCCCGGTGGTGATCCCGGGGGTGGCGCTGGCGATCCTGTTCGCGCGCGTACTCAACCCGGAGGTGGGGCTGATGAACCGCTTCCTGGAGCTGTTCGGCATCATCGGGCCGGGCTGGCTGTTCTCGCCGCAGTGGGCGCTGCCGGGGCTGGGGCTTATGTTCCTGTGGCAGTCCGGCGGCGCGATGATCTTGTACATCATCGGGCTGGAGGCGATTCCGGGCGAGCTGCTGGAGGCGGCGGCGATCGACGGCGCGGGCGCCTGGCGGCGTTTTCTGCGCATCACGCTGCCGCTGCTGACCCCGATCATCCTGTTCAACCTGATCGTGGGGGTTATCGGCAACTTCCAGTACTTCGCGCCGGTGTTCGTCATGACTCAGGGCGGCCCCAACAAGGCGACGCTGTTCTTCGTGTACAACGTCTACCGAACCGCGTTCCAATACTTCGAGTTCGGCTACGCCTCCGCGCTGACCGTGGTGCTGTTCTTCCTGATCGCGCTGATGACCTTCGGGATGCTGCGCAGTTCGCGCGCCTGGGTGTTCTACCGTGGCGCGGCGTAATCGCGGCGGCGGACCGGCCGGCGGCGGTGTGCGGCCGGGCGTCCGGTTGATGGAGACGGGCTGATGGCCGCGACATTGTCGGGGGCGCGCTCACGCCACGCGGTGGGCCAGGCCGGCACCTATTTGGTGGTGGTGGCCATCGTGCTGGCGGTGCTGATACCGCTGTTCTGGATGGTATCGGCCAGCCTCAAGACCCAGAACGAGGTGTACGACTTCGCCTGGCTGCCGCGCGTGCCGCAGTGGCACAACTACGTGGTGGGGCTTACCACCTTCCAGTTCGGGCGCTACTTCATCAACACCATCCTGGTGACCGGCATCAACGTGATCGCCGGGGGCATTGTGGCGTCGTGGACGGCGTTCGCCCTGGCGCGGCTGGAGTTTCCGGGGCGCAACCTGATCTTCGCCCTGGTGCTCGGCACCATGATGCTGCCGTTCGCGGCCTACATGATCCCGAGCTTCGTGCTGTTCCGCTGGCTTGGCTGGATCGACACCTATACCGTGCTCACGGTGCCGTTCTTTCTCGCCGTGCCCGGCTTCTTCGTGTTCCTGATCCGCCAGTACTACATGACCATCCCGCGCGAGTTCGACGACTCGGCCAAGATCGACGGCTGCAACTACTTCAAGATCTACTGGTACCTGCTGCTGCCGCTGTCGCGCCCGGCGCTCACCACCGTCGGCATCTACATCTTCCTGGCCAACTGGGAGGACCTGATTCGCCCGGTGCTGTTCATCAACAGCAAGGAGATGCGCACCGTGAGCGTCGGCCTGGCGCTGCTCAGCGAGTCCACCGAGCAGGCCCCGGAGCACCACCTGATGATGGCCGTGTCGGTAATCTTCATCATCGTTCCCATCATCATCTTCCTCATGTTCCAACGCTACTTCCGCCAAATGGGCGAAGGCGGCCTCGACACCGTATCCATCAAGTGACCCGGTGCTGCATCGGCTACAGTGAGCAAGATGGCGACCACCAAGGGCAGGACAGCAGCGAGGATCCACCGCCGCCTTCAGGGCGTGGGTGCAGCGGTGGACCTGATCGTCGTGACGCCAGAGGACGTAGAACGCTACCGGGACAGCCACGCACTGATCATCAAACCCGCTCTCTACGAAGGAAGAGTGGTCTACGATGCCGCCTGAGCGCTTCCCACCTGACGATCCACGAGAGTGGTTGAACCGCGCCCGAAGCGACGCGGCTGCCGGGCGCGGCCCGCGCGAAGCGAACCTCCTCTGCCCACCGGTGAAATGCGCACAGGGGGGCTGCGGCGGAGATCCGTGTATCCTGACAACCAGAGTCCCGGCCTGATGCTGGAGGACCCCGCCGGCTCGGCACCGGCGAGGCCCGCGCCAAATTGGTCGGCGGTGGCGATCGTCCCCCTGCATTCGGGCGGCGTGTCAATTGCATGATATCAAGGGCCGCGTCGTAGGCAACGAATCAGGGCTGCCGCTACTCGCGATTCACTCCTCATATACAACTGATCCACACACTTGACAGTACCGTTGGGCAAGGATACGATCGAAAACTTGAGGATAGTGTCACTTATCTTGAGGAGAAGTTGATCTAATGCCACTCTGTATGAATGTATAACGCAGGTTCTTTGATTGGTACGTAGAGCGACTCCAAACAGGTTCACCGCCGGTGACCGGGTATTTGACATCGCTTCCAATACGATACTTGTTGTTGCGTTGATCGCCTGCTTGTTTCCTCTTCTCTGGATGATCATGAACTCTTTCAAGACATCGGAAGAGATTTTTCTGAGATCCCTTCATCCGCCTGGCAACGTGAAATTAGGCGTCTTCCCGCGCGCATGGGAAATAGCCAAGTTTTCGTCAGCTGTTCCTAACAGTGTCTATCTCACTCTCGTCAATGTTGTCTACATTATCGCGTTGTCTTCGCTAGCTGCGTACCCAATTGCTCGAATGAGATTCCTGGGGCGTAGTTTCTTTCACTGGCTCCTCATCGCGTCGATCATTATCTCGCCACAGATCTTGTTGATTCCATCGTTTTTTCAAATGAGGAGATTCGGTCTGATCAATAATTTTCTGAGCGTGGTCTTTGTCTTTGGAACGTTGGTCATTCCTTTTGCTTCATACTTGCTCATAAGCTTTTTTAGGGAAATTCCCATCGATATTGAAGAATCGACCAAGATCGATGGCTGCTCGAGTTTCCGTTTCTTTGTTCAATTTATGCTTCCTTTGTCAAAACCGGTTCTGTCCAGCCTGGTCATCTTAACCTCCCTCTGGACGTGGAATGAGTATCTGTTCTCGCTGACGTTCTTACAAACGAGTGCCGCCAAAACAATTCCCCCACAACTATCCTGGTTTTTTGGCAGATATTACACCGATTGGGGCGGTCTGTTTGCAGCATTGACTATTGCAGTCGTACCGTTAGTCATATTGTATCTGTTCTTACAGAGGTACTTTATCAGAGGACTTACGGCGGGGTCTGTCAGGTGAGGGTGGCAGGAAGGCGCTCGGCGATAGAGCGAGTCCGGAGGTTTCCGATTGCCCCCTACCTGTATCTTCTTCCGGCGTTTTTCATGTTGGCCGTGTTTGTTTACAGCTCCATATTTACCGGATTCGGCTATTCTTTCAGCAAGTTTAGGGACTTTGCGCCCGCGGGATTTGTCGGATTTCGGAATTATGTTGATGCGTTTAACAACGACGACTTCTTAAACTCCATCAAATCAACCTTGATGTGGGTTCTTATGACGGCTACGATTCCTACGTTTGCCGGGCTATGGCTTGCGATTCTTGTCTATTATCAGACCAGAGGACGGCTGGTGTCCGGAGTGGCCCGCACCATACTCTTCATGCCGATGATGATGTCTGCCGTCGCCGTGGGTCTACTCTGGTCTCTTATTTACAATCCGTTGCTGGGGCTGTTGAACCAGTTACTTCATTTGATTGAACTGATCCCGGCTGGTACCTATGTCGGATTCTTGGAGAATCCCAATACGGCCCTCTACGAAGCGTTCGTACCGATGGTGTGGCAGAGTGCCGGCTTTTCGATGGTGATATTTTCGGCGGCCCTACAAGGCATCCCAAATGACATGCGCGAAGCCGCTGTGTTGGATGGGGCAAGCAAGATCAAGGAGATCTGGCATATCGTGCTACCGTTTATTGTACCGACCATAGTATCGTTGGTTACCGTAAACATGATTAGCGGATTCAAGGCCTTTGATCTGCTTAACGTGCTGACCCATGGCGGCCCTGCAGATTCGACTATGATCGTCTCGCTCTACATGTACAAGCAGGCCTTCTCGGCCTGGAAATATGGTTATTCATCGGCAGTCGCGGTAGTCCTTTTCATGTCGATATTGGTGAGCGTGTTATTGTTCAGCTTGGCCGCGCGGGGATTTGTCGCAAGGAGTAGCAAATGAAAAGCTGAGTCGTTTTCCGAGGAACCCCGATGAGAGGGTATCGAACACGTTTTTCCGTAAGGAGTAGGAAATGAAGAGAGCTGGAGCACTTTTTGTGTTGGCGACGTTGGTGGCGGTTGGTGTCATGGCTGCTGCATCAGGCGAATCGGGTAGCGAACCGGTTACGCTACAGTATATGACGTGGATCAAGAGTAGCGCTGATAACGCGGAGGCGTTTGATGCGGCAAACCCCGGCATCGTTGTGGACATTGAGTTCCTTGGGGGGGTTGCAGATTATCAGACGCCGCTACGAGTCAGGTTGGCGTCGGGAGATCATCCTGACGTCTGGGATTCAAGTTCAGGTTCCTTCTACTCGCAGCGTGTAGAGGGCGGTGGCGCCATGGATATCACTGATCTGTACCATGACCGAGGGTGGGATCAATACTATTCGCAGGGCGCTACCGATGCGGTCACGCGGGACGGCCGAATCTATGGTATCGTTGTCGGAGGCGTGTTTCCCTGGCAGATGATTTTTGTGAATGTAGACGTATTCAAGAGGCTTGGGCTCGATTACCCAAAGACGATCGACGATATGGTTGACTTGGTGCCGAAATTACGTGCCGACGGAATTGAACCATTTGGCTTCGTGAATGCGGACGGCTGGATGGGGCAAATTATTTTCGGCGATTACATGATGCAGCTGGTTGAGCATGATACCGATGAAAAGCTGAATTCCGGCGAGCTCAAATGGAATGAAGTACCGGAGATGGTGCAAGGATTTGAGGCCGTGAAGAAGCTTGTCGACGCCGATGCTTTCATGGTAGGGTGGCAATCGGGCGGTATCGATGACATGAGACATGCGTTCCTGTCACAAAAAGTAGCCACCATGTATGTGGGCACCTGGTGGGTCTTGGGAGATTGGGGCGGGCCCTATGATTTCGAGATCGACAGTATTCCCCTCCCGTTGATCGATGCCAATCAACCGCCAAAGGCCTATCAGACGTATCCGGACGGAATCGCGGTGATTTCACCAAACACCGACCATGAGCAAGAGTCCATCGCGTTTCTGTCATCGTTTGTGACCGATGAATTTCATAGAGATATTCTTGGTGCGGGAGGGTCCCTTACGACCGTGCCGAGTGTAAACGAACAGCTTGATCTGCATCCATTCATTGTCAACGAACATATTCTTAACCAGTTCAACTATCCTTTGACGAACTACTGGACGACCTCGTTTCCGGTGCCTGTTGAGGAAGTATTGGCAACACAGTTCGATCTGATAATGGCGGGACAGACAACAATCGAGAAAGCCCTGGACTTGATTGAGGCTGAGCACGAGGACTATCGGTAGTCTCATCGCATATCTGCGCGATCCCTTATCGCCGTGTCAACCACGAAACTGGTTTGCGCGGTGGTAAGGGGTCTTCATTGGCTGCCCGTCAGATTCATTTTAGGCAACCGATAGAGGGGGGAGTTGATATGAAGGAATGCGCGCTCATTGCATGGCACGACCAGCGCTTCTCCTTGGAGGACGTGGCGCTGCCGGATCCAGCTCCCAATCAGATTCGCATCAAGACGTCCTACTCAGGGGTAAGTATTGGGACCGAATTCGCCTACATCACCGGCAAGGGCAGGATTGCAGGTGAGTCGCACCCGATGTGTACCGGGTATCAGGGAACTGGAATTGTGGAAGCGGTCGGAAAGGATATCGGGAATTTCAAAGAAGGAGACTTGACTTATTTCCGAAGAGGTACCGGTATCAAGCTAGCCGACGGTACTTCAGTATCCTCGTTATTCGGTACCCACGCATCCGCGGTGGTCGTCGACCCGAGCGGCGTCGATGGCGCATACCGGATGCTGCCTGGATCGGACATGGAATTAACCAGTCTCTATGTCATGCCCGCGGTAGCGCTAAAGGGTGTCGACACGGCAAATCCTCGCATGGGCGAGACCGTTGTAGTGTTCGGGTGCGGATTGATCGGTCTTGGCGTGGTCGCGTCGCTGGTGCACCGCGGTTGCAACGTCATCGCGGTAGACCTAGTCAGCGCGCGGTTGAGAATTGCGCGAGAGCTCGGCGCCGATTACCTCATAGATGCATCGACGGATGACGTCAAAGAGAGGGTGCTGATGGTGGCTCCAAGAGGTGCCGATGTAGTGTTCGAGTGCACGGGAAGCCCGGCGAGCATTGATCCTGCAATCGATTTGTGCAAACAGAAGGGCTCTTTCGTCTGGCAGGGCTACTACGGAGTAGATCCGCTTTCAATGGTAGTCCCTACGCCGCAGTACCGCGAAGTGACCATGCATTTCCCCTGCGGGGACGGTCACGAGACGTGCCGGCGTGCGGTGATCAAGAATATGACGTTGGGGACGCTCCAATGGGAGAAGTGTATTACCGATCATGTGTCATATACTGAGGCGCCGGAGGTCTATACCCGCATCCGCAACAAGGACGAGGACGTAGTCGGTGTCACAATCAATTGGACAGACGCATAGGTACTCATATGAGCACGATATTGATCACTGGAGCAAGCGGTTTCATCGGTTCGGCACTATCGGCCGCGCTTGGAGCGGACCACGAAGTCGTCGGCATGAGTCGGAACACCGTTGACATTCCGGGCGTTACTTACGTCAAGGGTGAGTTCGGTGCTTTTGAGGATCTGAGGCAGCTGGATAGATGGGATTTTGATGCCGCGGTGCATCTTGGCGCTGAGTTGCGCGGTCCAGAGCGAGACTTTGTGACGGTAAACGGTGAGGGCTCCCGCTGTTTGATGCGTTACCTTGTTGATCGGGGATGTCGGAAATTTGTCATGGCGAGTTCAATAGCGGCTGTTGGCTGTCAGAGTGTCCATTTTCGTCCCGATGTACTTCCCATTCCCGATGAGCACCCCTGCTACGACGTCGATGGCTATGGTTTCAGCAAGTTCATCATGGAGGAAATAGCTAAGTATCACTGGCGTCAGCATCGGGACATAGATGTAATTAATTTCAGGCTTTGCTCTGTCATTGGGGACGATGGACCACGACCAAAGCCTGAGGGATTGCGTCCGATTTTGGAGTGGACGCTGGGACATATCACGTGGATGTTCCTGTCGGATGTAATTCGTGCCTTTTGCCTGGCTGTTCTGGGTCCGACGCAGCCTGGTGTGCGGACCTTGAATGTGGCGGCGGAACGTATCTGTGCGACGGTACCGACGGCGGAGTTTCTTGGCAATTGGTGGGGGAATGACGTGGACCTTTCGTACTACCGACGGCCGGGAAACGAGTTTCGGGGTGTTTACCGCGTCGACCGGTTAGCGGAAGAGTTGGATTTCACCGCCGTTGATACGCTCAACTATCTGCAAAATATGTAACCGACGGGAATCTACCGGTGATTTTCCGTGGTCGGGGTCAATCGAGAATGATTGATTGTCTTGCTGGAATCGAGGACTGTCGGAATCGCCGCTGCGGATCGCGCGGCAGCGATGGGTCACGCCTTCATGTGTGAGCGATTCGATGTGCTGGTGGTGGGAGCAGGGTCGGCGGGGGCGGTGGTTGCGGCGCGGCTGAGTGAGGATCCGCGCCGGTCGGTGCTGCTGCTTGAGGCGGGGCCGGATTATCCGGACCTGGACGCGATGCCGGCCGATGTGCGCAACGGCAATAACCCGTGGCGCTCGGTATACGGGGCGGATGCGCATACCTGGGGATACCGGGCACGCTCCAACCCCGGGCGTCCGGTGATCGAGCTGCCGCGCGGCAAGGTGGTGGGCGGGTCGAGCGCGATCAACGGGCAGGTGCTGCTGCGCGGGCTGCCCGAGGATTTCGACGAGTGGGCGGCGGCCGGGAACGATGCCTGGTCGTTCGCGCATGTGCTGCCGTTCTATCGCAAGCTGGAGACCGACCTCGACTTCGGGGGCGGCCAGGTGCACGGATCGAGCGGGCCGATTCCGGTGCGGCGCATCCCGAAAGCTGAGATGGTGCCGCCGATTCGGGCGTTTCTGGATGCGGCGGTGGCTGCCGGCTTCCCCGAAACTCGCGATCACAACCATCCGGACACGGCCGGCGGCGTTGGGCCGCGGCCGATCAACAACGTCGACGGGTTGCGCATGAGCACCGCGGTGACTTACCTGCACCAGGCACGTGGGCAGGCCAACCTGACCATTCGCGGCGACACGCTGGTGCGGAGGGTGCTGGTCGAGAGGCAGCGGGCGGTCGGCGTGGAGGCCGAGTGCGGCGGCCGCGTGGAGACCATCGCCGCGGACGAGGTGATCGTCAGCGCGGGTGCGATCAACTCGCCGCAACTGCTGATGAGGTCCGGGATCGGCCCCGGCGGCAGCCTGCGCGAGCACGGCATTCACGTGGTGCGCGACCTGCCAGGCGTCGGCGGCAACCTCCGCGACCATCCGGCGGTGGCGCTGGTGTATCGCATCGACCCGATCGAGAACGAGGAACAGGTGGTGCCGATTCAGGCCGGCCTGATTTGCACGGCGCCTGGATCTGCATTGGAGAACGACTTGCAGATCAACCCGCTGCTCTTCCACAGCGAGCATCGCCCGCCTGCGTTGCGCCTCGATCCCGCGGCCGGGTACCTGGGGTTCAACGTCGCGCTGCAGAAGGCGTTCGCGCACGGCCGCGTCGAACTCGCCGCCGCCGACCCGCACCGCGCGCCGCTGGTCGACTTCCGCCACCTGAGCCATCCGAGCGACCTGGAGCGCCTGCGCGGCGGGGTGCGGCTGGCGGTACAGCTCGCGGAGCGTCCGGAGTGCCGCGGTCTCCTGCACGAACGAATCCAGCCGCCGGGATCCGTGCTCGACTCCGATGCTGCGCTGGACGAGTGGGTCATGGCCCACACCGCCACCCAGCACCACGCGTGCGGCACCTGCAGGATGGGTCCAGCCGGCGATCCGGAGGCGGTGGTGGACCAGGAGTGCCGAGTGCACGGCCTGCGGGGGCTGCGCGTGGTGGACGCCTCGGTGATGCCGGACGCGACGCGCAACAACATCAACTCGACGGTGATGATGATCGGCGAGCGGGTTGCTGCTATGATGGCCGAGCAGGTTGCACGACGATGAAGGCGGAAGCGCAGGCAACTCGGAATGGCGGGCATGGGCAGGCCGGTGACACCAGCGCCGGTGACGCGTACCTTGGCGCTGGGCTGAGCGCCGCCCAGTTCCAGCAGTTGGACGAGCAGGGCTACTTGTTGGTGCCGGGGATGCTTGATCCTGAGGGGGATCTGGACCCGATTCTGGACGAGTACGACGGGGTGCTCGACCGCCTGGCGCATACCCTGTTCGCACAGGGCAAGGTGTCGTCGCCCTACCCGGAGCTGCCGTTCGGAGAGCGCGTGTCGCGCATGTACGAGGAGTCGGGCGAGATGCTCAACCAGTGGTTCGACTTTCACCTGCCGCAGCGCCACGTTACCCACGACACGCCGTTCTGGGTGGGGCCGGCCGTATTCAGAACGCTGGTCAACCCGAAGCTGCTGGACGCGGTGGAGTCGGTGATCGGCGGCGAGATCTATTCCAACCCGGTGCAGCACGTGCGCATCAAGCCGCCGGAGGGGCGCATGGGGCGGCAGCCCGATGGCCGCCCGATGTACGGCGCCACCGTCTGGCACCAGGACAACGGCGTGATCCAGGAGGACGGCGACCAGTCCGACATCCTCACCGTGTGGTTTCCGATCACCGACGCGCTGGTGGAGCACGGCTGCCTGCACGTGGTGCCGGGCAGCCACCGCCATGGCATCTACACCCACTGTCCGATGGAGAAGGGCTCCAACGAGGTTCAGATCCCGGACCACCTGTTCCCGGTCGAGCGCGCGCTGCCGCTGCCGATGCAGCGCGGCGACGTGCTGTTCCTGAACAAGCGCACCTGTCACGGCTCGCTGAGCAACGTCAGTGACGAGGTGCGCATCAGTTTCGACCTGCGCTACAACCCCATTGGCCAGCGCACCGGGCGGGAGGTGTTCCCGGGATTCGTGGCGCGCAGCCGCAGCAACCCGGCCAGTGAACTGCGCGATCCCGATGCGTGGGCCGAACTGTGGTACGCCACCCGGCGCCACATGGCCGACGCCAACGTCGACGTATCGTTCAACCGCTGGGATCCCGACGCCGCCGGCTGCGCCTGAGTTGCCGGTTCGCCCGGCGAGCCAGAAGCGCCGCGCGATCACTGGGCCCCGCGACGACGACGGCCATGCCTCTGAGTTACTGACCGAGGGCGGCCTCGAGAGCGGCGAGGTCGGGAGGGATTCTGGGTGCTTCCGGAAGCTCCGCAAGGGCAGCGGCCACTTGGTTCTTGCCTGATCCGGTGCCGATGCCGATCACTACCTGGTCCTGCCCCAGGTCGGCCAGCATGCCGGTCATGAGGCAGGCTGCCGGGGCGGCGGCGGCGGGCTGCAGGAACAGGCCTTCGTGGCGTGCCAGCCAGCGCGCGGCGGCGAAGCTGTCTTCGTCCGCCACCGCCCAGCCACGACCGCCGGTGTCGCGCATGATGCGGACCACCTCGTCGCCGGCGCGCGGGAACGGGTGGGTCATGCCGGTTGCGCGTGAAGTGGAGCGTCCCCAGTGGCGGACCGGCTCGTCCCGCTGCCAGGCGCGCAAGATGGGCGCACAGCCGGTGGATTGCACCACGTCCAGCGCCGGCATGCGGTCGACCCAGCCGAGGGCGAGGAGCTGGCTGAAACCCAGGTGCAACGCCAGCACGTTGGTGCCGCCGCCGGTGGGAATCAGGATCCGGTCGGGCGCCCGCCAACCGAGCGCCTCGGCGACCTCGAACGCCAGTGTCTTCTTGCCTTCGATGCGGTACAGGTTGTAGGGCTGCGCGGCGTGAAACCAGCCGTGGCGGTTGGCGGCCTGCTGCGCCAGCCGGGTGCCCTCCACCATGTCGCCGTCCACCACCAGCGCATTGGTTCCACAGATCAGGTTCTGCAGCAGGTGTCCGGGCACCGTCTCCGGGCGCATCAGGGCGGTAAGTTGCAGGCCGGCGCGCGCGCAGTAGGCGCTCATGGCGGCGGAGGCGTTGCCGGAGGAGGCGATGATCAGGTGCTCGATGCCCACCTCCCGGCACTTGCCGGCGGTGACGCTGGCGCCGCGGTCCTTGAATGACCCGCTGGGGTTGCGCGATTCGTCCTTGATGAAGAACCGGGGGCCGCCGAATTCCGCTTCCAGCCGCCTCATCCGCAGCAGTGGGGTGTCGCCCTCCTGCAGCGTCACCACGTGGCGCTCATCCCGTACCGGCAGCAGGCAGCTCCAGCGCCACATGCCGGGCGGCTGCACTGCCAGCGCGTCCCGGTCCACCTCGGCGCGCAGCTTCTCCAGGTCGTACTCCGCCTGCAGGAAGCCGCCGCATGCCGGGCACAGCGGATCGCGGGTGCGGTCGGTGGTGGGCGCGCCGCACGAGACGCAGCGCAGGCCCACCAGGTAACTCGTCATGCGCCGCCCTCCGCGTCGCTCGCGGCGGCGTCGTCAACTTGCCGCGCGCCGGCTTGCTCGCCGGTGTCGGCAGTACCGTGGCGGCGGGATCGGTTGCCCGCCGCCTCTTTGCGCAAGCGGGTGGTGGCCGCGTGGTCCAACTTGCCGCTGGTCTCGTTGATCACGACTCCGTAGCAGTCGCGGGCCGCGGCGGCCGAGACCTTTCCGTCCCGCACGTCGCGCCGCACCAGTTCGGGGTCGCGGGTCAGCGGATCGCCGAAGCCGGCGCCGCCGGCGGCGGCCCAGTGAAAGCGGTCGCCGGGCACCAACGGGTGCGAGGTTGCTTTCGAGTGCAACGCCTGCTCATCGGAAGTCTCCGCGTTGAGCGCGAACTCCGCCGCCTTGCCCGGCAGCCCGCCGAAGTAGCCGCCGGGTGCAAAGCGGGCACGGTCGCATTGGACAGTGAGCAGCCCATCGTCGGCTTCGCTGCGGAAGTCGCGCGCAATCGCCAGGCCGCCGCGGTATCGGCCCGCGCCCCCGGAGTCGGTCACGAACTCGTAACGCTCGAACAGCACCGGGTGGCGCACTTCGATCGCCTCGATCGGGGAATTGGCGCTGTTGGATGGGCCCGAGGTGCAGCCGTCGATGCCGTCCTTGTTGTGGCGCGCGCCCCAGCTCGCGTGGTTACCGTCGAAGAACACGAAGTAGCGCCCCGTGTCCGGGTGGCGGCCGGTCAGTCCCAGGTTTGGTGCACAGCCGTAGGAGGGGGTGACGACGCGCTTTGGAGCTACCTCCCGCAGGGCGCGGAACAAGGTGTCCACCACTCGCTGACACACGATCATGCGGCTGTTGCACGCCGCCGGAGGCAGCGGATTGACCAGGGTGCCGGCAGGCAGAACGGTGTGCACCGGCTTGTAGCAGCCCTCGTTCATCATGATATCGGCGTCGCACAGCGCGCGCACCGCGTAGTAGACGGCGGATCGGGTGGCCGCCGCGACCGAATTCACGGAGCCGGGGCGCTGGCGGTCGGTGCCGGTGAAGTCTGCCGTGAAGTCGCTACCGGCTATCACGACCCGCGCCCGAACGCAAGCCGGTTCGTCTGTCACGCCGTCGTCGTCGATCCACTCTTCCGCCTCGTAGCTGCCATCGGGCAGTGCCGAGAGGTTGCGCCGGATGCGGCGTTCGGAGTAGTCGATGAGCTGCTCGATGCCGGCCAGCAGGGTGTCCCGGCCGTAGCGGGCAACCAGTTCCTCGAAGCGGCGTGCGCCCAGCTGCACCGCAGCCACCTGCGCACGCAGGTCGCCAAGCACCACGTCCGCGGTGCGCACGTTGGCGCGGATCATGTCCATTACCGGCTCGATCGGCTTGCCCGCCTGGTACAGCTTGATCGGCGGAATGCGCAGACCCTCGTGGAAGATCTCGCGGCCGCTGTTGGCCAGGCCGCCGGCCGCCGCCCCGCCGATGTCGACGTGGTGGGCCAGCGCTGCGGTGAACGCGACCAGTTCCCGGTTGTGAAACACCGGCATCGAGAGTTGGACGTCCGGCAGGTGCTGGCCGCCGCTGTAGGGGTCGTTGGAAATGAAGATATCGCCGGGCGCGATCCGGTCGTGCGGAAAGCGCTTCAGGGTGGACTTGAGCAGCGGTCCAATGGAGTTGAGGTGGATCGGGATGCGCGCCGCCTGGGCGACAATCCGGCCGCGCGCGTCGCACACGCACGACGAGAAGTCGGCGCGCTCGCGCACGTTCAGCGAATAGGCGGTGCGGCGCAGCACCGCGGCGGTCTCCTCCGCGGTCGCGATGAGGACGTTCTTGAGCACCTCGAGCGTGATCGGGTCGACACGCGGCGATTCAGCCATCGGCAGGATCCCTTGACGACGGCGCCGGGGTCGGGGTGATGATCAGGTTGGCGAAACGGTCCACGGCGGCCTCCTGTCCAGGGTAGACGATGGTGGTGGTGTCGTCCTGTTCCACCACCGCCGGTCCGGGCAGCCGCATCCCGCGGCGTAGCGCCGCGCGCCGGAACACCGGGCAGCGCCGGAATTCCCGCTCACCCTCGAACAGCAGCTCGCGGCTGGCGTGCGCCGGCGGGGGAGCTTCACCGCGTTGGGCGCCCGCGTCGTCCGCCTCCGCCAGCCGCGGCTTCGCAATGGCGCCCACACCGAGTACGCGCAGGTTGACGATCTCGGTGGGCTCGTCGTACGCCGCATGGGTGTAGAGCCGCTCGTGCAGGCGGTGGAAGTCACGCACGGCGTCCCCGAGAGCGCTCGCATCGAACCGCCGCCCCGGCGCCGGGACGGTGACTTCGTGGCCCTGCCCGAGATAGCGCATATCCAGTGCACGCACGGTGCTGTGGCCGCTGCCGTCGATCCCCTGCTCGCTGAGCCAGGTGTGGGCCTGGCGTTCCAGGTCTGCGAAACCGCGTTCCAGCTCACCGGGATCGGCATCGCCGGCGGCGCGCAGCACGGTCTGCACGTAGTCGGTGCGGGCGTCCGCTGCCAGCAGGCCCAGCGCGGACAGCACGCCCGGCTCCGGCGGGATGACCACGCGCGGAATGTTCAGCTCCAGCGCCAGCCGCCCGGCGTGCAACGGCCCGGCGCCGCCGAACGAGATCAATGCGAAGTCGCGCAGGTCGTGGCCGCGGTCCACCGAGATCACCCGGATCGCCCGGATCATGTTGGCATTGGCGACGCGCACGATGCCGAGCGCCGCCTGCAATGGCTGCAGGCCGATGTCGCGCCCCAGCCGCGCGATGCCGCGGTGTGCCGCATCGCCGTCGAGCGCAATCGCGCCGCCGAGGAGGTGCTCCGGGGCGAGCCGCCCCAGAACCAGGTTGGCGTCGGTGACGGTGGGTTCGGCGCCGCCGCGTCCGTAGCACACCGGCCCCGGTACCGCGCCGGCGCTGCGCGGACCTACTCTCAGGATGCCGCCCGGGTCGAGCCAGGCGATGCTGCCGCCGCCCGCCCCGATATAATTGAGGCCGATCATCGGGATCGACAGCGGGTAGCCGCCGAGCGTGCCGCCCGAGGTGATCTCCGGCTCCCCGGCACGGATCAAGCTGACGTCGGTGCTGGTGCCGCCCATGTCCAGCGTCACCACGTCGCGCAGCCGGGCATGGCGCGCGATATAGGCGCCGCCGAGCACGCCGCCGACCGGCCCCGAAACCGCCGTGTGCACGCTGCGCCAGCGCGCCGCCGCGCTGCCCATCACCCCGCCCATGCCCTGCATGACGTGCAGCGGCGCGTGGAATCCCTCCTCCTGCAGGCGGCGCTCCATGTCGCTCAGGTAGCGGTCCAGGATCGGCATTGCCGCCGCGTTCAGCACCGTGCTGCTGACCCGCTCGTATTCCCGGTACTGCGGCAGCACCTCCGACGACAGGCACACCGCCAGCTCCGGGTGGTGGTGGGCACAGTAGTCGGCCACCAGTTGCTCGTGCACCGAGTTGGCGTAGGAGTGCAGGAAGCACACTGCCACCACCTCCACACCGTGGCGGGCCAACTCGGCGACCGCGCCCGCCACGCTTGTTTCGTCAAGCGGAGCCACCACGCGGCCGGCGGCGTCGATCCGCTCCCGTACGCCGAGGCGCAGGTAGCGCGGCACCAGCGGCGGCGGCTTGTCGTACTGGGTGTCGTACAGCGCCGCCTCGGGGTTGCCCGACTCCGGCACCCGCGTCAGCCGGCCGATCTCCAGCACGTCGCGGAACCCCTCCGTGGTGAGCAATCCCACGCGCGCCGCCTTGCCCTCCAGGATCGCGTTGAGCGCCACCGTGCTGCCGTGCGCAAGATGTCCCACCGCCGCGGGCGCCACCCCAGCGGTGCGGGTGAGCCGGCGCAGTCCGTCCAGGGCGCCGTCCGCCGGGGCCGCCGGCGTGGACGGCACCTTGGCGGTGTGCGCTGCTCCGCCGGCATCGTCGACCAGGATCAGGTCGGTAAAGGTGCCGCCAATGTCATAGCCCACGCGGTACATGAAGGTGCAGGTATCCGTAGCCGCCGAGGCCCGCGTTGTCAACTGGCGCCGACGATAGGCGGTTCAGGGGAGCTCATACTTCCGCACCCAGAGAACCTATACAATCCAAGCCTCTGAAGATGGTGCCACGAGGACGACGTGCGAACATCTCGCATGCTGCTAACGTCGACGGAAAACGAGGAGTTGCTGAAAGAGTACGAGACAACTGTCCCGTAGAGGTCTGTCGCACGGCCAAAAGGCAGTCATTGTCTGAGAAACGAGCGAGACACACGATTTGAAATCCGGTAGAATAAGCGCAACGGATCACACCGTAGCGATCCGCACCAATGCATGGGCGTCGTCGTGGTGGCGGTAAGTGCCCCTGGCTAGCAACGAGGGTAGGCAGGCCCAGGATGAGCGGCGACATCGATCTTGAATACATCGTCGCTCATCGAGAACGAATCGGAGGTGAGTATGATGGTGGAGCAGCAGTCCGGATCGCCGAAATCCTTAGGTCCGAGCCACGTTACTCGACGACGTGTCAGACCACCGTACGATGCACACTCAAGTAAAGTGTGGGAGTCACCTTGGTGAGTCATTGTGGCCACCCTAAGGGACCTAGTCTTCTTCCGATTGTCGTAATAGTTGCGTTCTTGATGGCATTATCAGACGCGCTCCCTGCTAACGACTACTGTCAATTCCCGGCTGTGCCGAATACCGTTGACGGCTATCGAATGCGCGGAGACCGATGCGAAGGAATCCACGCCGTAGAGGTGGCATCGTTAGGTATGGTGCCCACCTCCTTTACCTATTTCTTTGAGGAGTTCGCGAACCGAAGTCCGTCAACAATGAAGCTTTCTTGGACTGCTAGTGGTGATGACTCTATCGTTCTATCAGGTAGGGGGATGCGGTTCGGCGCTCATTACGCGATGGATACGGTAGCTGCGGCAGGATCTGGTACGTTTTCCTGGTCAGCGGAAATTCTCATTAGGCGCCAGTTCCGACGTGCTGAACTTGGATTTCTTGCTTGGAGAGAATACGAATCGAACGGACAGTCACTCAAACAGTATGTGCCACTTGGTGTGTCACATAATCTCGCATCGACGGCTACACAAAGCACGCAGGGAGGTGTTTACACATTCGTATTTCGCCCTGGCAAGCGTTTCGTCAGAATGTATAGGACACTTGAGCGGGTTTGTAACGAAGCCGTCGATGTAGTCGAAGAACGTGCGCTGCTGAACAGACCATACCTCGGTACGGACAAGGTCGCGTACGCTCTTGCTATTCCCAAGTCGGTCGGGTTGTATCGCATACGTATCGAGGGTGAGCGTGATGATGGATCCTATTGCCCGCATTTGGTATTCACGTTTATCCAGAAGCACGGGACTGTTGACGTGCCTTGTGAATAGAGAGATAGCAGTGAATAGGGTGATAAACAGAAGGCTCAAGCGAACGATTGAGACACTTGAAAGACATGATCGCCTAGTTGTATCAGGCGAATATGGTCACCAGTTGCGTAGGCGTCTTCTTGATCTTATGGAGATAAGAAGGAAGAGGAAATGGACACCGTCTTTTTCGTTGATCGGTTTCTACGTCGCGGCTTGTGGTGCTTTGCTGATCTCGTCTGTTGCACCAATTGCGTGGTTCCATTGGCCTGAGATGAGCGGCGATTTGTTGTTGTCTGCGGTGCGGGTTGTTTTGTCCTCTGATAGTACGGAAGCTCATACGAACGTGATTCTCGGGAGGACGTTACAGATAACCCTCGACGGGAATGAGATAGTTGATTTAGATGGTACACAGCTTGCTATCCCATTTTCGAATGAGTCTACGACGGTGTCGGAGCTGGTTCTTACCGTACCGGCGGGAGGTCCAAAGGTAGCGCTGGATTTTCCAATGGTTATTGGGGGCAGTAAGATTGGAGTTTCTAAGTCAAACGGTGGGCGTTGGAAGTTTGAGGTAGAGCCCGGAAACGCACAGAAGGTCTTGGAATATGGTATGACATTACCGACAGGGACGACGGTGGCGGCAGTGAGTGTAGAGGGAGAGACACAGAGACGAGCAGCGACCGATCGGCCGTCTAGTATGACGGTGAAAGGAGCGTCAGTGTTGCGTGTGGAACTGGAGGGTATCGACGCGCGGAGTAGGTTGTTCCAAGATCACATTTCAGCGTCACTCGTGGCAATGGTAACCGCAGTTCCGCACGGGTCCGGGAAACTTAGATCGAGTGTTGTTGGTGGCGAAATTAGCCTGCCCGAGGTCAATGATAAGCTTATGCTTAGGCCGGGACAACTCGTGACGTGGAAGCTCGGCGAAGCTGTGATATGGGAGATGCTCGTTGGCGGAGTAGAGCCTCTTCATCTACGCATCGAGGCGAGGGCACGGAGGATCGCGGTCAACCGTCGATCTCAAAACCCCAGTGTGATGCGATTCGTAAGCGAGAGCCGGTGGTTCGATTTGGTTTGGACGTCGATCGTCGCAGTTACCGGTTTTTTCTTTCTGTTGAGCCGATTACGGCAGTCGTGACAGGTCGAAGGACGATCTGTCGAATATAGCCATGAGGCGCGAAAGGATGGGGATGAGTATGAGGGTGAGTGTTGTAGCACTTTGTGTTATAGTGGCAATGGTTTGCCACGGGGAGGTTTACAAAGCGCCGGTTGTCATGATTACGTCGACGTACGAAGGCGACACTCTACGACAAGAGCGACAAGAGAACGGTGCAGGCATCATTTTTGCTTCATATAGTAATCGGGTATACGTGGTGACGGCGAGGCACATATTGTTTGAAAGTGGAGGTATGGCGGACCAGGTGGCCGTCGAGTTCAGCATGTTTCCCAAAGAGCCGGTCGAAGGGGAAATATACGACGTATCGCAGCAACACGACGTCGCCGTGCTGTTGGTTGAGTTAAACGACGAGGGCATGTTTCAAACCGTCAGCGAGATCGAACTAAGTGGCTTCGCGCCGGCGGATGCATTACAAGAGGGAGATGAGGTATACAAGCTAGGATTTCCCGACGGCAAGAAATGGGATTACCTGAGCGTGGCTGACACTGTGAAGAACACCTTGGGTCTGTTTGGCGTGGAGACACCGTCGAAAGCATCGATCGTGGTTAGTTCGCAGACGACGAAATATGGTCACTCGGGAGGTGTCTTTCTCGATTCTATCGGACGCTACGTAGGTATGATACATTGGTCGTACGACTCTGACACGGTGGCGACACCGATGGAAGTAGTCGCTGAAATACTTCGGTATGCAAACTACGTTCCGCGTTGGCATTTCGAAGAATCTAGTGGAGTCAACGAATTGGAAGTTGAAGCAACAGTGTCAGATTCCGTGGATTATAGTCTAGACGATCTGGAGTTCATGCATCAGGAGGCGTTATCTACTGTAACTACTGTGGCAGGAAGTGAGACATACAACTCTACGATATTTCGCATATTCTACCACGAAAATGGCCCGAATATTCGTGACGTTTCCATAGAAATCATACCGGGAATTTATCCAACATTTCCGCAGCCACGATGGATTGAGGGTGCGTTCTTTACACGGGTAGCGCCGTGTGTGAAGGTCGAGGGTGCTGACATACCCCGAATTCATTGTGAATATATCGGAGGAGGAGGAGTGATTGGATTTGCGTTGAGGACGAAGGAGGACGAGCGATTCGCGGGCGGTACGGTGGTGGTTTCCAATGCAGATGGAGTGGTAAGGTACGAATTTGAATAGTCGCGGAGTGAGCGAGGGTTACTGCGTAACCTGCTGTCATTCGGAAACGGTCGGGTGGAAAGGTGCGAACTCGCTCAGGCGGGACGGATAGGTACGCATGTAGTCTTGTGGAGGGTCACGATAGCGTTCTCGATTAGTTGAGCTGGAGGGTAGGACGTGATTCGTGGGCCTGGGTTGGCTGATGGATAGCGTACGTTCCATGGGAGAGCAGCTGGTGTGTAAGGCGGGTGGGCGGGATGTGATTGTGTTTGTGAAGGATCGGTCGGTCGCGGCAGAGGTTGCTGAGGGGTGATGGCCGGTGCGCTGGGCCGTGCAACTATCTATTTCGGCAGCATTAGGGGTGTCATCGTTGTGCGTGAGCAAAGTCGTCGGACTGCGGGATTGATGCCTTGATACGCGCAGTCGATAGTCGGCATTTTGCAGAAATTGAGGAGCTGCTTCCTGAGCGCCTGTTCGACGTGCACGTCCATGTTTGGCGCCGCGACCACCTCGGAGCCAGCGGCGTGGCGGGGTTCGGCCACTGGCTGACCCGCGACCAGTATCTCGGTGAAGACCTGGCGGACGAATTCGCCCGCTTGTTCCCGGGCCGCTCCTGCAGCGCTCTGCTGTTTCCGCTGCCGGTGGCGGATGGCGATGTCGCCGCCATGAACCGCCACCTGGCCGACATCGTACGCGCCGACGAGTGCCGGTACGCGCTGATGATCCCGGCGCTGGACGCCTCGGCGGCAGCGCTGAGCGCGCAGGTCCGGGATGGCGGCTTTCTCGGCTTCAAGCCTTACTGGACGTTTGCCGGCAACGATCTGCGCAGCGTGGCCGTGGACGACATGGTGACCCCGGCGATGCTGGAGGCCGCGCACGAGCTGCGCCTCATCGTCATGCTGCACCCGCCGGGCAGCCTGAAGCCGCACCAGGATGCCATACGTGCGGCGGCGCTGCGCTATCCCGGCGCCACCTTCATCCTGCCGCACTGCGCCACTTGCTACCACTACGCGCCCCTGGCCGCCTCCATCGACAGCGTCAGCGATCTGGCCAACGTCCACTTCGACCTGTCCACGGTAACGGCCGGCGATGCGGTGAGCCTGCTGCTGCGCAAGGCGGGCCCGGAGCGGGTGATGTTCGGGACTGACTTCCCATTCGCGTCGGAGCGGATGACGCTCGCCTACCTGGAGAGCGGGCTGGTGCCGCTGCGCGATGAGACCGCGCCGCCGCCTCCCGCCGGACGGCGCTACGCCTTTACCTACCTGATCTACGAGCAGATGCGGGCGCTGCGGGCGGCGCGCGACCTGGTGGGGCTGAGCGCCGCCGACATCGAGGCGATCATGTACGGCAACGCGGAACGGCTCATGCAGCGCGCGGCAGCCGGCGCCTGAGGCAGGGCACGGTTGTTCCACTTCATCCTGCGCCGGGTGTTGCAGATGATGCTGATCCTGTTCCTGGTCAGCAGCGCGGTATTCTTCATGTTCAAGCTGGTGCCCGGCGACGTGGCGGCGGTACGGCTCGGCATCGAGCAGACCCCCGAGGCGCTCGCCGCCCTGCGCGCACAGCTCGGCCTGGACCGCCCGCTGATCGTGCAGTACCTCACCTGGCTGGGCGGGCTGGTGCGCGGCGACCTGGGCACCTCCTACGTCGACGGCGCGCCGGTGTTCGGCATCGTCGCCAGCCGCTTCTTCATTACCCTGGAACTGGTGCTGGTGATCACCGTGCTGTCGGCGCTGATTTCGATTCCGGTGGCGGTGGTGGCGGCGCAGCGCAAGGGCACGCTGGTCGACAGCGGCATCCGCACCCTGTCGATGGTCGGCTACAGCCTGCCGACCTACTGGTGGGCGATCTTGCTGATGCTGCTGTTCTCGGTGGCGCTGGGCTGGCTGCCGGCGGGCGGCTACGTGTATCCCAACCGCGACTTCGGCCGCCACCTGCTGCACCTGATCCTTCCCACCCTGGCGATGGTGCTGATCCTGGTTGCGGCGCAAGTCCGGTTCCTGCGCGCGAGCATCCTGGACATCATACAGCTCGACTACGTACGCACCGCCCGCGCCAAGGGGCTGTCGTCGCGCAGGGTGCTGTACAAGCATGTGCTGCGCAACTCGCTGGCCGCGTTCATCACCGTGGTGGGCCTCAACTTCGCTACCCTTATCGGCGGCATGGTGATCATCGAGCAGATCTTCACCTGGCCCGGCCTCGGCTGGCTGATCATCACCTCGATCCTGAACCGCGATTTCCCGGTGGTGCAGGGCGCGGTGCTGTTCGTGGCCGCGATCTTCGTTTCCGTCAACCTGGCCGTGGACATCCTGTACGCGGCGCTGGACCCGCGCATCCGCTATGAGTGAGCAGACCGCTGCCCCGGCGGCGAATACCGGCGTACGGAGCAGGCGCAGTTTCATGCGCCGGCTGCTGCGCGACCGCAGCACCACGCTGCCGCTGGTGTTTCTGCTCGCCCTGCTGCTGATGGCAGCGGGGGCCGACCTGATCTCGCGCTACGACCCGCTCGACCCGGTGGCCGACCCACTGCAGCCGCCGAGCCGCGCGTTTCCGATCGGCACTGACGAGATCGGGCGCGACATCCTGACCCGGGTGATCTACGCATCCCGCATCACCCTGGCGGTGGGCGTGATGTCGTCGGTCGGGGCGCTGCTGATCGGCGTTCCGCTGGGCCTCCTGGCCGGCTGGTTCGGGCGCTTCGCCGATGCCGTGGTGATGCGCGCCATGGACAGCGTGCTGTCGATTCCGCCATTGCTGCTGGCGCTGGTGATGGTGAGCGTGCTCGGCAGCAACGTGTTCGTGGCGATGCTCGCCATCGTGGTGGTGTTCATCCCGCACTTCGTGCGCATCAGCCGCGCCGAGGTGCTCAGCCTGCGCCATCAGGAGTTCGTGCTCGCCGCCCAGGCCGTCGGAATGCCCACCTGGCGGCTGCTGCTGGGCACCATCCTGCGCAACGCCATTTCGCCGGTCATGGTGCAGTTCTCGCTGGTGTTCTCGCGCGCGGTGATCGTGGAGGCGGGCCTCAGCTTCCTCGGCCTCGGTGCACAGCCGCCCACCCCCACCTGGGGCAACATGCTCAACACCGGGCGCGGCTACCTGTACTACAACACCCTGTACGCCATCATCCCCGGCGTCGCCATCTTCCTCACCGTGCTGTCCCTGAACATCGTCGGCGACTCCCTGCGCGACCGCCTCGACCCCCGCGACGCCAGCCTCATCAAGGAAGGCAACGCGTAGCTTCGTCCTTCCGCTCAGCGGTGGTGGCAGGCTACCTGGTGGTCGGCGGTGGTGCGGGGGGTGAGGGCTGGGTCCTGCTGTTTACAGAGGTCGGTGGCCAGGGGGCAGCGGGTGTGGAAGCGGCAGCCGGGAGGCGGGTCCATGGGGCTGGGCACGTCGCCTTCGAGCGGCGGTTGCTCGGTGCGGGCCGCGGGGTCGGTGCTGGGGATGGCGGCCAGCAGCGCCTCGGTGTAGGGGTGGAGCGGCTGCGTGAACAGTGTGGCCTTGGGGGCCAGTTCCACGATGCGTCCCAGGTACATCACCGCGACCCAGTCGCAGATGTGGCGGATCACGCTGAGGTTGTGGGAGATGAACAGGTAGGACAGGTTCAGTTCGCGCTGCAGGTCGGCGAGCAGATTGATGATCTGGGCCTGGATCGACACGTCCAGGGAGGACACTGGTTCGTCGCAGATCACGGCCTCCGGTTCGGAGGCCAGGGCGCGGGCGATGCCGATTCTCTGCCGCTGCCCGCCGCTGAACTCGTGCGGGTAGCGGTTGCGCTGGGTGGCGGACAGACCGACCTGCAGCAGCAGCTCATCAATGCGCTGCTCGCGGGCGGCACCGGTGGCCAGCCGGTGCACGGACAGCGGCTCCGCCAGGATCGCGCGCACGCGCTTGCGCGGGTCGAGCGACGAGATCGGATCCTGGAACACGATCTGGATGTGGCGCCGTAAGGCTCGGAGCTGGGCGCGCGGCAGGGCAAAGATCGGCTCGCCACGGAAGTTCACCGTCCCACTGGTGGGCTCGTACAGGCGCAGGATAGTGCGGCCGGCGGTGGATTTGCCGCAGCCCGACTCACCCACCAGGCCCAGGGTCTCGCCCCGCGCGAGCGAGAAGGAGATGCCGTCCACCGCCTTGATGTTGCCCACCACGCGGCGCGGGAAGCCGCCCATGACAGGGAAATACTTGACCAGGTCGATTACCTCGAGGAGGGCGCCAGAGCGAGCTTCCTGTGGATGCTTCGGCGAAGGTGCCGGCGGGAGGTCGCGGGCCGTGCCGCTCACCGTTACTTCTGCGCCGCCGGGGCACGTGTGCCGGTGCCCGGGTGTTGTACGGAAATATCGTGCAGGAGGCAGCGGGCCAGGTGGCTGGCGCCGGTGTCGAGCAGGTGCGGCGCGCGCTGTTCGCATACCGCCGCGGCCTGGGGGCAGCGCGGATGGAAGGTGCAGCCCGGCGGCAGCGCGCCGGCGTCGGGTACCGTGCCGCCGATCGCCTGCAGGCGCCCGATTTCGCCCTCCATGCGCGGCATTGAGTCGAACAGCGCGCGTGTGTAGGGATGGCGGGGTTCCCGGAACAGCGGTTCGACCGCCGCCTGCTCCACCACACGTCCGGTGTACATCACCGTAACCCGGTCTACCAGCTCTGCTACTACCCCCAGGTCGTGGGTGATCAACAGGACTGCCATGTCGCGGCGGCGCGCCAAGTCGCGCAGCAGGTGCAGGATCTGCGCCTGAATGGTGACGTCCAGGGCGGTGGTGGGTTCGTCGGCGATCAGGAGCTGCGGGCCGCACGACAGCGCCATCGCGATCATCACCCGCTGCCTCATTCCGCCGCTGAGCTGGTGGGGGTACTCGTGGGCGCGCTGTTCCGGCAGCGGTACGCCCACTTGGCGCAGCGCGTCGACCGCAAGCTCCGCGGCAGCGGCGCGCGACTGCGCCTGGTGCAACTCCACGGCCTCGGCGATCTGGTCGCCGACCGGGAACACCGGGTTGAGCGAGGCCATCGGATCCTGGAACACCATCGCGATGTCGTTGCCGCGGATGTGCTGCATTTCGCGTTCGCTCTTGCGCAGCAGATCCTCTCCCCGGAACCGGATCGCTCCGCTGTCGAAGCGTCCGGGGGGGACCGGCACCAGTCCGAGAATGGAGAGCGCGGTGACGCTCTTGCCGCACCCCGATTCCCCCACCAGACCCACGATTTCGCCGTCGTCCACCCGCAGGTCGATTCCGTTGACGGCGTGAATCAGGCCCTCCGGGGTGCGGAATGTCACCGCCAAGTCCTCCACCTGCAACAGTGGCGCCGCGGCATGGGCGAGGGCCATCAGTCGAGCGCCTGCACTGCGTGCAGGGAGCGCCCCAGCGCCGCCAGTGTCTGGTCGACCAGGTAAGGGCTGTGGGCGCTGCTGATGAACCAGTGGGTGTTGGGGTGCAGAAACACGCCGTGGTCGAGCGCGCGACGGTAGAACACGCGCTTGCGCTCCAGGTCGCGTTCGGGGTCGCCGCTGTCGAACAGCAGGAACGGCTGCGGCGCAATGCCGAGCACGCTCGCCTCCACGCCGCTGCCGGCCACCAGTTGCGCGAGCCCGTCGCTGAAGCGCCGGCCCAACTCCCAGATCCGCTCCAGCGCCCCCGCCTGCAGTTGGCGCAGCGTCTCCAGCGCCGCCGCCATCTCGAACGTGCTCACCAGGTAGGTGCTGGAGTAGAACACGTCGGCCTCCATCACCTCGGCCTTACCCACCAGCGCCGAGATCGGGTAGCCGTTGGCCAGCGCCTTGCTGATCGCGGTGAGATCCGGGGTCACGCCCAGGTACTGCTGCGCGCCGCCAAGGTGGACCCGCGGCCAGGTGCGGATTTCGTCGAACACCAGCACCGCGCCGTGGCGGTCGGCGAGCGCCCGCACCCCCTGCAGGAACCCCTCCGGCGGCAGCTCGAACTCGAACGGCTGCAGGATGATGCACGCCACCTCGCCACGGTGGCGCTCCAGGGTCTGCTCCAGCGACGCCAAGTCGCCATATACGAAGGTATCGGTCAGCTCCGCGACCTGGTCCGGAACCCCTGCGGTGTCAAGGTAGGGGCCCTTGCGCTGGCCAAGCACCTCACCGGCGCCCTTGCGGCCGAGGCACCAGTCGTGCCAGCCGTGGTAGCCCCAACGCACCACCCGGTCGCGGCCCGTGTAGCCGCGCGCCAGGCGCACCGCCAGGGTGCAGGCATCCGATCCGGTCTTGGTGAACAGCACCCGTTCGGCGCTCGGCAGCAGCTCGATCAGCCGCTCGGCGAGCCGGTTCTGGATGGTGAACGACAGGTTGGCGATGAAGCCGCGCCGGATCTCCCGGATCGCGGCCTCGTTGACGCGCCGGTTGCGGTAGCCGAGCACGATCGGCCCGAATGCGCACAGGTAGTCGATGTAGCGGTTGCCGTCGACGTCCCACACGAAGCAGCCATCCACGCGCTCGGTGTAGATCGGCCAGTCCGCCACGTCGCTGAAGGAGGTGGGGCGGCGCGCCGCGGTGACCCCGCCCGGGATAAGGTTGCGCGCGGCGGCGAACTCTCGCCGGGACCGGGGATAGCCGTCTCCCGAGCCGCTCATCGGTCCGCTGGGCGGTCGATCCAGTCGTGGCCGCCGTACACCGCGCGCCAGGCGTCGGTGAACGCCCCGGTCCGGAATGCGGTCTCGTGGTCGTAGAACAGGTCGCGGAACACCGCCAGCTTGACCGTGCACAGGTGCGCCCCGGCAAGGGCTGCCTCCACCACCTGGATCGGTTCCCGCGCGCCCACCAGCACCTGCGCTCCGTAGCCGTGCCGGTCGACGATCTGCCGGGCGGCGCGCGAGATGCTCGGCCGCTCGCTGCGCTCTACCGAAATCGGATTCTTGCTGATGCCGTGCAGCCCGCCCTCGAACAGCGCCACGATGGCAGCCCCCGCCTCGGCGGCCAGGTATGCCTGCAGGGCGTTGTAGATGATGGTGGCGGCGGTCTTGATCCCCTCGTCGTGCAGCCGGCGCACCACCCCCGCCGCGGCGGCGCTGTCGAACGCGATCTTGACGTGGATGCGCGGTTCCAGCGACGCCAGCAGGCGCGCCTCCTCCAGCATCCGCTCCGGGTCGCGGCTCGCCACCTGCACCAGCACCGGCCCGGCCACCCGCGCGCTCATCCGCTGCACCCGGTCCAGGTAGTCGGTGCGTCCCTCCTCCGCCATCACCAGCGGATTCATGGTCAGACCGTGAATCAGGCCGGAGGCGAGTACCTCATCCAGAACCTCTTCATTAAACGTGTCGATGCATAGCTTCATCGGCTCGCTGCTCCTCTCGTCCTTGACCGCGCCCGGTTTTCGTGGCTCACTGACAGTCTGCCGGAGTGCAACGGGCTGACGGCGCCAGGCCGGGCGGACTCTGAAGCGTAGCCACAGGCGACGGTTTCGGGCCGCTGGGCCGCTTGATTTGCCCGAACCGGCCCGGGAGCCGGCTGCAACTCGCGGCACATCATACCCGTTCAACAAGGGGGACGAAACATGAAGCGAATCATCTTGCTGGCCGGCGCTCTGCTGCTGGTGGCCGGGACCGCGCTGTACGCCGGTGGCGGCGGCGAACAGATGGCGATTGGCCAATCGGCGCTGCGCGTGGCGATTGCCGGCGAACCGAAGTCGGTGGCCGCCTGGCATACCGGCAGTTGGAACGACCAGATTCCGGGACGCAGCATCTACCAGGGCCTGGTCGCGCTCGACTACGACAGCATGCAGCCGGTGGGACTGCTGGCCGAGTCGTGGCAGTGGAACGACGACAACACCGCGGTCACGTTCAACTTGCGGCGCGGGGTCAAGTTCCATGATGGATCCGACTTCGACGCGGCGGACGTCAAGCACTCGCTCGAGAATGCCGCCAACCCGGAGATTGGGCTCACCGTGCACACGCTGCTGCGCGACCTCGATCACGTGGAAATTGTCGACGACCACACCGTGGTGGTGCATTTGACGCAGCCCAACAACTCGTTCCTGGCGATCATCATGGACGAGGCGTGGATCGTGCCCGAGGGCATGCTGCCCGAGGAGCTCAAGACCAGCCCGATCGGCACCGGCCCGTTCATGTTCGAAGCGTGGGATCGCGGCCAGGAGATCCGGCTTACGAAGTTCGACGACTACTGGGAAGAGGGCCAGCCCTACCTGGACGGCGTGGTAATCAAGTTCATCCCGGACATCGACGTACGCATCGCCCAGTTCCGGCAGGGAGATCTGGACATGATCCTCAACGTGCCGGCGGCGCGGGTGCCGGAGATGCAGGCGATTTCCAGCATTCCGATCCTGGAGAGCGACAAGATCCTCAACACCGGCATCTACTTCGTCCTGTTGAACAACCGCATCGCGCCGTTCGACAACGAGCTGGTGCGGCGCGCGTTCAGCTACGCGGTCAACCGCGACCAGTTCATCCGCGGCGTGGCCGGCGGCTACAGTCCCGCGCGCGCCACCCTGATCGCCGACGACAGCCCGCACTCGATCTCCGCCGTCGAGAACGACTACTACCCGCAGAACATCGCCAGGGCACGTGAACTGCTGGCCGAGGCCGGCTATCCGGACGGCATTGAGTTCGAGTTGATGTGGCACCGCACCGGTCCGCAGTGGGAGACCGGCGCCCAGCTCATCCAGGCGACCGCCAAGGAGGCCGGCATCAACATCACGCTCAAGGGCGAGGAAGTGGCGACCCTGCTGACCCGGCTGCGCGACTCCCGCGACTACCAGGCGGCGTTCTCGGCGACCGCGGTCAAGCCCACCTACTACCACTCGCTGTGGGATTCCATCGGGCGCCAACACTCGCATTACGCCGGCATCCCCGAGCGTCATCCCGAGTGGTGGCAGCGGCTGCAGGACGCGACCGCGCTGGAGCCGGATGCGTTCCGCGAGGAAATCGCCAACCTGGTGCGCGAGCACGAGGCGGGGCAGTTCGTGCTGACCTTGGGACAACTCGTGGTGTTCGACTCGTTGAGCAAGGATCTGGACGGTTATCGCCCGCACCCACAGGGCGCCGGGCGCTACAACTTCGCACCGATCCGGTTTGGCAATTAGCCACACTCTGTCGCGACAAACTCGAGCTGGCGCCCTCCACGGGGCGCCAGTGTTTGTAATGCAGTAATGCAGTTCGGCCATTTCTCGTATCACATCACCCGGGCTGGGCGATCCGGGGACGCCCGCGCCATAGAGGAGGCGCTCGCCGAGGCGCGCCTGGCCGAGCAGTTGGGCTACGACGCCGTATGGTTCTCGGAGCACCACTTCACCGGCGAGACCGTGTACGCCGACCCGATCATGTTCGCCACCGCGGTGGCGATGCAGACCAGGCGGGTGAAGCTCGGGTTCGCGGTGCTGGAGATGGCGCTGTACCACCCGGTGCGAGTAGCTGAGCAGCTCGCGTTGCTCGACAACCTGAGCGGCGGTCGGGTGATCGTCGGCATCGCGCGCGGTTCCGCGTTCAATGCCTACGAGTACCGCGGCTTCGGCACCTCGGTGCAGTTCGGGCGCGAGTGTCTGGACGAAGCGGAGGAGCTGCTGATCAAGTGCTGGGCCGCACGCGGCGGGCTGGAGTTTCACGGCAAGTACTGGGACGTGGTGCTGCCGGAGGTGCGTCCGCACCCGGTGCAGCAGCCGCATCCGCCAGTGCTGCGCGCGGCGGTGGGGCCGCCGGCCGTGCGCCAGATGGCGGCGCAGCGGCGGCCGGTGCTGATGCGCAGTTTTTCCACCGACTCGGCGCGGGAGACCGTGCAACTGTACAGCGACGGGTTGCGCGCGGCGGGGTGCGACGAGGCGGAGGTGCGCGACCTGCTGGCACAGTGCTGGATCTGGCGCGACTGCTTCGTGGCGGACTCCGACACCGCCGCGCGCGCCGAGTTCCTGCCGCGGTTGACCGCCTGGCTGGAATACGTCAACGGAATCCGCGCCCGCTGGAACCCGCCCGACCCTGACCAGGAGGTGCGTACGCCGCACATGCCGCTGCCCGCGGAGGCGTACGGCGCGCACCCCGATCCGGCGGCGCCGGAAATGTTCGTGGGCTCGCCGAACCGGGTGGCGGAACAGATCGCATCGCTCCGGGAGCTGGGCATCGGACGCGTCATGCTTACCCACTACGGCGCCCTGATGGAGCGCGAGCAGCGCGAGCGCTCGATGCGCCTGCTGGCGGAGCAGGTATTCCCGCAATTTCAGAACGCCGCGTCCACGGCGCCCGCCGCAGCGGACGCTTCCGGCTGAGCGTGGAAGCCCTCGACCTGTTCGACTGCAACTGTGGGTTGGGTCCGTCGCGCCGGCACCGCCCCGGCCTGATCACGGACACCGCGGGGCTGCAGGCGGAACTCGACGTGCAGGGGATCCGGCGCGCGCTGGTGTACGCGATATCGGCCGAGGAGTACTTCCCCCGCCACGGCAACCAGTGGCTGCTGGAGCAGATCGCCGGCAGCGAGCGGTTGCTGCCGTGCTGGATCGTGATGCCGCACCACACCGGCGAGTTCCCGGCACCGGACGAGTTGATCGGCCTGATGCGCGAACACGGCGTACGCGCCGCGCGCATGAATCCGCCGTCGCACAACCGCTACAGTATCGCGCCGTGGTCGGCCGGGCCGCTGCTCAAGACCCTGGAGCGGCACCGCATTCCGCTGTTCCTCAGCGGCACCGACCTGGGCCGCTACCTGGACGACCCCGGTACCGGCTTCACGCCCGATGTGCTGCACGAGCTGTGCCACACCTATCCGCGGCTGCCGATCGTGATCCTGCGGCTCAACTTCCAGCTCACCCGGGTGGCGGTTGCCTTGCTGCAGGCGTGTCCCAACCTGTACGCCGACCTGTCCTACCACGACGTGTTCCTGGGCATCGAACTGCTGTGCCGGGAGGTGGGGGCGGACCGCCTGCTGTTCGGAACCGGGCTGCCGATCGGCGGCCGCGGCGCCGCTCTGGCCACCCTGCAGGCGGCGGAGATCGACGACGACCAACGTCGCCGCATTGCCGGCGCCAACCTGCAGCGCCTGCTCGACGAGGTGCGGTGGTGAGCGGCGGCAACGAGGATCGCGGTGGCGGGACGAATGCAGGTGGTGCGTTCGGGCCCAGCCGCGTGGCAGAGGTGGCGCGTGCGGGTCCGCCTTACGACGATCTGGTGATCTTCGACAACCACCTGCATTTCGGCCATGCGCCGGCGGTGTACGAAGCAGCCGCGGATCCCGTCGAGCTGGCACGCCAGATGAGCCGGATCGGCATCCGGGTGGCGGTAGTGAGCTCGATCTGGGCAATCTTCAGCGGCGACATCCGGGCCGGCAACGACGAGGTGCTGGCGGCGCTGGACCAATTCCCGGACCGCTACCTGGGCTACGTGGTAGTGCACCCCGCTTATCCGGAGCTGATGGCCAGCGAGCTGGAGCGCTGTCTGCGCCACCCGCGCATGCGCGGCATCAAGCTGCACCCCACCCAGTACAGCCACCCGGTCAAGATCACCGACCCGCGCTACCGTCCGGCGTTCGAATACGCGCGCGACCACGGCTACCCGATCCTGATCCACACCGGCCCGGAGGCGCAGCGCGCCTACTGCGGCGCCGAGGCGGTGGCCAAGGTGGCGCGCGAGTTCCCGTCCGTGCCGGTGATCCTGGCGCACACGATGGGCTTTGACCGCTGGGAAGGAGTGGAAGAAGCGATGGCCGTGGCGGCGCGGCTGGACAACGCCTACGTAGACCTGTCCGGCTCCGCCGGGCGCCATTACGGGCTGGTGGAGTACGCGGTGCGGCGCGCCGGCAGCGAAAAGATCCTGTACGGCTCCGACGTCCCGCAACTCACCTTTACCTTTCCGCTCGGCCCGGTGTTCTACGCCGACATTCCCGACCGCGACAAGGAGAACATCCTCGGGCTGAACACCGCCCGCATGTTCGATATTCCGCTCCCGTGACGGGGCGGAGGAGGAGAAGCGCCATGTTTTCGATCAACCACTACTGCCTCATCGTCACCGACCTGGAGCGCTCACTCGCGTTCTACCGCGACGTGATGGGCATGAGCCTGCGCTCGCGGGTCACGCGCACCGAAGACATCGCCAGCGCCATCGCGCACCCGGGCATCACCATGCACAACGCCATCCTGTACCATGCCGATTCCCCGCACCCGGCGCTGGAGTTGATCCAGTACGAACCCGCCGGCGCCAAGGTGGATCTGCAGATTCCCAATCCCGGCACCTCCCACATCGCCTTCGGGGTAGCCGACATCCACGCCGCCGTAGCCCACCTGCGTGCGTGCGGCGTGGCCGTGGTATCCGACCCCGTGCACCTGGAACCCAACCCCGACACCGGCGCCCGCGGCGGCACCATCGCCTACTTCAGCGACCCCGATGGCATCTCCCTCGAACTCTACCAATCCCCCACCTTGCCGACGTAGCTGGTTGACCGATCGTGAAGACCAAATTTGCGAACAATAGTCCACGTTAGGAGTCACGAGTATGGACAATGAAGGACACGGATTCGGGTGGACCAAATTCTACTCCGAAGTCGCCGATAGACTGATGCAATTTCGAGACGACCGAAGCTCGTTGGTCTCAGGTCTCAAAGAGATAGCCGGCAGGATGAATGATCGATTCCCAAGAATTGTTGATACGTACAAAGACGGTACCCAGGGCTTTCTACGAGACATCTGTCCGTTCACTATCATTGCGTGCTTCAATCGACGTACGAAGGACGAGACTCGACGAGCGATTGCGAATGAAATAGGCGCTTTTGTGAATGTCCACGAGTCGACACCGAGCCTTACGGATAGTCAAGACGGGATTCCGTTGTTGAGTCCTTTGGCTTGGTGGTACTTCGCCAACGAAGAGAATCGAGATACGCACGACATTGAGAAACTGTGGCAAGTGTTTGAACATGCAATTGAATTCGCCGACAGCCATGGTGATGAACGTCGTGAACCATTGGAGCGCTCTTATGGTGAAGCACTTTCGGTCAAGCATGTTGGCGTCGCCAAGTTGACTATGGGGTTGTTTTGGATCAGGCCATGGAGCTTTCCCACTCTGGACACGAATTCGATCAAGTACATTCGAGCGGTGCTCGGAGAAAATGTAACCAAGGAGCCAAGCGGAGCTGAGTACTTGGACCTCAGAGACCGGCTTCTCAGGCGATTTCAAGATCCGAATTCCCATGTGAAATCGTTTCCGGATTTATCGTTCGCCGCGTATGAATCGACTGCCAAGCCAAAGCCGCCTGTTGTGGTGACTGGTGGTAACGGAGTAGCTCACACAACGAAGGGTGCCGCCCCAACGAAGACAAATGGCAACGAGACGCAAGCTACCCCCGTTTATTCAATCGATAATATTCGGTCCGACGGTTGTTTTCTCTCGTGGCAGAGGCTTGAGGTGGCTCTCAATCGCTTGCAGCAACGGATGAATCTGATTCTGCAGGGCCCGCCAGGGACAGGAAAGACGTGGCTGGCAAGAAGGTTGGCGTACGCGCTAATTGGGCGCAGGGACGACCGGCTGGTCAAGCGGCTTCAGTTTCATCCGAACTTGTCTTATGAGGACTTCGTGAGAGGGCATCGTCCTGAAGCTGGTAAGCTGGATCTGGTCGACGGTCCGTTACTGAAGATCATCACAGCCGCGCAAAATGATCGCGGCAACAAGTATGTGGTGGTGATAGAGGAAATCAACAGGGGAAATCCAGCGCAGATATTCGGCGAGATGCTTACGCTCTTGGAGGCTGACAAACGGAACAAGGATGAGGCGTTGGCGCTCGCCATTCCACGGGATGACAACGAACGCGTCTACATTCCTCCCAACGTGTATGTGATCGGCACCATGAATGTCGCCGATCGTTCGTTGGCGCTTGTCGATTTGGCTTTGCGGCGTCGGTTTACGTTTGTCGATCTGGAGCCGACGTTTGGCGATCCGTGGCGTACGTGGATGCGTGAGCAAGGCGGCGTCGATGAAGACATCTCGCGTAAGATCGAGCAACGAATGATCGCCTTGAATGAAGGGATCTCGTCCGACCAGAGTCTCGGTGATCAGTTTCGAGTGGGTCATAGCTATGTAACCACGCCGCCGGGCGTCAAGATCGATGATCCGGTGGCTTGGTTCAGGGAAGTCGTGGAGACCGAGATTGCGCCGTTGCTTCGCGAATACTGGTTCGACCAAACCAAGACGGCAGACGACCATCAGCGGAGGCTGCTTGAAGGCTTCTAATGGCAGATGTCAGCCCACCCAGGGCGCCTGTTGAACGGACTCAGCCGGAGGGGCACGGAATCGACCTGATGGTGGGCAGGATTCCGGTCAGGAACCTGTGGCTGTTGATGTTATACGCGTCGCGGTTGTACCGGGAACTACGACCGGCTCAGCGGGCGAGCGCCGAGGAAAACCCGGACGAAATTGCTGACCTTGCGGCTGAAATTCTCACCCATGCTGTCGACTTGCGACTGCGGCGTAACCTGAGCTTTGCATTCCAATCGACCAGCGGCGATCTCCGTAGGGTACGCGGCAGTATCGATCTCCTGCGTACCGAACGGAGGCAACTGCTTCGTCGCGGACGGGTCGCGTGCCGGTTCGAGGTCCTGACAGTTGACACACAGCGCAACCGCTTCGTTCGCGCGGCGTTGCAGCACTTGGCACGGGTGGTGCGGAGGGGCGAATTGGTGTCGCGGTGCACCGCCGCGGATGCACGGCTGGAACGCGCCGGGGTGAGTTCCGATCCGGCGCTCGGCCATCCTCGGGGACGGCAAGCTGTTGTCGCGGAGCTGCGCGGGCGAATGGATCCCGAGGATCGTAGAATGATGGCCGCCGCTGAACTGTCGTTCAGCCTGGCTCTGCCCACTGAGTCAGTGGGAGGAACGTACCTGGCATCGCCGGACCGGGACGAGATCTGGGCTCGGAGGCTGTTCGAGGCGGCAGTTGGCGGCTTCTACGACGTCGTGTTGTCGCCGGACGGCTGGACCACTCGCCCCGGAAGCCAGTATTCGTGGCCCGTGGAGCACGGCACGCCGGGGTTGAGGGAACTCATGCCGAAGATGGAGATGGACATCGTTCTCGACCTTCGTGATGCCGAACATCCAAGTCGGGACCGTCGATTCGTTATTGACACCAAGTTCACGTCGATCTTGACCTCCGGCCGTTTCCGTCGCGAGGTACTCAGGAGCGGGTACATCTACCAGATCTACTCCTACCTGAGGTCCCAGGAAACGGCCTCAGATCCGCTGTCGCGACGGGCGACTGGGATGTTGCTTCATCCGGCCGTGGAAGGCGACGTATATGAGTCCGGAGTGATACAGGGACATGAAGTCCGCTTTGCGACCGTCAACCTGGCGGCCTCCAGCCGAGCGATTCGCGAGCGGCTCCTATCTGTGGTGAGCGAGGAGGGAGCCGTCGCTCGCTGACCGGCCGGGGCGCATTGTGCTTGGCGTTACATGCCCCAGACGGTGACCGGGGCGCCGTCGGCGGAGGGTGGGCGGCGGAAGAACTTGTCTGCCCAGGTTCGGTCCGGTGCGCGGTCGAACAGGATCAGGTGTCCTGACTCCGCGCCGCAGCGGTCCATGTAGCCGCGCGTCTGTTCCACGCCCTCGGCGATGGTCTGCTTCAGGTCCTTGCGCAGCACCTTGCATTCCACGACGAAGCGGCGCTCGGCGCCGTCCTGCGGCCACACGATGAGCAGGTCGGTGCGCCCGCGCCCGAGTGCGTACTCCCGCTCGATGCGCCCGCCGCCGTTCACGATGCGTTGCAGGTGCGCCTGCAGCAGCAGCTGGGGGCCGGCCTCGTGGTACCGCTCGAACCGCTGCACCCAGTGCTCGGAGTGCTCGCGGAAGAACTGCTGGAACGCGGCAAGCAGCCCCGGCACGTCCAGGGCGCCATCCGCGCTCACGTACCACGTCGTCTGTTGCGGCAGCGTCTCCTGCACCGCGTAGCTCAGATGCCGGGGCACGACCTCGGCGTAGACCGGGTTGGCGATGCGTGGCGGGCCGCCGTCGGCCGGCGCCAGGAGGCCCAGATCGCGAACGTAGGCCAGATCCTCCTCCGAGCAGACGGTCTCGACCGCGCCGGTCAAGAGCGGTTCGACCACGCGCCGTACGCGTTCTTCGCGCAGCTTGTCGGCGAGGTTGTCGAGGTGGGTTACCCGTGCCAGGATCAGGCGTTCCTGAGCTTCCAGGATGGCCCGCTCCGTGATCAGGCGAGAGCGATCCCGCCCCGCCTCGTCGTCGAAGCATGCCTCGCGGCACAGCGCGTTCACCAGCCACGGCTGCCCGGCGGTCTGCGTCAGGATCAGATCCACCGCCTGCTCGGTAAACGCCTGTCCGGTGGCCGCGGTGTGCTGCGCCAGCAACGCGCGCACCTCCTGCTGCGAGAAGTCGCCCAGCCGCAGTGACTTGGCCTTGATGTTGAAGGCGCTGCCACCGAGCACCATGCGGTTCTCGGCGGTCGAGTGGATGCGGTAGTCGCGCACGTCGCGCACGCCGCACAGCACGATGCTTTGCGGGAAGCGCACCGGGCGGTCGACGTAGCCGGTGCGCAACTGCCGCAGCACCGAGAGCAGGGTGTCGCCGACCAAGGCGTCGATCTCGTCGATCAGCAGCACCAGGGGCCGCGGGTCGGCCATGCTCCAGCGCAATAGCGCGTGCCGCAATGCCTGGGCCGGCCCGACGCGCTCCAGCACCGCCGGCCAGAGTTCCTCCAGGGTGTCGTCGCCCAGCGTCAGGCTTGCCTGGAGCGCCAACTCGGCAAGCACGGTGCGCATGCCCTCGGCCACGTTCTCGCGCGTCGCCTGGCCATCCTCGACGTTGGCGTAGACGCAGCGGTACTCGCCCGCGGTGCCGCCGTTCAGCAGGTCCCGCAACGCCAGCAGCGCCGAAGTCTTGCCGGTCTGTCTCGGCGCATGCAGAACGAAGTACTTCTTGCCCCGTACGAGCCCAAGCACGTCGTCCAGATCGATCCGCTCCAGCGGCGGGATGTGGTAGTGGTCCGCGGCGACAACCGGTCCTTCGGTATTGAACGTGAGCACTGGCTCCATCGTTGCAGAGAGTCGCACGGTTGTCATCCTTGCCATCCTCGCCGCAGCAGGCTGTCAGGCGGTGTCGTTGCGGGTGGGGTGATCTACACGAGGCTGCCGGGGCCGTAGACAGGGAACGCGTGGCAGAGCTCCGCCACGGTGCGCCGCGCTTCATCCAGGTCGCCGGGGTCCGGTGATCCGATGAGGGAGGCAATCAGCCGTCCGACGCGTTCGATTTCGGCCTCCCGGAACCCGCGCGTGGTGGCAGCGGCGACTCCCAGGCGCAACCCGCTCCACTTGGCCGGGCTGCGGACGTCGAACGGGATGGGGTTCTTGTTGGAGGTGATGCCGGCGTGTTCAAGCACGCGCTCGGCAGCCTGCCCGGTCACTCCCGTTGCGGACAGGTCGAGCAGGACCAGGTGGGTGTCGGTGCCGCCGGTAACGATCGACACCCCGCCGTCGGCCAGCACCGCGGCCAGCTTCGCGGCGTTGCGCTTCACCTGGCGGGCGTAGCGTCCGAATTCGGGCTGCAGCGCCTCGCCCAGGCACACCGCCTTCGCGGCTATGACTTGCGGGTGAAGGCTGCCCTGAACGCCCGGAAAGACGGCGGACTGCAGTTTCCTCGCCCAGCTCTCCTCACGAGCCAGGATCACGCCGCCGCGCGGACCCCTGAGGGTCTTGGTGGTGGTCGCGGTAACGATATCGGCGTGCGGTATCGGCGACGGATGCGCGCCGCCCGCCACGAGGCCGGCAAAGTGCGCCATGTCCACCACGAAGTGGGCACCCACCTTGTTCGCGGTCGCTGCAAGCCTTTCGAAATCCAGTGCTCTCGGATAGGACGAGCCGCCGGCAACCAGCAGCCGCGGCTGCACTTCCAGGGCCTTCGCTTCGACCTCGTCGTAGTCGATCATGCCGGTTTCGCGTGAGACCCCGTAGTGGTGGGCCTCGAACCAGCGGCCTGACAGGTTCGAACGCAGCCCGTGGCTCAGGTGGCCGCCGGCCGCGAGGTCCAGACTGAGCACTCGGTCGCCGGGGCGGACCAGCGCAAAGAACACGGCAAGATTGGCCTGACTGCCGGAGTGCGGCTGTACGTTGGCGTAGGCGCAGTCGAACAGCTCGCAGGCGCGCTCGATTGCCGCCTGCTCCATCACGTCGACGTAGCGCCCGCCGGCGTGATAGCGGGCGCCGGGGTAGCCTTCCAGCGTCTTGTTGGTCACCATGTGGCCGAGTGCGTCGAGCACGGCGCGACTGACGATGTTCTCGGCGGCGATGAGTTCGATCTGCTCCTGCTGGCGGCGCAGTTCACCGGCCAGTGCCCCGGCGATCAGCGGGTCTCGCTGATCGATGCCCTCGTTCATGTGCCCGATGCACTCGGCGTGCAGGGCAGTTGCAGGTCCGGCGCCGGTGACTGACCGAGGCGGGGCCTCCGACGCGGAGCCCTGCGCCGGCATGTTACCGGCCGTCACCGGCGTGCCGTTCCGCGGCCGACTCAGTCCCAAGAGAGTAGGGGTGGGTTCGGCCTGGCCGGGCCCGGAAGCGCTGGCTCTACGTCCCGCACCAGGTGCCAGTCCTCCTGGTCCGTCCTCGTCGGCTCGTGGAAGTCGAGTTCGAGTTGCTCGTCCCTGCCGCTGTCGACGCGAAGGCGCGCGCGCCGCACGTCGGCAACAGGGATGTTCGCCGCTCCGGGAAGCGTGCCGTCCAAACTCGCCGCGAGAGCCGCGCGCGGGTCCGGCTTGGCTGAAGAGTCCATGCTTTCAGTATCGTGACGAAATCGCCGCCGCGCAAGTCCCAAGCGCCCCAAGACGCCTATTGGCTCGGCTGTGGTTCCCTCCGGGTGAGCCCCGCCGCCGGCTCGGCGCTCAACTCTTCATGAGCCGTTTGACGTCCTCTCTTACGTCGCCTTCCACCACGCCCAGGTCGTCTCTCATCTCCTGCAAGACGGCACGAAACGAACGTCGATGACGATTTCTTGCCTGCTGCCAATTTCTCGAACACCTCCTTGTCCGGCCCGCGTGCAAGTCAGCGCCGCGGTCGAGACCGCGCCCGGCGGCAGTCCCGGCCACGGAAGCTCGGCCCGCGCCCACGACGCCGGCGCCGCTTCCGGCGAACCCGGCGAACGTGCGGAATCAGCCGCCGTCAGCGTCCTTGCGGGGCCACGCTGGCCAACGTCCGAACGCCGTCGCCTTGCGGCCCGAGTAGGAGATGGTGATCATGCCGCGCGCTTCCTCGCCGATGCCGATCAGGAGGCCGGATGCCCGTCCGCCGGCGCTGATCGCAATGATGCCGCCCGCGTCGTCGCCGCTGATCGCAATGATGCCGCGCGCGGACCCGGCGCCGATGGCGATGATGCCGATCGCGTTGAACAGGCCGACGGCGACGATGCCGACCGCAACCAGCGGACTCAGTGCGAACGCGCCGATCGCAACCACGTAGGCGAGCGCGGCGCCCCCTTGCCGGACGGCTCCCATGTCCACCACGCCGAACAAGCCGAGCACCGTGAAGATCAGGTTGGCGAGCACGGTAAGCGCGGTAAGGGTTCCGGCAATCCCCTGAAAGACGGGACTCAAGTGTTTCTTGTCATCTGACGCATTATATGTCTTGTCTGACATGGTGGCGGGGCCTCCCTCGTGGCAGACCAAGCCTACCGATCCACCGGTGATTCATCAACCACACCAACCGCGCGCACCGCGGTCATTGTAGTCGCATGTTCGATGCACGCCAAAGATTGCTGTCTCACGTGGATTCCGCCGACCGAGCCTCCTTGCGGACGACCGTGAACCGCTGGGTTGACCACGGACTGTTTCCGATTCACCCTCTGCCTGGACGACATCAGGTGGGTTACGTCTTCGAGTTGCAGCCGTTCCAAAAAGCCGGTAGTTGGCCGTTGATGGTGAGACCGGCACCTGCCCTTCGGGAAGGGCAGATCTTGAATGGTCCAATGTTCAGCGAGCCCATGCTGGTGGAGACCGTGCGTGCGAATGGGACGGGTGTCTGGGTTGCGGGATTGGTCGGCCGCCGATCGGAGCGTTTCCGGCGGGTAACGCTGACGGTGGACGACATCGCAAGTCTGACCATCGCCGCCATCCTGTTCAAGTCGTCCGGCGGTCAGGTCGACAAGGTGGCCCATCTCCCTGAACTGCGTTTCGCACTCGGCGAGCCCGACGTCGACACGACGACCATCGACAACGCCGCGACTGCGCTGGAGGAATCCGGCTTCTTCCTGCGCAAGGTCGGCACGGACGGCTACCGCATCCATCATCAGGCGACCTTGAAGAAGGTGGTCAGCGACCGGCGGGCATACCTCGACGAGGACACGGAGATCAAGCCGGCGCTACGCAAGATGGTGGAAACCGAGTTTAAGGCGGGCGTCACGCTACCGGCGGTGTTTTTCCCGCAGGAGAGCACCGCGGTGCAGGACACGCCGCGCCTCACGCATATCGTTCTCGATCCCGATGACGAGTGGAATGATAGCAGCCAAGTTGTCGATCGGGTCAGTAGCTGGACCACGCGACGGGGCGAGTCGCCACGGCTGTATCCGGGCTCGCTGGTGTGGTGTGCGCGTAAGCCGGGCCGCGAGTTGCGCCGCAAGGTCGGGGTGTGGCTCGCCTGGCAGCGCGTTTCCCGCGAGTTGGCCGAAGGCATCCTCGGTGCGGAATACGACCGCGCGGAGCGCTACGGGGTCCAAGCGCAGGTGAAGGAGGCGCACGAAGCGGCCAAAGAAGAGGTGTGGGCCGGCTACCGCTTCGTGGCGCTGGCCGACACCCGGGAGCGCCACGGGCTCAAGATCATCGACCTCGGCGCGGGCCACGCCAGCGCCGGCGAGACGATGTGCGGCCGCGTCATCAGCGTGCTGAAGACCGAGGCTCTGTTGAACGAGTCGGTCGGCGCCGGTTACCTCGGCCGCAATTGGCCGCCGGCACTCAAGCATGTCGGCGAGTGGCCGCTCACCAGTCTGCGCCAGAGCTTTCTCAACGGCGCGCTTACGCGGCTGATCGATCCTGACGCCATCCTGCGTCGGCAGATCATGGCGTTCGTGGCCAGCGGTGAGTTCGGGTTTGCATCCGGCCGTGGTGAGGACGGCCGCTTCGACCGGTTGTGGTACGCGGAGCCACTCGCGCCGGAAGAGGTGGCGTTCGACTCGAACGTGTTCCTGTTGACCAAGACAAACGCCGAACAGCTCAAAACGAAGCCGGAGATACCGTCCGATCCCCAACCCGGGCCTGCTCCAAGCCCCGGCCCGGAACCTGAACCGGGACCTGAGCCGGAGCTGGGACCGCATCCCGAGACCACCCTCCTGCTTTCCGGGACCGCTCCCCCACGAGGTGTGGAACCGGATCGGCATCAAGCTGTTGCCAAAGCTGCGTTCGGCGAAGGAACTTACCACGAGTGTCGAGATCTTGGCGACCGTCGACGCACGGTCTGCGGGTAACCTGATGGAAGACGTAAAGCAGATTCTGAATGACCTCGGCTTGGCCGACCGGGTTCGAGTCCAGGAACACGAGGGAGAGCGATGAGCACCCGGCGCCCCGCCGGCGCGGTGTTCTATCGTTGCGCGCTGCAGGTGAATCCGCATCACTATGGAGAGACGTTTCGCGGGCAGGCATCCGCTGGCGACACCGAATCACATGCGGAGGCGATGGTGACCAAAGCTGCGGAACTTGATGTCTTTGTGATGGCTATTACCGATCACAACAGCGTGAGTGGCGTACCCGTGTTTCGGCAGTTCGCCGAGCGGTCCGGAATCACGATCTTTCCCGGATTCGAGCTTACCTCCTCCGAGGGCATACACGTCCTGTGCATCTACCCGCCGAATACCGGTCAGGAGCAACTTGGGAGGTTTCTCGGCGAGTTCGGAATCCGCGGCACCGAACCCTCCGCAGACCCGTCGAATCGTAGCCTCGAGGCCATTCTCGAAATTGTCCAAACACAACGGGGAATCACGATAGCGGCACATGCAACTACAAAGGGAGGCTTGCTCAAGGTTCTCTCGGGGCAGGCCCGGATCAACGCATGGCGAGATCCCAACCTTCTTGCGATTCAGATTCCTGGTGGCATCAAGGACCTACCTCAGGATCTGCGTGCGATCGTCGAGAACAAGAATAGGGAACACTGCAGATCTCATCCTGCCGACGAGCGGCAGGCGTTGGCGGTGGTCAACGCCAAGGACGTCAACGCACCCGAGGATCTGGACGACCGTGCGGCAACGTGTTCGATCAAGATGTCCGACGTTAGCATTGAGGGCCTGCGGCAGGCGTTTCTGGATCCGAAGTCACGCATCGGTCTCAATTCTGCAACCGGCGCCCCGGAGCCAAACGAGCATCCCGAGCTGGTCAGTCTCGCATGGGAGGGCGGGTTTCTCGGTGGGGTGGAGATGTACTTGAATCCCCACCTCAACGTGTTGATCGGTGGGCGCGGCGCCGGGAAATCCACGATCATAGAGAGTTTGCGCTACGTGCTGGAACTCGACTGCATTGGAGACGAAGCGGGCAAGGCACATCAGGGTATCGTGCGCCATGTGCTGCGCGGCGGGACGAAGGTCTCGCTCCGGGTGCGTCGCCATCATCCGGCACGGCGCGAGTACCTAATCGAGCGTACCGTGCCGAACCCCCCCGTGGTGCGCGACGAAGATGGTCAAGTATCCAATCTGCACCCCAACGACATCCTCCCGCGTATTGAGGTGTACGGGCAGCACGAAATCTCGGAGCTCACCAGAAGCGGACAGAAGCTGACTCGGTTATTGGACCGCTTCGTCGAACGGGATCAGACTCTCACCAGGCGTAAGGCGGATGTCCGACGCGAGCTCGAGAAGACGAGACGAGCGATCCTCGACGTGACCGCGGAAGCAGGCCAAGTCGACGAGCGTCTCGCGACTCTACCACGTCTGGAGGAGACTCTGCAGCGCTACCGGGAGGCCGGGCTGGAGGAACGGCTTCGGGAGCGAAGCCTGCTGGTACGCGAACAAAGGGTGCTCGACTCGATTCCCGAACGCTTGGCGCCGCTTCGGGGATCCCTGGACAACTTGCGCCAGGAACTGCCCCTCGATCGGGCGTTCTTGTCGTCGAGAGCACTGGAAGATCTGCCGGGAAAGGAGATTCTATCCGCCGCCGATGCGGTCTTCGAACGCTTGAGCAGCGATCTGGAAGAGGTAGCACGGGGGTTTGGTAGTGCGCTGCAACGAGCGGAGGCGGAGGTGGCTGATGTGCGGTCCCGTTGGGGGGAGCGCAGGGACACCGTCCAGGACGCCTACGAGAAGATACTTCGCGAACTCCGAAGGGGCGCGGTCGACGGCGAGGAGTTTATCCGCCTGCGAAGCCAGATCGAGAGTCTGCGTCCGTTACAAGAGCGGCGGTTACTCCTTGAACGACTGTATGAGGAGCACCTGACCCGTCGGCGGGAACTTCTGACCGAGTGGGAAGAACTCAAGGCCGCGGAGTTTCGGCTTCTCGACCGAGCGGCGAGGAATGTCGGCAGGAAGCTTCGGAACCGTGTCCAGGTGGAGGTAACCGCCGGCGGAGATCGACAGCCCTTGTGGAAGCTCCTCCGCGCAGAGGTCGGTGGGCGGCTGTCGGAAGCGATCGAGACTCTTGCGAAGCTGGAGGGCTTTTCTCTACCGGAATTCGTCGCCAGTTGCAGGAAGGGATCCGACGCGGTTGAGTCTCTCTATTCGGTGACAGCCGCCCAAGCGAAGCGGCTTGCGGAGGCGTCCGAAGACACCTTGATGCGTGTCGAAGAGTTGGAATTGCCGTCCACTACGGCTATCCGACTCAACACCGGCCCGGCGGGTGAGCTACCTTTATGGCAGGAGCTGAAGGATCTGTCGACCGGGCAGAAAGCGACGGCCGTACTGCTGCTCCTACTACTTGAGTCCGACGCGCCCTTGATCGTTGACCAGCCGGAGGACGACCTTGACAACCGCTTCATCACCGAGGGTGTAGTCCCCAGGATGCGCACCGAAAAGCGTCGAAGGCAGTTCGTCTTCTCCACCCACAACCCCAATATCCCGGTGCTTGGCGACGCCGAGCTGATTCTCGGGCTCACCGCCTCTGGCGAAGCCGACGATGGGAATGCACGCATCGCGCCTGAGCACGCGGGTTCGATCGACGCCAAACCCGTTCGCGAGCTCGTAGAGGAGTTGCTTGAAGGCGGCAGGGAAGCCTTCGAGAAGAGGCGTGTCAAGTACGGATTCTGAGAGATTCTGATGAACAAGACTGAGCTCATGGAGTTGATTCGTAACCGCGAGAACTCGGGTGTGGAGTTCAAGCGGGACGACGTGTCCTCGGAGCGGTTGGCCCGTGAGATTGTGGGCCTGTTGAACCTGAACGGTGGACACATTCTACTCGGCGTGGAGGACGACGAAACCGTATCCGGCCTTACCAGGGATCGGGGAGCCGCCGAGGAGTGGGTCATGGAGGTGGCCCGTACGCACGTGCAGCCGGCGACGATCCCGTATTGGGAGACAATCGATTGGAAGGCGGGCAAGTCCGTTGGCATTGTGTCGCTTCCGGCGAACGCTCCGGACAAGCCCTACAAGGTCAAGCGCGGGTCTGCGTGGATCACGAAGGTGCGCGTGGGAACGACGACCCGCGACGCCACCCGCGAAGAAGAGGAACGCCTCTACCAACTGTCCGGAAGGCTTCAGTACGGGTTGAAGCCGGTGCTAGGCACTGGACTCGATACGTTCGACTTTCGTCGGTTGCGGGACTACTTTACCCGTATCCTGGGAGGCGACGCTCCGGAGATCGGCGATGCCGACGGCTGGCAGACACTGCTCCTGAATCTCGACCTGGCGACGACGGCAATCGAGCAGCCTTCCGCCACGGTCGACGGCATGCTCTTGTTCGGAAAGAACCCGCGCCGGTTTCTGCCGCAATCAGGTGTCAGAGCGGTCTGCTACCTCGGCACTGAGCCGGACTACGCAACTCGTGCGGACGAGACTCTGACCGGCCCTCTCACACCACTGGGCGTTTCCGACGGCTCCCTGGTGGAGCCGGGCCTAGTCGATCAGGCCTGGGACTTCGTGTGTCGCAACACGACCCCTTCAGCCCGTTTGGAGGGAGCGCGCCGAAGGGATCGCTGGGAGTATCCCGAAGCGGTGATGCGTGAAACCATCGTCAACGCGCTCGTTCACCGCGATTACAGCATAGCGGGAACCGACGTCATGCTTTCCATCTTCTCGGACCGACTCGAGGTCACGAGCCCGGGACGCCTTCCCAACACCGTTACTCCGGAGGGTATGATGTCCGGTCTGCGCTATGCCCGCAACCAGACGCTGGTCAACGTCATGCGTGACTACGGCTACGTGGATGCGCGCGGCATGGGCGTAAGGAACAAGATTATTCCAGGAATGCGCGCCCACAACGGGACCGATCCGGACCTCATCGAAGACGAGCACCGCTTCACGGTCCGGTTGTGGCACCACCGGGGGGCTAGTCCCCAACTCCCATTCGACGCTTGACGGCCTCTCTTATGTCGCCTTCCACTACGCACAGGGCATCCCTCATTTCCTGCAATTCGGAGTGGAACGACCCTAAACCTTTCTCCCGAGCTATGCTACTACTACTACTATGGTTGCGCTCCACGCCGGCTACGAAATCGGCCAGCGCGCACCAAGTCGGTACTTCACCGTCGCGGCCGTTCGCTGGAAGTAGCGTATCTCCTCGATCTCGTGGACGGGGATGACGCACCGTCTGTATCCATGTTAGGACCCAGATTAAGCGACTCGGCGGTCGACTAGGTCACAAGGACAGTCGAATAGGGGAGGAAAGTTGGCGATTTTGGAGTTCGAGATGTCGCGGGTCGGTCCGCGGTCCCGATTCGGCTTAACTGATGCGCTTGTGGCCTCCCAGAGATCGTCGTTTGAGCGTAACCGAGGACCGATTGCACCATCAGAGTGGCTCTCGGGACATACTACTCCCTGCGGCGGAGCAGTTCGTTGTCCGTTATCGTGGGAGAATCGCCAATCGACTCATAGCGACACCAAAACGCTGGAAATAGTCACCCGCCGGCAGTTTCAGAACGACGGTGTTGCGGGCGCTCTTTGCGACCACCCCGGCTTGCCAGATCCACTGATACCGAAAGCGCTGGAACCGCATCACCGCGCCATCCCCGACGTCCAGCAGATTCAATAGCCACGTCTTCAAGTTCCAAGCCAGTGCCGCGATCATGAAGTAGGCTTGATTCGCCGCCAGCGTGCCGGTCGGTATATGCGCCAGACCGAGCCCGTACTTGAAGTCCTTGATGAGGTTTTCCTGGTTGCCACGGCCCTGCGCGATTCGCAACACTTGCTCGTTGCTGCGCTTCGAGTTGCTCACCACGATCCAGTAGGCGTACCGGCGCAGCCCGTCATCCAGATATAATTGCTGGTCGTCCTTGTCCACAATCGGCGTCCGTTTGATCACGTACCGGCGTGCTTTCTTCCAGCTTGTCGGCTTGAACATCATGCCGGCTATCTCCGGCGCTCCTTTGAACCGGGAGTCGGGTTTGCGCCGTATCGCTATCTTCCGTTTCAGGTTGGCGCGTCGCCGCCGCCGGCGCCGGCCCCGGTCACCGGCCTGTAAGTCACTGTGAGCAAATGATCTCCACTCTCTGTCCGGGATCTCGCGCAGGGCGTTCATCAGGTTCCTGTGCTGCTTGGCGACGATGAAGAACTCCACTCCCCGCTGCTCGCATATGTTCACCAACGCTTGGTTGTAGTAGCCGCTGTCGGCGCGCATCCGCACCTGCCGAAAGTGCTTGCTCACCCGGTCGATCGTTCCCGGCAGCACTTCCTTGGTCCCATAGCTGGTGTACCGATGGCCTTCCCGCAGCCCCAGATAGAGCACATCTCCGGTCTCGGCAAGGGTCCCGTACAAGGCGCTGTAGCTCCACGTATTGTCGTACGCAAAGTCCGCCCCTTCCTTCTTCTGCCCATATACCTCATGGATCGATGAGTCCCAATCCAGCGTTGCTACTTTGCGCCGCTCTCGCGGCAGCAGCGCGAACGCATCCTGCTGTACCGCCTCACTCGTTTCCCGTAACTCCGCTAGTCCCAGCCGCTGTTTGTCGTGCTCGTCGTCGCCAAACCGCCACAGGAACTTGCCGATCGTGGTGGCGTGCGGTATGCGGTCGCTGCCCAACACTCGCTTCAGCGCTTCATCTTGACCCAACCGGTTGACATCGTGCAGCCGGCTGCCACCACTGAGCATGCTGTAGATCAGGGTCAGGATATGATCCGATTCCCGGTACCACTTGCAGCGCCGCAGCACGCGTACGCCGGCGTCGATTGCACGCGCCACGCCGAGCCGTTCCATGAGTTGCCGCATCAACACCAACCCTGAGCAGTTCAGCAGCGGCGCGCCGTGATGCTCCTGGACCACCACTGGCGGGTTCCTGTACTGTGCCGCTGGTTGACAAGCATCGTCATTTTCGTGAACCTGGAATTGCATCTAGTTGCATCCTCCTTCGTGCCCAACAGGGTTGTCTGACTTACTTCCCAGTAAAGCACTTAGGAGGATTTCTTTCTACACTCCGGATCGCTATCGCTTAATTTGGGTTAGGAAGAACGCGAATTGATTGAATTGGATGACCGTCTCATTGTCCCGGTACAACGTAGTGACTCCATTCGGTTAGATATGGCGTAGATAATGAAGAAGACGGTGTTTTCGGTGGCATGCAAGATCCCTGGCGGATTCGGACAATACGTCTCGTTCAATTCACGAGCTTCCCTGCTAGATGCTGACTTCGTAGTATTCAGTCCTGAACTGCAATACGATTACACTCCCAGCTATTACCGAGGAAAACCATCACTAGCAGATGCCCCTTCCTTCCTCCTTCAGGACTCGGTGACTCACTGGCGTAGAGAGATTACTGCTTATCTAGACGCTGGAAAGACGGTGTTCTTGATGATGAACGACTTGAAAGAAGTGTACGTTAGAACGGGAGATAGAAAGTATTCTGGTACCGGAAGAAACCGCGTCACTCAAAACATTGTGAGTCTCTTGTCAAACTATCGTTCCGTGCCGTTCTCCTCACCGATTGTAAGATCTGAAGGAACCTCCATGATTCTCCACCCAAGAGGAAATGTTTTGAAGGAGTACTGGGAAACCTATGCTGGTGTCAGCAGGTATCGTGTCCATTTGGAGGAATCAGATACATTGAAGGCCAGTATAGTCACACGGAACGGCGGGCGGGCCGTAGGGACAATCCTGCGTTTCAAGAGCGGTGGAGTCTTGGTGGCATTGCCATGGATAGACTTCCATGCTCCAGAGTTCTTTACCGACGAACGCGATGAAGAAGACGACGAGATTTCTATAGAAGACTATGATGAGGAAGAGTGGAGCCCAGAGGGCATAGTATGGGGAAAGAAATATCTCCGCGTCCTTGAATCTCTGGAACAGGCACTACGGGGGCAACGTGAAGCTACGCCTGAGCCTCAATGGGCCCTCGATGACCGATATAGAACCAAAAAGGAGACCGCGCTTTCAGAACAACTCCTTGGAATCACATCCGAAATCTATCGGCTCGAGAAGATGCAGAGAGCGGTTAGGGAGCAACTGCAAGATGCCGGGTGTCTTAGACAACTGCTATTTGAGCAAGGCCACAGATTGGAGGGCGCTGTTCTTAACGCTATGAGACTCATGGGCTTTAAAGCAAACAATTACCGTAGCTCGGACTCTGAATTCGATGCAGTATTGGAATGTGCCGAAGGACGTTGTATTGGTGAGGCGGAAGGACGGGATAGAAAGGCGATAAGTATAGATAAGATGAGGCAGCTCGAGGTCAATATTCATGAAGATTTTGCGCGTGAGGAGGTTTTTCAGCCAGCAAAGGGAATTCTGTTTGGGAACGCTTTTCGTCTTTCTTCTCCGGGTGATAGACCCGCTGAACACTTTACCGCTAAGTGTATGACAGCCGCTAAGAGAAACGGAACGGCTTTGGTTCGTACGTGTGACTTGTTCGAGGTGGCGAGAGTCTTGGAGAATGTGCGGGATCCAGGCTTCGCAGCATCGTGCAGGGCAGCGATTTTCGGCACGTCTGGCGGCGTAGTAGAATTTCCTACAATCGAATTCGCCGAGCAACGATAGGAAACAACGATTAGATCATTCACGTTGTGATGGTTAGCTGGGACACAGGTCGGACGGTCTCCGTCGCGCAGCAGCGGTACGCCCTGGCACGCCGAGGTGCCGCAGCGTCGTTGGACCGTAGCGGCATCCGATTTGCGCGCATTGCGCCGAACGGGCGAGGCGTCGCACCTTGAGTAGCACCGCCAGCGCTCCAGGAAGCCGGTTAGTTGACGGCGATCGGATGCGACACGGGCTTGATGATCATCGCCGCGAGCCGTGGCTGGCGACGACGGATCAAAGTCCACCACGTCGCGGTAGTGGAAGCTGAGGCTGGTGCCGCGCAACTCGGGCGGCACGCCGGCCGGCTCCAGTGTGGAGAACAGGTGCTCTTACAGCGTGGCGCTGCCGTCGAGCAACGGCAGAACCAAAATTGCGGATTAGGTTGAGTGCGATGGGAGAGTACGAGTTAGCGTTGTCCCTGCAATCGTTAAAATAGCCTCCAGGAAGAGGGTCAAATAGGACATCAGGAATTCTGCCACTCGCAGATCGATAAGCATCAACATAAGTCCGGAGAGAAGAGGATAAAGACTACTATATAGCCCCCATCTGAACCAAGTAGTCAAAGAATCTTGCTGCATCATTGAGAGTCTGTAGGTCCACTTCGGAGAGTCCCTCTGGGCTGAAATGCATGACACTATTGCGAATCTCTCTGACATCCTCAAGATGTTTCAAGAACTCAACTCGGTCGACGTCCAGGTTGAGGGCCTTCCATCGCTCTGGTTTACTTAGAAGTCGATGGTAGTCGCCTAGAGTGAGATCAGCCGCACCGTTGATGCGTCTTCCGTTCACTGCCTTCTGGCCGGGTGCACTCGGTCTGAATCTCTTGAACCGAGAAGTTGCAATGAACAAGATTGCGGAGATGACCTTCTATCTGACCGGACAATAGAAACGGTCCTGCCAATTTCGCAAACTCGTTTGAAAGATCACTTGCTGTCACGATCCCACAGATCGTCGAGTTCGAGTCGCTTTCTTGAACGAGTACATATCCGCAGTCAGCGACAGTGCCAATCACGTCAAACAGCGGAGTTGTTTTTGCGACCTTCTTGGCTGTCTCCATACATTCATAGACGTGTTTGCACGGACGATGTAACGACAAGCGAGCGCCGATCGTCTTCCAACTAATGATTCCCTTTACGTCGTGTGCACCTTGTATCACCGGGAGTTGAGAGTAGTCATGAAACAGCATTTTTGTCGTAGCGACACTTATTGGGTCATCCCTGGATACACTAACCGGTGTTCTATGAGCTGCGTCCAGTATTGAGACCCGATGCGTAGGATCTGGTTGCTGTTGCTCCACGTTCTCGCCGATCAGTGAGATAGTGATTCTCTCGTCGAACCAAGCAGTCTCGAAGTCGGGTGACGATCGCAGATTCAACTCGTCAAGCTTGTTCCGGATGTGCGGGCTTATGGCTGTTCCGCGTTTGCTGTAATTGTATTTGCGTAGGAGTCCGCGGACAGTAATGCGCTGTGGTTTTGGTTCGGTTTGTGTCTCATGCGCGGCCGTCATCTCGTGAGCGATGCTTTCCAACCATTTGTCGCCGATCTCCACGATCAACCTCCTATGCCTACTTACCGTACAACCGGCTGGTAACGAAGCCGCCGGCTGTTCAGTGCACTCGGACCGAGAGAACCATACCGTATCGATGCTGACCGGGGCCATATCTTCGTTAGGTTAGGAGTAGAGACCAATCAACAGATTGACCAGCTGGACTCTAGTTCGTGAACGCGGAGGCGGGTTGCGGTGGTAGTGCCGCCGGTGCAGGTGATGCTGATGGGGCGGTGGGCGTGTTCCGGGAAGATGACGCGGGGGATGTAGACGCGGCCGTCGTTGGCGTAGACCTCGATGGAGGCGCGGTCGAGCAGGATCCGCAGCCGTACCACGCCGTCGATCGGGGACAGCCGGGCTTCGGTGCCGCAGGAGCAGAGTGACTCGGGGTCCGCGTCGTAGGTAATGCTGAATCCGCGCATCTGCAGGCAGGTGACGGTGCCGGCGGCAACCTGCAACTCGGCTTCCAGGTCGAGCAGGTCGGCGCTGATGGCGGCCAGCGGGTTGTCCGTCGCGTGGAGCGCCAGGTCGGTCCATTCGTGGCTGCGGGTGCGCAGCGCTGCGAGCTCGGCAATCGGCAGCATGCGCAGCCGCGGGCCTTCCCCGGTGGAGTGCAGGGAGAGCTCGGACGGGGCGGTCATCTGCTGGTTGAACGGCATGCCGGGATAGAATCCGCGCGATCTCATCCAGGTGATCTGGACGTGGCGCAGGCCGGGCATGTTGTGCCAGGTCATGGTGGCGTAGTAGTCGCCCTGGATTACCAGCGACCGGATGCGGTCGTCGGTCGTCGCCGGCTTGCCGGCCAGCGTAAGGAACGTACTGCCGTCGAATTCGCCCACGATGTAGCTGCCGTCGATCAGGATCATCACCCACATCAGGCGCTCGGAATCGCCGTCCAGCGGCAGTTGGAAGAAGTCGACGCAGCCGCACAGCTCATCGCCCCAGCCGTCCTGCTCGACGCGGCTCTCGAAGCGCCAGTCGGTGAGGTTGTCGGAGCTGTAGAAGCCGACGCAGCGGCGCAGTTGGCCGCGGCCATTGGTGAAGAAGTCGTAAGTGGGGGCGACCCACCGGCCGGTCGGCCCGTGCCAGAACGGCCTCGGGGTGTCGATGCGGGCGCCGTCGTGGTTGAGCACCGGGTTGTGCTCGAAGTCGGTGAAGGTGCGGCCGCGGTCGTTGGAGTAGGCCAGGCACAGGCCGATCTTTGTGCGCAGGTAGAAGGCGACGATCACGTCCTCGGCGCCGCTCTTGCGGCCGAGCTGGTTGCGGTGGTCGATGAACGCCGCGCCCGAGAAGCAGGTGCCGGTGGCCGCATCGGGAAACAGCGCCTTGGGCTGCTCGCTCCAGTGCACGAGGTCGCGGCTGACGGCGTGCCCCCAGGTCATGTTGCCCCACGGCAGGGCGGTAGGGTTGTGCTGGTAGAACAGGTGGTATTCGCCGCGGTACCAGATCAGGCCGTTGGGATCGTTCAGCCAACCGGTGCGCGAGGTGAAGTGGAACTGGGGGCGCAGGCGCTCGGTGTAGAAGGTGTCGGCGCCGGGAATGGCGTCGGCCTGCCGGACCAGCTCGAAGCCTCGTTCGGTGATGTTGTCGGCAGACATCCGGGCCTGCTTGCCGCGGAAGCGGGCGAGCGAGAAGAACGCGTACCAGTCCACGTCGCCGGGACCGGTCGCGAAGCGGATGCCGTAGTCCAGAATGGTACGGCCGTCGACAACGAGCCGGAGCCGGCACTCATCGTCCTCATCGCCGCCGTTGCGCACGGGCAGCACCAGGTATTCGTCTGTAATGGTGAAGCTCTTTTCCATGTGCCCCCTCCGTACCTCTTCGTTCGACGAACTTACCATGTAGCGGCGGCCGATGTAGGATGAGCGCCGTGAGCTACAACAGGGGCGTGAGCTACTGCGGGATCGAGGAGCCGGCCGAGTGGCCGCCGCGCGGGCTGCCGCGCACGTCACGAGAGCCGGGGCCGGTACCCTGGCTGGAGCGGCCGCCCGCGGTGATTCCGATCGACGTGGGGCGGCAACTCCTGGTGGACGAGTTCCTGATCGCCGACAGTACGCTGCAGCGGGTGTTCCACACCCCGGAACTGCACGAGGCGAACCCGGTGCTGGTCCCGGAGACGCCGCTGGAGATGAACTTCGGCATGTGTCCGGTGGCATGCCCGTTCAAGGACGGCGCCTTCTACGACCCGGCCGACGGCCTGTTCAAGCTGTGGTACCACGCCGGCTGGTTCGACGGCACGGCGCTGGCCACCAGCCGCGACGGGATCAACTGGGAGCGCCCCAACCTGGACGTGGAGCCCGGCACCAACCGCGTGCTGCCGCTGCGCCCGCGATTTCAGCGCGACGGGGTCGGGGTGTGGCTCGACCTGGAGACCGAGCGCGCCGACGAGCGCTTCAAGATGTTTGCCTACCACCGCGAGCGCGGCGGCGGGTACCGCTACGGCGAGTTGGGCGGCCCGCACACCACCAACGAGTGGACCGGCGGCCACGTGTACGCATCGCCCGACGGCATCCACTGGACCGAGCGCGCCGCCACCGGCGCGGGCGGCGACAACACGACCATCTTCTACAACCCGTTCCGGAAGCGCTGGGTGTACAGCGTGCGCACCAGCGAGCCGAAGGTAGGGCGGCTGCGCGGCTACCGGGAGCACGAAGACCTGTTCGCCGGCGCCGCCTGGGAGCGGGAAGAGATCGCCCACTGGTCCGGCGCCGACGACCTCGACCCGCCGTCCCCGGAGCACGGCCACCAGACGCAGCTCTACAACATCGACGCGGTGGGCTACGAGAGCCTGATGCTGGGCTTCTTCATGATCCACCGCGGACCGCCCAACGAGATCTGCGACGAGGGGGGCTTCCCGAAGATCACCGAGCTGCTGGTTGGCTACAGCCGCGACGGCTTCCACTTCGACCGCCGCGACCGCTCCCCGATCGTGGCCGGCACCCACCGGCTGCGCGACTGGAACTGCGACTACATCCACTCCTGCGGCGGCTGCTGCCTGATCGTCGGCGACAAGCTGCACATCTACTTCGGCGCCTTCTCCGGGGTGTCGCCGAAGTACGGCACGCACATGTACGCCGGCGGCAACACTGGCTTGGCCACCCTGCGCCGCGACGGCTTCGTGTCGCACAACGCCGGCGCCGAGGGCGGCGTACTGACCACCCGCCCGCTACGCTTCAGCGGCAGCCACCTGTTCGTGAACGCGGCCGCGGCCGGCGGCGAACTGCGCGCCGAGGTGCTGGACGAGGCCGGCAATGCAATCGAGCGCCTGGGCCGCGAGCACTGCGCGCCGGTGACCGGCGACGCCACCCAGCAGGCGGTGACCTGGGGCAACGGCGGTACCCTGGAGAAGGTCGCCGGCCGCCCGGTGCGGCTGCGTTTCCACCTGCGCGACGCGGCGCTGTACTCGTTCTGGGTCAGCCCCGACCGCTCCGGCGCCAGCCACGGCTACGTGGCCGCCGGCGGCCCCGGCTTCACCGCCGCCACCGACACCGTAGGCCAGGGGTAGAACGTATCGCGATGGCCTCCGACCGATCCACTGACAGCGCCGCCGCCACGGTGCCGGCAACGTCCGGCCGGCACGCCCCGCTGCTGGAAATCCGCGACCTGAAGACGTGGTTCCATACCGAGCGCGGCACGGTGCGCGCGGTGGACGGGGTCGACTTGGCGGTGGGGCGCAACCGCACCCTGGGGCTGGTCGGCGAGAGCGGCTGCGGCAAGACCGTGACCGCGCTCAGCATCATGGGGCTGGTGCCGCCCGCCACCACCGCCATCAGCGGCAACCTGCTGTTCCGCCGCAAGGACGGCAGCGAGGTGGACTTGGCGCAGATTGATCCGCACAGCCGCACCTACCGGCGCATCCGCGGCGGCGAGATCGCGATGATCTTCCAGGAGCCGATGACCAGCCTCAACCCGGTGTACACCATCGGCAACCAGATCAGGGAGGCGATCCAGCTCCACCAGGAGAAGCCGGCCGGCGAAGCGCGCGAGCGGGCGGTGGAGATGCTGCGCCAAGTGGGCATCGCCGACCCGGAGCAGCGCTCGGTGGAGTATCCGCACCAGCTTTCCGGCGGTATGCGGCAGCGGGCGATGATCGCCATGGCGCTGTCATGCAACCCGTCGCTGCTGGTCGCCGACGAGCCCACCACGGCGCTCGACGTGACCATCCAGGCGCAGATCCTGGAGCTGATGCAGCGCCTGCAGGGCGAGTTCGGTATCTCGATCATCATGATTACCCACGACCTGGGCGTTGTGGTGGGCATGGCGGACGAGGTGGCGGTGATGTACCTGGGACGGGTGGTGGAGCACGGCCCGATGCGCCCGGTGTTCAAGGCGCCGCGTCATCCCTACACGCAGGGGTTGCTGCGCTCCATCCCGGTGCTCGGGGCGCAGGTACGGCAGCGCCTGCAGCCGATCGAGGGGCTGGTACCCGATCCGCGCGCCACGCCGCCCGGCTGCCGGTTCGCCGACCGCTGCCCGCAGGTCATGGAACGGTGCGCGGACGAGCCGCCGCTGTTCGAGCCGGCGCCGAGCCACCTGTCGCGCTGTTGGCTGAGCGAGGCGGGCGGATGATCGGCTCTCCCGCCGAGGGCGGCGCCGGGGGCGGCGCGGCAGCACGCACCGTTGGCGCTCCGTTGCTGGAGGTCAGGAACCTCAAGAAGTACTTCCCGGTGGAGGGCGGCATCTTGCGCCGCAAGGTGGGCGAGGTGAAGGCGGTGGACGATGTCTCGTTCACGGTGCGCGAGGGCGAGACGCTGGGCTTGGTGGGGGAGAGCGGCTGCGGCAAGACCACCGTGGGGCGCACCATCCTGCGGCTGGAGGAGCCCACGGCGGGCCAGGCGCTGTTTCGCAGCGAACGGCTGGCGGACGAGGGTCTGGCGGGCGAGGGAACGATGGTCGACCTGACGACGCTGGACCGCGAGCGCCTGAAGCGGGTGCGCCGCGAAGTGCAGATGATCTTCCAGGATCCCAACTCGTCACTGAATCCGCGCATGACGGTGCAGCAGATTCTGACCGAGCCGTTCCTGATCCACGGCGTCGGCGGCTCGAAGGAGGAGATCGAGGAGCGGGTGGTGACCCTGATGGGGCAGGTCGGGCTGCGGCCCGAGCAGCGCGCCCGCTACCCGCACCAGTTCTCGGCCGGCCAGCGGCAGCGCATCGGCATCGCACGTGCCCTGGCGCTGAACCCGAAGCTGGTGATCGCCGACGAGCCGGTGTCGGCGCTGGACGTGTCGATTCAGGGCCAGGTGCTCAACCTGCTGGAGGATCTGCAGGTGGAGCTGGGGCTGACCTACGTGTTCATTGCCCACGACCTGTCGGTGGTGGAGCACATCAGCGACTGGGTGGCGGTGATGTACCTGGGCCGGCTCGTGGAACTGGCGCGCGGCGAGGACCTGTACCGCAACCCGCGCCATCCCTACACCGAGGCGCTGCTGTCGGCGGTGCAGGTGCCCGACCCCGACGTGCAGCGCAAGCGCATCATCCTGGAGGGCGGCGTGCCGTCGCCGGCCAACCCGCCGAGCGGCTGCCGGTTCCACACCCGCTGCTCCTACGCCCCGCAGGCGGACCGCATGCCGCGCTGCAACACCGAGGTTCCTGAACTGCACCGCGCCGGCGGCGAGCAGTGGGTCGCCTGCCACTTCGCCGCCGACCTCGACCTGCGCGGCGTAGAGGTACCCGCCACCGGCTGACGGGCGCCGCCGCTACGCTTCCTGCAAGGTGTCGGGGGATGTGCCGGTCTCCGTCCAGGCGCGCAAGCCGGCGGGCGAGGTGGGGTGCAGGTCGCCGCGCAGGGCGTACAGGCGGCCGTTGAACAGTTCCACGTCCAGGCGGATCACCTGGCCGGTGAGGGCGCCGATGGTGCGGCCGCCGCTCCACACCGGCTCCCAGGCGTGCGCGTCGCCGGTGAAGGCGGCGCAGTCGTCGTAGGTGTAGCCGTCCAGCGGGCGGGAGTCGGGGCCGGTGACCTGCACCCGCAGCCGGCCCTGCGGCGCCTGCACGTTGATGGCGAGGCGGTCGCCGCGCAGGTGCAGCGGGCGCGTGGTCAGCGATCCGGGGCCGCCGGGCGGCTCCAGGTATACGAAGCCGTCCAGGCGCAACTCGTGCAGCAGCAGGCAGCCCTCGCCCAGCTCCGGCTCCGACAGCCGCTGCGCGTGTTCGCCCTCGGAGGAACTGGAGTAGATGCGGATTGCGTCGTCGGTGACCACCAGGCTGGAGGGGTAGATGCAGCCGTAGCCGGGTTCGCCGGGTGCGGAGTTCGGGAGGATGGGCACGCGTTCGCAGCGCTGGAAGTGCCAGCCGTTGTAGCTGTAGGCGAGCTGGCAGTCCACCTTGCCGCCGATGAATTTGCTGCCGCCCACCACCGGCGTGGTGTGGTAGATCCACAGGAAGCCGATGAACAGGTGGGCGTACGGGAACACCGGCATGCCGTACACCTGCGCCGCCGGCGTGTCCTCGCCGTCGGGGCGCATCGCCACCTCCGGCGCCGAGAAGGTGCGCCAGTCGCGCGTCTCGTACACGGCGATGCGGCGGTCGCCCCAGCTCGGGCGGGCGGCGATCACGTAGCTGCCGCGCCCCGGGTTCCAGAACCCGGACACCGCCGGGTCGATGCCGGTGGGGTGCCAGCTCCGGCCCGGCAGCAGGCGCCACGAGAGGCCGTCGGCGGACACGTACAGCGGCGCGCTGGTGCCGTCCGGATCGCGGAAGCTGACGAACGCCTTCAGGCGCTCGGCGGGGTCGTCGGCGCGCGCGTCGTGGAAGCACGGACCCCACTCGCCGAAGCCGGCCAGCGGCAGCACTTGGTGCGGGCGCACGCGGCCCGCCATCGGCACCGCCTCGGTCAGGTCGGGGGCGCGCCAGTGCACGCCGTCTTCGCTCTCCACCGCCAGTGCCAGGTGGCGCAGGCGCCCGCCCTCGGGCACGAAACTGCGCGTGAGCTGCGCCTGGTACAGACAGCGCCAGCGTCCCGACTCGCCATCGAAGAACACGCTGGGGTATCCCCAGGAGGGGTCCAGGTCGGGGTCGCGCCAACTGCCCTCCGGCACCGGCACCGGCTGCCCGAGGCGCCGGTCCAGGTTGTCGCGGCGGTCCAGGTACTGGTCGTCGAAGAACAACAGCGCACGCTCCACCATCATCGCTCTACCATAGCAGAGCACCTCGCCAGGAGCGACTTGCACAGACTTGTACACGCGTGCTTGACCGCCGGGCACGGACGGCTTGTAATGGCGGAATCAGGCAGGCACGGCCGCTCCGTGACGCCGGAGACCGCACACCGGCGCACGTGGTCGTCCCGCTGAGCACACTTTCGGTTTCGCCGCACGGCAGGTACGGCGCACCCTTGGTGCGCGCTGCCGTCCGGCAAACGAACAGGAGGTTCCAATGCGAAGAATAGCATTGACCTGGATACTGACGCTGCTCCTGCTACCGGCACTTGCCGGCGTCGGCTTCGCCGGCAGCACCGCCGAGGAGTCGTCAAGCGCAGCCGTAATGGAGTCCACCGAGATGGGTGGCTACTCAGAGTCGCCGGTGCTTGCCGCCATGGTGGCCAGCGGCGACCTGCCACCGGTCGACGAGCGGCTGCCGGCCGAACCGCTGGTTCAGGACGTGGTGGACCGCATCGGCACCTACGGCGGCACCTTCCGCGGCTTCCAGCTCGGCGACGCCGACAAGTGGGTGCTGTACAAGACCGGCCTGTACGGCGGTCTGATCTCGCGCAGCTATATTGACCTGGGCACCATCACCCCCAACGGCCTGGACGGCTGGGGCCCCGGTATCGCCAAGAGCTGGGAGTGGGATGACGACGCGGCCGGCATCACGGTGGTGCTGCGCGAAGGCGTCAAGTGGTCGGACGGCGAACCGCTCGGTGTCCACGACATCATGTTCATGTGGAACGAGGTGCAGATGAACGAGGGCTTCCAGCCCACGGTGCCGGCCCGTTACAAGGTGAACGGCGAGACGATGGAGGTGATACAGATCGACGACCACACCATCCGCTTCGAGTTCGCCGGCCCCAACCCGTGGTTCCTGAACGTGCTGTACGGCGCCACCCGCTCCGAGTACGGCGCGCTGCTCGCCCCGTCGCACTACTTCAAGCAGTTCCACCCGGACCACACCAGCGGCAAGACCTGGGAGGACTTCCAGAGCGAGTACGGCCCGGTCAACACCAATATCCCCACCCACACCGCCTACAAGCTGACCAAGTACAACCCGGCCGAAGAGGCCGTGATGGAGCGCAACCCCTACTACTGGAAGGTGGATACGGCCGGCAACCAGCTTCCCTACATCGACAAGATGCGCTTCCAGATGCTCGCCGACCAGGAGGCGGCCATCCTGAGGGGCATCGCTGGCGAGGTGGACCTGGCGGAGCGCAACTTCCAGGTGCTCGAGAACCTCCCGATGCTGAAGGCCAGCGAGGCCGACGGCAACTATGAGCTGCGCGTCGGCATCGGCGACAATTTCACCACCGGCAACGAGATCTGGCTGAACTACGACCTCAAGGACGAGGACTACGGCCAACTGCGCGAGCTGTTGCGCACGGTCAAGTTCCGCAACGCGCTGAGCGTCGCGCTGAACCGCGAGGCGATCAACGACCTGCTGTTCCTGGGGCTCGCCAAGGAGGCCAACCTCGGTATCAGCACCGCCTCTCCCTACTTGGGACGGCGAAATGGCGACCATCGCGCAGATCAACGCCGAATACGACCCCGACAAGGCGCGCCAACTGCTCGGCGAGCTGGGCCTGAAGGACCAGAGCGGCGACGGCATGCTGCAGTACGAAGACGGCGGCAACGTCACCTTCCTGCTCGGCGCGGCTTCCGAGATCACCGCGCACGTCAACTTGGCCGAGATGGTGGTGGCAGACTGGAAGGCGGTGGGCATCGACGCGCGGCTGCACCTGCAGACCCGCAGCCTGATGTTCAGCGGCATCCGCGATCTGCAGTTCCACGCCGTGACGTTCGGCACCACCGACTTGCTGTTCCCGCAGTTCCGCCTCAACGAGGGGCCGATCATGCCCGGCTACCAGAGCCCGCTGTTCGTCGAGGATCCGCCCGACGACCTGCAGAAGATCTGGGACCTGACCGACCAGATCATCACCACGGTGGATGCCGACAAGGTGAGCATGCTGATGAAGGAGCACCAGCGCCTGCGCGCCGAGAACAACCTCGGCATCTGGGCCGCACACGACGTGCCGCTGATGGTGATCGTGCACAACCGGCTGCAAAACGTGCCGACGGCGGACGAGATCGTGATCGACAACGCCGACCACATTCCGCTGATGCCGGACCAGTGGTTCATCCAGGAGTAGCTGCCCTACTCTGAAGGTCTGAAAGTCCGGCGGCCGTGCGCCTGCAGCGCGCGCGGCCGCCGGTCGTTTCTGCCCCCATACCAGCATGGCCACCTACCTGATTCGCCGGTTGCTGAACTTCATTCCCACGTTCGTGCTGATGAGCTTCGTGGTGTTTCTCATCCTCGAGATCGCCCCCGGCGATCCGCTCACCCGTTACGAGCAGGCGCTGGTGGTCACCTACAACTACTCGATCGACGCCGCCGAGGCGCGCACCGACCAGTTGCGTTCGCTGTACGGCCTGGACCGCAATTTTTTCCTGCGCTTCTTCACCTGGCTGGCCAACTTCCTGCGCGGCGAGTTCGGGGTGTCGTTCAACAACTTCCGCCCGGTGTCCGACCTGATCGGGCAGCGGTTGCTGTACTCGATTGCCATCTCCGGCTCGGCGCTGATTTTCATGTACGTGGTGGGGGTGCCGATCGGGCTGTGGACGGCATACCGGCAGTACGGTGTGTCCGACTACGCGGTGAGCGTGGTGGCGTTCATCGGCCTGTCGATCCCGAACTTTTTCCTGGCGCTGCTGGTGCTGGTGGGGCTGTTGTTCTTCTTCGACATTCCGCCGCCGCAGGGGCTGTTCTCGCCGGAGTACGTGGACGCGCCGTGGAGCCTGGGCAAGCTGCTGGACGCGGGCCGCGGGCTGATCCTGCCGGTGCTGGTGATCGGCACCGAGGGGCTGGCCAAGATCGTGCGCATTACGCGCGCCAACATGCTCGACGGGCTGCAGGACGAGTACGTGCGCACGGCGCGCGCCAAGGGGCTGGCGGAGCCGGCGGTGGTGCTCAAGCACGCGTTCCGGGTGGCGGTGAACCCGCTGATCAGCCTGTTCGGGATGCAGTTTCCGCTTATCCTGTCGGGCGAGGTGGTGGGCTCCATCGTGCTCGGGCTGCCGACGCTGGGGCCGCTGCTGCTGGATTCGCTGCGCAGCCTGGACCTGTACGTGAGCACTACCATCCTGATGGTGCTGGGCATCCTGCTGCTGATCGGCAACCTGCTCGCCGACGTGCTGCTGGCGCTGGCCGATCCGCGCATCAGGTTCGATTGATGAGGCGATTTACGAGGGGAGGGGGCCGGCATGGCTGAAGTGGCAGAGAGGGCGCAGGCTGCCGTACCGCCGCAGGGCGCTCCCGACGTGCCGGAGTCGCCGGCGCTGGAGACCTGGCGCCGCTTCACCCGCCACGGGGTGGGGGTGGTGGCGCTCGGCGTGGTGCTGGTGCTGTTCGCGCTCTCCTTCCTGGGGCGTTTCCTGGTGGCGAGCGATCCGTTCGTCCAGCACCGAGACGCCGCTTACTGGCCGCCGCAGCGGGTCCGGATCATCGATGCCGAGGGCCGGCTGACGCGGCCGTTCGTGTACGGCTTCGAGCGTGCGCTGCACCCGGAGACGTTCCAGTGGGAGTACGCCGTCGACGAGTCGAACGTGACCGAGCTGGCGCTGTTCGCGCGCGGCCCGGTGTACCGCGTGTTGTGGCTGTTCGACTGGGACGTGCACCTGGTCGGGACGGTGGACGGCGCGCCGGTGTTCTTCCTGGGCACCGACCGCTTCGGACGCGACCTGCTGGCGCGGCTGCTGTGGGGCGGCATGGTGTCGCTGTCGGTACCGGTGCTGGCGGTGGCGATCACGGTCTTGCTGGGTACCTTGATCGGGGCGATGTCCGGTTACTTCGGCGGCTGGGTGGACAACCTGATTCAGCGCGTGATCGAGGTGCTGGCGTCGTTCCCGCGCCTGCCCTTGTGGATGGCGCTGGCGGCGGTCATTCCGCCGGAGTTCCAGGGCGTGGCGCTGTACGCCGGCATGGCGGTGATCCTGGCGATCATCGGCTGGGGCCGGCTGGCCCGTCAGGTGCGCGGCAAGGTGCTGCAGCTCCGCCAGATGGAGTACGTGGTGGGCGCGCGGGCGCTGGGAGCGTCGCCGTGGCGGGTGATCGGCAAGTACATCGTACCCAACGCCTCCAGCCACATCATCGTGATGGCCACCTTGTACGTGCCCGAGTACCTGCTGGTGGAGAGCAGCCTGAGCTTCCTCGGCATCGGCCTGACGCCGCCGCTGACCAGTTGGGGCGTGCTGCTGTCCGACGCCCAGAAGGTGCGCGTGGTGCTGCAGTACCCGTGGCTGCTGATCCCCGGCCTGTTCATCTGCGTCGCCATGCTCGCCTTCAACTTCGTCGGCGACGCCGTCCGCGACGCCTTCGAAACCCGCCACCTCTAACCGGTAACACAGATCGCCGTCCGGGCGATTCCAAGGTGAGTTCGGTCGTCGCCGTTGCCTGCTACTTCGTCAATATGCTTGCCATCGATCGGGGGCAGTGGGCATGGCGGCCGTGCGGTCAGGAGCGGGGCATGCCGTAGCCGAGGGCGTGGATCGCGTTGCGGAATGCATGCTCTGAGTCGGCGGGTACCACCAGGTTGCGGTCGCTGGCGCGCAGGCAGAGCCTGGCGGTGCGTTGGTCCGTGGCAAGCAGCGCGGCGGTCTCGGCGTCGGCGCACTCGATCAGCAGCGCATTACCCTGGTGCTTCAATGCGTGCGCCTTTCGCTCCGTGTTGCGCAGGAATCCCTCCACGGTCTCCGGCAGGTCCTGGTCGTCGCGGGAGGTAAGGAACGCGCGCAGTTCTGCTACCTCGTGACCGCCTTCGACGGCCTGGACGGTCCTGGCGTGGTCGAGCCGCCACAGGCCATCGGACTCCGGCGTCGCATAGGTTTCAAGCAGGAGTGCCTCCGCCGCGGCCAGGGGCGCGCCGGATACCTGCACCCGCAGATCGGGGTACACCGTGAGCGACGCACTGGCCGCCGGGGTGCTCGGGGTGTAGCTCTCGGTCAGGCCGAGGCAGTACGCCCCGAGCGCGGTCAGTCGAACGTAGTGCAGGCCGTCGTAGCGACTCAGAAACTCCAGGTCGTCCGTGCCCGACAATCGGGTGAAGTCCGGACGTGCTCCATGCGGATCGGTGTAGGCCACGTCGATCATGCCCAGAGTGGCGCAATACTCGAACAGCACGCACAGCAGGTAGCGGCCTTCCAGGAACTCCCAATCGTGATAGCCGTCGTAGCCCAGCCTGCCGTATTCGGGATCGAACAGATAGAGGTTCCAGGGGTCACGGGTCACGCTGCAGTCGAGCCCGGCGGCACGCATGAAGCGCCCCAGCTCGTCACAGCTCACCCAGCGCCCCACCGGGCACGCGGCAAGCGTTTCGCCGATCGCCGGCCGGCGCCCCGCTGGCGACGTCATGGACCGGCGGCCGCGACCGCCCTGTCCCTTGATGACGTCGACGCGGTTGAACTCGTCGAACAGAGCGGTGGTGAGCCAACGCTTCCACAGCCGGCGCAGGGTTTGCTCCGGTGGCGCGCCGAACGCGGCGAGCCCGGCGCGGGTCAACGCGAGCTTCGTACCGTGCGGCTCGGCGAGCTTGGCGGCCTGCATCAGCCACGGCCACGCGTGCGCCCGAATCGGGCCGGCCATGGGCGACCGGGAAGCGCTGTCGCCGTCCGTTGCGGGAAAGAAGTCGCCGCCGGGCAGCACCTCGCCGATGCGCCTCACCGCGGCCGCGGACGGGCGTAGCGTCTTGGCGCTCACCGCCACCTTGCCGGCTTCGATCAGGCGCAGCACTGCCGGCAATTCGTGCCGCGCAATGTGCTCGGTGTCGCGAAGGACCAGCGGCACCTGCTTGATGGTCTCACTGGCGCCCCGCCAGCGGCGCAGCGCAACCGAGGCGGGGAGATCGTCGCAGACGCTCAGGGTTGGTGCCTCCGCTTCCGCTACGAACTCCCGCAGGCGGCTCCTCAGATCGTTTGGGATGACAGACCTCGTGCTGCGGATGTCCGGAGCGTAGAGGAACAGGCTCAGTCGCGTCACCTTGGCTTTGTCGTGCCGGCGAATGCCGGCGCCGCCAGGCAGGTAACCGTACTTGGCGCGGAACTGCCGCGGGTTGAATTCGGCCTGTGTGTCGTACAGCGCTTCCCGTACGGCGAGCTGCTCCGTCTCACCGAGCCGCCCCCACAGCGCTTGCAGCAGGTCACCGGCGAGGTGGCGCTCGATTTCGGCTATCACCTCAGCCTTGCGGCTCGGCCGGCGCGCTTTCGGCAGCAGCCGGACCAGTGCCCTGAGCTGATCCATGGAGAGCCGTGCGAGCGCTTCCGCCACCGTGGCGACGTAGGAGAGGCTGGAGTCATACCGGCGCGGCATGGTCACTCCATGACGGGCGGGCGACGAAACGACGAACGGGCATGGCCCGCCGGTCGAAAGGGTTCGGGTCAGGCATGAGACTGCATCCTCATTGGGGGCGAGCACGGGCGCGCTATGGCGAGGGACCCTCGACATCGCACGGCGGAGCGCGTTTCGGTCGCGGAGAGCCGCCCGGCTACCGCCAGAGCGGATGATACCAGCCGGCCTCTCGATGGTCAGCAGCTACGCCGTAGTCCCATGGTGCGATCCGCTGCCGCGTCTTGATCATGGGCCGCGGAAGGAAGAAAGTGGAGAGCAAGGTGGCACGACCCAATATTCTGGTGTTTCTGAGCGACGATCATGGGCAGTGGGCGTCGCGGCCGTACGGCAACCGCGAACTGGTGACGCCGACGCTGGACTACCTGGCGCGCACCGGTGCGCGTATGGAGAACGCGTTTACTCCGTGCCCGGTGTGCTCGCCGGCGCGGGCCTCGTTCCACACGGGCAGGATCCCGTCGGCGCATGGCATTCACGATCACATTGGCGAGCAGAGCGTCGGCGCCGGGCATCCCGGCATCACGGGGCAGACGTCGCTGGCCGAGGTGCTGCAGGGGCAGGGGTACCAGACCGGGCTGGTCGGCAAGTGGCACCTGAACCACTACCGGCAGGCGCCGCCGGGGTGGGACACCTGGTTTTCCAACGCAACCGGCACCAACGCCCGCTTCGGCGCGCAGCCGTTCTACGAGGGGAGCCACCGGGTGGAACTCCACGGCAACCAGGCGCATCACCTCGCCGACCGCGCGGTGCGGTTTCTGCGCGAGCGCGACCGGGAGCGGCCGTTCTACCTGTTCGTCGGCTTCACCAACACCCACACGCCTCACGAAGGGGAGCCTGAGCGCTGGGTGCAGCGCTACCGCGAATGCAGCTTCCCCGACCTGCCGGACGTGCGGCCGAGCCGCGCGCACGGGCGCCTCCGTTTCCATTACCCGAGCGACCCCACCGAGCGGCGCGAGGCCAACGCCCAGTACTACGCGGCGGTGAGCGTGATCGACGAGATGGCGGGGCGGGTGCTCGACGAACTGGCCGACCATCAGGCCGAGCGGGACACGCTCGTGGTGTACACCTCCGATCACGGCCACATGAACGGCCACCACGGCCTGCACACCAAGGGCAACGCCACCACGCCGCAGAACTTCCTGGAGGAATCGATCCGCGTCCCCTGCCTGCTGTCCTGGCCCGGCCGCATCCGCGCCGCGACAGTTCACCCGCAGCCGGTCGACCACTGCGACCTGTTCATGACGCTCGCCGACGCCGCCGGTTGCGACTGCGCCGAACTGGCTGGAACGCGCGGGCGCACGGGCCGCTCCTGCCTGCCGCTGCTAAGCCGGTCACCCGGCGCCGACGCCACGGCCGCCGGCGCGTGGCGCGACACCCAGTTCTGCGACTACGGCAACGCGCGAATGATCCGCACCGACCGCTACAAGCTCATCAAGCGCTACCCCGGCCCCAACGGCCACTTCGCCGACGAACTCTACGACCTCTCCGAGGATCCGGACGAGGAACACAACCGCCACGGCGACCCCGCATGCGCCGCCACGGCGGCCGAACTCACGGCGTGCCTGGAAGCGCACTTCGCCCGTCACGAAGACCCTGTCCGCAGCGGCCTGCGCGTCGCTGCCCTGCCCATCCACAACGCCCACGAGCCCTGGCGGGTGGACCCGACCGGCCGCTGACGCTTCGGCATCTGGTGAAGCTTGGCAGCTACCTTGGACGTACTCCGGCTCCTGCATGCATCAACGTACTGTCGACCGAACTCCATGGCGCGATTGATCTCGCGCCGATGATCACGGTAGTAAGCCAACGCTGCGTGCACCTCAAGCGGGGTCAGGTCGAACTCATCCGAGATCTGGGCGCTACTTTTCCCTTGATGTTCGTGCCAGATCACGATGTCCTCTACCGTAATCCGGTGTCCGGCGATACGTGGCTTCCCGCCGGCGATTCCCGGTGTGGTCTCTATGAGTGGATGCACAGGAGCCTCAATCCAGATAGGTACAACGGGGGCCGGCTGGCGTCAAGCCTATCGCCCGCCGGCGCGGATGATCCACCAACCCTCCATCCGGCGGCGATTGATCTTCGCCTGCTTGACGTGCAAGGTGATCGTTGATGAGGAGGACGGTACGCAATCCCTCGCTCCGGCCACGCACAAGAGCACCGGGAACCGTCGTGCCATTCGGATTGCGTGCTGTCGGCGTGGTGCTGATGGCCGCCTTGGCGACCGCGTCGTGCAGTACAACGCCACATGTGCAGGCCATCGGCGCTCCAGGTTCGGCCAACGCACATCCAGGAACCGTGGTGGTGCGCGCCGAGGGGAGCGTGCAAGCCGTGCCCGACATCGCTGTCCTCGGCATCAGCGTCGACATCACCCAGCCGTCGGTGGCCGCAGCCAGGGACCGGGCCGCCGGGGTTACGGAGACGGTAATCGACGAATTCCGAACACTCGGGGTAGAGGACCGGGACATGCAGACCAGCCGGTTCAGCATCCAGCCCGACTACCGGTACACCGACGACGGCCGGCGCCGCCTGGCCGGCTACCGGGTCGTCCACGCACTGACGGTTACCTACCGGGACCTGGACACGGTCGGCGCCGCAATAGACGCGGTGTCCGAAGCCGGCGGCGATGAGCTGGCATTTCGCGACATCGCGTTCGCACACGCCGAACCGGAACGGCACCTTGAGGCGGCGCGCCGGGATGCGGTGGACAAGCTGCACCGCATTGCCCGGCAGCTCGCGGAAGCCGCCAACCGGGAACTGGGCCAACTGCTTGAAATCAGCGAAGGCGTGTTACCGCCTGACGCCCTCTACCCGCGACCGGCCACGGGAGCGCTCCTGAGAGCCGAAGCCGTTGACACCCCGATAAGCATCGGCAGCGACACCATCACCGTCACCGTACGCGGCATATTCGCCCTACGCTGACGGAATGGAGCAGAGATGAGAAGCTTGATTTGGAGCGCGTCGCGTGAAGTTGCGGATTGGGCATCCTGAGGAGAACAGATGAGCGGTGGTAGCATGGACTACGCCTATTCGAGGGTTCGCATGATAGCGGAGCAGTTTCTGGAGGGGTCTGAGGATCCTCTGCGACGTGCTTTGGCTACAGAGTTGTTCGAGATGGCCGACGTATTGAGGGCGATTGAGTGGTCTGATTCAGGAGATACTGCTCCTGATGAATGGCAGGAGCACGTACGCAACTACCTGGACAAGCGCCGAATCGAATTGTAGGATGCCGGGTCGTGAATATGCGCTCGTCGCGATTACCTGTGAACGCTGTGTTGAGCGAGATTCGGCCGATTCGAGAGACGGATGATATTCACGACTATGGGGAACCGTTTGAGATAGATGTCCCTGGATACGACCTCGAGGAGGTTGCTGAAGATGAGTCTTCGACTGGCGGCTATTGAGGTCCTCCGCGAACTAGGACCGATGCACTATCAGGCCCTGACCGAGCGAATCCTCGAACGCAGACCCGCAAGCTCGACATCAAAGACACCAAGTGCCTCGGTACGTGCCACAATCAACGGCGATATAAAGAAATACAGGGAAGATAGTGCGTTTGTTCGAGTGGGTCGAGGTGTGTATGGACTGCGTTCACTCCACGTCGAGGCTACGGTGCCAGATTCTATCGAACCGGGAGGCTGGTCATCCGGCCCGGATGATACCGCCGAGGTAGAAGAAGAGACGTCAGACGAACTCCGTGTTCGGACACCGATTTTTCCAACATATCGCGAAGTTCGTGAACTCCTTCGAGTATGGCCAGGTCGGCCGCGTAAGCAGGTCACCGCCCTTCGTTCGACTATCAATGAATTGCGAGGGACTCCGCAGAATACCGTAGATTGGACCGATCCTGACGGATGGATACCTGACCGCCTTTCGGGAGAGGACCGCGACCTTGCGAGGGCAATCTGGCAAAGTAGCGGCAAGAGCGTCAACCCGCGGCACACCTATGGCCATTGGCTGCTTTGTCGGAGATATAAGCTCATTGACGAAAGCCGCGACGGCATTTTGAGGTTGACCGAGGTTGGCCGGGAGTTCCTGCACCAGGAGCGCGGTGACACTGAGGCGTTCCTGGACGAGCGCGAGGGCATGGTCAAGCTGCTCGCGATGGTTGCGGACATCGGACCGACTCGCGCCGGAGGGTTGCTCGCCAAGTGGTCGGAATATCTGAGTCGGTATTCGCGATTTGGTACTCAATCTACGTTCCGAGACACCCTTCGGCGCCGGTTGAACAACCTACTGGATCGAGAACTGATCGCTCGTGAGGGCACGATGTACTCGATTACCGACAACGGCATCGATTACCTCCAACGACTCCGACGCGAAGAGCTGCGGGATGGTGACGAGTACGGGCAACTCTGGGAACTGGTGAAGCGACAGGCATTGTCTGTCCGCGAGGACTTGCGCGCATTTCTGTCTTCGTTGGATCCCTTCGTCTTTGAGCACTTGGTGAAGCGTCTGCTCGTTGAGATGGACTACCAGGATGTGGAGGTCACTACCAGATCGGGAGACGGTGGTGTGGACGTAGTTGCCAACATCGAGCTTGGGATCACGCGTATTCGCGAGGTGATTCAGGCGAAACGGCACAAGAGAACCATCCAACGAAAGGATCTGGACGCGCTTCGAGGGTCTCTCTATCGATTCAACGCAGTTCGGGGCACGATCATCACCACGTCCAAGTACTCAAGCGGAACCGCGGAGGCCGCATTTGCCACGGGAGCTGCACCCATAACCCTCATCGATGGCGAGAAGCTCATCGATCTGCTCGTCGAGTATGGCATCGGCGTTCGAAAGCGGACCGTAGAGATGTTGGAGTTTGACCGTGACGCGTTCTCTGACCTTGAAACGGACGGATGAAGGTCGTGTAGGACGCAACCCACGGCTCGGCAACTGGAGCAAGCTGCGGGAGAGGTTCCCGGGGCGCTACCGGTTCGCCGCCGCGCCTGCGTCGTAGTCGAGCTGACTGCCTTGGCCATCCACTGAACAAGGCGTGCTGGCACGGCACTCCCTGTGCCGGCAGTTAGGGCGAAGCACCATGAGCTGTGAACAGTTTCCGTCTTTAGTCGATTCAGGCATGCAGTTATCGACTTTCATCTGGACATGGCGACTCTCGTCGGATATCCTTTTGTGCTGTGGTGCCAATCGGCGCAACGAGGAGGCGAAGATGTCTACCGAGTCTTGGGTGTCCGTCGACGCGGTGGCCAAGCACCTAAGCGTGGCGAAGGACTCGATATACCGATGGATCGAGCACAAGCGGCTGCCGGCCCACCGGGTTGGACGGCTATGGAAGTTCAAGCTGTCGCAGATCGATGAATGGGTAGGCGACGGCGGGGCAGCAAGCACGGCGGTTGTAGAACGTTCGCCGCCCGAGAAGCAGGTCCGCGATCGGCTCGACGCTATGCTGAGTGCGGCGTTTGAAGCGGAGCCGGTCGAAGACGGTGTTGCACATACCGCTGAGCAGATTCTGGAACGGGCGTTGCACGCTGGAGACCAGTCCACGATGCTCCCCGTAGTTGCCGCATTGTGCGTGGACGGAGCGCGGCCCGGCTTCTCGGCGGCCACGTTGCGCTGTCTGGGCCGTCTGACACGCCCCGGGTCGTCTGCGTGGCGGTCAGACGTGGTACGGTTGGCCCTCACGCACTCCGGTGTGGAGCTCCGCGACGCGGCGGTACAGGCGGCCGAATCGTGGGGCGACCCGGACCTGGTCGACGTGCTGCTCGCTCATCGCGAGACTGAGCCGTGGCTTGCCGAGTACATCACGGAAGTCACCGAAGATCTGCGGGTTGATCGCGTCTCTCGCTCGTAAGATCACCCGGGCCAAGTGGATGCGGCATCCCGAGTTGGCGGCGGGGGAAATCGCCGCTGACGCCGTGACGGCCGACCTTCGCACCAGCGGGAACGCGCTTTCGTTCTGGCGGTGCGGCAGCCCGGGCGAGGCCGAGGTGGAACGTATTGCGCTGGCCATGGCCGCTGCCGGCGACCGCATCGATAGACTGGACTTGGTCTGGATCTCGGAGGAGCACTTGGCGGCTGATGGACAAACATGGGAGGGCACGGCCGGTCACACCCCGATAGTGGAATCTCGCAGCCTCCACGTCGATGTGCTCCGGCTCGACTACGTGCGCCTTGGCAGCGTCGCGCATCGCGTCGCCGACGCCATTGCAAACGGGCGTTGCGTCAGATTCACCAGGACGAGAGTGAGGGAACTTCTCGTGGCGGCCGTGACGCGGGGAGATGTCGCGATAGCCGATCTGGCAGATCGCGTCCGGGACGAGGTCGGTGCTGCGTTGCAGGCTTTTTGACAACCTGGGAATCGTTCAGCGCCCAGCCCGTACTCGCAGCCGGCCAGTGGGGTCCGCGGTGCCGCGGGTGCCGCGGGTGCCGCGTGGTGCCGCCGCAACCGTCGCGGCGTTTGCTGGACAGGTGGAAATCGGTGTGAGACACTAGACCTTCCGCTGACTCGAGGGCGGCGGCGAGCGTGAATCCTGAGGAGGGAGCGATGCGATCTGTGAGGTTATTTGCACTGGCGCTGGCGGCGTCGGTGCTGGGGGCCGGAGTGGCGTTCGCCGCCGGGCAGGAGGCGAGCACCGAGGATACGGCGGCGACGGCCGCCGCAACCACGATGGGCGACACGGAGATCGTCCTGATCGGCGGTGTCTACACGTGGCCGAAGAGTTGGCTGGAGGCGCCGACCGCTGCCGCGTTGAACATCACCAGCTTCAACGAGGCGCCGATGCTGGCGCAGATGGTTGACGCGGGCGAGTTGCCGGCGCTGGCCGGGCGGCTGGCGGGCGTGCCGCTGGGGTTGGGGGGCGGGGGCGAGTGGCGGGCGGGGGCGGGGGGGCTGCCGGACGATCCGCTGGTGTTCGAGCCGTACGAAGAGGTGGGCACCTACGGCGGCACGCTGCGGGTGGCGCGGCTCAGTCCCGGCGACTGGGGCGACATGCACCGCGGCCACAAGGTGTTCCCGTATCGCGCGGATCCGTCGACCAGCGAGGCGATCCCGATGCTGTTCAAGGACTTCAACGCTTCCGCCGACGGCTCGCAGTGGACCTTTCACCTGCGTCCCGGCGTGAAGTGGTCGGACGGCATGCCGTTCACCACCGCCGACATCATGTTCGCCTACGAGTACATCTTCAAGGATTCCGAGATCCCGCACGGCACCCGCAATCGCTTCACCATCGCCGGCGAGCTCGCCGGTTTCGAGGCCGTGGACGACTACACGCTGCGGGTCTCGTTCGCCGGGCCGGTGTCCAAGCTGATCACCATGCAGATGCTCAACTGGACGCGCATCAAGCAGGGCGACCTGTTCGTGCCGGCGCACTACATGAAGGACTTCAGCCTGCGCACCAACGACAACGCCGAAGCGCTGGCCAAGGAGCACGGTTACGAGAACTGGATCGGCCACTTCATGGCGCGCCGCGACATGTCACCCAAGCAGCCGTTCGTGATGCCGGAGTTGTCGGCGTGGACCCTCGACAGCCGCGACGCGACCGGCATCTACATGGTGCGCAACCCCTACTTCTGGGCGGTGGACACGGTCGGCAACCAGCTTCCCTACATCGACCGCATCGAGGCGCGCTACTTCTCCGACAAGCAGGTGGCGATCCTGTCGATGATGCAGGGCAAGATCGACATCGGCGGGCGCATGATGAACCCGGACGAGTTTCCGCTGTACGTGCAGAACCAGGAGGAAGGCGACTACCGGGTGCTGCAGTGGCAGGACACCAAGATGACCCGCGTCGGCTACCAGTTCAACCTGATGCACCCCGAGCCGGTGAAGCGGCAGGTGTTCTCGGACATCCGCTTCCGCCGCGCCGTGTCGGTGGCGATCGACCGCAACGCGGTCAACGAGTTCGCCTTCCAGGGTCTGGCCACGCCGACCCAGATGACTATCGACCCGGGCGCATCGTTCGCCGACCCCGCCTGGGCGCAGAAGTACGCCGAGTATGATCCCGACAAGGCCAATGCGTGGCTCGACGAGGTCGGGCTCAAGGACTCCGACGGCGACGGCACGCGCGAGGGTCCCGACGGCAAGCCGTTCGTGATCGACCTGCTGATCTCCTCGGAGTCGGTGCTCGGCACCATGGGCTTCACGGTGAGCGAGATCGTGGCCGAGAACTGGCGCGACGTCGGCCTGCAGGTCAACCTGCGCCAGATCTCGCAGGAGCTGTTCGAGGCGCGCAGCCTGGCGGGCGAGCTGGACGTGGCGGTGTTTCCGTCCGACAGCGACCTGGAGACGCGGGTGACGTTCCGGGTGATGTTCGACAACGAGCGCTACCACGGCTACGCCATTCCGTGGGAGCAGTGGATCCGCCACCAGGAGTGGGAGCGCGGCGGGCGCCAGGGACCGGAGCCGCCGGCCGGCGAGCGTCCGCCCGACGACGTGGTGCAACTGGTCGAGAACTGGTGGGACTGGGTCGGCTCGACCGACGAGGACACCTACCAGCAGCTCGGCGTCGAGGTGTGGGAGTTCCTGTCCGAGTACCTGGGCATGATCGGCACGGTCGGCAAGGCGGTGCGTCCCATCCTGATCAACAACCGCATCCGCAACGTGCCGGAGACGCTGCCGTTCTCGTTCGAGACCTACCTGTGGGTGCCGACCACGCCGTCGCAGTGGTTCATCCGGGAGTAGCCGGGATCGGGGAGATCTGATGGGCACTGACCTGCGCGGCACGCTCCTGTACCGGAAGACGCTCGGCTGCCTGATGGCGGGGTTGATCGGCGATGCGATCGGCACCGACACCGAGGGCATGGAGTACATCCGGATCGAGCGCCAGTTCGGCTGGATCGACGACTTCGAGACCGACGGCACCGACGACACGATCATGAAGGATCTGCTCGCGGAGGCGCTGATCGAGACCGACGGGTTCGCGCGGCTGGACGACTGGGCGCGGGTGTGGGTGCGGCACCGCGACGTGTTCGTGGGCGACAAGCGCGGCAAGTTCTTCGTCGGCGTACCGCACGTCATGACCAAGATGGCGGACCTGGGCGTGACGCCGCGCATGGCCGCATTCGGGACGCCGCGCAGCACCAGTTCCGGCATGTGCATCTCGCCGGTCGGGATCGTCAATGCCTGCAACCCCGAGCAGGCGGCGCGGCAGGCGTACAACATCGCCAGCCTCATTCACATGCACGAGGCGGGGGTGGTGCACGACGGCGCCGCGGCGATGGCCGCCGCGGTGGCCGAGGCGATGAAGCCGGACGCCACCGTCGACTCGGTGGTGGAGGCCTCGCTCGACGCGGTCCTGCCGGTGAGCGGCCGCGAGACGCTCGACCGCATGCGCGGCATGCTGGAGGTGGCGCGCGCCACCGGCGAGTTTTTCCGCTTCCGGGAGGAGGTGTACCGGCGGCGAGCGGATTTCTTCCATCCCACCACCGACGGCCACTCCACCGAGATCATTCCCGAGAGTATCGGCCTGTTCCAGCTCGCCGGCGGCGACACCGAGAAGACGATCGTGTACGCGGCCAACTTCGGACGCAATACCGATACCATCGCGTCGGTTGCGGGCGCGATTGCCGGTGCCCTGCAGGGGGTGGACGCCATCCGGCAGGACTGGGTGGACAAGGTGCGCCGGGTAGCCGCCGTGGATCAGGACGAGCTGGCCGAACATCTCGCCACCTGTGCACTGCGCCGGCTCGAGCGCCAGGAGCAGGCCGCGCAGGCGCTGAGCGAGGTGCTGGCATGAGCACGGCGGACCTCCGTTCTACGGCCCTGTTCGACAAGGCGCTCGGCTGCCTGGCCGGCGCCGCGCTCGGCGACGCCGCGGGCGCCGCGGCCGCGGCCACTGACTGCGGCTCCGGTAACGGCGATGACGGCGGCCAGGGCAGCCGTGGCGGCTTGGCGTTCGGCGCCCCCGGCGACGAGACCGCGATGGCCGAGATCGTGGCGCGCATGCTGGTGAACACCGGCGGCGGCGCCGCCCTGGACGACTGGGCGCGCGCCATGCGCGACCACTCGCCGCAATTCGGCAAGGATGGCGCGTTCTTCATTTCCGTGCAGCAGGTGTTCAATATGGTGGGCAGGAGCGGCTACCCGCCGCGCTACGCCGGCCTCGGCACCATGCCGCACTCGACCGGCGTGGTGGCGATGGGGCCGGTGGGCATCGTCAACGCCTGCAACCCGTGGCAGGCCGCGCTGCAGGCCTACGAGCTGGCCTCCCTGCTGCACGTCTACGACGTCGGCTTCTGCCAGGACGGATCTGCAGCGGTTGCGGCGGCGGTCGCCGCGGCGTGCCGCACCGACGCCACCGTGGCATCGGTGCTGGACGCCGCCGTCGACGTAATTCTGCCGGTCAGCGGCGCCGAAATGGCCGACCTGATCGGCCGTGCCCGTCAGCTCGCCGCCGACGCCGGCGACTTCGACCGCTTCCGCGCCGAAGTGTGCGGCAGCGGCGGCCAATGGCTGCGTACGCTAGCGGGCGACCCGCGCGAAACCGTGCCGGTGGCGCTGGCGATCTTCGCGCTGGCCGATGGCGACCCGCAGCAGGCCATCACCTGCGCCGCGCGCTTCGGCCGCGCCGCCGACGCCATCGGGTGCATCGCCGGCACCGTGAGCGGCGCCCTCTCCGGCGCCGGCAAACTCAGTCCCGACTGGCTGGCCAAGTTGGAAGACCGCCGCGGCAAGCACGAAACACTCGCCACCGGCCTCGCGGCCGCCGCCCGCGCCAAGCTGCAGGCGCACCGTGCCTCAGCTGCCGACCTGCGTTCCATAGCCACGTAACCGCTCTGTTCGTCAAAGAGGAGTCGCACCGGCCAGGCGCTGGGACCATGCCCCTGTTGTGCGATCAGGTTTGGCCGTAGGGGTCGGCGGCGTCGCGGAGGCCGTCGCCGAGGAAGTTGAAGGCGAGCACGGTCACTATGACGTAGAGGGCCGGGATCATTAGCCAGGGGGCCAGCTCCAGCGTCTGCACCTTCTGCGCGCTCTGCAGCAGCACGCCCCAACTGATCGCCGGCGCCTGCATGCCCAAGCCCAGGAACGACAGCGAGGTCTCGCCGATGATCATCAGCGGGATGCTGAGCGTGAGCGAGGCCACGATGTGGCTCAGGAACGAGGGCACCATGTGCCGGAATATGATCGGCAGGTCGCGCATGCCGGCCACCTGTGCAGCCACCACGTAGTCCTCTCCGCGCAGCGACAGGAACTTGCCGCGCACCTCGCGCGCCAGCCGCGTCCAGCCGACCAGCGACAGGATCACGGTAATGGCGAAGTACATCCTGACCACCGGCCATGACAACGGCAGCGCCGCCGACAGCCCCATCCACAGCGGCAACTGCGGGATCGACAGCAGCACCTCCACCACGCGCTGTACCGCCTCGTCCACGAAGCCGCCGAAGTAGCCGGCCAGCCCGCCAATCAGGATGCCGAGGACAAAGCTGATCGCCACCCCCACCAGGCCCACGGACAGCGAAATTTGCGCGCCGTACATCACCCGCGCCAGCATGTCCCTGCCCAGGTGGTCGGTGCCGAGCAGGTGCACCGGCACCTCCGCCACGCCGGTGCCGAACAGGTGGATGTCGGACTCGAACACGAACAGCAGCTTGTAGCGGTAGCCGCGCACGAAGAAACGCAGCGGGTAGGGTTGCGCGCGGTCGTCGTGGTAGTCGCGCTTGAAGCTGACCCGGTTGGTGGTGGCGGTGAACGGATACACGAACGGGCGCAGGTGAACCCCCTGGTCGCTGACGAACCGCAGGCGCTGCGGCGGCGCCTCGCGGTATTCGAGGCTCTTCTCGGTGGGGTCGTGCGGACTCAGGAACGGTGCGAACGCGGCCATCAGGTACAGCGCGGCCAGCACGATGCCGGAGGCGACCGCGAGGCGGTGGCGGCGCAGGCGAATGAACACCAGCCGCCACTGCGATGCGTAGGCGATGTCGCGGGCGTCCTCCCGCTCCGCCGCGTCGGTGGGGCGGTCGAGGTCGGCCACGTTACTCATTAGCCATGCCGATGCGGATGCGCGGGTCGGCGAGCACCAGCATCACGTCGGAGATCAGCATGCCGATCACGGTAAGGGTGGACAGCATCATGATGAAGCTGCCGGCCAGGAACATGTCCTGCTGCAGCAGGGCATCGACCAGCATCGGCCCGGTGGTCGGCAGGTTGAGCACGATGGCGGTGATGGTGGCGCCGGAGATCAGAGTGGGCAGGATCCAGCCCACCGACGAGATGAACGGATTGAGCGCGATGCGCACCGGGTACTTGATGATGAGCCGCTTCTCGGCGACGCCCTTGGCACGGGCGGTGATCACGTACAGCTTGCGCAGTTCGTCGAGCAGGTTGGCGCGCATGATGCGTACCAGCGCCGCGGTGCCGGCGGTACCGAGCACCACGGTGGGCACCCACAGGTGTTCGAGCAGGTCCACGAACTTGGCAATCGACCACGGCGCGCTCTCGTACTCGACCGAGAACAGGCCGCCCACGTCCATCCCCAGCCACTTGAAGCCGGCGAACATCAGCGCCAGGGCAAGCATGAAGTTGGGCACCGCCAGGCCGATGAAGCTCAGGAACGTGAACAGGTAGTCGCCGAACGAGTACTGCCGCACCGCCGAGTAGATGCCGATCGGCAGCGCCAGCAGCCAGGTGAACACCAGCGAGGCGGTGGCGATCACGAAGGTCAGCCCCAGCCGCTCCCAGATCAGGTCGTTCACCGGGCGGTCGTAGATGAACGATTGGCCCATGTTGCCCTGCAAGAAGTTCCACACCCACTTGAAGTACTGCTGCACCGGCGTCTTGCCGAGCCCGTACTGCATGCGCAGGCTCTCGATCAGCTCCTCGTTCACCTCCTCGCCGGCGGCGCGCAGCTGCGCGATATAGCTGGTGAGGTAGTCGCCCGGCGGCAACTGGATGATGGCGAACGAAATGACCGAGATGAGCGCCAGCGTGATCACCATGTTGAGCAGCCGGCGGGTAATATACTGAGCCATCTACGGCGCAGATCGTGCCACGGCGCCGCCGGACGTGCAAGGATCAACCCCTTGAGTGTAGGCTCCGCGCAGATGAACGTGTGCGTGGTCGGGTATGGGATGATGGGGGTGTGGCACTCGGAGGCGCTGGCCGAAGAGGAGCGCTATTTCCTGGTGGGGCGGCGGCCCGAGGCGACCGCCGAGTTCGCGGCGCGCTACGGCTACCGGCGCTGGAGCGTCGACCTGGAGGAGGCGCTGGCCGACCCGGCGGTGGACGCGGTGATCGTGGCCAGCCCGAGCGAGCTGCACGCCGCCATGGCGCTGCGGTGCCTGGCGCACGGCAAGCCGGCCCTGGTGGAGATTCCGATCGCGATGAGCTACGCCGCGTCCGAGCGGGTGGTGGCGGAGGCGGAGGGCCGCGGGCTCACGCTTGGCGTGGTGCACCCGATGCGGTTTCGCAAGGAACGGGCGCCGTTGCGCGAGCGGCTGGCGAACGGCGACGAGCACATCCGCCACATCCACGGGCGCTTCTTCATCCACCGTCTCAAGAACGTCGGCGCCACCGGCTACCAGCGGAGCTGGATCGACAACCTGCTGTGGCACCACACCACCCACCTGCTCGACCTGGGGCTGTGGATGCTGGCGGTCGAGGGGGCGCCGACCCGTTCGGTGAGCCACTTCATGCCGGCGCCCGACCCGGCCACCGGCATCCCGATGGAGGTGGTGCTGCTGGTCGAGACCGAGGCGGACCAGAGCCTGCTGTGCTCCGGTTCCTACTACTCGCGGGAACGCCTGTACGACACCATGATCGTCACCGACCGCGACTCCTACCGGCTGAACATCCTGGAGGGCACGCTGACCACCGGCGCCGGCACCATGCCCATCGACAGCGAGCAGGACAACTGCACCCTGTGCACGCGCGACTTCGTGGCTGCGCTGGAGCAGGGGCGCGAGCCCGCCGTATCGGGCCGGTCGGTGCTGCCTACCATGCGCCTGCTGCAGGATGTGCAGGACCGCTGGGACGCCGTGCATGGACGCCGCCCGCTGCCCGGCCGGCCGCTCGACGAGTAGAAGGACCGGGGAGAAGATGAGCAAAATACTGGATCCGGCGCGCGAGATCGTCGACCCGCACCACCACTTGTGGCCGAACGGCCGGCGCGAGCCCTACACGCTGGCGGAACTGCACGAGGACCTGTGCTCCGGGCACGACATCGTGCAAACGGTGTTCGTGGAGTGCGGCGCCAGCTACCGGAGCGACGGCCCCGCCCACCTGCGCCCGGTCGGCGAGACCGCGTGGGTGGCGGCGGCGGCGCGCGCGTCGGCGAGCGGCGGCGGCCCGGAGATCGCCGGCATTGTTTCTTTCGCCGACCTGTCGTCAGGCGGCCTGCTGCCGGAGGTGCTGGACGCCCACGAGGCCGCCGGCGAAGGGCGCTTCCGCGGCATCCGGCACGCCCTCGCGCGCGGCGACCATCGCCCCGGCACCGAGCACGATCCGGGGCCGGCGCGCGCCGGCCTGGCGCACGAGGTGCAGTTTCAGGCCGGCGTGCGCCTGCTCGGCAAACGCGGCCTCACCTGGGAAAGCTGGCACTATCACTACCAGATGGCCGACTTCATCGCCGTGGCCAAGAGCGCACCGGACACCATCTGTGTGCTCGATCACTTCGGCACCCCGCTCGGCGTCGGACGCTACCGGGAGCAGCGCGAAGAGATCTTCGCCCAGTCCAAGCGCGACATGGCCGCGGCCGCGGCGCTGCCCAACGTGGTCGCCAAGCTCGGCGGCATGGCAATGGCCGACAACGGCTTCGGCTGGGACAAGCGCGAGCAGCCGGTCACGGCCGAGGAGTTCGCCGCCGCCCAGCGAGAGTACTACCTGCACGCCATCGACTGCTTCGGCACCGGGCGCTGCATGCTGGAGAGCAACTTCCCGGTGGAGAAGGTGTCGGTCTCCTACCGCGTGCTGTACAACGCCTTCAAATTGATCACCGCCGGCTTCTCCGAGCCCGAAAAGGACGCCCTGTTCAGCGGCACCGCCCGCCGCGTCTACCGCCTGCCGCCAGCCTCCCGCGCGTCGCGGGGACTGCCCCACTAAGCGTCCAGCCAGTGCAGGAAGGCGAAGATCAGCACGCCGGTCACGGAGACGTACAGCCAGATCGGGAACGTAATCCGGGCTACGGCGCGGTGCCGGGGGTGGAAGGTCCAGCCGAGGCGCAGGGTGACCAGTGCCAGCGGTACGATGGTGACCGCCAGGATGATGTGGCTGATCAGGATGGCGTAGTAGAGCCAGGGAACCGGGCCGCCGTAGCGGTCCGGCCCGTCACTGAACGAATGGTAGAGCAGGTAGCCGGCCAGAAACAGGGACGACGCCGCAAACGCCGCCAGCACCAGGGTGCGGTGTACCGGCACGGCCCGCCGGCGAATGGCGACCAGCGCGGCAACGAGCAGCACGGCGGCCGTGGCATTCCACGCGGTATTGATCGCAGGCAGCGCCGATACGTCCGGCCCGGATGCCAGCCTCGGCCCGGTCAGAACGAACACAACCGCGGCAATGCCGACCGCGCTCATGATCCCGATGACCGTAAACCAGAACCGGTCTTGCACCACCGTGGCGCTCATGCCACGAATATACCTGCTACCCTACGCGCGAGTATGAAGGAAGTGGCGAATTCGGAATGACCTTGCCTGTAGTCGGAAGGGTGCTGGCCGCTGCTGGCGCGCTCGTGCTGATGGGCTGTGCGGCAGCCGCCTCGCGAGCGTCGGGTACCATGCCATCCGACGTAGATGGCACCCGAGATCCCGGGCCGCGGTTCGAAGTCGAGTCGGTCGACGATCTGGCCGCCGTGGTGGGAGAGGCAGTCGGCATCACCCTGCCGGCAGCGGCCGGTGGCACCGGCACCCTGCGATACGTGTTGATGCCGGAGGTGCCCGGCATTGCGTTCGACCCCGAGACGCGTGCGCTCGCCGGCGAGCCGCAGGTGGCAGACCAATACACGATGACCTATCGCGTCGAGGATGCGGAAGGCAGCATCGACGAATTGATGTTTGTAATCACGGTTGAGCCGGAAAGGGGCAGTCGTGACACCCCGCCTGGATCCGGGCAGGTTCCGGCGCCGGCGAATCTGACGGCGGTGAGCGGCGACCGGTCGGCAACGCTGTCGTGGGCTGCCCCGGCGGCAGTCATTACGAGCCACGAGTATCGCTACCGCACGGACGCGAACTACCCGGAGGGGTGGACAGCAATCGCCGACAGCAATCCCGGCGGCGTCAACCATGCCGGATTCACCGTAACCGGCCTGACCAACGATACAACCTACACGTTCCAGGTACGTGCGGTCGGTCCGAGCGGCGCGAGCGGCCCTTCGAACGAGGCGACCGCGGTACCTGCTCCCGGCATCTGCGATCGCACGGCGCAGGTGGCGGCCGCTATCGTCGGTTACCTCGACCAGTTCGGTGCTCAGCTCGGCGTAACGCGCGTGTCCGACTGCGGCGAGGTTACCGGCGTTCACCTGGCCGCGGTACCCGCACTCGATCTGACCCACCGTACGCCGCCATTGACGGCGCTCAAGCGCGGAGACTTCGCCGGGCTGACCTCGATGACGGGCCTGTACTTGCATTCGAACGCGCTGACCGCGTTGCCCGACGGCGTGTTCGCCGGGCTGCCGCTGCTGGAGAACCTCGCCCTGTACAACAACGATCTGGAGCGTGTTGCGGCGGGCACGTTTGAGGGGCTGCCGGCGCTGGAACTTCTGCACCTGCAGAACAACGCCATCGATACCCTCGCCGACGGCACGTTCGCGGGATTGCCGGCGCTGACCTCCCTGCACCTGGGCAACAATGGCCTGACCGAGTTGCGCCGCGGGATGTTCTCCGGGCTCGCGTCGCTGCAGGAGCTGTACTTGTGGGACAATGAGATTCCGGCGCTGCCTGCTGATGCGTTTGCCGATCTGACGGCGCTGCAAGAGCTCGACGCGCAATCCATCGGGCTGCAACGCCTCCCGGAGGGTCTGTTCTTCGGTCTCTCGTTGCTTGAGTATGTCGACCTCGGGGACAATGAGTTGACGGAACTGCCCGCGGGAGCGTTTTCCGGCCTGTCGTCGCTTACCCAACTCAGGCTGTGGGAGAACAAGCTGCAGTCCCTGCCGGAGGGGGCTTTCGCCGGCCTGTCGAGTCTGAACCGACTGTACCTGAACAACAATGAGCTGACCGAGCTGCCGGAGCGGGCGTTCGAGGGTCTGTCGTCGCTTACCGGTTTGCAGATGGCTCACAACTCGGTCGACCCGGTACCGCTTCCGGTGGCGCTCGCAACGGCCGGCACGATGCAGTTCAAGGCGACGGCTCCGAGCGCCGCGCCGTTCGACATCGTGCTGCCGGTGCAGGTAACCAACGGCACCCTCGCCGGCGTTGCGACGACCGTAACCATCAGCCAGGGACAGGTGGAGAGCGCGGCGGTTTCCGTGGTGCGCACGCCCGGCTCGACCGGCACCGTGTCGGTGCAGATCGGCGCTGTGCCAGACCTGCCCTCGCTTCATAACGGCTACGCACTGGTCAAGGGCGGACGGCTCTCGCTGTAGAGTGCGCCCGGGATGAAACCGGAGAGAGAAGGGGCCCGTGAGTCGTCACCGATGCTGCGCGGACTGCCGGCCATCCTGCCGGACGGCCCGATCCGTGCGCTGGTGCTGGGATCGTTTCCGAGCGTGGCCTCCCTGGAGCGGCGTGAATACTACGGGAATCCGCACAACTGGTTCTGGCGCGTGCTCGCCGCGTGCGGCGTAATCGCGGACGCGGCGGCGTCCTACCCGGAGCGGGTCGACGCGGTACGCGAGTGCGGCATCGCCGTCTGGGACCTCTACGCCGCCGTGCGCCGGCCCGGTTCCGGGGACGACGCGATCCGTGATGCGCAGCCGAATCCGGTCGGCGCGCTGTACGGCGAGCGCGGCCCGTTTCCGATTCTGCTCAACGGGCGCCGCCTGCGGGAGTGGCGGCGCCACTTCGCCGTGCTGGACGCGGCGCCCGTTGCGCTGCCGTCGACCAGCCCGCGACCGCTGCACTGGAACACGCCCGAGGCGCGCGCCGCGGCGACGGCCGAGTGGTGCGCGGCGCTGCGCGCTGCCGGGGTTGCCACGCCGCGCTATTGGGTGCCATGAAGGCCCCATGAGTACTCCGAACGTCATCATCGTGCTGTGTGACGACCTCGGTTACGGCGACCTGGGCTGCTACGGCAACGAGGTGATCGCCACGCCGAAACTGGACGCGCTGGCCGCCGGCGGTCTGCGCTGCACCGACTTCTACGCGTCGGCGGCGTGGTGTATGCCGAGCCGCAAGGGCCTGATGACCGGGGTACATCCGTACCGCGGCGGCATGGACAACCCCGGCCTGCTGCGGTCGCGCACGATGCTCCCGGAGATGCTCGGCCGGCGCGGTTACGCCTCCGCGCTGATCGGCAAGTGGCACCTGGGCATGGAGCCGGGTCTGCACCCCCTCGATCAGGGTTTCGATTACTTCTACGGCACCCGCGGTAGCAACGATCCGATCACCGTGCACGGCCAGCGCCAGAACTACGAGACCTTCCGGACCGCGCGCGCGGAGAGCGACTGGCCGGTGGCATTGCTGCGCAACCGCGACGAGATCGAGCATCCGGCGCGGCAGTCGCTGTTTACCCGCCGCTACACCGAGGAGGCGATCCGGTTCATCGACAAGTCGCAGGCGGAGCAGAAGCCGTTCTTCCTGTACCTCGCGCACAACATGCCGCACGTGCCGCTGTTCACGGCGCCGCCGTTCGCCGGCAAGAGCAGGGGCGGACTGTACGGCGACGTGGTGGAGGAGCTGGACTGGTCGATGGGCGAGATCGTGCGCTGCCTCGACGAGCAGGGGCTGCGCGAGGATACGCTGATCCTGTTCACCAGCGACAACGGTCCGTGGTGTATGTTCCGGGAGTTCGGCGGCTCGGCCGGGCCGTTGCGCGGCGAGAAGGGCACCGGCTGGGAAGGCGGCCCGCGCGTGCCGGCGATCTTCTCGTGGCCGGGCCGCATCACGCCTTCCGTGAGCGACGCGTTCATGGTCAACGTCGACCTGTTCGCGACGCTGGCGGCGATGAGCGGTGCCGAGCCGCCGGCGTATCCGCTCGATTCGCTCGACCTGTCGGAGGTTCTGTTCGCCGGCGCCGCCAGTCCGCGGTCCAGCTACCTGTTCTTCTCCAGCGGCCACTACCGGGAGCCATTCTCCTACCGTGCCGGCGACTACAAGATCCACGTGCGCAGCAACGACATGCTGCGCGACCCGATCACCGGCGAGGACGCGCCGGTCACCGAACACGATCCCCCGCTGCTGTACAACCTGCGCCAGGAGGTGGGCGAGCGCCGCGAACTGTCCGAGACCCACCCTGACCTGATGCGCCGGCTGCGGGATGAATTCGACGCGGCGGCCGGCATGCTGGGCTACGAAGCGACGGCACCCTATCGGAAGCCGGCAACGGGAAGCGCGCCGGGTTGAGCGGGTACGGACGGTGGGCGTAGACTGGGCGGCGTGAGTGCGCAATCGATGAGCGAGGAACAGCGCTACCTGTTCGACGCGTTCGGCTACCTGGTGCTGCGTGACGTTGTCAGCGGCACCCAGGTCGAGGAACTGCGGGCCACGCTGCAGGCGCCGACCGAGCAGCGTGACCCCGTGCCCCTGAGCCGCGGCCCCCTGCACTGGTCGCCCGCGTGGCGCGACCTGCTCGATCTGCCGGCGCTCAGCCCGCTGCTGGAGGAGCTGATCGGCAACCACGAGCGCAGCGTCGATGCCGACCCGGGGCGGCCCACCTTCCGCATCGACCACGTCAACGTTCATACCCACATCAAGCAGGGGTTTGCGGGCGGGATGCTGCACGGCGGCTGGAAGGCGACCGGCGGCAGCCAGTTCTTCCGCTATCACGACGGCCGGTTCTACAACGGCCTGGTAGCGGTGGCGTTCGAGCTGTTCGACACCCATCCCAACGACGGCGGTTTCTGCTGCATTCCCGGCACTCACAAGGCCAACCTGCCGCTGCCGGAGCAATGGCGCGACCTCAGCGCAGGCATCCATCCCGCCGTCAAGCGCATTCCGGCCCGCCCCGGCGACGCCATCGTGTTCACCGAGGCGCTCACCCATGGCACCCTGCCGTGGACCGCCGACACGCGGCGCAGCACGTTGTTTTACAAGTTCTCACCGCACGGCACCTCCTGGTCGGGTGCCTATTTGGACCCCGATGACTTTCGCGGCTACGACGACATGGACGACCGCAAGATGGCGATTCTGGAACCGCCCAATTCCCGCTACCCCGGCCGCCCGACGCGCCCCGAGCCGCTTACCGCCTGACGGACCGGTCCGCGCACAGCAAGCCACCCGGCGTCCGCGTGTGTGCGAAGGAGGAGATTGATGGCAGACACGGGAGACAGCGTGAGCGTTGCAGAGTTGCGCCTCAGGGCCGCGCGTCTGGAGCGGGAGTTGAGCGAGACCCGCCAACTGATCAGGCAGGATGCCGGCGCCGCCGAAGCGGTGAGCGCCGAACTGGCGCGTACCCGCGGTTACGCTTTCGATGCCGCCTCGCTGCCGGCGGAACAGGTGGTGAGCGGGTGCGTGGAGTCGATCCGCCGCAACGGGTTTACCGTGATCGACCACGTCATCCCGCCCGATCAAGTGGCCGCCGTCCGCGACGAGGTGGTGGCCGCGGAGTCGATCATCAGCCGCAATATCGCCGCCATCCGCGATCTGCGGGCCGGCACGGCCGGAGCGGAAACCCACCCCGTGGAATTGCGCCCGGTACGGCGCGCCGGCCATCCGGCCAAGCCCCCCAACGACATCGTGTGGATGCCGCGTTACGCGCAGCACCTCGCCAATCCGGTGGTGACGGCGGTTGCCCGGCGCGTCCTCGACGATCACCTGCGCATCGCTCAACTGCACCTGCGCATCATTGAGGCGGACCGGCAGGATGGCACGCCGGGCGGGTTCGGTCCCGTTCAGTCCCGCGGACGGGAGTTTCGCGGCTGGCATACCGACTGGCCGCACGACCTGAGCGCGTACGGGGCCGGCGATCCGCTGCACAACGTGGGCTGCGTGCGGCAGCCGTTTCCCGACGTGGCCATGTGCCTGGTGATGATCTGGTACCTGACCGACGTGGACGCGGAATCGGGCGGCACCTGGGTGGTGCCCGGATCGCACCGCGACGCGCGCAATCCGCGTGGGCCGCGCGATGGCATATCGATTGTCGCGCCGATTCCCGGCGAGCTGCAGGTTTCGGCGCCGGCGGGATCGGTATACATCCAGGACTCGCGTTCGTGGCACGCCTCGGCGATGCACAACACCCGCCATGACCGGGTCGCCGTGGTGAACCGGTGGGCGCCGTGGTGGTTGTCGGTCGACGACTTCGCGCCCGGCGACGCCTACAACGTCAACACCGTGTGCCGCCCGCTGTCGCACACCGAATACCACGCCCTGCCGGCCGCCCTGCAGCCGCTGATGCGCCACGCGTGTCCCGACGAGCACGACACCCTGCAGCAGCCGGTGCTCGACCGCGCCGCCGCGGCCGGACAGTGCGCGCGCGACGCCCGCGAGCGCGCCCGCGAGGATCCCGCCTCGGTGGCGGGCTCCAACGCCCACATACGTGTCAGCATCGATCGATAGGGCGCAACCGCCGGCACTTGCGATGGGCCGGCAGCGCGCGGAACGGACGCATGGCGGCGCGGAGCGGCGAACTTCGCCGGTGCACGGCAGCCGGACCGGCTCACAATCGCGGAGGCACTCGCCACAGCACGCCGAGAAGGCAGGCGCGGGGTCGCGGCGCCCGTCTCGGTCCGGCACACACCGGGGACGTGGGCGCCCGCTAACGGCGCGCGAGTCACCGCCATACGAGCACGCCAAGCAACGCCGGGCGAGGTGGGTGCCGGCCGGCACGCGGCGCTATCTGATGACCACCCAGCCGGGGTGGGAGAGAGCGGTGATCGACGAGATGCGCGCGGCCGGGGTGGCAGGGGAATTCCCGGTTCGGCACCGCGGCTCGTCGGTGGTGGTGCCGGAGACGGCTCCCCGCAGCGCGGCGGCGGTGCACGACCTTGCGACACCCGCCACGGTGTACCGCGTTCTGCTGGAGGCACACGCGGACACCGGCGGCGACGTTTTGTCTGCCGTGCTTGGAGCGTTGCGCTCGGCGCGGCGCGCCGATGCGTTCAAGGAGTCGGTGGTCGCCGCCCTGGACGGCGCCGGCGAGCGCGGCCAGCGCCGCTACTCCATCGCCACCGAGACCTACGGCCGGTTGTCGGTCAACCGCGGCCAGCTTACCGGCGCGATCGACGCCGCATTCAAGGCCGCCTTTCCGCGCTGGCGGCAGTCGCCGGAGGCCGGGGCGCGCCTGTTGTGCAAGGCCGATCCCGAATACGCCGTCCTGGCCCTGCAGACCGCCACCAATCTGTCGGCCGACCAGGGGCTGCGCGCCGGTTCGCTGCGCGAACACTTGGCCGCCTCGCTGCTCACCCTGGCCGGCGCTGCCCCGGGAAGCACCGTATTCGACCCGTTCATGGGCACCGGCACGATATTGCAGGTCGCGGCCCGGCGTTTCGGCGTGGCAGCGTGCTACGGGTTGGAGGTGGCGACGGAGGCATTTCAAGTCGCAAGGCAGCGGCTGTCGGACCGCCGTTGCCGGCTGTTCAACGTCCGCTTCGAAGCGTTCGACCTCGACCGGCTGCCGGAGGGGAAGGCGCGGCTGGTCTCCAACATCCCGTTTGGGCATCGCTTCGCCCGGATCCCGACAACGCCGCTCGTCGAACTGATCGAGAATCCCGCGTTCGGCGCCGGCCATGCCGCCGGCCACGTTGCGCTGCTGATGTCGCGAGAGCAGGCCGCGGAGGTCGCGGCGGCAACCCGGCTGCGCGCCCGCAACGTGCTGGTGCTCGGCCAGCCCGCCGCCATCGCCTACGGCTGACTGACTGCCGGCCAGCCCAGCCGGTCCAGGACCGGCGCCCAGTGAAGGTCGCCGTCCGGGCCATCTATCCAGGGTGCGAATCCCAACTTCAGGTAGGTCTTGATCGCGGCCAGCCGGTAGTGTTCGGTGTGCAGGTGGATGTGGCGGTAGCCAGCGTCCACGAACCGGCGTACGACACACGCCGAGACGGCCATGCCCAATCCGTGGCCCGAGTGGGCCGGGTCGGCGGCCAGCCAGCCCAATTCGCCCCAGAACGGGAAGGTGCCCTTGTAGTTGTGCAACGCCATCGCGGAGGCGACGATCACCGCGCTGTTGGAATGAACCGCCATGAACCAGCCGTCCGGGAGCATCCTGTTCAGGGAGTAGGAGAGCCGATCGTCGTCCCATCCCGGCCATCCGGCCAGCTCCATCAGCTCATGGAAACGGGCCTCATCACCGGGGCGGTGGGTGCGGAGGGTGTATCCCGCCGGAAGCGTCGGCGGCGGCACCGAATCGAGCCGAGCCGCCGGCCACACCATCCTGAGTTGCGGCGAATCATCCATCGGCCGGAAGAAAGACTATCAGGTTTGCAGCTGCTCTAGCATCCAGGCAATGAATGCTTCGATCTGTTGGCGGAAGGCGGTCAGAGTGGCGGGCATCTGCTCCTCCAATGACTGCATGCGCGCGGGGTCCAGAACCGAGCCGTAGATGTTGCGGAACACATGCCGGAATCGCAGGTGCTCGCTCAGCTTACCAGCCAGATCGGCGTCGATCACGGCGGGACGCACCTCCGGGATCGCGAGGGCCATGTTGCGGATCAGTTCCTGGTGCCATTGCGGCGACTGGGGAACGCCGCCGTTCAGCTCGCTCGCGATACGCATGAAGATGCGTTCGACGCCGGTGTAGAAGTCGTGCAGGATTGATCCGCGAGCGCGCAACGAGTAGCTGTCCTCCGGGTTCGGCGCGCCGGCCAGTTCCTGCTCCAGTTGTGCCAGGCTCGCCAGTTCGGACTCGATTTCCGCCGCCAGCCGGCGGAGCAGCGTCTCTTCGCGCTTCACAGTTGCGTGCCGTGTTCGCTTGCCGTGCGCAGCAGCGCCGGCGTTGCCGACTCGGCGGCGGTCAGGTCCAGGGAGTACCCGGTCATGGCCGCGGCCTGTGCCGATATGGAAAAGAAGCTGCGCGGCGGCAGGCCATGCACGACCAGGTCGATGTCGGATCGATGGCTGAACGGCCGGGTCGGGTCAAAGGCGGACCCGATACCGACCACGGTGCGGGCGCCGTTTTGCTCCAGGAATTGCGCGATGCGGCGTGCGTCGGCCACGGCGCGCTCCCGGTCGCCGGATTCGAAGTGGGTAGCCCGGATGTGAGCGAGCAGGGAGGCCCGGTCCATATCCATGCCAATTTACCCGAGGATGACCCGGATGGCGAGCCGTCAGGGCGAGGCGCCGTGGCGGAGGGTGAGGGTCTGGTTGGCGGGGACGGACTGCAGCGCGGTCACGGTGCCGTCCGGCCAGGTCACGGTAAGCTCGTCGATCGCCGCCGCCGCGCCGACACCGAAGTGGGCGGACAGTTCGCCCGACCCCAGGTAGACGCCTGCGCCGCCAATGTAACGGTGTTGCTTGGCCGCGCCGGTGCGGATCGACACCTGTGCGCCGATTCCGTCCGGAGCCACCGACCGACTCGGACCGCGGTCCAGGAACACGCGCAGGTAGTTGGTGGCGGGGCCCGCCAAGTCGTTGCGGAACAGGGTCACCGGGCCGCTCAGGTTGACGATCAGAATATCGCGGTCGCCGTCGTTGTCGTAGTCGAAGGCTATCAGGCCGCGGCCCTGGTCGCGGTGGCGCAGGCCGACCTGTTCCTGTACAAAGTCGAACAACGGCGCCGTAGTGTGCGCTGCCTCGCCGGCCTTGGCGCCGGCCAGCACGCCGCGGCCGAGATAGACCCGGGTCGGTTCGCTGAGCCACTCCAGGTCGCCCTGGTGGTTGGCGCGCGTCCAGCCGTTGGTGGCCACCAGGTCGAGCACGCCGTCGTGGTTCAGGTCGGCGGCCGCCGCGCCCCAGCCCCAGCCGCCGTGGTTGACGCCGGCCGCCACCGACGCTTCGTGGAAGCGGTGCCGGCCCTCGTTCAGGTAGAGCTGGTTGCCGTTGCGCACCGACTCGGTGCCGGTGCGCGCGTACACCGAGGTCAGGTACCAGTCGAAGCGGCCGTCGCCGTCGAAGTCGCCGAATGCGCTGCCCATGCCCATGGCGCCGGCGCCGGTGCCGGACGCGGCGGTCAGGTCGCGAAAGTAGCGCCCGCCGTCGTTCAGGAAGTAGCGCGAGGTGCCGTAGTCGCCGGCAATCAACAGCTCCGGGTAGCGGTCGCCGTCCATGTCCACGAACGCGGGCGCGAAACTCCAGGTGTCCAGCACGTCCACGTCGAGGGCCGGCCCGAGCATCGCCACGGTCACGTCGGTGAACCTTCCGCCGTCGTTGCGGAACAGCTTGTTGCCGTCGTGGTACTGATAGCCGGCCACGAACAGGTCCAGGTCGCCGTCCAGGTCGAAGTCGCCGAACGCGGCGCCCATGCCGTCGGGCCGCGGCGAGGCGGTGGTTGCCACGCCATACGCCGCCGCCACCTCCTCGAAGCGCGGGACTCCGCCAGGAGCTGCATCCGGTACGCCGCCCGGCACGCCGAGGTTGCGGTACAGGCGGTGGGCGCCGGGGCGGCGGTCGCCGCCGGACTCTCCGAGGCTGGTCACGTAAAGGTCCTGCCAGCCGTCGCCGTCGAAGTCGCCCACCGCCACGGCAAGCCCGCGGTGTGCCAGCGCCACCCCGGCCGCGGCCGCGTGGTCGGTAAAGGTGCCGTTGCCGTTGTTGAGGTAGAGCGCATCCACGGCACCGCCGCCGCCGAGCAGGAAGATGTCCTGCCAGCCGTCGCGGTTGAAGTCGCCCACCGCGGCCCCACCGGTCATGTCCGCCACCGAATAGTCCAGCGGCCTCCGCTCGGCGGTGAGCCCTGCGCTTAGGCCCGCCGTTTGGAAACGCAACTCCGCCGCGGCGGGCACCGCGCCCGCCGCCACCGCCAGAACCGATGCCAGTGTGAAGAATGCCCGCCGCGCGAAACGGCGGCGAGGCCCGGCGTCTGCCGAGCCGGCTGCCAGCGGCACACCGAGGAGGTGCAGCGCAGGCGGCGCGCCCGGGCCGGCAACCGGTGCCGTCGTAGCGGCCGCCGCGGTCGGCGCAGCCGCCTGTCGCGTGCGGCCGGCCCTGGTGGCGCCCGCCGGCGCGGGCGTCACCGCTGGCGGTAGGGGTCGGCGGCGTCGCGCAGACCGTCGCCCACGAACATGAATGCCATTACCGTCACGATCACGAACAGGGCCGGGATCAGCATCCACGGGTAGGCGGCCACGCTGCGCACGTTCTGCGCCGCCTTCAGCAGCACGCCCCAGCTCACCGCGGGCGAGCGCAGCCCCAGCCCCAGGAAGCTGAGCGCGGTCTCGCCCAGGATGATGTCCGGGATCGCCAGGGTCAGGTGGACGATCAGGTAGCTGGCGAACGACGGCAGCAGGTGGCGGGTAATCACCGCCCGCTCGCGCAGGCCGGCGAGCCGCGCCGCCATGGTAAAGTCGTGCTCGCGCAACTCCAGCAGCTTGCCGCGCACCACCCGCGCCAGGCTGCCCCAGCGCACCAGCGACAGGATGACCACGATGCCGAAGTAGAGCTGCATCACCGACCAGTCCTTGGGCAGCGCCGCCGCCAGCCCCATCCACAGCGGGATGGTCGGAATCGAGATGATGAACTCGATCATGCGCTGAATGAACATGTCGGCCCGCCCGCCGAAGTAGCCGGAGATGCCGCCGAAGATCACCCCCAGCGCAAACGAGATCGCCACTCCCACCAGGCCGATGGAGAGCGAGATGCGCGCCCCGCACAGGGTGCGCGACAGCAGGTCGCGGCCGAGCGCGTCGGTGCCGAACAGGAAAATGCCCGCCGGCCGCTCCACCCCGTACAGCCGGATCCGGGTCGGAAACAGGCCGATCAGCCGGTACTCCTCGCCCCGCGTGAAAAACCGGACCGGGTAGCGGATATCGGTGAGTTCGGTGAAGGTGGCCTCGAAGGTCTCCGGATTGAGGGTCTGCACGGTGGGGTAGACGTAGGGCCCCACCAGCCGCCCGTCGGCGATCCAGTGGATGCGTGACGGCGGGTGATTCTGCAGCCCCTGAAACCGCTCCCGGATGGTGTACGGCGAAAAGAAATCGCAGAAGATGCCGAGCACGTAGAACAGAATCAGCACCGTGCCGCCGACCAGCGCCAGGCGGTGGCGGCGGAACTTGCGCCACATGAGCTGCCACTGCGACGCCATCCAGTACGCCTCCTGGGCGGCGGTTTCGCGGGCGGTGACGGCGGCGGCTTCGGGAATGGCGGTATCGACGGGGGGGCGCATCAGCCGGCGCGCGCCTCGAAGCGGATGCGCGGGTCGCTGGCCACCAGCAGCAGGTCGGACAGCAGCGTCCCGACCACGGTGAGCATGTTGAGCATGAGCAGCAGCGACGATGCCAGGAACATGTCCTGAAACTGCAGGGCGCGGAACAGCAGCGGCCCCACGGTCGGGATGCCGATTACCAGCGCGGTAATGATCTCACCCGACACGATCACCGGCAGCAGCCAGCCGATGGTGCTGATAATCGGGTTGAGCGCCACCCGCACCGGGTAGCGAAACAGCAGCCGGGTCTCTGCCACCCCCTTGGCGCGCGCCGTGATCACGTATTGCTTCTCCAGTTCGTCGAGCAGCGTGGCGCGCATGATGCGGATTACTCCGGCGGTGCCCGCGGTGCCCACAACCACGATCGGCAGCGGCAGGTGGGCGAGCAGATCCACCACCTTGCCGATGCTCCAGGGCTGCTTGAGGTACTCGGGCGAAAACAGCCCGCCCGGACTCATCCCCACCGCCAGCAGCCCCATCATCAGAATCAGCGCGAGCAGGAAATTGGGCGTGGCCAGGCCGATGAAGCCCACGAACGAAAACACGTAGTCGCCGGCCCGATACTGGTGGGTGGCCGAGTAGATGCCGATCGGAATGGCCATCACGAACGTGAAGATCAGGGTGCTGCCGGAGATCAGCGCGGTGAGCGCAATGCGCTCGCCCACCACCTCCGCCACCGCGCGGTTGAGCAGGAACGAGAAGCCCATGTTGCCGCGCAGCAGGTTGCGGAACCAGCGCCAGTATTGGATGTGGATCGGCTTGTCCAGGCCCCACTGCTCGCGCATCGCATCCATCATCGCCTGATCTGCCGCCTCGCCGGTCTCCGCCATGCGGCGGACGATGGACGACACGATGTCTCCCGGCGGCAACTGGATGATGATGAAACTCACCAGCGTCAACAGCCACAGCAGCAGGATCATGTACAGAAAGCGTTTGACGAGGTATTGCGCCATCGCGTTGCAGGTGGGGAGCGTAGGAAAAAAGGGCGCCCGGCAGGGTTCGTTTGATCCCTGCGCCGAGCGCCCCTTGCGTCGGCTCCGGTTCGGCCGGTCAGTGCCGGCCGCTCCCGGTTGTTCCTACATATCCTTGAGGTAGTACACCTCGTTGTCGTAGGTCCAGCCCAGCACCAGCATGCCGTCCCGCACGAAGTTGCCGAGGTTGTTGCCCACCGCCAGCATCAGCGGCTCCGGCGTCACCGTGGCCGTGTGCCACAGGTTGCGCGCGTTCAGGGTCAGCAACTCGTTGGTAATGGCCTCGTACTCGGGCGTGCCGGCCTCGGCCAGCTTCATGGCGTCGGCGAGCTCGAACAGGCGCACGATGTCGGGGTTGTCCGGCATCTCGCCCTCGGCGCCCCGCGAGTGATACCAGATGCCCCACGGCGCGGTGGTCGCGCTGCAGCAGTGAATCCAGTGCCACGGCGGCAGCAGCTTCATCGGGTAGCGCTGGCGCGCGATCAGCTCGCTCGCCCCGCCGCCGGGCCAGAACGAGGAATCGATGTCGTTGGCCATGGCGCGCTCGAAGCCCAGCTCCTCGGGGACGAACTTGGGCGTCATCTTGATGCCTACCGCCTCCCAATAGCCGCTGATCAGGTCCATCATGTTCTCGAAGTAGGCGCTCCACTCGGCGGGCCAGGAGCCCTCGAACGCCACCGGTTCGCCGTTGTCGGGGCGCACCCGCCACTGCTTGTCGCTGTCCCACGCCAGCCCCATCTCGTCCAGGAGCTGATTGGCCAGATCCGGGTCGAACTGGGCGAAGTCTTCCTTCATCCAGGCCTCGAACCCGGTCCACGCCTCGGGCGCGGGAATCAGCACCGGCTTGGCCTGTCCGAAGAACAGGGTGTCGCTGATGTCCTGGCGGTCGATTGCCACCGACAGCGCCTGCCGGAAGCGCACGTCGTTGAAGATCGCGTTCAGACCCGGGTCGGTGTGGGTGTAGTTGAACGCCCAGCCGGCCGCGGTGGCGGTGGTCATGTTCTGGTACTGGGTCAACTCGTAGTTGCCGTCTTCCTCGTTGCGTTTCAGCACCGGGGCGTCGGCCAGCGACAGGCCGGTGGCCAGGTCCAGCTCACCCGCCATCACCTTGACCGGCAACTGCTCGGCGGCGTTGGACAGGAAGGTGACCAGGATCTCGTCGAGATAGGGAAGCTGATTGCCGGCGGTGTCGATGCGCCAGTAGTACGGGTTGCGCGCCCACAGCTCGGAGTCCAGCCCGTCCTCGGCGATAATCCACGGATCGAGGGTCGGCATGCCGATGTCGTTGGCGGACATCACCGTCGGGCGGGAGCCGGGTCCGTCACGCTCGGCGGAGCGCTCGCGGAACGCCTGCGTCCAGCTCTCGAAGCCGGCTTCCTTGGCCAACTCGTCGGCCTTGTCGTTGTACTCGATGTGGAACTGCGCCAGGTAATGCTCGGGGTAAAAGGGCCGGTCGCGCATCAGCACCAGTTGGGCGATCGGGAACGGATCCTCCCAGGTAAGGGCCACGTTGTACTGGTCGATCACCTCAAGGGTGGGCAGCTTGCCCTGCCAGGTGACGCGCGGGCGGGCGCGCGAGAACACGCGGTCGTCGTTGCCCACCGCGTCCAGCCAGAACACGAAGTCGTCGGCGTCGAAATCCTCGCCGTCGGACCACTTCTGGCCGGGGCGCAGGTTGATGTTGAGGGTGTGCTTGTCGTCCGACACGAAGTAGTCGGCCACCACGTTGGGGTGGATCCTGGTGCCGTCCGGGGTAAGCTTGCCGAGCGGCTGCGCGGCCCCTTCGATCATCATGCCGGGCTCGTTCTGCACCGCAACGCCATGCCAGCGGAAGCGGCCGCCATACTGGCCGATTTCGTTGGGCGGGCGCAGTACCGCCGGGTCGGCGGGCAGCCGGTCGACCACCGCGGGCAACTCGCCTGCCGCCACGCGCGCCGCCAGCACCGGCGACTCGCCGAGGGCGGTGATCTCGTTGCCGGTCTCCGCCATGTAGGCACTGGCGGTGGGCCAGTAGTAGTCCACGTAGGGCGTGCCGCCGACGGCCTCCAGCGCCATCATGGCGCCGCCGGAGCCGTCGCCGGCCCCTTCCTCCTCGCCGGACGCGAACAGCGGCGCCGCTGCGAGGACGGCCGCCAGCACGGCGGCCAATAGAACAGA
>MPNH01000083.1 GCA_002238925.1 Spirochaetaceae bacterium bin103 | reverse complement strand
AGCATCGCAGCGGCGCGACTCGCAGCCCGGGAACTGGCACTGGCCGCGGTCGCGGCTGTGCAGGGCGCGGCGCAGGGCGCTCGGGACGGTGCGCGTCCTGCGCCCGACGTCCAGAACCTCGCCATCGGCGCCGTGGCTCAGCACCACGACGCCGGCATCGCAGCCCACGCGTCGGGCCGTCTCCCTGCCGAGGTGGAGCCCCCCCACCTGTTCGATCACGGCCAGGCCGGCATCCAGGTCCGTGTCCGTGTCCAGCGCAATTTCCGCGGAAACGTGATCCTTGGCGCCACCGCCGTAACCCGCGAACTCGTCGCGACGTGACGACCGGGCCGCGGCACCGTTCGCTGCAGCGGCTTGCAGCTCGGACGGTGCCGGGCTGGCTCCCGCGGAAACGCGCCGCGCCTCGCCGGCGGCCTCGCGCGCGGCGAGTGTGTCCGCCTGCACATGCACGGTCACCTGGAAGCGGTCCGCGGAGTTGCCCGGATCGAGCCCGCCGGCCAGCGCGCTCTCCGCCACCAGCCCGAGCGCATCGGCCCGCCGCTGCGCAATCGTGGACTCGCCGCCGTCCGCGCTCGCCGGCACCTGCTCCAGTGCCGCCTCCACGGCGCGCAGCAGCACCGCTCCCACCTCCGCCGGCAACCGGCCGCGCAGCACCACCATGCCGTCCTCGTCCACCTGCATGCTCAGTGCCCGGCTCGCCAGGCGTTCCTGCTCGGCGTCCGGCGCCGCATCGCGGTCCGCCTGCCGCCACGCCCGTACCAGCCGCTCCACGTGCGCGGCGGTGGCGCCCAAGGCCACCGCCAGCAGCCGCGCCTCGGTGGCCGGCGTGGCTACCCGCGTCAGGGCGCGCACCTTCGAGTAGGACAACTGGCCGCGCGCCATGGCCGCGGCGATGTGGTTCAGGTCGGCCAGCGCGGCGGCCACGCGCAGCTTCTCGCGCGCGGCGCCGAGGGCGAGGCCGGTGCGCCAGTTCAGCCAGTGCGCGCACGAGCGCCACCCCTCCCAGCCGTAGCGGCGGTCGAACTCGCGCAGTTGGCACAGCAGCTCGTAGTTAGCCGCGTCGATGCGCGCCGACAGCTCGGCGATCTGGTTCCCGAGGCGTTTCAGCTCGGACTCCTGGGCCTGATCCGGTTGCAATGCAGCACCGTCCCCACGCTCGCGGGCTGCCGCCGTCTCGTGAGCGGCATCAGGCCGCTCGGGCGCTGTCGCGTGGCGTGCAAGGGTGATCGTGTTGCGTTCCATGATGCATCGTACACCCGGATTTCACCCGCCCCATAACGGCCCGTGGGGGCGCCGGAGGACGGATTTTGGCTTTCGGGGTCAATACGTACGGCCGCGCCAGGGAGAAGCCGGCCACGCGCACCGTGCGCGAAATCCCGGCTGGAGTCGGCACGCGGCTCGATGGGACGGGCCAAACCATGTCAACCCCGAATCCACCAAATCAGCAACTTTTTCGCGCCAGTCCCGCACGTCCAGCGATCGGTAAAGGTCGCACTTGTTTCACGCCGGCCATCTGGGGCGCTTGATCAACCCTGAGCGGTCGGGTGGTGTGGCAAGGCCAGCGACGCGCACCACCGACATCACCCTGAATCCGCGCTACTCGTCGATCTGCGGCTGCTCCGGGCTTCGACCAGGCGTTACGGACGTAGCTCGAGTTGGAACTGCACAACGCGTTGCGGTTCAAAGTGTTCATCGACGAGTTGGCCGAGCAGGAGGTGGACGGTCTCCTCGCCACCTATCGCACCAGGCGAGTGCCTGTCGGTCAGGCTCGTCTGACGCTTTGACCACGTCCGCTCGCCGCCGAACTGCACTACCAGAGTGTTGGAACGGGGTAACGGGCGATTATTGGATCCGGGGTCACGAGCGTCATGCCGTTGACGATCGCCTGGGCAATGAGCCCGCGATCGAACGGGTCCCGGTGATGCGGCGGCAACAGACCCTCGTGGGCGGCGCTGGACTCGTCGAAACTCAGCGGCTCAAGCTGGAGCGCCTCGCGCCGGCTCACCACGAAGCGCACGGGCGACTCGGGTAGTGGCAAACGTCCAAGGCGATGCTGGATCGAGATCTCCCACGCGCACAGCGCGCTCAGAAACACGTCGTTGTCGGGGCTGCGGCACACGCTCCGGGCACGCGCCGTCAGTTGGGCGTCGTCAGCCGCCAGCCAGAGAAACGTGCAGGTATCGAGGAGGAGTCTCACCCTGCGCGGCCTCTCCCCTCGAAGGCGTCAAGCAAGTCATCGGGCAACGGTTCGAAGAAGCTGTCCGGGATCGTCATACCCCGATCGGTCCCTACGGGACGCGGCTGACGCAGTGGGGCCCGAATCGGCCGCAGTTCGGCTATCGGAACGTTCCGGCGACAAATGAGCACCGTTTCACCCTCGCCTACCTTTGCGAGGTAGTGTGACAGCCGAGCCTTCGCCTCAGCCACGTTGATCCGATTCATAGTCCAATAATATGACCACCTACCTGACTATGTCCACCGCCGACGACTCGTGTCCCGCCACACAGCACCGGCCAGCAGCTGATGAAGCAGCCGAGTGGCGGCGGCGGTGATTGTCGGGTACAGTCTGCGCATGGTCGCTGACGCCGTTACAGACTCGCTTGGCCGGTGGCCGGGAGGCAGGAGCCATGCCGGCTGATGGCGCACCGCCGCTGGCTGGGGTGCGGGTGGTCGATTTCGGCCACTACATCGCAGGACCGTTGGCCGGCATGCTGCTCGCCGACCAGGGCGCCGAGGTAATCAAGATCGACCGGCCCGGCACGCGGAGCGCAGGCGCCGGCGATCCCGCGGATGCGATGTACAACCGCGGCAAGACGCGGGTCGAGCTGGACCTGAAGAGCGAGGACGGCGTGGTGGCCGCCCGGCGCCTGATCGCGGCCGCCGACGTGGTAATCGAGAACTCTCGTCCGGGGGTGATGGACCGGCTCGGCCCCGGCGCGCACGCGGTCACGGGGCGGCACCCCCGCCTGGTTTACCTTTCGCTGCCGGGGTTCGCGTCGACCGACCTGGGCAAGGCCAACATCCGTGCATTCGAAGGGGTGTTGAACGCGGCCTGCGGGCTGTACACCGACCTCGACTCGACCGGCCGCCTGGTCGGAGCGCCGCCGGTATACACTCCGGTCCCGCTGGCGTCCACCTACGGGGCCATTCACGGCGCCCTGGCGGTGACGCTGGCCCTGCATGCGCGCGCCGGGAGCGGTCGCGGCGAGGTGATCGAGGTGCCGTTGCTGAGCGCGGCGCTGGCCGCGACCGGCATCCTGCTGTACCGGGTGGCGAAGCAGCCGGTGCGCTACGGCATGCCGATCATGCCGCGCGCCACGCAGCGTTTCCTGGTGCCGCTGCTGCGCGCCTACGTGCGCCTGACCGGCGGCCCCGGCTGGCGCGCCATCCTGCGCCGGCTCGGCCGCATGCACCCCGGTCCGAACGACAGCTACCGCACGAGCGACGGCGGCTGGGTGTACCTGCTCGCCGGCGGCAATTCCAACCACAGCCAGTTCTTCCTGAAGGCAATGGGCCTCTACGACGAGCTGATCGAGGCCGGCATGGTGGACCGGTACCCGTACGACAACCTGGAGCTGACCAACAACGTCCAGGAGTGGACGATGCTGAGCAAGTCGTGGAAGCGGCGCATCCGCAAGCGGCTGGCCAAGCTGTTCGCCGAACAGCCGGCCGCGCACTGGCTGGCGCTGCTCGACGGCAAGGTGCCGTTTTCGCCGCAACTCACCGCCGACGAGTGGCTGCACGCGCCGGAGACGCTGACCGCCGGCCTCACGGTCGACGTCGACGACCCGCGCCACGGCAAGATGCGGCAGCTGGGGGTGCAGGTTTCGCTGGCCGGTACGGCGGACCGGTGGTTCGACCCTCGCGCCGCCGTCGACGGCGAGCTTGAAGCGGTGCTGCAGGAGTGGGAGCAGGCACCTCCTGCAGCCCAATCCGCTGCCGGCGCGGCCGCCGCTCAGCCCGCGGACTCCGAAGGCGCCGAGGCGGAAGCCGCGGGCAAAGGAGCAGCGAGCCCCGAGAGCGCCGCGCGCTCCCAAGCCGCACACGAGGCGGGGACCGCGGGCCCGGCGGCCAGGCAAATGCTGAGCGGCGTCCGGGTGCTGGACCTGTCCAACGTGCTGGCCGGCCCGTGCAGCGCCCGCACCCTGGCCGAGTACGGCGCCGACGTGATCAAGATCGACCCGCCCACCACCTACCTGGGTCCACTGCGCTTCTCCTGGTTTCCGATCGAGGTGAGCCAGGGCAAGCGCTCCATGGTGCTGGACCTCAAGACCGAAGAGGGGCTTGCCATTTTCTGGGACCTGCTCGAAACCGCGGACGTGGTGGTGCACAACTTCCGGCTCGGGGTGGCGGAGCGGCTCGGCATCGACTACGAGAGCGTCAAGTGGCGCAAGCCGGACATCATCTACCTGAGCTTTACCGCCTACAACGGCCCGCGCCCCGGTCCGTGGGCAGCGTGGACTTCGTTTGACCCGGCGGTGCAGGGGGCGACCGGGATCATGCGCCGCTACGGCGGTGACGGCAAGCCGGTGCTGCACGGCTGGGGCTCGTGCATCGACTACATGGCCGGCTACTCCGCCGCCTACGGGCTGGCGCTGGCCCTGTACAAGCGCAACAACGGCGGCGGCGGCGACCGGGTGTCCGCCTCCCTGGCGCAGGCAGCGCAACTGGTGCAGGCGCCGTTCATGGTGGCCACCGACCACCACCGCCCGGGCGGCGAGCCGCACGGCCAGCGCGCCCGCGGCGAGCACGCGCTGGCTCGCCTGTACCGGGCACGCGACGGCTGGCTGTTCGTGCAGGGTCTGCCGTCAGACTTTGCACGGGTGGCTGCCATCGAAGAACTTGCCAGCTTCCCGACCGGCGAAGCGCGCGACGCCGACCGGGTCCGGTTCCTGGCAGCGGCGATTCGGCGGCGGCCGGTGGCGTTCTGGAATGTGGCGTTCAACCAAGCCGGCCTGGGCTGCCACCGCGTCGACTCGATCGAGGACATTCGCCGCGAGTACCTGCACGAGATGACCACCGGCAACCTGACGCGCAACTGGGACGACGGACGCTCCATCTCGGCGGTCAGGATCACCGACCACGCGGCCGGCAGCCCGGTGGACGTAGTGGCGCCCGCCTACGCCCGCTTCGGCAACTCGACGCTGCGGCTCGGCCGGCCGATGCCGTACATGGGCAGCGACAGCCGCGCCATCCTGCGCGACGCCGGCTACCCGGAGACGCGCATCGACGAACTGCTGGCCAGCGGCGCGGTCAGGCAGCGCTTTCACCGCGACTACCTGCCCGGCTGACGCTCTGTCCCGCTGACCAGCCCGTTCAGTCGAACGCGGCGACGATCTCCTGCTCGATGCGCTGGATTTCCTCTACGTTGCCGGTCGGGATGTTGCCGAACATGATCTCGTCGACCCCTTCGTCGATCAGCGCGCCAATCCCGTCCACCACCTGCTGGCGGCTGCCGACCATGGTGCCTTCGCCGGTCCGCTTCATCAGGCTCGTGGCCTCCTCCTGCGCCGCGGCATCGTCGCCGACCACGATCGGCATCAGGATGGTGCGCCGGATCTCCGCCGGGTCGCGCCCGGCGCGCTCGCAATGGCGCTCCAGCACCTCCACCTTGTGGCGGAATATCTCCAGCGACACGCCCTGCCCGGCCCAGCCGTCCAGGTTCATCACGTCGCCATACTTGGCCAGGGTGCGCAGCGTACGCCGCTCGCCGGTGCCGCCCACCAGGATCGGAATGTGCGGCTTCTGATAGCAGCCGGGTGACATCTGCAACTGGTCGGCCCAGTAGTAGCGGCCGCGGAAGTCGATCGGGCCCTCCGTGGTGAACAGCGTACGGATCAGCTTGCACGCCTCCTCGAAGCGGTCCGAGCGCTCGCGCATGGTCGGGAACTTCCACCCGAAGCCGTAGTGCTCGCGCTCGCACCAGGCGGCGCCCAGGGAGAGGGTAAACCGCCCCTTCGATGCCTGGTCGAGCGAGGTGGCCATCTTGGCGAGCAGCGCCGGGTTGCGGTAGGTGTTGCCGAGCACCAGGTGGCCGAGGCGCAGCTTGCTGGTCATGCCGGCGGCGACCGCGGCCATCGTGTAGCCCTCGAACGCCGGCCGGTGCTCGCTCTCGCGCTGGCCCTTGGGCCCGCCCCAGGGCGGGAAGAAGTGATCGGCGAACCAGAGACTGTGCCACGGCCCCGCCTCCATGGCGTTGATCGAACGCGCGATCTCGTCCCAGGTGACGCCATAGACGTTGACCTGAATCCCGAATTTCATGTGGTGCTCCTCGTTGGGCTGGCAGCCCGGCTCACCGTTTCACGGACCGGGCGAACGGTCAACCTCGCCGGCTGACACCGCTTACGCCGCGGAGCACGACCATCCTGCGCTCCACGCTGACCGGGTAGGTTTCCACGCGTACGGCGTCCGGCCCGCAATCGACGTCCGCCGAGCAATCGGCGTCCTCTACCGCCACCGGGTAGGCACGCACGCGTACGGCGTGCGGGTTGAAGATGCTGCGCCCGCTGGTCACGTCGAACTCCCAGCCATGCCACGGGCAGCGCAGGATCTCGCCCTCCCGGCCGTAGCGGAAGGTGCCCGGCGGCCCCGGCAGCGTGGTGCCGGTCAGCGGCCCCTCGCACAGGGGTGCGCCCTGGTGCGGACACGCGTTGCGCAGCGCGTAATAGCGCCCGCCGACGTTGAACACGCCTATGGAGCGCGATCCGAACGTGACGATGCGCCGTGCGCCGGGGGGCAACTCGCTCACCGCACATACCACGAACCGCTCACCGGCGAAACTGGTTGGTCGCATCGGGCCCCTCCCTCCGTACGTGCTGCGCCCCGCGCGATGCGGCGGCGGTAAGGGTATGATAGGCGCGGAGGCGGCGATGCCCAACCTGGTGCTGATCATGTCCGACGAGGCGCGCAAGGACGTGCTGTACCACGACAAGTATCCATTCGTGCGCACCCCGAACATCGACGCGCTGCGCAGCGAGGCGCTGACGTTCCACAACTGCTTTGCCAACTACCCGGTGTGCGTGCCGTCGCGCGCCTCGCTGATCACCGGGCGCTACCCGCACCAGATCGGGGTACTGCACAACACGCACCGCCTGCCGGCCGGCGAGCGCGACCTCGGCCACCACCTGTCCGCGCACGGCTATGACTGCGTCGCGTTGGGCAAGACGCACGCCACCAACCGCGGCTTCCGGTCGGTCACCTACGACAAGGTGGCCACCATGGGGTTCGAGAACCACGGTTACCTGGAGGATGCCGCCCGGATCACCGGCGTGTTCGAGGGGCCGGCAGAGGAGTACTGCGACTTCGTGGCCTGCCGGCAGTTCGACGACTACCTGCGGGGCCGCGCCGCGGGCGCGCCGTTCGCGGCGTTCGTCGGCATCTACGCGCCCCCCCCGCCGCTGTATCCGCCGCGTGAGTACGCCGGCCTCTACTCGCAGGACCGGATCATGCTGCCGCCGCGGCCGTCGGCGCGCGACAACGCCGCGCGGCCGTCGATCCAGGGCGTCCCGAGGCGCCGCTGGGACGCTTATCCCGACGCCACGCGGCGGCAGGTGATTGCCGCCTACCTGGCGCTGATCACGCTGCTCGACGACTGTGTCGGCCGCATCCTGGCCTCGCTGCGCGCCAACGACACGCTCGACGACACCCTCGTGGTGCTGGTTTCCGACCATGGCGACCAGCTCGGCGAGCACGGCATGGCGGGCAAGATGGGCAACCTTTACGAGGCGTCGATCCGGGTGCCGCTGGTGATCCGCCTGCCCGGCGCCGCCCACGCCGGCGCCGACCGGCAGCAGCTTGTCGAGATGGTGGACCTGTTCCCGACCATCTGCGACCTGCTCGGCGTGCCGCATCCCGACGGCATGCAGGCACCTGCCGGGCGCAGTCTTGTTCCGGTGGTGACGGACCCCGGCGCCGCCGGCATTGTGCACCGGCGGGTCGTGCACGCGATGCTGCAGGAAGGTCAGATGGCACGAACCGAGAGTCTCAAGCTCAACTTCTACGCCGATGACAGAAGTGAACTGTACGACCTGGCCGACGATCCGGACGAGCTGGTAAATCGTTTCGACGATCCCGCCTACCGCGACCGGCAACACGAGCTGCTCGCCGAGATCACGCGCTTCCTGATCCGCTATCCTCGGGTGGCCGACCGTGGCAGGAACGAATATTTCGGCTGATGGACCCGCATATGGATCACCCGATCGTCGACTGTGACGTCCACGTCTACCCGCGCGACCCCGAGGAACTGCAGAAGTACCTGCCGCTGCCTTGGAAACACTGGTATCGCGGCGAGTCGCGCCCCTTCTACCAGTCCAAGCCGCCGCTGCACGGTTCGCGGCAGGACGCGTTTGCCCCCGGCGGCGGGCGCCCCGGCACCGATCCCGACACCCTGCGCCGCCAGTTGATCGACCAGTACGGCATCCGCCACGCCATCCTGCTGCCGCGCGTGTTCGCCAACATGTACCCCGACCCCGACTACGCCACCGCCCTGGCGCGTGCGTTCAACGACTGGCTCGCCGACACCTGGCTTACCGCCTACAACGCCGACGGCTGCTTCCGCGGTTCCCTCAACGTGGCGCAGCAGGATCCGCACGCCGCGGCCGCCGAGATTGAGCGCATCGGCGGCCACGAGTACATGGTGCAGGTAATGGTCGACTCCGGGGCGCGCGCCCCGTTCGGGCAGCGCCAGTACCACCCCATTTACGAGCAATGCGAGAAGCTGGGCCTGCCGTTCGCCATCCACCCCGGCACCGACGGCGCCGGCATCAACGCGGCTCCCACGCCCGGCTACCCCACCCACCTGGTGGAGTGGCACACCCTGCTGTCGCTCGGCTTCCAGGCGCACCTGGTCAGCTTCATTACCGAGGGCGTGTTCGAGCGCTACCCCGGCCTCACGGTGGTGCTGGTGGAGGGCGGGGTGGCCTGGCTGGCGCCGCTGATCTGGCGCCTCACCGACCACTGGCGCTCGATGCGCACCGAGGTGCCGTGGATGGACAAGCCGCCGCTGCACTACCTGCACCGCAACGTGCGCCTCACCACCCAGCCAATGGAGAACCCCGACGACCCGGCCCACCTGGCCGCCCTGCTGCGCAGCATCGCGGCGCACAGGGTGCTGATGTACTCCAGCGACTACCCGCACTTCGACTTCGACTCGCCCACCGTAATCGCCCGCCACCTCCCCGCCGACATGCACGAGGCCGCGTTCCCCGCCAACGCCGCCCGCCTGTACCCCCCGCCCCCCCCCCCGCCGACAGGCGGGGGGCGTGTCCCCCCACCCCCGCCCCCCGCCTGTACCGCCTGCCCCTTCCCCCCGCCACCGCCAGTGACAGGGACCGTGCCTCCAGGGTCGACGGTGGCAGCTGACGACAACCCCACGCTCACACGGGAACGGGCGGCGGACACCCTCGATACGGTACTGGCCGTTTGGGAGCCGGAAATCCCCTACCGGCTGGTGGGGACGGCGGCAGCCCTGCTGCAGGGGGTCGCGCTGCCGGTACGCGACATCGACATCCTTTGCCGGAAGCGTGAGACGGTCGACCAGTTTGCCGCGGCCATGGCCGAGTTCCGGGCATTGCAGGAGCCCGCGTGGCTTGCCGGGGACCGTCAGTACTACTGCAACTACGACGTGGCGGGTGTCGAGGTGGGCGCGAGCACGGTGGAGATCGACGTGCCACACAACACCGCAGAGACCCTCGGCGCCGGGCCGTGGGTCTCGGCCTGACCCTCGTGGTGTACAGCTGAACATGTTCGGCGATGCCATGCGCGACCTGCTCGACCCGCGGCTCAGAGGCGGCGGGGGCCGGCTCGGCGCCAACGCCGTCACGTCGGTTTGAGAACCATCAACGGCTCACGGACGACCCGGAGGGTTTAGCTTTTCGCCGCTTGTTCGAAGCTCCGGTGCCACGATTGATCGAGTAAGTTTGCAGACCTTCCCGTCAAGGCAGATGGGGGGACGATTCCCGCCCATGGTTCCCTTGGGGTTATTCATCATCCGAACCGCCGCCTCATCCGTGCCTGACATGTACACACTTGCTTTGCCGATCCTCGGGCGATCCGAGCGATTCGGTGGCGAGCGATGAATCATGTCCTGGTGCCACACGATGACGTCTCCCGGATCCGTTTCGATGGCGACGACGTCGCTGTGCGAAAATCCGTGTCTGAAAGGGTCCACTTCGGTCAGGATCTTGCCGGTGTCCTTGTGTTCGAGGCGGCCGAGCAGATGGGATCCGGGAATCAGCTCCATGCAGCCATTGTCGATCCCGGCCGCATCCAGACCCAGCCAGAAATCGAACAGTACCGGCACCGGAGTCCCTCCGGAACCGTCGAACGGACTTGCGTCCTGGTGCCACGGTACTTCACCGCCGTACCGGGGAGGCTTCATGAAGAAGCCGCCCCCGTTGAGCGGGAAGATGTCCGGTCCAAGCACTTCCATCGCCAGTTCGATCAGCCGCGGTTGTGCGGCGGCATATCGCCACAACACGGGATCTCGGAAGGAAATCTCATTGATCCAATCAAACCGGCGGAGCGGGTCCGGGTGATCTCGGTAAGATTCGTCCTGCACATCCACGATCAGCCGGATCTTGTCGCGATAGTAGTCGATGTGACGCGCCACCTCGCGCAGCCGGCTCTTGCATATCTGCATGTCCGCCGCGCTCAACACGGCTCTCTCCACGAAGTATCCTCTCTCGATCAGTTCGTCGCGCTTGGTCATGGGCGATGCTACCACCAGTCGGGCAAGCGTGCCGCTACTCGTAGCGGCGCTAGTGTAGCGTATCGTAAGTCATTGACCAGTAGATCGGGAATGTGCTACGGTTTGCCCGTACCAGGGAGGATCGAAGTGGCGAACCATCATACGCGGCAGATTCCAGAACCGTCTGATGAGCAACTGCAGGAATTGCAGCGCTGGGTAAGACGAACGACGACATCGCAGGCGCTGGCCTTGCGAGCGCGGATCATCCTGGAGACCACGGCCGGGAAGAGTG
>MPNH01000082.1 GCA_002238925.1 Spirochaetaceae bacterium bin103 | reverse complement strand
AGCGGGTTCCTGATCAGCAAGCCGCCGCACGCGCCGCCGCTGTATTGGCACCAGGACGGCGTGCTGTGGGACCACCCGATCAGCTACACCGACCGCCCGCAGCAGTACTTCCTGATGTACTACCTGGTGGACACGTCGCGCGCCAACGGTTGCCTGCGGGTGATTCCGGGCTCGCACCTGAAGCGCCACCCGCTGCACGACCTGCCGCGGCTGGCGCACGAGTCGGACGAAGTGGGCACCGCCGCCAACCTCGAACACCCGGCCCTGCAACTGGCGGCCGGCGAGGTGGACGTGCCGGTGCGCGCCGGCGACGTGGTGGTGGGCGACGCGCGCCTGCTGCATTCCGCGCACGCCAACCGGTCCGGCGAGCGCCGCACCGTGCTCACCATCTGGTACTGGCCCGCGTACGATGACCTGCCGGAGGAGGTGCAGGCGCTGATCGCCGGCCACGTGACCGACCATCCCGACTGGAGCAAGTGGGTGGAGCGGAATCGCTCTGTTGCGGGCGAGTTGATGCCGGCCTATGCCGGCGCGGCGCAGCCGCCCGCCTGGAACAACATCGCCGGCCCGGGGTTGCAGTGACCATGGACACGCTTGCATTACTGCGCGCGGCGAGCACCGCCACGCTGACCTCCGTGCTCCGCGAACACGGGCTGCGCAACACCTTCATGCACGGCGTGGCGCCGTTGCGGCCCGACTGCCGCGTGGCGGGTCCTGCGTTCACGCTGCGCTACCTCCCGGCGCGCGAAGACCTGGACGACCGCCCGGTGGACAACCTCACCGACGCCCAGCGGGTGGCGATCGAACAGGTCCGGCCGGGCGACGTGTTCGTGATCGACGCCCGCGGCGACACCCGCGCCGGCACCCTGGGCTCCATTCTCGCCACCCGGCTGCAGCGCCGCGGCGCCGCCGGCATCGTGACCGACGGCGCCTACCGCGACACCCCGGCCATTCGCGCCCTGGCGATGGGCTGCTACGCGGCGGCCATGAACGCGCACACCAACAAGACCATCCACCACCCCAGCGAATACCAGGTACCGGTCGCCTGCGGCGGCGTGGCCGTGTTCCCCGGCGACATCATCGCCGGCGACGGCGAGGGCGTGGTGGTGGTGCCGGCCCACCTAGCCGACGACGTGGCCACCGAGGCGGCAGAGCAGGAGCGCCTCGAAGAGTACCTACTGCGCCGCGTCCAGGACGGCGCCGGCATCGTCGGCACCTACCCCCCAAACGAAGACACTCTGCGCGCCTACCGCGAATCGCGCTCCTGATTCGCTTCAGCCGCGGATTCGTTCAGATGAAGCCGGCAAGCCGGCGCGCGCCCTTGACGGATTTTCCGGTCCGGTCCGACACTGCGCGAACCGGTGGAACGCACAACTTTCAGGCAACCGCAGCGCCATGCCGAAACGGAGGCGGCCCAAACGGCGCCGCCGCCGACGCCGGTCGGCGGGCGAACGTGCTGACTCGGTTGCGCGTGTCCGGGTTCAGGAACTTGGTCGACGCGGATGTCCGGTTCGGTCCGTTCACCTGCGTAGTGGGGCCGAACGGTGCCGGCAAGAGCAACCTGTTCGACGCGATCCGGTTTCTGAGCGCGCTGGCCGACGGCACGCTCGGCGAGGCCGTTGCCGCAGTGTACGGCCAGCGCGGCGCGTGCGGCCGCTACGGCGGCGCCGCGGAAATGCGCGGCCTGTTTCACCGCTCCGGCGACCGTGTCGCGGACCGCATGAGGTTCGTGGCGGACATGGTGGTACCCTGGCGGGCGGTTGACGACCTGGGCCAGGTGACCGCGCCAGCAGCACGCTGCTGCGCTACTCCCTCGATCTTGGCTGCCGCGAATCGCGAGATGCGGCCGCGGGTGGCCCCCTCGCCGTGGTCAGGGAGGAGTTGATTCACCTGCGCCAGCGCGACGCGCCGCACCATCTGCGGTTCCCCCACAGTGCCAACGACTGGCGCCGGGCGGTGGTGGGCGGCCGGCGTTCATCTCCACCGAGGGAGACGGCGAGCACCGCGTGGTTGTACTGCATGCGGACGGCGGCGGCGGTGGCGGGCCCGTGCGCCGGCGAGCGGTCGATCTGCCGCGCACCGTGCTGTCCACGGCTTCCGGCGCGCAGAGTCCCACGGCGTTCGCCGCCCGCCGCGAGCTGCAATCGTGGCAGCTCCTGCAGCCGGAGCCGGCCGCGCTGCGCCGGCCCGATCGGTTCGGCTCCCCGTCCCGCATGGCAGCCGACGGCAGCCACCTGGCGGCAGCCCTGCACCGGCTCGCCAACAGCCAAGCGGGTGAGGCGCACAGCCCGGCCCCGGCGCCGTTGGAAGCGATATCCGGCCGCCTCGGAGATCTGATCGGCGGCGCGCCTGCAGTGCAGGTCGATCTGGAACGCGATCGACTCGCGCTGTCCCTGCTCGACGGGGACGGAACGCCGCATCCAGCATCCACGCTTGCGGGCGGAGTACTGCGGCTCCTGGCGTTCCTGGTGCTGGCCCACGACCCGCAGACGTGCGGCGTGCTGTGCATGGAGGATCCGGAACACGGTATCCATCCAGCGCGGATTCCGGACGTTGTTGATCTGTTGATCAGAATGGGCGTGGACCCTCACCAGCCGGTCAGCCGGCATAATCCGCTCCGCCAAGTGATCGTCAGCACCCATGCGCCGGCGGTCCTGCAGCAGGTTCCTGACGATAGTGTTGTGTTCGTGCGATCGCGAAGCGGGAGTGCGCAGTTTCTGTGCCTGCCGGATACCTGGCGAGCCGTGGACAACAGGCACGTGTCGCGCGACGACCTCGGTGCCTATCTGGATCCGGGGCCGTCCCGGGACGGCAGCGCCGGTGGCGCCCGCTACACGCGGGTTATCGATCGGGAAGACACCGGACAACTGCCGCTGTTTCCCAACTGAGCCCGCGGCGCTTCCCGACCGGGCGCGGTCGCACACGTCCAGCTTGCAGCCCTCCTCGGTCATGTCGCGCGGGGGCCAATTCTGGGCATTTCGCGAGTGCCATTCACGTAACGAGTCATCCGTTCGCGGCGCGACCTACGAGGTTGTCGAGCACCCCAAGGAGTTGACCGTCCTTCCACGAAGCTGCCCGTAGCTCCGTCCGCCCCCGTCGAGTAGTGCCAATGGTATGGACCGGGGACGACGCTGCTTTTCCCTGCATGACGAGACCTCACCCTCGCGTCTCCCCGTGTCCACACCAACGATAGGGAGGTCATGATAGCGATGACGTCCATAATTGCATTCGTAAACGGCGCGCTGCGCGCCGGGCTGGTGCTGCTCGCGGGCCTGACGGCGCTCGCGGCCGCCGCCCCGGCAGCGGCCCAGGACCACCATCCACCGGTGGCGACGCTGGTCAAGAACCTGGACCAGCCGTCGGGCCCCGACATCCGCACCGTCCTGTCCAAGAACCAGAACGGACTGATGCAGGGCTTCAGAACGGGTTCCAATCGAGGCGGCTACGAACTGGAGAGTATCTGGCTGTACGTGCGAGACACGCATGAGAGCCGGTACATGACGATCCGCGCCGCGGTGTATCGCGACGCTGCGATGCGTCACCAGGTCGCTACCCTCACGCGAGGCCAACTGAACGACTATGCGCACAACGAGTGGAAGGCCGGCGCCAACAGCTACCTGGAGCCCGATACCGACTACTGGTTCGTGCTCGACTGCGAGTCCGGTTGCGCCAACGACAACTGGGCACAGTTCGGTACCACCTACAGCGAGGGGGAGGACGGCGGTGACGAACCGGGCTGGTCCATTCACGATCGGATGCGGTTTCGGAGACCGGATGAGGGGTGGTTCCGCGACAATAACGAGGCTCTGAGGATTCGGGTGCGCGGGCGCCCGAGCCCCTACCGCGCCTACCGGACGGAGATCGTGTCGACGCCGCGGGACGGCCGCGTCTACCACTACGGCGAGAACATCGACATCGCCCTGACCTTCAACGTCGCGGTGTACGTCCCCGAGCGGGGCTCGTCTATCGCCATCCGCGTGGGAGACAACGCCAACGGATCCAACTACCGCGCGGCCGAATATCACTCCGGCTCCCTGACCAACCGGCTGGTGTATCGCTACCAGGTACAGCTCGGCGATGTCGACACCGACGGCATCAGCGTGGACGCCGGCGGCCCGAACAGCGGCTTCGGCGGGACGGTGCCGACCATCGTCGCCAGCTTCGGCCTGCTGCCGGTGCACGACTATTACCCCGGCCTGGCGGACGACAGCCGCCACCTGGCATTCGGCGAGTTCCACGTCCACGACGTGGCGATCACCTCGATCCCGGCGCATGAAGACGGCTACCGGGTCGGAGAGGACATCGACATCACGGTGAAGTTCAGCATTGAGGCCTACGCGACGGAAGCATCCGTCCTCGCCATTCGGGTCGGCGACTCCGCGCCCGAAAACTACCGGCCGGCAAAGTACGTCTCGGGGTCCGGCACGGACCGCCTGACGTACCGCTACCGCGTCCAACTCGACGACTACGATGCGGACGGGATCAGTGTGGACGTGGGCGGCCCGCGCTCCGGCTTCGGTGGTACGCTGCCGACGACCAGCCCCGAACTGGGTTCCGTTCCCGTCTCCCGGCACTTCTCCCGTGTACCTGACGCCGCCGGCCACAAGGTGGACGGGTCGTTCCGCGTCACCGGCGTGGCGATCACCTCGAAGCCCGAGCGCGGAGACACGTACCGCACGGGTGAGGAGATCGAGGTCACGATGAACTTCAGCACCGACGCATACACCTCGGGCTCCGTGGTCGCCATCCGCGTCGGCGACTCCGCACCCGACAACTATCGCCCGGCGCACTACGTCTCGGGCTCCGGTACGGACAAGCTGATCTATCGCTACCGGGTGCAGTCCACCGACAGCGACCCCGACGGCGTCAGCGTCGACGTGGGCGGCCGGCCGTCCGGTTTCGGCGAGCGGGTGCCCACCACCAGCCCCGAGCTGGGCTCGGTACCGGTCGACCGGAATTACCCGGGCGTACCCGAGCACGCCGGCCACAAGGTGGACGGTGCGTTGATCGTCCTGATGGGCGCACCCGCCTACGTAATCGACGAGGGTGGTCCGGCGGTGGCCGTCACCGTGCTGTTGACCAACGACCCGGCCAGTGAGGTGGTCATCCCGATCACGGCGACGCCGGGCGGGGGCGCGACTCCCGCCGACTACACCGTGGCGCCGACCAGCCTGGTGTTCGCGCCCGGCGAGACGCGGCGGACCGTCACGGTGTCCGCTGTCGACGACAGCGAAGTCGACGGCGGCGAGAGCGTTCGGCTCGGTTTCGGGACGCTGCCCGCCGGGGTACGCCATGGAAACCAGCTTACGGTCTTCGTCATCGACGACAACGACGGCTTCGATCCGATCGTGAACATCACCGATGTCTACGGCGGCGCTGAGCCGGGCAGCGTCGGTTTCACGGTGACCCTGACGGACCCCAGCGATGTCGGGATCACGGTGGATTGGAGCATTCGCGACAGCCACGCCGTCCCGGGCGCCGACGACGTGGCGTCCGGCACGATTACCATTCCGGCCGGCGAGACGACCGCGGCGGTCAGCGTGCTCGTCGACGAGGATGTGGCCGGCGATCCCGACCGCACCTTCAGCGTCACCCTGAGCAACCCGGTGAACGCGGTATTCTCGCCCGGCGTGGAGACCATCTCCGCGAAGCTTCCGGTCCGGCAGCACCCCGTGGACGAGCGGTCCGCGCCGTTGGTGGCCGCCGTTCCCGACTCCGCCGGCAACCTGATCGTGAGTTGGCAGCCACCCGCTGAAGCCTCGCCGAGCGGCTACGAAGTGCAGTACCGGGAGCGCGGGTCGGGAGGTTGGCAGCCGCGCATGGAGACCGGCCCCGAAACGCAGATCCCGATTTTGTTCCTTGAACAGGACACCGAGTACGAAGCGCGGGTACGGCACTTCCACGACGATGTCGAGGACGGTAGGGCTCGCTCGTACGCTCCCTGGTCGGAGCCGGGCTACGGACGCACCGGTACGCACCAGGAGGGCAGTGAGCCGGTGGTGACGCTCGCGCTCGCCGAACCCGGCCCCGCCACCGAGGGCGGGCAAGTGCCGCTCCACGTGGTGGTGTCGGAGTTGCGCAACTCCTACCATTGGCACCACTACTCCCGCGGGATCGTAGTCACCCTGGAATACGGTTGGCGGAAGGGTGGCAGATTACTTCCGGGCAGCTCGAAGTTCGGCATCGTGCCGGGAGTGTTCACGGTCGACCACGGCCTCGGCGGGTACCGCGACTACCCCGTGAGATTGCCCGAATATGCCGCCGAGCATGGCCCGCTGACGATCACGCTGCAGCCGGGAGACGGGTACCGGGTAGGTGCGGTCGGCGCGGTGTGTTTGAGCATCGCCGACAGCGAAACCCTGGCAGCGACACCTTGCCCGGATGACGAGGACACCACCGAATCGAGCGGCGCGACCGGCGACCGACCGCGGATCACGGTGCGGGACGCCCGCGCAACCGAGGGCGTGGACGAGACCATCTCCTTCCAGGTGAATCTTGGCGCCGTAGCAAGCGAGCCGGTGGCGGTGAACTGGTCGACGGCCGACGGAACGGCCATGGCCGGCCAGGACTACGTTGCGGCCTCCGGGACGCTCACCTTCGCGCCGGGCGAGACGGAGCGGACGGCCAGGGTGACGGTGCTCGACGATGAGCACGACGAGGGTGAAGAGACGTTCGCGTTGCGGCTGAGCAATGCCGACGGCGCGGTGCTGGGGGACGCCGAGGCAACCGGTACGATCGCCAACAGCGACCCAATGCCGCGGGCGTGGTTGGGCCGCTTTGGGCGCACGGCGTGGGAGCACACGGTTGGTGCCGTGGACCAGAGGCTGCGCAGCGCCCGAATCCCGACGGCGCGGGCCGCGGTGGCCGGCCGCGAAGTCGCGGCCGCGGGCACCAACTTCGCCGCTGCCTGGTCCGACAGCGCCGGCCAGCCGGCGATGCCTGGGCATGGGTACGAGCGGGGCGGCGCGGCGCTGGCGGAGTGGCTGGCAGGCGGGGTCGCAGGGCCGCAAGCGGCGGTGAGCGGGCGTGAGCTGCTCGCCGGCAGCGATTTCCAGGTGGCGGCGGGAGCGGGAGAGGCCGCCGGCGCCGGCGTGCTGACCTTGTGGGGCCAGGGCGCGTACGGGCGCTTTGCCGGGAACGACGACGATCTCGCCGTGGACGGTGACGTGGCCAGCGGGACGCTTGGCCTGGATTACGCGATTGGGCCCTGGATGGTGGGCCTGGCGCTGTCGCACAGTTCCGGCTGGGGCAGCTACTCGCGACCGATGACGGACGGCGGCGAAGTGACCAGTTCGCTGACCGGAGCGTACCCCTACGTGGGGTTCGAGGCGGCTCCCGAGCGCCTGTCGCTGTGGGTTGCCGGCGGCTACGGACTCGGCGGATTGCGACTGGTACCGCACGGCGGCGCGCCGCTGGAGACGGAAATCGGCATGTTGGCGGGAGCCGGAGGGGTGCGCGCCACGTTGCTGCCGGCCGCCGCGACCGGCGGTCTGTCGCTGGGGCTGAACGCGGACGCGCTGCTGCTGCGGGTGACATCGGAGGAGACCGCCGGGCTGGCGGCCGACACGGCCGACGTCAACCGGGTGCGGCTGGGCCTGGAGGGGCTGTACACGGTGGCGCTCGGCGGCGGTGCGCAATTGACACCGTCGATTGAGGTCGGCGTGCGGCGTGACGGCGGCACGGCGGAGACCGGCTTCGGGATCGATGCCGCCGCCGGACTGCGCTACACGCATCCGGGGCTGGGGCTGTCCCTTGGCCTCGCCGGCAGGGTGCTGCTGCTTCACGAGTCCGCCGAACTGGCGGAGTGGGGCGCGAGCGGCTGGCTAGCGTGGGATCCGAATCCCGCTTCGGAGCTGGGACCGGCGCTTTCGGTGACCCCCTCGTTTGGAGCCCGCTCGGAGGGCGGGGCCCAGGAGTTGTGGGGCCGCCAGACGCTTGCCGGGCTGGCCGCCAATCCGGTGGCCACCAATCGCGCCGGGCGCGTGGACGCCAGGTTCGGCTACGGCATGCCGCTGGCCGGCGGCGTCGGAGTGCCGTGGGCCGGCATCGGGGCCTCCGAGCGCGAGCGCGAATACCGCGTTGGCTACGCCTTCCAGGCCGGCGAGCCGTCGTCGACCGACCTGCGCGTCGAGCTGGTGGCCGCCCGCCGCGTGCGCCCCCCCGCCCGGCCCGGGGCGCCGGCGCCCCCCGCCCGGCGCGTCGGGCGGGGGGCCCCCCGCCGCGAGCCCGTGAACGCCGAGCCGGAGCACACGCTCTCCGTGAACTCGACGGTGCGCTGGTAGTGCAGAGCATGACGAGAGGCGCGCGGTCGTTCGCCGGTCAGGTCAGGGCGAGGCCTGCCGGCGAGCGGCCGCGGCGTCCGCAATCAGAGCGCGGCGTTCCAGCGTACCGGGTCTGCCGCTTCGGCATCGGTGACGGTATGCTCTTGCATTGGCCGGCGAGAACTTCGCGCAACGCCTGGACGGCCGCGCAAAAGGATCGCTACCGGCAGGATGGCTACGTCGTCGTCGAGCGCGTATTTTCGCCTGGGGAGTGCCGGCGGTTCGCCCGGCACATGAACGATCTGAGCGCCGAAACCAGACAGCTCGACGGCCTCGGGCGGCAGGCGAACTACGGCGCGACGTATTGCGCGTAATGGTGAAGCGGGGCGACGTGGTGCTGTTCCATGGGCGGCTGATCCATGGCGGCGCACCGGTGCGGCGGCCCGACGCGCCTCGGTACGCGCTGGCGTGCCACTACATTCCGTACCACTCCGAGAATTGGGACCGCGACTGGCCGCGCATCTCGTTCGACGGCACCCGCCGCGTGCACTACCGCGTCCGGAACGCTAGTGTCCTGTATCCTAAATCCTTTCACAGTACCTCTTGACTGATTCAAGGATTTGATCGGCGCTTTTGGCCCAGATGAATGGCTGAGGCTCCTCGTTGTAAACGGCCAAGTAGTCCTTGATCGCCTTTTCCAACGCGCCGGTGCTGCGATGGCTGCCGCGTCGGATCTGCTTCTCGGTGAGGGACGCGAACCAGCGTTCCACTTGGTTGAGCCAGGAAGCACTGGTGGGGGTGAAGTGCACGTGGAAGTGCGGTCGGCGGGCCAGCCAGTCATGAACCATCGCCGTCTTGTGGGTACCGTAGTTGTCCAGCACCAGATGAACATCGAGCCCCTCCGGGACCACTTTGGCGATGATATTCAGGAACTTCCGGAACTCAACGGCGCGGTGGCGCCGGTAGCACTTGCCGACTACTTCACCAGTGGCCACGTTCAGAGCCGCGAACAGCGACGTGGTCCCGTGGCGCCGGTAGTCGTGCGTACGTCGTTCCGGTAGCCCAGGACGCATCGGGAGCACCGGTTGCATGCATCGGGTGGCCGGTAGTCCGACGCCTCGCAGGATGACAAATCTCGAAGGCCGGAGCAAGTTGAATTTCCCGGTTTTTCAACACGTCCAGGAACACGATTTCGGCATCACTCTGGCGGACATCGTGCCGACCCTCACTGGCGAGCGCTGAGCGCGTTAGGGCCGACAACGGGGATTGTCGCTGTGGCGTTGGACAGCGGTAACCGGCGGGACCGCTTCGCTCATAAGGGGCCTCCCAAGCCGCCGGCTGCCGAACACACCGGGGACCGGCCCGAGCTGCATGTCGCTCTTGGCATGGATTCGGCGTATCCGGTGCCCAGCACCGGCGAGGCCCCGCTCAACGAACGGGTCGAACCGTTCATGAAACTCGGTCAGGACAAGTTCGCGTGATGTAGCGCCATGACTCTGGCGGCTAATTCGGGTTATACTCCGAGTTGGTCGAACCAATTCGGAGTGACTTGCGAAATGCCGGAGTACGCGCGCAGCCTTGACATCGACCTTCCGCGGGATCAGTCGGCGTTCCTTTGGGGACCCCGCAAGACTGGCAAATCGACGTTGTTGCGGCGAAGGTTCCCGCAATCGGCTCGCTTCGACCTGCTCGATACCCGGTTGATGCTGGAGTTCACGCGGGCGCCGTGGACGCTCGCGGACCGCGTGCGCGCGCTTGAACCCGCCGCCAGGTCGCATCCGATCATCATCGACGAGGTACAGAAAGTGCCGGCGCTTCTGGACGAGGTGCATCGCATGATCGAGGGCGACCGCCTGAGCTTCGTGCTGTGCGGCTCCAGCGCCCGCAAGGTGAGGCGCGGGCGGGCCAACCTGCTGGGCGGCCGAGCCTGGGGCTTTCGGCTGCATCCGCTGACGTGGCGCGAGATTCCGGAGTTCGACCTGCTGCGGGCGCTCAATCGCGGACTCGTCCCCCAGCACTACGACTCCGCGCGGCACCGGCGGGCGTTGTCCGGGTACGTGGACGACTACCTCAAGGAGGAGGTGTTCGACGAAGGGCTGACGCGCAACGTGGCCGCGTTCTCACGGTTCTTCGATGCGCTGTCGTTCTGCCACGGTGAGCTCTTGAACTACAGCAACGTGGCGCGCGACTGCGGCTTCGACTCCAAGACGGTGCGCGAGTACTTCCAGATTCTCGTGGATACCCTGCTCGGCGTGTTCGTGGAGCCGTTCAGCGGGCGTCCCCGTTCGCGTGCGGTGATCGTGCGGGCGCCGAAGTTCTACCTGTTCGACGTCGGCGTGGCCGGCCACCTGACCGGGCGCCGCATCGGGCATGCCGCGGGCCCGGACTTCGGGCGCGCCCTCGAACACTTCGTGCTGATGGAGTTGCTCGCCTACCGCGGCTACCGGGAGTGCGACTACGAGGTGCGCTTCTGGCGCACCAAGTCGGGCCTGGAATGCGACTTCGTGCTCGGGCGAGAGGGCGAGGTGGCCATCGAGGTCAAGGGCAGCGCCAACCCCGGACCGGGCGATCTTCGGGCACTGCGCGCCTACGTGCGGGATCATCGTCCGCGCCTCGCCGCCGTGGTGTGCAACGCGAGCGCTCCGCGGCGCACGCCCGACGGCATCGACATTCTGCCCTGGGAAGTGTTTCTCGAACGGCTGTGGGCCGACGCCATCATCAGGTGACGAGCGCCGACCGATAATCCACCAGAGCTGCGCCACCGGTGGCGTGCGCGCGCCTCCTTGGAGTTGCGCGACGGGTTCTGCGTGTTCGAGAACGTGCTCGATGCCGGTACCGTGGCGAAGTTGAACGCGATGAGCGAGTGGACCATCGCCCAGGAGGATGCCGAGCATTTCGAGCGCCACCGCGCGCAGGGGTGCATCATCTCCTACTGGAAGTTCCCGCATCCGGCGTTCGCCGAACTGCTCGCCGACCCGCGTGCGCTGGCGGTGTTCGCCGACC
>MPNH01000081.1 GCA_002238925.1 Spirochaetaceae bacterium bin103 | reverse complement strand
CCCGCGGACGACTCGCCGCGCAGCCACCCCTACCCCATCTTCGAGCATCCGGGGCACAAGAACTTCGTCGACCTGGACGAAGACCTGCACCTGGCGGACCTGGCCAACGCCCACCAGGAGGGGTTCGACAGCGTCGAGCTGCTCAAACGCTACAGCACGGTGGGCATGGGGCCGAGCCAGGGCAAGCTGGCCAACCTCAACGCGGCGCGGGTACTGGCGCACCTCAACGGCCACTCCATGGCGCACACCGGCACCACCACCGCGCGCCCCTTCTACCAGCCGGTGCCCCTCGGCCACCTGGCGGGCGTGCGCCACCACCCGATGCGCCGCACGCCCCTGCACGGTTGGCACGAGCAGGCCCGCGCCGTGCTGGTCCACGCCGGCGACTGGTACCGGCCGGAGTACTACCCGCGCCCCGGCAGCGACCGCGGCGCCTGCATTGTGCAGGAGGCGCGGCAGGTTCGCGACGGTCTGGGCATGATCGACGTCAGCACCCTCGGCAAGCTGCTGGTCAACGGACCCGACGCGGCCGAGCTCCTCGAACGCATCTACACCGGCCGCTTCCGGAAGCTGGCGGTGGGGCGCTGCCGCTACGGCGTGGCCCTGGACGAAAGCGGCATCGTGGTCGAGGACGGGGTGATTGCCCGCCTGGCGCCGGATCGCTTCTACGTGACCGCGACCAGCAGCGGCGTCGCGGCGTTCTACCGCGAAATGCAACGCTGGGCGGCGATCTGGGGGCTGGACGTGACACTGAGCGACGCCACCGGCCATTACGCCGCCCTCAACCTGGCAGGTCCGCACAGCCGCGCCGTCCTGCAGCCGTTGGCGGATCTCGACCTGAGCGCGGCGGCGTTTCCGTTCCTGGCGGCCGCGGAGGGGGCCGTATGCGGGGTACCCGCGCTGGTGCTGCGCGTCGGGTTCGTCGGCGAGCTCGGCTTCGAAGTGCACGTGCCGGCGTGGCACGGCGAGCACGTATGGCGCACCCTGTTCGCGGCCGGCGCCGACCGGCAGGTACGCCCGTTCGGCCTGGAGGCGCAACGCCTGCTGCGCCTGGAGAAGGGCCACCTGATCGTCGGCCACGACACCGACGCACTGACCCATCCCGCGGAGGTAGGGCTGCAATGGGCAATCGGCAAGGGCAAGCCGTTCTTCGTTGGCCAGCGCAGCCTGCAGATCCACGCCGCCCGCCCCGCCGAGCGCACCCTGGCCGGGGTGCGCTGGCCGGCCGGCCATCCGGGTCCGCTGCCGGAGGAGTGCAACCTCCTCATCCACGCCGGCCGCATTGCCGGGCGCATCACCAGCATCGCCCCGGTATCCACCCAGGGCTATCCGCTCGGCTTGGCATTCGTGGAACCGGCGCTGGCCACACCCGGGACGCGGGTGGAGATACGGCTCGACGACGGCACCGTCAGCGCCGCCGAGATAGCGGAACTGCCGTTCTACGACCCCGCTGGCGAGCGCCAACGGCTATGAGCGATACGCGCACCAGTCCGTTGCATGCCCTGGCCGCCGCCGCGCCGGAACGGGTTCGCGAGCTGCTGAGCCAACGCGGCGCCCTGGTCAAGCGGGGCGTAAAGGGGCCCGGCGTCGTGGCCTGGGCGCAGCGCCACCACCTTCCCCTGCCGGTTGCCCGTTACGCGGTGCTGGCAGTGGGCGATCACGGCGTCGTCGCGCGCACCGGTGCGGGCGAACTGATCCTGGAGTGCGCGCCGCGCGATGCGCTGTGGGAGCGCTGGCAGGCCGCGCTGGCCGAACCTGCCGCCGGTGTCTACGAAGTCCCGCAACAGTCGGTGACCGTGGAGTTGCGCGGGGCGCGCGCCCCGCGGGTGCTGGCCCTGAGCTGCGCCGTGAACCTGGCCGACGAACCGGCCGCGACCATCCTCTACACCCGCGTCGCCGGGGTCTCGTGCGCCGTGCTGCCGCGCGGCGGGGATGAGGCGCGAAGCTACCGCCTGTGGGTCGACTACAGCCTCGCCCCCTACCTGTGGACCACCCTCGCCGAACTCGCGGGACACGCCTGACCCGTCGACCGCGTTGCCCCCATCACCATCGGCAACTGACCGGGTAGTCGTGGATCGCATCGTCCGGTGTCAGCAGCGTTGCGCCGGCACCGATGGCAACGGCCACCAGCAGCCGGTCGAAGGGGTCGCGGTGGTGTACGGGCAGCTCCGAGGCGCGATAGATGTCCTGTCGCGTGAGACCCAGGCAGTCGAGTTCCCACCGAGCGATCTGTCGCTCGATCCACTGCCGGGGCGGGTCCGGAAGAATGATCTTGCCGGCGGTCCACTTGAGAGCAATCTCCAACGCCGACACGTCGCTGAGCAGAACTGCGGAATCGGCCGCGTCAATCGCTTGGCGCGCCACGGCAGACAGTCGCTCCGGCTCCGCGGCCAACCAGATCAACGTGCAGGTGTCGAGCAGATAGCGATTCAGAGGCCCCACTCCCGCAGCTCCTCATCGCTGAGCGGGCGGAATGCGTCGTCGGAGTACCGCACCGGCGCCGAGGTGCGCGTTCCCACTTGCGGGCGCCGCCGCACGCCACGGTCGAAGGCGGTCAACTTTGCAACCGGCGTAGAGCCATTCAATATCACGATGGTTTCCCCCGCCTGCACTTCCTTCAACATCCGCGACAGGTGCGTCTTCGTTTGATGGATCGTCGCCGTCTTCATCCGGCCACGATATGACTTAGTCCTGACTAAGTCAAGCTGAGCCTCCTCGTTGCCCCTCGTTCCCCTCGTCAGAACGGGCTGTCCGGGGTGGTGATAGGGCACCAGCGGGCTACCGACAGCCAGTCGAGCAGCAACTCGGTGGCGGCCGGCGTGCCCAGCCGGCGCAGCGCTACCGCGGTCAGGCCGCGCACGTAGCGGTTGCCGCTGTCCAGGTGCGGGGCGAGCAGGCGGGCCACCCGGTCGGCGGCGTCCGCCTCCACCTTGCCGGCCAACCGGGCCATGGCGTGCGCGGAGGTCTGCCGCCGGTAGCCGCGGTCCGGCAGGTCGGCGTCGATCGACGCGGCAAGAGCCGCGATCGATGCCTCGGCGTCGACGCCGCAGCCGGTACCGAGGGCGGAGGCGGCCCAGGCGCGCACCGAGGTGTCGTCGTCGGACAGCGCCCGCCGCAGCGCCGGCTCGGCGGCGGCTGTGGCGCCGCCCATCTCCGCCAGCGCCTGAGCGGCACGAGCGCGCGCCCCGGCAACCCGATGGGTCAGGGCCTCGCCCAGCGCCGGCACCGCCGCGGGCCCCAGAGCCGCCAACGCATACACGGCGCGAACAGCGGTTGCGGCGCAGTCGCCGGCCAGGGCCTCGCACTCCCGTGCAGCCAGGGCGGCGCCAGCGGTGGCGGCGCGGTCGCCGGCCAGGGCCGCGCGCGCCCGGCCAGCAGGGGCGGCGCCAGCGCCGTTGGCGGCAGCCGCCAGGGCATACGCAGCGTCCATGCCGCGCCGCAGGTCCGGGTCGGCCAGCCACTCAAGAGAGGCGTTGCCGTTGCCGTGGATGGAGCCGGCATCGCCTGGCACGGCGCGCGGCGGAGTTGCGTCCGCATTGCCGCGATGCCAGCGCCACATGGTGTTCCACAGCGGACTGTCGGTATCCCAGCCGGCATCGCCGGCGTTCCAGCTCGGCTCCTCCGGCTCCTGCATACGGTGCAGCAGGAACTTCATCATGTAGCGCGGCCGCTCGGTGCGGTTGGCGGTGGCGCCGTGCCACAGCTCGTAGTGTGTGATGGTCACCGTACCCGCGCTGCCGGTCACCACTCGCACCGGGGTGCCCGGAGGGCGCTGCGCATAGTACTGGCTGCCGGGCAGCACGCCGGTGGGTCCGAGCTCGTCCGGTGTGTCCTGCGGGTAGTAGAGCAGCAGCACCTTGCGGGTGCGGTGATCGCCCTGGCTGCCGCCGTCCTGGTGCATGTTCTGCGGCTTGCTGCCCGGCCGGTTGTCGTGGCAGTAGCGGTGATCGTCGAGCAGGTAACCGGGCCCGAGAATGCTGGTCAGGGCGCCGTGCACGGCCGGGTCGGCGAGCATCCTCGCCAGGTCGGGAATCCGCGGCAGCAGGTTGTTGCCGGGGTTTGGCTCGGCGCCGAGCAGTGCATCGGCCTGCCGGCAAATCGAGGCGTGGAACTTCTCCGGCAGCGCCGTGTGCACCGTCACATAACCGTCCCTGATAAACTCCTGCATCTGCCCGTCCGACAACAGAAGCCCGTTCTGTTCGTTGCTGTGCATCGCGGTCCCTCCACCCCCCATTCTGCCGCTCCGCGACCACCCGCCGCAATCCGGTGCGCTGTGCGGGCGAGGTCAGTCGCGCTGGTCGCGCAATCGCCCGAGCGCGGCAAGGAATTCCGCCTCATCCGCGCAACCGAGCGCCGCCGCCAGCAGCGCCTCCTCGGACGCCGCGGCAAACGCTTCCGCAGCGGTGTCGAACCTCGCCGACACTTCGATGCCGCGTGAGCGCAGCATCTGACGGACCATCTGCGCGCGGGCTTCCGCGCGACCTTCCGCACGGCCCTCTGCGTGGCCTTCTGCGTGGCCTTCTGCATGGCCCTGCTCGAACCCCTGGCGCCGTTGCGAGCGCAGCAGCGGGTCGTCGTCCGGGCCGGTGCCTTCACGCGCGCTGAGCACCGCTGCCACCCGCTCCACTACCGCGCTCGTCTGCTCCGACGGCATCGGCTCGTTCAGCGCCAGGTGAATCTCTTCCGCCCGCCAGCCCGGGAACGCGCGGCTCTCGGCCACAACCCGGAACCGGCCATGCACCAGCAGGTGAATCGTCAGTCCCGGACGGCGCCGGTGCGGCCGGCTTGGCGACGATGCGTCCGGCACTTCCACCCACACTTCCGGGAAGCCCCACGATTCATACAGCGCGAGCTTGCCACGGTGTACGTCTGTCGTGTGATCCACCTCCAACACCACGTCGGGAAAGTCATCCTCGCCGACCACCATGCCCTTGGGCCCGGGCTTGGCCTGCGCCGGATGCAGGTACACCGACTCGTCGGCCTGCATGATGCGCCGCGGCTCGCCGCCGGCGTCGCGCAGCAGCAGGTCCATCGAGCCGTACGATTCGATCGGCGACCCGCGCACGCCGGCGATCTGCCCGGCCAGGCGCGTCAGGAGACGGGTGGGCCGCTCGTGATAGGGCGTGGCCGGATCGCAAATCCACGCGGTCTCGGTAGCCGCGTCCCAATACTCGAGCCGCCCCTCGAAGCGCTCGATCTCGGTGCGCGGCAGGTGCACGGGCTTGCAGCCCGGGAACTCCGGCGGCTCGGGGCGCCGGGGTTGGGCTGTCTCGCGGCGCCCGGTTGGCGGTGCTTCGGTGCTGGCCATGGCGGTAGCGTAGCCGGTCCCGCGCCGGCATGCAACCGAACGTTCCAGATGCCTTGGCTCGAGATGCTACCGGAACGCGGCGTAGTCGCGGCCGAGGACGCCGACCGCGATCTTGAGCTTCAGGACTTCGTCGGTGCCCTCGTAGATCCGGCACACGCGCACGTCCTTGAGGTGGCGGCCGGGCCGGTACAGGTCGGACCAGCCACGCCCGCCGAGCACCTGCAGCGCCCGGTCGGCGGCGTCGAAGGCGGCGGTGCTGGCCGCGAACTTGGCTTCCGCGATGAGCTGGTCCACGCGCGCGCCGAGCGCGGCGTCGCCGGGTCGGTCGTCACTGGCCGCCTTCCAGCGCGCGGCGTCGGCCACGATGCTGGCGCTGGACTGCCGCGCCACCTCGATCTGCGCGAGGTGCTCCTGCACGAGCTGGTGGCGGGCGATCGCCTTGCCGTGCTGGTTGCGCTCCTTGGCGTACTCGACGGCGGCGTCGAGGCAGTCCTCGATCACGCCCACGCACCCCGCCGCCACGCTGAGGCGGCCGCTGCGCAGCGTCTGCATCGCCACCGCGAAGCCGTCGCCCTCGGCACCGAGCATGTTTTCCACCGGGATCCGGTACTCGGTCACCTCGAACATGCCGGTGTCGCAGGTGGGCATGCCGAGCTTGGCGGTCATCGCCTCGCGCTCGATGCCATCGCCGTCGGTGTCCATGATGAACGCGCTGATGCGCCGCTTGCCGTCGTCCGGATCCTCCGGGTAGGCGAACATGATGATGGCGCCGGCGATGGTGGCGTTGGAGATCAGGTACTTGACGCCGTTGAGCACGTAGTGATCGCCCTCGCGCCGGTAGGTGCTCTGCATCTCCAGCGGATTGGACCCGGCCTCCGGCTCGGTGAGGCCGAACGCCAGGATGCACTCGCCAGTGACCGTGGCCGGCAGGTAGCGGCGCTTCTGCTCCTCGGTGCCCCACTCCACGATCGGGGTTTGGCCGATCGAGCAGTGCCCGGAAAACAGGGTGCGCACGCTGGTGCCTTCGCGGCCGATGCGCGCAATCGCCGCCGCGTAGGTGGCGGTGTCGGCGCCGCGGCCGCCGTACTGCTTCGGGACCGTCATGGCGAGGATGTTGTGCTTGCGGCCCAGCGAGACCACGGCCTCGTTGTAGCGGTGCTCCAGGTAGCACAGATCCTCGATCGGCCGCACTTCCCGGCAGTACGCGTCGACGTCCGCCAGCAGCGCCGCCCGTTCCGCCTCCGGCATCGGAGTGTAGTCAGGTGTTTCCAGCATCGAATTCATGCGCTTGCAATTGCCCCTTCTCGTTCCAGGCCGGTCAACTGCGGCGCCGCCAGGCCCAGCAGCTCCGTCAGCACCTCGTGCGTGTGCTGCCCGAGCAGCGGCGCACCGTGCGGGTCGCCGCGCAGCCCCGGCATCTCCACCACCGGCCCCACCGAAAGATAGCGCTTGTCCCCCGCCGCCGCCAGTTCCAGCAGGTTGACGCCCGGCGGCGCGGCCGGCGGCGCGCCGAACATCCCCGGCAGGTCGGCCACCGCGCCGGCCGGCACCCCCGCCGCGGTCAGCTCGCCGACCAGCTCCGCCACGGCGCGTGCGGCGATCAGCGGCGTCAGCACGGCGTTCAGGGCGGCCCGGTTCGCCACCCGCGCAGAGTTGTCGCCGAAGCGCGCATCGTGCAGCAGCTCCCGGCAGCCGAGCACCGTGCACAGCCCGGTGAACAGTTTGTCGTTGCCGGCGCCGATGGTCAGGTAGCCGTCGCTGGCCGCGTATACCTCGTATGGTACGATTTGCGGATGGGCGTTGCCGAACCGGCGCGGCGGGTGGCCGTTGAGCAGGAACGCCTGCGCCACGTTGACCAGCGCGGCCACCGTGGAGCCCATCAGGTTGACCTCCAGGTGCTGTCCCTGGCCGGTGCGCTGCCGGCTGATCACCGCGGCCAGAATGGCGCTGGCGGCGTGCAGGCCGGCGATCACGTCGGTGAGCGCCACGCCCACCTTCATCGGTTCCCCGTCCGGCTCGCCGGTCAGCGACATCAGCCCGCTCATGCCCTGGATCACCAGGTCGTAGCCCGGCCCCGGCTTGCGCCCGAACGCCGTAATCGAGCAGTGCACGAGGTCGGGGCGGGCCGCGCACAGCGCTGCGTGGTCCAGCCCCAGCCGCTCCGCCACGCCGGGCGCGAAATTCTCCACCACCACGTCGCTGTTGGCGGCCAGGTCCAGGAACAGACGGCGCCCGCGCGTGCTGCGCAGGTCGATCGCCACGCTGCGCTTGTTGCGGTTCACCGCCAGGAAGTAGGCGCTCAGCCCGTCCGCCGGGTCGCCCAGATAGGGCGGCCCCCAGGCGCGCGTGTCGTCGCCGCCGACCGGGCGCTCCACCTTGACCACGTCGGCGCCCATGTCGGCCAGCACCATGGTGCAGTAGGGACCGGCCAGCACGCGCGTGGCGTCGAGCACCCGAACCCCCGCCAGCGCCGCACCTCCGCCGGCGTCCTGCCGTCTCGTCATTCCTGATTCGCCGCCGCCCGCGGGTTGCGTCCTGCGGCCAGAGGAGACCTGGCCTGCGCCCGACGCCGGTTCTGAAGCGCTACGAAGACCCGTGCGGGCGGCGCACCAGGCGGCCGGGGAGCGCGCCGGTCAGTTCGTCGTGCTCCAGCACCACTTCGCCCTTGCAGATGGTGTAGTCGTATCCGACGGTGCGCTGCATGAACCGCTTGGCGCTCTCCGGCAGGTCGTAGACGATGTGCGGCGGCGGCCAGGACAGGCGTTCGAAGTCGATCACGTTGACGTCGGCGCGCATGCCGGGCTGCAGCAGGCCGCGGTCGAGCAGTCCGTACACTTCCGCCGGGCCGCGCGTCTGCTTGTTCACGATCGTCTCCAGCGGCACCTTGGCGCCGCGGGTGCGGTCGCGTCCCCAGAATGCCAGGTTCCAACTCGGCATGTGCGCGTCGCAGATGGCGCCGACGTGGGCGCCGGCGTCGCTGAGCCCGTTGCGGGTAATCGGGTGGCGCATCATGCCGGCCATGTACTCCAGGTTGCCCTGCGAGTAGCCCTCCAGGTAGTGGATCAGCATGGTCTGGCCGCGGTCCTCCGTGAGCAGGTCGTAGAATGCCTGGTCGGCCGAGATGCCGCGCCGGGCGGCATGGGCGGCGACGCTCGCCGACTCGTCCGGCTCGTAATTGGGCGGGTCGCCGAGCACGTACACCTTGGCGGGGTTGGCGATGATCCGCTCCAGCAGCCACGGCAGCCGGCTGCCCGGCGTGGTGTCGTCCACGAACGTGTTGTCGTCGGGCCCGACCTCGCCGTACTTGTTGCCGGGCTTCAGGCGCACGTCGTTGGTCAGGTCCCAGTCGCTGGCCAGGATCTTCGCGCGTACGTCGGGGTCGCGCATCTTGCGGATACGCTCCGCCATCGGCAGCGAGCCGACCAGCTCCCGGTAGGCGTAGTTGATCATGTACGGATGCAGCGACGCCTCCAGGTTCATGATGATCATGGTGCCGCGGCCGCGCACCTGGGGGTACACTCGCCAGCCATTGGCGTACGCCTTCTCCTCCAGCGGGTCCAGTGTCTCGCGCCCGCCTTCGCCCATCAGGTAGGTCACGCTGATGCCGTCCATCTGGGCGATGGAGTAGAGCCATTCGCGCTCGAACGGCCCCACGAACTGCAGCACGCCGCCGCCCGCCTCGGCTGCGCCCTTGGCGATCGCTTCGATCTCGGGATAGCGGGCCAGGGTGCCGGGAATCAGCTCGCCCGCCTTGGTGCGGTGCGCCAGCAGGCGGTTGCTGGACACGCCGAATGCGCCCGCCTCAATGCCCTGGCGCACGATGCGGGTCATCTCGGCCAACTCGTCGTCGGTAGGCTGGATGTCCTCTGCTCCGCGCTCGCCCATCACGTAACAGCGCAACGCGCAGTGCGGGAGCTGGGTCAGCACGTCCATCACGCGCGGCTTGTGGTCGATGGCGTCCAGGTATTGCGGGAATGTCTCCCAGGCCCATTCCATGCCGGCCGACATGGCGATCGCCGGGATGTCCTCGACCGCGTCCATCAGGTCCATCAACCAGTCGCGGTCCTTGGGATGCACCGGCGCGAACCCGACCCCGCAGTTGCCCATCACAATGGTGGTCACGCCGTTCCAGCAGGACGGCGTGAGGTAGGGGTCCCACGACACCTGTGCGTCGAAGTGGGTGTGCATGTCGATCCAGCCGGGAGTGACCAGCTTGCCGGCGGCGTCAATCTCGCGCCGCGCGGGCCCGACATCCGCTCCCACGGCCGCGATCTTGCCGCCGTCGATCCCGATGTCGCCCTGATACTCCGGCCCGCCGCTGCCGTCGATGACGCGGCCATTGCGAATCGCTATGTCGTGCATGGTAGCTCCCGCGCGCGCCGGGTTGGATACCGGCGGCGTCCTGCCAAGTTGGTGCGACGTTAACCAAGTGAGCCGCGGGCGTCAAGATCGCCGGCGAAGCGCAGCGCGTCGGGCACGGCGTACAGGGGTATGTTGAGCATCTCCGCGGTACTCGGCAAACAGGCGGTCGCCGTGCGCCAGCTACTGCGGCGCGGCCCCCGCGAGCGCCCCGAGCAGCCCGACGTCCAGCGCGTACACCTTGAACGATCTCCAGCCACACGGTGGCATCCTCGTAGTCGCGCGCCCGTGCGCTCGGACGGATGGTCGAATACATGAACTTCCTGTTCTCTCGCGCCAGGTGTCCCGGCAGTGAATCCCAGACCGCTTTGATGCGTGCCACCTCGCGTGCGGGGGCATGCTTGGCGAGCCGCCAGCGACATGCTGCTGGAGCTGTACGCCGAGGGCAGCAGCGTGCGCCTCGTCTCGCTGGCAATCCACGAACTGAACTCGGCGAACGGTTATCAGTCGTAAGATAAGGGAGTGTAAATCCCGTTTTTCATGGTAGAAAGGGATTATGTATCCCAGAACGTTGCAGATTCCGGGTGCGGCCGGGCAGGGTTTCTTCCTGTTCGGCCCCCGCGGCACCGGCAAGACAACCTGGCTGAAGCAGCGGTTTCCGGCTGCCATCTATCTCGATCTGCTCGACCATGCGCTGTACCTGGAGTTGCTCGCGCGCCCGCAACGCCTGCGAGACCTGATTCCTCCTCGCCACGACGGATGGGTGGTGCTCGACGAGGTGCAACGCACGCCCCTGGTCCTCAACGAAGTGCATCGGCTGATCGAGGAGGCGGGCCGCCGCTTCATCCTCACCGGGTCGAGCGCGCGCAGCCTGCGCCGCCGCGGCGTCAATCTGCTCGGCGGGCGGGCCCGCACCTATAGGCTCTACCCGCTGACGGCGAGCGAGACCGGCGCCGACTTCTCGCTGCAGCGGGCGCTGGTCCACGGCCAACTCCCCTCCGTGTACACCCAGCCGGATCCGGACAACTACCTGGCGTCATACGTGGAGAATTACCTGCGCCAGGAGGTAATCGAAGAGGGGCGCACCCGCAACCTGGCGGCGTTCAGCCGCTTCCTGGAGAGCGCGAGCTTCTCACAGGCGGCGCCCCTCAACGTGGCGCAAGTGGCGCGCGACGTCGGCGTGGACCGCAAGACGGCGGCCGCCTACTTCGACCTGCTTGAGGATCTGCTAATCGCGAGCCGCGTTCCGGTGTTTGCCCGCCGGGCCAAGCGCCGCGTCACCGTACATCCCAAGTTCTACCTGTTCGACGCCGGCGTGTACCGGGCCATCCGCCCGTCCGGTCCGCTCGACAGCCCGGAGGAGATCGACGGCGCCGCTCTGGAGACGCTGGTCTACCACGAGTTGCGCGCCGCCATCGCCTACCGTTCGCTCAAGCTGGAGTTGTTCTTCTGGCGCACCGCCGCCGGAGCCGAGGTGGATTTCGTCGCCTACGGAGGCGACGGGCTGTTCGCCATCGAAGTGAAGCGCAGCCGCACCGTCCGCAGCAGCGATCTGCGCGGCCTCAGGCAGTTCAGGAGCGATTATCCGATGGCGCGCTGCATGCTGTTGTTCGGAGGCGACCGCCGCGAGTACCGGGACGGCATCGACCTGCTGCCGGTGGCCGACGCCCTGGCCGACCCCGCATCGGTGCTGACCGCTCCAGGCGACGCAGACGCACCGGCACGGGCGTCTACTCGCGCTCGCCGGTCAGGGTTGGCAGGACGTCCGCAAGGGTGATGCCGAAGCCGTGTTCCTGGGTGTGTTGAAACACCGGGTAACTCAGCGGATTCTGCGTTGCGAGGCCGCTCATCAGTGCAGGCGTGGGACTGCCGGCCACCCGAAGTGGTCGGAGGCAATGCTTCGACACCCACCATACCTCTCCGCGGTTCACTGTTCAGCGTCTCGTTCCCGCATCTGGTCGCGGGCCATCTCCTCGTAGTCCGAATCGAGGTCAGCGTCGAGCACATGGGGGCGCACGAGATCCTCAATGAATCGGGCGATCTTTCTCGGCCCTACCTTGCGATACAGCCCCTCGTAGACAGCTTCGTCTATCGTGATGGTTAGCTTGCGTTGCACGACTTGCACGCATACTACACGTGCAGCGCCCCGTCAAGCCGGGACCCTTCCGGCCCTGGTAGGTAGCGTCCATGCAAGTGGTGTAACTCTGGGATCTCCAGAATAGGCGCTAAGCCGCCTGCCCGTCCTCGATCATCAGCTTGGAGTCTGATGCCATGATCTTCGCCAGGCTGTCCTGGCTCATATA
>MPNH01000080.1 GCA_002238925.1 Spirochaetaceae bacterium bin103 | reverse complement strand
GTCGAGGCGGCGCAGGCCCAGCTCCTGCGGTACCTGGCGGACGAGCGGCTGGCGCGGCAGTTTCCGGGCGTCCGCTTCACCGGCCTGATCGTGGTGTTCCACGGCTGGGAGCTGGTGTACTGCGACGCCGTACGGCGGTGACCACGAACAGGGTGCCGTCGCCGCACGGCGTCAGCCGTCGGCCTCCTCGAACGCCGTCACGTTGCGCGTCTCGCGGCGCCGGATGAGATGCTCGCGGGCGGTCTGGATCGCATCGGCGGTCATCACCCGGCCGCGGTCGCGACGCCGGGGGCTACTGCCAGCGGTTGAAGTGAACGATTTCCGTGGCGGGGGGCCGCGCGGCCGGGCGCCATTCACCGCCGGTGGTGTAGGCGACCGGCAGCAGGCCGACCTGTTGTACGCCGTCGGGCACGCCGAGCAGCGCGGCGGACTCGGCCTCGCCGCCCAGGTGCACGGTGGTCAGCACGGAGCCGAGCCCGCGCGCCCGCAGCGCGAGCTGGAACGACCACACCGCCGGGAAGATGGAGCCGTAGCGGCCGGCGAGGTCGGCGTTGGTCGGCTGCTCCGGCCAGCCCCCGGTGATGCAGGGGATGACGTGCACCGGCACCCGGGCAAGCCGCTCCATCAGGAACAGCGCCGAGGCGTACACGCGCCGCGTCTGGGCGCTGCCGGCGTCCGCCAGGCCCCGGCGCAGCGCCGGCTCGCCGGAGCGCCGGTAGATGCCGGCCAACGCGGCGCGGGTGTCGGCGTCCTCCACCACGATCCAGCGCCAGCCCTGGGAATTGCCGCCAGTGGGCGCCTGCTGCGCCTGGCGAATGCAGTCGAGAATAACCTCCCGCTCCACCGGCCGGTCGTAGTCGAGCCGGCGGCGGACGGCGCGGGTGGTGGTCAGCAGGGCTTCCACGACCTGTAGATCGAGTGTGTTCGGTGCAGCAGCCACGGTCAGTTCCGATAGCTGCGGCCCGAATCGCGGTTGGGGTTGGGGTAGCTTGCCATGCAGGACAGTCTACGGATTCCGTGCCGACCACACCACGCCTGAGCAAACGGCTTCAACCGGCACCTCCGGCTGGCGCGGACGAAGCGCCAGCGCTCAGCGCTCGTTGTATGGTGACATGAGCGATTTGACGACTTGCGGTGTACGGATCACCGCGGAGGAAGTAGGATGGCGAACGTGGCGGTAGCGTTCGACACCCTCAAGGCGGCCACCCGGTTGCAGCAAGAAGCCGGATTCGACGAAACCAAGGCGCGGGTGCTGGTGTCGACCTTTGCCGAGGGCTTGGTAGAGAATCTCGCCACCAAGGACGACATCGCGGCTCTGCGCGCCGAGGTAGCCACCAAGGAAGAACTTGCAGCGCTGCGCGCCGAGATGGCGACCAAGGAAGAACTTGCAGTGCTGCGCGCCGAGGTGGCCACCAAGGCAGAGATCGCAGGCCTTGCGACCAAGGCAGAGATTGCGAACCTCGCCACCAAGACCGAGTTGGCGGATCTCGCCACCAAGGCAGAGATTGCGAAGCTTGCAACGAAGGAAGATCTCACCACCCTCGCTACGAAGCTGGAACTTGAGACTCTGCGCGTCGAGATCAGCAAGGTGCAGGAGCGGATGACGGTACGCCTGGGTGGCGCTATCGCCGCCGCCGTGGCGGTACTCGTTGCGGTGGACAAGCTGCTGTAAGCAACCGCCGCGCCGTCGGCATGGCGGTGCAGTGAGCGAGGGATGGGATGCTGCGGGACGCCGGATCCTGGTAGGGTGGCGCCAGGCATGATCAGGATCGGCATCGATACCGGCGGCACCTTCACCGACCTGGTGGCATTCGATCCGGGCGGCGACCGGCTGGCGTTCCACAAGGTGGCCACCACGCCGGACGACCCGGCGCGCGGCATCGTTCGCGGCGCCAGCGAAATCGTCGCGCAGGTCGGCGCACGCCCGGACCAGGTGGAACTGCTCATCCACGGCACCACCGTGGCGACCAACGCGGTCCTGCAGCGTGCCGGGGCGCGCGTGGCGCTGATCACCACCGCCGGCTTCCGCGACGTGCTGCAGATCCAGCGCCAGGACCGCCCGCGGCTGTACGACCTGCGCGGCCGCCGTGCGCGCCCGCTGGTGCCGCGCGCCCTGCGCTTCGAGTTGCGCGAGCGCGTGCGCTTCGACGGCAGCGTGCAGACGCCGGTCGACCGCGGGCAGCTCGACACCATCGTGGAACGGCTGCGCCGCGAGCGGGTCGAGGCGGTCGCCGTCGGCCTGCTGCACAGCTGCGTCAACGCGGCGCACGAGCGCGAGGTTGGCAGGGTGCTCGCCGAGCGTCTGCCGGGTGCGGCGGTGTGCCTGTCGCACGAATTAGTGGGTGAGCAGGGCGAGTACGAGCGCTTCAGTACCTGTGCGATGAACGCCTTCGTGCAGCCGGCGATCGGGCGCTACCTGGAGCGGTTGGAACAGGGGCTCGGCGAGCACGGCATCGGGGCGCCGCTGTTCGTGATGAAGTCGAGCGGCGGGGTAATGTCGGCGCGCGCCGCCGGCGCCCGCGCGGTGGAGACCGTGATGTCCGGCCCCGCGGGCGGCATCGTGGCCGGCGCCGCGATCGCGCGGATGGACGAGGATGCGGAGGAGGGCATCGTACGCGCCGAAGGCGGCGGCGGCAGCGCAGGCAGCCGGACATGCGGCAACCTGATCACGGCCGACATGGGCGGCACCAGTTTCGACGTCGGTGTGGTGCAGGACGGTGCGGTCGCGTTTGCCCGCGACACTGAGATGGGTGGGCTGGCGATCAGCGTGCCGATGCTCGACGTGCACTCGGTGGGAGCCGGCGGCGGCAGCATCGGTTGGATCGACGCCGGCGGCGCGCTACGCGGGGGGGCGCGGTCGGGGGGGGGGGCGCGCCGGGGCGGGCGCGCGGCGGGGGGGGCGGGGGTCGGCGGGCGCCCGCCCGGGGCCGGCGTGCTACGGAACGGGGGGCAGCGAGCCGACCGTGACCGACGCCAACTTGGTGCTGGGGCGGCTGGGCGCGGAGTCGTTGCTCGGCGGCGGCATGGCGGTCGATCCGGATGCGGCGCGGCGGGCGATCCATGACCGGCTGGCCGCCCCGCTGGGGATGAGCGTGGAGGAGACGGCCGAAGGCATGATCCGGGTGGTCAACGCGGCGATGACCGCGGCCATACGCACGCTGACCGTGGAACGGGGACACGACCCGCGTGAGTTTGCGCTGTGCCCGTTCGGCGGCGCCGGCCCGCTGCACGGCGCCGAGCTTGCCGCCGAGCTTGGCATCGAACGCACTGTCGTGCCGCTTGCGCCCGGCGTGAACTCCGCCACCGGCCTGCTGATGACCAACCTGCGCGAGGACCGCGTTGCCACCTTCGTGCGCCGGTTGGACCACACCTCCGCGGCCGAACTGGAGCAGGTGTTCGCGGAGCTGGAGGCGACCGCGCGCGAGCGGCTGCGCTGGTCCGGCGGCGGCGCGGCCGGCGTACGCATGACTCGCGCCCTCGGCCAGCGTTATCTGGGCCAGCGCTACGAGTTGCCGGTTCCGGTGGCGGCGGGGCGGCTCGACCCAAAACGGGTGGGCGCTGACTTCCATACCGAGCACCAGCGCACCTACGGCTACGCGCGTACGGAGCACCCGGTGGAGACGCACAGTGCCTGGGTGTCGGTAGAGGTGGACCTGCAGCCGCTGCGCCTGCCGCCCGCGCCGCGGGCCGGCGGCCGCCCCGAACCGGCGGCGGTACGGCAGGTGTACTTCGCCGGCCGGCGCTTTGAGACGCCGGTCTTCCACCGCGGCGCACTGGCCGCCGGCGCAACGCTGACCGGTCCGGCGATTATCGAGCAACTCGACGCCACCACCGCGCTGTGGCCGGGGCAGCCCCTCGCGGTGGACCGCCGCGGCCAGCTCCTGCTCGGTCCTCTGGAGCACGCGTCGTGAACGGCCCCCGCGCCATCGATCCGGTAACTCTGGAGATCATGCGCAACCGCTGGAAGGGGATCGCCGAGGAATGCTGCGCCGCCCTGGTGCGCGCCAGCCACTCCACCAACATCAAGGACCGGCGCGACTGCTCGGCAGCGCTGGCGCTGCCAAACGGCGAGATCGTGGCGCAGGCCGAGGTGGGTACGCCGCTGCACCTGGGCGTGATGCCCGGGGTGATCCGTGCCATTCTCGCGCGCTATCCCGTGGCACAGATGCAACCCGGCGATGTGTTCGGCACCAACCTGCCGTACCCTCCCCCGGGGCAGAGCGGCACCCGGGGGTGGTGTTGGCCCCCACCCTGCCGTACCCTGAGGGGCCAGGCCATCTGCCCGACCTGTCGCTGGTGTCCCCGATCTTTCACGACGGCCAGCCGGTCGCGCTGGCCGCGTCCACCGCCCACCACGTTGACATGGGTGGCTACGCGCCCGGCAGCATGCCGTTCGGCGTCACCGAGATCTACCAGGAGGGGCTGCAAATCCCGCCGCTGCCGCTGGTCCGGCAGGGCCGCTTCGACGAGCACCTGCTGCGCCTGATCGAGCAGAACGTGCGTACCGAGTACGAGGTGCGCGGCGATCTGATGGCCCAGTACGCGGTGGCCAGGAAGGCCGAGCAGCGGGTCGCCGAGCTCCTGGAGCGCGTCGACGCCGGCGAGGTGGTACGGTACATGGTGGAGATTCTCGACCACGCCGAGCGCTGCATGCGCGCCGGCATCGCGGAGCTGCCCGACGGCACCTACCGGTTCGAGGACTACCTGGACGACGACGGCGTCACCGATGAACCGGTCAAGATCGCGGTGGCGGTCCGCATCGCAGGCGACGAACTGACTGCGGATTTCACCGGCAGCAGCCGGCAGGTGCTCGGCCCGCTCAACGCGCGCATCAGCGCCGCCCAGGCCGCGGTCTACTACACCTGCAAGGCGGTGATCGACCCCGACCTGCCCACCTGCGCCGGTTCCTACCGTCCGATTCACGTGCACGCGCCCGAGGGAAGCATACTGCAGGCGGCTTACCCGGCGGCGATCGGCCAAGCCAACATTCTCACCGACCAGCGCGTCGTGGACGTGTTGATGGGGGCGCTCGCGCAGTGCGTCCCGGAGCGGGTGTGCGCCGCCTGCAGCGGCGAGATGAACCTGATCAACATCGGCGGTGTCGACAGCCGCCCCGGGCCCACCGAGGGGATCTACTACAACTACGTGGAGACCTACGCCGGCGGCCAGGGCGCTTCCCACGACCTGGACGGCGACGACGGCGTGCACACCCACCTCACCAATACCCGCAACGCCGCCGTGGAGGTGATCGAGAGCACCTACCCGCTGGAGGTGGTGCGCTACGGCCTGTTGCCCGACACCGAGGGAGCTGGCACCTACCGGGGTGGCTGCGGCATGATGCGCGAGCTGCGCTGCCTGGCCGAGCGCACGGTGGTCAGCATGGGCTCCGACCGGCGCCGCTTCACGCCCTGGGGAGTGGATGGGGGCCGGCACGCCGCCGGGGCCCACGCCTACGTCACTTCGCCCGACGGCAGCGTACGCGAGGTGCCGACGAAGGTCGTAGTGGAGCTGAGCCGGGGCGACCTGTTTCGCGTCGAGACCCCCGGCGGCGGCGGCTGGGGCGACCCGCAACAGCGTCCCGCGGCGGCGCTAAAGCGCGACGTGGACGAGGGCTTGGTCAGCGAACAGCGCGCCCTCCACGTCTACAGCAGCGATAGCTGACGGCGCCGCGGGTCGCGAAGGTCCTCTACGCGCCGGCGATGCGCGGCATCGGCAGGGGCTCCCGCCCCAGCTCCGCGTCCAGCAGCTTGCGGATCAGGCAGTTCTTCAGTTCGCGCGCCGCCGGCACGTCCCACAGGTTGCGGACTTCGTGAGGATCCTCCGCCAGATCGAACAGCTCGCCGTAGTCGCGCCGGTAGTAGACGGTAAGCTTGTAGCGCTCATCGATGTAGGTGCGCAGGTGGATGGTGGTAGGCTCGTGGCGGTTCTCGACCAGCACGTGGTCGCGCAGTATCTCTCCGTGGCCATACCAGACGTTTGTCTGGTCGAGGCCGGTCATCGAGGCGGGCGCAGAGATGCCGGCCGCGGCCAGGAACGACGGCGCGAAGTCGACCAGCGATTGCAGGGCGGGGGAGCGCCTTCCGGCCGGCACGCGGCCCGGCTGTGCCACGATCAGCGGTACACGCACCAGGTCCTCGTAGTGGAACGGTCCCTTGGCGGTGAGGCCGTGCTGGCCGAACAGGTGGCCGTGGTCGGAGGTGAATACCACCAGCGTGTCTTCGGCGAGTCCGAGCGCCTCCAGCCGGTCCAGGATGCGCCCGACCTGGCGGTCCATGAGGCTGATCATCCCGTAGTAGCAGGCGATGTCCCTGGCCAATTCCTCGCGGTCGTGCAGGTGCGACGTTAGCCCGTGCAGGCCCCGGCCACTCTCGCGCCAGGGTGAGAAGTCGGGATCCGGGGTCTGGGTGAGCTGGAAGTGGGGCGGGTTGGCGTCGTGCTCGCCCGGCACCATTGCCGGCACGGTGACCGCGACAGGATCGTACATCAGGTCCCACGGCTCGGGCACCAGGTACTTGGGGTGCGGATCGAAGAAGCTGGCCCACAGGAAGAACCGTTCGCCGCGCCCGGCGTAGCCGTCCAGCAGGTCGCAGGAGCGTTCGGCGATCCAGGTTCCATAGTGGTGCTGCTCGGGAATCTCCCAGGAGCGCTGCTGGCGGTCGTTGGTGCCGGTCGGCGGACGGAAGTAGTCGCGCCAGTTGGCGAGGCCCTGCTCCTCCATCCACAGCGCGTAGTGCTGGCCGACGTGCGCTTCGTCGGTGTGGTTGCGGGCCAGCTCGACGTGCTCGAAACCGTAGAACGGGCCGTGGAAGCGCCGCCAGAAGTCCAGGTCCTGCAGGGCGGGATACGCCTCCAGCGAAGCGAATTCGGGGGTGCCCGCCAGCGGCTGAAAGTGCGCCTTGCCGACCAGTGCCGTGCGCACCCCCGCGGCTTGCAGATCCTCTCCGACGGTGTGCTCCGCTTCGAGCAGCTTGGTGCCCAGCGACCAGGCGCCGTGTTGGCTCGGGTACTTGCCGGTGATAATCGAGGCGCGGGTCGGCGTACAGGTGGGGTTGGGGCAATAGGCGCGGGTAAACAGCGTGCCCTGCGCGGCGAGCCGGTCGAGGTTGGGGGTGCGGATCTCGCCGTTCAGGCACCCCAGGGTGTTCCAGTGCTGCTGATCGGAGGTGATGAGGAGGATGTTGCGTGCGCGCGCCGCCATGCCGCGCATCATAGGGCCGCCAGTGCCTGCCGCGCCATCAGCTGTGGCAAGTTGACTACCTCAGGGATGTCACTCGTCTCGATCTATTCATCGGAAGTTCCCTCGAACGGCCGGCAGCCGGGAACTCCGGCGGCGGCGCCTTGTGCTTGGCCGGGCGCGGTGCGGTGGTGGCGCGGTACTCAGCCATGGCCCGCCAAGCGCAGGAAGTCGGCCTCGTCGCGGCACTTCACCGCGGCCTGCACCAGCGCCGCGGTGGAGGCCGCCCTGAACTCCGCCAGGCGCCGGGGGAACGCCGCCGACACCGGCAGGCCGCGCATCTTCAGCACCTGCAGCACGGCATCTCGCCGGGCCTCCGTCCGGCCCTCGGCGCGGCTCTGCAGGCGCTCTTCGCGCAGCAACGGGTCGTCGTCCGGGCCGGTTCCTGCTGCCGCGCCGAGCGTGCGTCCCACCCTGCGCAACGCGGCCATGGTGAGGTACGACACCTCGCGCTCGTTCAGCGCCAGGTGGATCTCCCGCGCCGTCCAGCCCGGGAATGCCCGGCTGCTTGCCGCGGGCCGAAAGCGGCCGCTCTCCAGCAGATGAATCGTCAAGCCGGGGCGCAGCCCGGCCGGGCGGCTTGGCGAGGACTCGTCAGGCACCTCGACCCATACCTCCGGGAAGCCCCACGACTCGTACAGCGCCAGCTTGCCGCGGCGCACGTCGGTGGTGTTGTCCACCTCCAGTACCACGTCCGGCAGGGTGTCGCTCCCCACTTCGATCCTGGCACCCTCTGGTCGCGTCGTGCGCGGGTGCAGATACACGGTCTGGTCCGCCTCCAGGATGCGCCGCCAGCGGCCATCGGCGTGGCGCTGCAGGAGGTCGGCCGCGCCGAAGGTAGCAATCGGCGAGCCGCGCAGGTGGGCGATGGTGTTGAGTAGCCCCGCCAGCATCTGCCCCGGTTGTTCGTGGTAGACGCTGACCGGATCGCACACCATGGCGACCTCGGTAGCGGCATCCCAGTACTCGATGCGGCGCTCGCAGTGCTCGATGTCGGCGCGCGAAATGCGCACCGGCCGGCAGCCGGGAAACTCCAGCGGCGGTGCCTCGTGTTGCGCCCGGGGCGGTGCGGTGGCGGCGCGGTATTCGGCCATGCCAGCGAGCCTATCACATGGCGACCGAACATTCCATAACGATCATCGACCTGCGGTTGTTGCAGGAGGTACAGGCGGGAGAGACCGTCGTGAAGCCCAACGATGCATTCCGCCCGCTCGGCGCTGAAGAGCTCCAGGAGTAGAGCCTTTTGAATCGTGACCCGCTCGATACGCCCATTTGGCTCATCTGAACCTCCAGATCATCCGATTTCGACCAACTCCGGGCGCCGCCCAGGCACCCTATCGCGCCTGCCGCCAGGCCGATCTGAGCGAGCGTGCCGAGCGATCAAGAACGAATTCGGCGTCACCCTGGGGGATGTCCTGCCGACCCTGAGTGGACATGGCGTGAGGCGATGCGGGCGGTTGCCGAGAACCGGGGGGCACGATAGGGTGACCGGCATGGCGACGGAAACACTGGTCGGCGCGAAGGCAAACGGCGCGGCGGTCCGATCGGGGCCGCTGAGCCCGGCGGATGTGGAGTTCTATCACGAGAACGGCTTTCTGCGGATCGAAGAGGTGTTCACGCCGGCCGAGAGCCAGGCGCAGGCGGACGACCTCGACCGGCTGGCGCGCGAGTGGGCGACCGTTGACAAGCGCTGGCGGGGGCCGTGGCGCAAGGTGTACATGGACGAGGAGACCGAGAAGAACGCCAGCCTGGAGGCGATGCACGAGTTGCACCACTACTCGCAGCCGTGGCTGGCGGCGGTGACCAGCCCGAAGCTGGTGGCATGCCTGACGCAGTTGCTCGGGCCCGACATCGAGTTGCACCACTCGGTGATGCACAACAAGCCGCCGGGCGGCCAGCCGTTTCCAATGCACCAGGACCATCCCTTCTACCCGCACGACGACGGCCGCTACCTGGACGTGCTGGTCCACCTGGACGACACCTGCCACGACAACGGCGAGATTCGTTTCCTTGCCGGTTCGCACAAGCAGGGTCCGCTGCCGCACATCGTCGGCACCGAGGAAGAGCCGTCATCGCCGCACCTGCCCACCGACCGGTACAAGCTCGCCGACTCGGCGGCGGTACCGGCGAAGCGCGGCGACGTGGTGGTGTTCAGCTACTACACCGTGCACGGCTCCTACATCAACGCCACCGACCGCACCCGGCGCATGGTACGCGTCGGCTACCGGCACCCGCACAACGGCCAGAGCAACGGCAGGAACACCGGCCTCGGCAACCTGATGGTGGCCGGCTACCGCGAACGCCGCGGCGAGGAGCCGCTGCTGAGCTGATCCGGCGCGCGCCGCCGGTGACGTTCCGGACGGCTCTCGCGTTGGCAGCGGTGGGCTGCCAGTACGGACGTCGCGCGCGTCCGGGCGCGTTGACCCTGCCCGCGGTCTCGCTTAGCGTCTGCGGGCATGAACGTCGTTTGCATCTGCCTCGATACCTTTCGCGCCGACATCGTGGGCGAAGGCGGGAAATACAGCCATGCCCAAACCCCCAACCTCGATGCGCTCGCCGCCGACAGCATCCGGTTCACGCGCGCCTTCGGCGAGTGCCAACCCACCCTGCAGATGCGCCGGGCACTGTTTACCGGGATGCGCAGCTTCCCGTTCCGCTACAACTTCGACCGCCGCGGGCAGTGGCCGTTCATGCCGGGCTGGCACAAGATTCCGCCCGGCCAGGAAACCATCGCCGAGGTACTGCTCGCGCGCGGCTACCTCACCGCGTTGATCGCCGACACCTATCACATGTTCAAGCCGACCGCGAACTTTTCGCGCGGCTTCGCCCACCTCGACTTCATCCGCGGCCAGGAAACCGACAACTGGAGCAGCGGCGACCCGCGCCTGATCGAGGAGCAGTTGCGGCGCCACGTGCGCGAGCCGATCGACTGGCCGCGCCACGCCCGCGTGGTCAACTACCTGCTCAACCAGCGCCGCCGGCAGTCGGAGGACGATTACAGTTGCGCGCGCGTGTTCCGGGCGGCGTGCGACTGGCTGCAGGACAACCACACCATGGATCCGTTTTTCTTGTGGATCGACAGCTTCGATCCGCACGAGCCGTTCGACCCGCCGAAGGCTTACGCCGACCTTTACTGCCCCGGCTACGACGGCAAGGACTTCATCGTGCCGAACGCGGCATGGGAGGGAGGGGATCCCACCGAGGAGGAGTTGCGCCGCATCGAAGCGTTGTACCTGGGCGAGGTCACGTTCGTGGACAAGTGGGTGGGCGTGCTACTGAACAAGCTCGAGGAGCTGAAGCTGTCCGACGACACGCTGGTGATCTTCCTGAGCGACCACGGCACGCAGTTGCGCGATCGGGGCGGTTTCGGCAAGTCGGCGCGCCACCTGCATCCGTTCAACACCCAGTTGAACCTGTGCGTGCGCCATCCCGGCGGACCGGCGAACCGCGACGTGACCGCGTTGGTGCAGAACCACGATCTGATGCCGACCATCCTGTCGCTGCTGGAGATCCCCTGCGGCTGGACCGACGGCGAGAACCTGTGGCCGCTGGTGACGGAAGAGAAGTCCGCGATTCGGGAGCGGATCATCACCGGCTGGGCCGACATGAGTGCCGCCGGCAGCGGCCGCGGACGCGCCAGTGTGCGCGACGACCGCTGGAACTTCTGCACCTCCGTGGGGTACGCGGACGAGGCGGGCGACGAGCTGTTCGACCTGAGCAGCGATCCGGAAGAGTGCCACAACGTCGCGGGCGAACATGCGCACGTGGTCGCCGACCGCCGCGCCGAGCTTGAGGCGCTGATCGGTCAGCCGCTGCCCGGCTCCGGGGTCGAACACACCGGTTTGCTGGAGGCGCCGATGGTCGCGTGGCTCAACCGCCGCCTGCGCGAGTGGTGACGCCGCGCGGCCGCCATGCCCGCGTTGCCGGTGCTACAGGCCCCAGCGTTTGCGCGACTCGGCCATCGGGACGAGCGCGTCGGCGTAGTGGCCGCCGGGGGTGCGTCCGGCCCAGCGCTCGTCCATCGGCTCGGAGGCGGGCTGGTAGCGCACGTCGCAACTGATCCGGAAGCGGTCGGTGGTGTTGGTGGTGGAGCCGTGCAAGGTGTACAGCCCGAAGGTGACGACGTCGCCGGCGCTCACGTCGGCGGTGAGCCAGCGGCCGCCGAAGCGGTCCGAGATCTCCTCCGGGTCCTCGCTGAACCAGCCCTCGGTGCGGTCGCGGTCCACGTCGGTGCGGCCGTACGTCTCCCGTATGCGGGCGAAGCTGTCCAGGCGGTGCGACGCCTCGCACACGGCCAGCGTGCCCTGCGCGACGGGGATGTCGCCGAACGGGATCCACACCGTGTTGACGCGCTCGCTGCCGCGCCCCATGTACACCACGTCCATGTGCGACCCGGTGAACTTCTCGTTGCCGACCGCGCGCAGCCACTTGAACCCGTAAGTGGCCGGCTCCTCGCCGTAGAAGCGGCGGTAGAACGACTCCAGCTCCGGCCCTTCGAGCACGCGCAGCACCTCCGGGCGGTGGGCGGCACGGCCCACGCCGGCGCTCCGTCCGGCGCGCGGCATCACCCCCTCCATCAGCGGCGTTCCCGCGACCAGCGCGTCCCGCTCCCGCAGGTGCTCCAGCACCCCGCGGCGCGCCCCCAGCACCGCGCCGCGGTCAATCAGCCCGCGGATCCACAGGTAGCCGTCCGCGGCGATGCGCCGGCGCAACTCCGCGACGTCGTCCAGAGCATCGGTGCTGTCGCGCAGATAGCCGAACCGCGCGCTCGGAAACGGCAACTGCTTGCGTTGAAAATCGACCAGCATG
>MPNH01000079.1 GCA_002238925.1 Spirochaetaceae bacterium bin103 | reverse complement strand
CCTCGCTGATGCGCGCGAGCGTGTCGCTCATCACCCGGATGATCGCTCCGTCGCGCAGCCCCTGCAGAGTGCCGGTGCCTTCTGCGCAAGCGGCCGCGGCCTCCGCCTGCTCCCAGCCGACGCCGGCTACCTGACCGCGGCCCCGGTCACGGCCTTCACGACCGATCCGGCGCAGCACGTCACGGCACAGGTTGTCGGCGGTGGGATCGCGGTGTCTGGAGACCTGGTGCATCTTGGCGATGGCGGCGCAAGCCACCTGGATCGTCGCCGGCGCGGCGCCGGCCGCGTGGCGCGCCTGCAGGTACTCGGCGACGTCGGCCGCGGCGGACGGGAACTCCGGCCTCCGGTGCTCGACGGTCCAGCGCTGCCATGCCGTCCACGCGTAACGGTACGCCCTGCGGGAGTTGTCTGAGAGTGCGGAGAGTGCAGCGTCGAAGCGGTGCTGCGCCGTAGGGATGTGCAGGTCGCCACGGCGCGGCCTCTCGGTCGGTGGGGGAAACTTGGGTAGCAAGAATGGTCCAATCCACAGGAGAGCGCCTCGCGATGAGCAGTCTGGCCGTTAGACAGCATAACTCTCATTATCTGTTCTGTCGCCACTGACCGGCGTAGGCGGACGGCGGCGATGCCGATCAGCTTTGACAGGGCTGCGCCCCATGTGCGCAGATTGAGACTCCACCATGAAGACTTCAGCAGCACTCCGATCGGCAGTGGCCGGCTCCCTGCTTCTGGCCGCCTCTCTCGCGTTCTCTCAGGATGGCGGGTTCTACCTCTCGGCCGCTACGATGGTCACCATCCCCGGCGCGTACGACTTCGCGATCGGCACCATGACCGACCAGGATGACGAGTTCACTGCGACCAGTGAGGGTACCGCCTCCTTCGATATCGGTGTCCTCGGCGTCCGTATCGCTGCCGGGTACCGTATCTTCGCCTTTCGACCAGAAGTCGAGCTCTCCTACCGGCAGATCGCCCTTGACGACTTCGAGTACTCCTCGTTCTCACGGGATGGCGTCGAGCTGCCCGATGCCGCCTTGCAGAACCTCAACGACCGCATCAGGGTCAAGGCCGGCCACCTCGTACTGCTCGGCGCCATGGCCAACTTCTGGGGCGACATCAGCACCGGCACCCCGGTCACCCCCTTCCTGGGCGTTGGGGCCGGTCTTGGCCAGGTTGTCCTCGACGACCCAGCCCGCCGCGAGTTGTCCGGCGACAGTGCGGATCGGGAGTCACCCGAATCCAGCGCGTCCACGTTCGCTTTTCAGGTCGGCGCCGGCCTCGGCTTCGATCTCGGCGCCGGCGTGTCCCTCAGCCTCGGCTACCGCCTGCTCGGCACCACGGAGGCTTCTCTCGCCTGGAACGTCGAGGACTCCAATACCGACGACATCCTGAAGGCCGACATCCTGCTCCACAGCATCGAGCTCGCTATCACCGCCGAATTCTGACCGACGTTGGAGGGCGGGCGCTGGGCCGCGACCAAGCAAGCCGTTACGACGACGTCGCTCCCAACCGCGTTCTGTCCGTCGGCAACCGCCACAGCGTCGCAACCATCCCCTCGATACGGTCCAGGCGCTCTCCCAGGGCGTCCAGTCCGCCTCGCAGAGCCGCATCATCAGCATCCGCTTCCTGGCGCAACTTCGCCATGTCGCCGCGTAGTCCCGCCGTCTCCTTGCCCAGCTCACTTCGGGTTGTCGCCAGCTCGCCGCGCCACGCGTCCTGCTGAGGCATTATTTCGATCCGGTGCTCGATCTCGGCGAATCGCCCTTCCGCCGCGATGACCACCGCCATCAACAGCACCAGGTTCACGCCGATCGCCAACAACACCCACGGCCACCGGGGCCGGGCCCTGCCGACGAACCGCCGCGCTCGCCGCGCCGTCTCGATGTACTCCACCTGTTTCCCCTTCCGGGTTACGCGACCCTGGACAACCCTGCTCCCGGACTGCCCCTTGATTGAATATCGGCTCCTCTGCCAGCAGGGTTCACGCGGTCCCCAGGCTGTCCCGCGAGCTGGCCCCCGGTGTACCGTTTGGCGCAGGATGAGCACCGGCACCTACGGACACCTGCAGGCGGACGACCGCGCCTGGTTCATCGCGGACTCGCTCAAGTGGCTCATCGAGCACGACCGCGGCGAACCGATGCGCGCTCAGAAGACGCACCCGTGCCATGTCTGCAAACGCTCGATACCCGTGGGAGAGCGGTACCGGCGTCTGCGCGGCGGCGTGGCGCGAATCAACGTGAAGGTCCACGAGGGATGCTACCAGCAGCGCCGCCAGGAGACGCCGGCCTGAGCCTCAGTGTGGGCGTGAGCACGGCGCTGGTGCTCGCCTACCACGCCCACGCTGCCCTACTCCCGCGCGCGCCTCTCGCGCTTACTGATGACAATTACGGTTACCGCAACCAGTACGACAACCGGCAAATCGGTAGATCAGACATTCACCGTCACCGTAGCCGAGCCCGAGCAGCCTGAGCAGCCCGAGCAGCCTGAGCAGCCCGAGCCTATGCCTGATGAACCGATGGCTACTGAGGAAACGGTCGAAGCAGAAGTAGAGGTCGATGATACCGAAACGGTAGATGCGTCCATGTACTTCACACCTGACACCGGGTTGACCTTTTCGATTAGTGACTCCGATGAAGACGTAGCGACCGCAACTGTGGACGCCACCAGTGGTATGGTGAGGATTACAGGCGTTGATGAAGGCGAAGCGACAATAATCGTAACGGCTACCAATGCGACTGGATCGGCCAACCTGAACATCGAGGTGACGGTGATAGCCGCAAGGCCGCCGCATATTGAGGACATTGACTACGTAGTGGAGATTGAAGGCGTTGGTGATAAGGTCAATACGAGGGACATCAGAACCGACGCAGATCAGACTCTATCAATCCTCCCAGCCGACCAGACCTTCGTGATCGCTACCCGGAAATCGAGTTCATCTACTGATACTGTGTGGACCCTTACAGGCAAAAAGAAGACGAAAACGCCTGTTCCGGTGAGTGTCGTAAACAACGCAGACCGATCGGTCGAAAAGAAGATTATGGTTGCGGTCGGGAATACGAAGCCCATGATGGACAAAGTTCCCCGTAGCGTTCTACCAGTTACTGATGATGCTCACGTAGATAAGGACGGGAAAATTCGTGCTGACAACGACGTCACCGCCACAAAGCGACAATATCACAAGATAGAATCCATCATGTGGGACGACATATTCACTGACGACGACGGCGATGGCGATATCAAAACTCGCCATGCGAGGGTGATAGGAATAGCGGAGCCGTACATCAAAGTCGTGAACGTGCTAAATGAGAATACTCTTACAGGCGAGGGCGCAAAAGGCGATGTAGTGATAGACGTGATGAAGGACGTCGGGTCCAGCTTTGATCTGGAAGTTTGGGTGGTGGATGAATCCGACGAGAAATCAGACCCGGTATTGTTGTCTGTTGGATCACCCCCGCCACGCCCGGATAAGTACGATGTCTCACAGCATCTGGGCGATGGCAACTTTGAGACCGGGTACGAAGTATATCTAAGGGAAGGTAGAGTTCACACGCTGACCTTTGCAAACTTCGAGAGCACCGACGGCGACGATGCCAACGGACTCGAGCCCAATGGGTTCCGGTTCGTGAAGGTGTATGAGGAAGGAAAGGCGTTGGGTGCCACGGCCACGTTCCTTAACGATGGGACTGCGAATGATAATGTTCTCGACGATGAAAATGCGGTTCCTGCTACTGTCGCACCAACTGATCCTGAAATTGATGAAAATACGACGATTGCCAACTACTTTGTAGTTACGAAGAGTGGACCGCTGTCTGATGTCGTCCTGTCAATGGCCGGGACGGCCTATCCTGCCACAACCCCCACGCTTATGTTTGAGGTGACTGGCATTGGGCGCGCAACGGTGACCATTACCTACCACCGGATAATTGGTGATTCTACAGGCGATCCAGCCAACGTCGCCGATGCTAATTTTGAGTGGGACAAAACTTCCAAGACGTTGACGATAAACGTCGTCCCCAGCTCTTAGCTTACGTCGCATAAGCGACAAGTAAGTATGTGGGCGCCGCAGTGCAAGGCTGCGGCGCCCTTTCTTTTGTACGTCCAAGAAGCAGCGCGTGGCTACAAGTCCTCCACCGGCCCGACAGGGGGAACGGTTAGCGGGTGCCCGTCGTCGAGGGGGGCTCTTGAAGGAAGTCGGAAGCCAAAACGCTATCCCTACGAACAGAAACTGAGGCAGCCGCGTGGGATAAGGGGGCTAAAAAACTTGAAGTCAGAGTCAGCAGCGGGCATAGTAGGTTGGCTCGACAGGACCAAAACAACGGAGCAGGAGGAAAACCCCCGAGCCTCGATGACGAAGAAAACGCGCGTACCAGTATGGCTGAGAAGCCCGAAGTCGGCGCGGGAAGTAGCCGACGGAAATCGGCGAGGTATCGTGAACGGAGCGTTACGAACCCATGGCAATCACCCCCTATAAACTGCTCCAGAAGCGAGCCTTTGACGCTGGCGTGGTGCTCGAAGCGATGCGGGAAGGCGGGGCAGGTGGCTATCGCTACGAGATCAGGCGGTCGTACCGCAGCCGGGTGCTGGCTACCTACCACGATTGCGAACAGGTGCAAGCGTGGCTAGCTGGCTACCTCGCGGGCATGGATCAGGACTTCAAGGCGTTCCTGAGCTCGGAACGGAGATAGCCCGGTTCGCTCCAAATCGGCTCCTATCAGTTGACGCAGTTCAGTTCCGCCTTTCCGCCCGCAAGCAGTGCTTCGAGCGCGTCACGTTCATCAGGATCGATGGTCAACCCATATTCCAGCTTCACCCGAATAACTTGGCCGGCATACCATGCCCCGTGCCGAGCCGGCATCCATTCGGCAGCGTCCCGTGCACCTTTCTGCGAGCGGTTCACCGTCGGATCTGCAATCGTGAGATTGTCGAGGTCGGCCGCGAAGGCGCGCCGCTGATCGTCGGTGATGCCACTGTCGTGAGCCTCTGCCAGCGCAACGATGTGCTCGATATCGGTCGCAGCGGTTCCGCTCGGCGTGATATCGAACGCGATGCAAGAGTAGGGCGTGTATACCTGCCCGGCGAATTTCATCGTTGACGGCATCGCCGCGATGATGTCGTCTTCCAGCGTCCGGTAGCCCGTCCCGAAAGCGTCACGGTCGTATCCATCCCGCAGACGTTCATCGCATACCCTCAACCCGTGCCAAGTTTCCGCGTCTGCCGAACAGCCCACGGGTACGGGTACTGCCACTTACCGATGTTCTCACGACACCAGTCGGCGCGGACAAAGCGCGATAGGTAAGCTGCTCCCCTGGGGATCGACGAAATGGCCGGCGAGTGAAACGGGCTTGGTGGCCATTTCGCCTGACGCCGCCAGTTCAACGGGTGCGAACCCCTCCGTGAGATATGGCAGTTTCGGGGCATCCTCGCCAGCCGGCCCCGCTGGCCCCGGCTCAGGGTCCGCGGGTAGACCCGAGAGCCGGCCGCCGGCGCCGCTGTTGCCCAGTTCTATCTCCGTTCCGAGCTCAGGAACGCCTTGAAGTCCTGATCCATGCCCGCGAGGTAGCCAGCTAGCCACGCCTGCACCTGTTCGCAATCGTGGTAGGTAGCCAGCACCCGGCTGCGGTACGACCGCCTGATCTCGTAGCGATAGCCACCTGGCCCGCCTTCCCGCATCGCTTCGAGCACCACGCCAGCGTCAAAGGCTCGCTTCTGGAGCAGTTTATAGGGGGTGATCGCCATGGGTTCGTAACGCACCGTTCACGATACCTCGCCGATTCCGTCGGCTACTTCCCGCGCCGGCTTCGGGCTTCTCAGCCATACTGGATCCGCGTCTCCTTCGTCATCGAGGCTCAGGCTCTTCCCCCTGCGCCCCGTGTTCGGGTCGGGGCATCTACTTCCGCTGTTACCGTCTCCCGACCACCAGGCAGTCTTGCACTGCGTAATGAAAAGAGCCGCCAGGGAGGTTGTGTTCCCCGGCGGCTCCATTACTGAAACTGGCTAATCTTGCCAGTCAGATCGATCTACGAGCTTGGGACGATATGCAGTGTGAGCACCTTGGAGGTTGATTCATACTTCCACTCGGCGGGGTCAACCACTTCGCCGGCATCATCGCCGTCTCGGCCAACTGCCACGTGATAGGTAATGGTCACCCTGGCGGTTCCGGTACGAGTCACCTTAAACGTAAGTGTCGGGGCAGCAGCAGGAGCGAATACCAGACCCTTATGCGCGGTCCCATCAGTATCCTCAGCCGACGGGACTAGCTCTATCGGGCCAGTCGCACTCACGGTGTAGTGGGGTGCGACATTATCCGCAGGGACGACAGACTCATCCCTGTCAGTGGTAGCCGAATCGTCATCAGGTGCCACGAATACGAATACAGCGTCAAGTGTTGGCGACACTGATACGCTGTCAGACACCGCCTGCTCATCAAGTTTATCTCGGAACAAGTCCACAAACCGGAATCCCTGGTGGCCGGTTGTGACGGTGTCATAGTCTGCAAACGTCAGTGTGTGCGTAGCATCCTTTCTTGACCACACGTCCTGGCTGCTGAACCCGCCAGTAGTATCGGCAACCTGATTGACTTCATATATGTCGGATATTGGGTCAATGTCATCCTTACCAACAATTACCGTAACCGGCTCAGACTCGCCTTCATCGTCCATTACGTAGATCTCGAGCGGAAAGCCGCCGGTAATTTTTCTCGTCACATCAATCGCGACGCCCATAGCGTCAGGCACCCCAACTACCTTGACGTCGGGCTCGTTCGAACTAGCCCTATACCCGTTCTTAGCTATATCTGATGGGAACCCGTCAGCATCGTCGAAGTAATCGGAAAAATCAACCTTGGCCAAGTGGTACAGACGCTTCTCAGCACCTGGACCAGCCGGCATGTCCACCGGGTTAGGGGTTGGCGTATACATGTCCTTGTCGTTGATCGTTACATGCGGTCCACCAGATCCATCGGCGGCGACGGCTTCACCGTTTGAAACACCTAAAATCGAAGAAGGAAGATCATCATCATCCATCTTCTTGGGTGGGGTATTATTGACCGTGACCGTAATGTCCCCATCGTGAGAGCGATTCTCACCCCAAATGCGCACCTTTACCGGATTGTCTCCGGTCTTCTCCTTACCGGTAATGGTCCACACGTTGTACGTATCAGTTGACTTCGTGGGATTTCGATCAGCGTCTACTTTGTCGGAAAGACTCTGCAGTGTTTGACCTACGTCGATTCTGATGTCCCTGGCCTTGTCATCATCACCAACACCTTCAATCTCCACCCAGTAGTTGAGTTCTTCAATATGCGGTGTTTCTTTGGGAGGCACCATCACGTTGATGTCCAGGGTGGCCGTTCCAGACACATTGGTAGCCGTTACGGTTATTGTCGTTTCGCCTACATCAACGCCTGAAATCGTCACCATACCACTGGTTTCGTCCACAGTTGCGGTCGCTACGTCGTCGTTATCGGAGTCAACCGAAAAGTCCAAACCGGTTTTAGGTGTGAAGTACATGGACGCATTTACCGTTTCGGTATCATCGACCTCTACTTCTGCTTCGACCGTTTCCTCAGTAGCCATCGGTTCATCAGGCATAGGCTCGGGCTGCTCGGGCTGCTCGGGCTGCTCGGGCTGCTCGGGCTGCTCAGGCTGCTCGGGCTGCTCAGGCTGCTCGGGCTGCTCGGGCTCGGCTACGGTGACGGTGAATGTCTGATCTACCGATTTGCCGGTTGTCGTACTGGTTGCGGTAACCGTAATTGTAACCGGCTTTCCTTCAGGAGTGTAAACCTCTCCCTTGATCGTCACGGTTGTCTCGCTGATCCGAGCAGTAACGTACAAGGAATCACCGTCGTCGACGGTATACTTCAACGTCTCCCCTTCGGGCGGTGTGAAGTACAAGTGGATGTCCGGGACAGTAATGATTTCTGCTCGATCCACCGTTTGGGCCGGTATCGTGTCCTTCGTAGTCGGCGACTCAGGCTCAGGCGCCGCCTTGACGGTCACCATGATCGGCTGATCTGCGTGCAGTCCGTCGGTGTCCATCGCCGTTACGGTAATGGTCGCTTCTCCGACTGCTACGCCAGTGATGGTGACAACACCAGCAGCAGACACTGCGGCGGTCGCAATATCGGTCATGTCAGAACTGGCCGAATAGGTCAGCATCTCGCCCTCAGGCTCGATGAACTTTTCTGACACATCAACCATCACGGTTGATCCTTCCACGACCTCCTGGTCGTCAATCGTTCCTACTGGCAAAGGTGGCAGCATGGGCTCTTCCGGCGCCACCGTAACCATGACCGTTTGAGTAGCAGACTCTTCATCTGCGTCCATGGCCGTCACGGTAATCGTCGCCGTACCATTCATAAGCGCCAGGATTTGCAGGGTATCATCAGGCTGCACGGAAGCTCGCACAACCGTCTTGCCCGCATCGTTCACACTGGCCGTGTAGGTCAGCTCGTCGCCTTCTGCCCCGGGCGTGAAGTAATCACCGAGGATCACGATACTGATTCGACCACTCTCGATGGAAACAGCAGGAATCGTCCCCTTGGCCATGGGTGGCGTTGGCTCCGGATCCGGCTCGGGCGTGGGCTCGGGCTTGCTACCCTCCATCACGGTTACGGTGAATTGCACGGGCTCGGTGCTCTTGCTAACCGCCGTTGCCACGACAGTCACTATGGCTTGGCCCGTCACCAACGGAGTCAACGTCAGAATACCTTCCGCTTCCTCTGCCTCGACGAATCCTGTAGGACTCGAGCTTACGGTATAAGTGATAGCGTTCTCGTGCGAGAAGTAACCCTCTGAGGAGTCTTCAGGGCTGGTAAGGACGATCATCCTTCCATCTGCATCATCGGCTTTGTACAGCGTCTGATCAGGAATACCGCCCTCTGCCACCGTGGGTGGAACCGTTTCCATTACGGTAACGGTGAACCGCGCCCCCTGGTTAAAGGCGGAATCTCCGTCCTTGTTCGTCGCCACCACGGTAACCGTGGTTGTACCTTCTTTCAATGCAGTGAGCGTCAGAGTACTGCCAGTTACCGATGTTCTGACCACACCAGTCGGCGCAGACGAAGCACGATAGGTAAGCTGCTCCCCATGGGGATCGACGAAATGGCCGGCGAGGGAAACGGGCTTGGTGGCCATTTCGCCTGACGCCGCCAGTTCAACGGGTGCGAACCCCTCCGTGAGATATGGCAGTTTCGGGGCATCCTCGCCAGCCGGCCCCGTTGGCCCTGGCTCGGGATCCTTTGGCGTGGGCGCGGCCGCCTGGCACGCGACGAAAGTCACGGCAAGGGCCGATACCATGAGAAATAGCGCGACCCTCTTAGTCACGCTCCAAATCTTCATACTGTCCCTCCTCTCGGGGATATTTTGAAGTCCTTACGATGGCGCGTTGATTTCACGCGCCCCCTTGGTTGAGCACTCTTTGTCATGTGGCCCCCCCCCAATCAATCAGCGACATGTTCGCTGGTTTCAACGAGTGGTGCAGACAGCGAAACTGCGGCATGTACGTACCGCAGACTCATAACTGGGAGGACCAGGCCTGCACCACCCATTGAAAACAACGACTGTCCCTTTACCTTTAGTTCCTGTTCTTCCACCGGGCGCTATGCCCTGGTGTGCGATCTCTGACCTACGCTCCGGAACGAGTGCGGCGGATCGGGCCAGCCCGCTTACGCTCGCGGCCGCTCGGCTGGTATTCCTCGTCCCTGTGAGGCATGAACTCTTCCTCGGCGTCCTTGGGATCTCGCCCGTAGCGAGCCCGACGACGATGGCGGCGGTCTGGTTCATGTCATGCTGTCGCTTCATGCTGGTATCCGTGGGCGCCGCCGCGGCTCGCCGGCTCATCCTCAGTGCGCTGCTCGCTGTCGGCCGCTGCTGCCTTGGCGACAGCCGCGGCCATCTCGATCATTTCTTCTGCAGCACGCGCAGCACTACGCATATCTTTATCAACCATGTAGCGACGGACCATGTTAAAGTGAGCGCTACTGATCTTTACGCGGTATAGGGTCGGCATTGCTACCTTCCTTGGATGTAGCGCTATGGGCCGCCGCAGCTATCTCGATCATCTTGACAACAGCATCCCTGGGGTTAGGTAAATCATTGTCCACCATGAACCTACGCGCAATGTTGTAGTGCTCTCTTTTGAGAGCCAGCGTATGCGATGTCGGCATTCCCCCACCAAAGTCCATACCACCCACTTGCCATGGGCTTCTGCTTGTCTGCCTCCCCTGCACCCCTTGAAGCAAGGGGCTCGTCGGTGCATATAGGAAAGTCCGCTACCTTCCGGTAGCTGTACTACTACATCTTCGGCACTGTGTGCAAGTGTTGTCAACCAAAAGATGGCGCGCGCGGTTTTGCCGTTGCGGCCCGCCGCCGGACCGCACGGCACTGTGCGTTGGGGTGGGAGAGATCGTGCATTCCGCGCCCATTGTAAGGGTCAACGTGGGTCCTGCGCCTATGGTTTTCGCGGGTTCGGTTCCCACTGGTAGGCTTGACAGACCACCACGGATCCTGCAGCAGCTCGTCGACCGCCCCCCGCGGTGCTCGATTGGAGCCGTTCTACGGAGTCCCTTTCGGGTGGGAGCCGATCCCCATGTTCCCCTCGTCGTCGTGAGTCGTGAGAAACGCTCCCGCGCTGCCGCTATCTCACCCCTGCCTCACATGAGCAGTGAGTGAGCGGCGCATAGTCCAGCACTACGCGAAGTTCGTTGCCGAGCAACGTGTCCACCCAGAGGGGCGGCGGGTGCAACGGCTCTACCCAGGCGCGTCCCCAGGGCCATTCCCCGGTCAGCAGTTCCATGCCCCGCGGCGCGCCATCCGCAACCTGCCGGGCAGGTCGCGGCGCTGGGGGTGCGCCCAACCGCACAGCGACTGCCAAGAGGCTGGCCACGCTTGGGGCATGACGTCCACCAAGGGCTCGCGACCGGGGGACGCCCGATGGCCTTCAGCACCGACTCCGCGAGCTGACGGGCGCTTACTGGCAACCATGGTTGGCTTTCCAGAACCTCCACTGACCGGCGCAGCCCGATATACGGGTTACCTCGCACCGCCAGAGTTGGGGCCGGACATGGCTCTGCGCTCGCGACACCTCATTTGCGGAAGTAGGGCACGTGCAGCATCTCGGCGATGCGCCGCTTGTATTCCTCGGAGCACTGAGTTGAGTCCGTGGCGTAGCCGGCGAGTTGCTGCACGCTGGCGATGTCGGCACCGGCATCGAGCAACTCGCTGACGTACGAGCGGCGCAAATCATGCGGGGCGAAATGGGACACCCGGGCGCGCCGGGACAGGTACTGCAAGCGCAGCATGACCGCTTGATCGGTCATGCCGCTCTGCTGGACGTAGCCGCCCCTCTTGACCGGGCACAGCAACGCGCCGGGCCACGCGCCGCGGCGTTCGATCCAGTCGTCGACGGCTTCTTTCCCGCCGGCGGGGCAGTACACATTGCGCACCTTGCCCTGACGGATGGCCACCGCACCGGCATCGTAGTCGGCAAGCTCGATCGCGACCACCTCGCTGCGTCGTACCCCGCAGCCGTACAGCAGGGCGATCATGGCAGCGTCTCGGGCGCCGATTGGAGAGTCTCCGCAGGTCTTGAACAGGCGGCTGATCTCGCCCGTCGAGACATGGCGCCCGAAGGGCAGGACGGAGGTGCTGACATTGTTCACGTCGATCACGCGGGCGAGGGTCTCGGCATCGACCAGCTCCAGCCGCATGGCTTCGCGCATGGTGCCACGGACGGCGGACAGGATGTGGTTGATGGTGGCGGGCTTGACACCGTCGTCGATCAACGCGGCGCGCAGGGCGGCGACGTGCTGATAGCGGACCGCGGCCCAATCGACAATGAGCGCGCTCTTGGTGAGCCCGCCGGTAAGAATCTCCGCGGCACGGGCGAGGCTGTGCTGCAGGCCGCGGCGCCCGATGGAGGCGGGTATGCCGGCCAGGTAGATCAGGACCGGATCCTGGTCGGGCGGCGCCGGTACGGAAACGATTGGAACGCTCTCAGGCGGCTCGGTCGACGACGCCGGCTGGACCGCGGGCGCCAGGGCAGTCACGCGCCCTTCCTGCGAGTCGGGCTTCATCGGCGCGGCGACGGCCGCGTTGTTGTCGTGTTTCATAATGCTTCAATGAGGCCCGGCGCGAGTCGCCGGGATCAGGCGTGGACGACCAGGCGTGGGCATACTTGGTCAATGCTTCAATGCGGCCCGGCGCGTTCGCCGGGATCAACGACCACACCCACGGGCGTCCCCAGCCCCGCCCGCGCGGTGCAGCATCACGGCTGATCTTGTGCCTCCTTCCTCAAACCGTCAATCATGGCGACCGAACGATCCCCGGAGGACACCCAGGTTTGATTTCACTATCGCTACTTCGCACTGCCATCGCCGAGCATGCCGCCATTCGCCGGATCCGGCGCCTGCAGCCAGCTGGCGGGGCAGGGGACAAGCTGTTCCCGCCCACCTATCCCGCCGAGCGCACCGGCGACCCGCCGCAGCACGTGTTCGAGCTCCGGCGCGTGGGCGACCGGGAGGCGTGGTGCGTGCTGATCGACAGCGTGCAGAGCCAGGCCAACCGCATGGAGGAGGCGTTGCTCGCCGCGGCCACCGAGGCGGGGATCCCGCTGCCTTTCATCCTGGTCGACTTCAGCGCGGCGGACCTGCATCCGCTCGAACAGATCACGTCCCTGGACGCCCCCCACCGGGTATACGACGCCATCATTCGAGACAGCCTGCTCGATGAGGAGCCCTTCATGGAAAGCGGGCCGGGGCGCCGCCTCGCCGCGGCCACGCCGGGCGACGCCACCGCCCTGTTGGAGATCTCGCCGGCGGCGCTGGTGTTCGGAGCATGGCACAGCCAGGGCGAAGGCGGCGGGCTGGGGGCCAAGTTCCCGCGCGCGCTGGTGTCGGAGATCATGGGCATCGACACGCCGGTCGAGACAGTGGTGCGGGACC
>MPNH01000078.1 GCA_002238925.1 Spirochaetaceae bacterium bin103 | reverse complement strand
GGGGTATTCGAGAGCCTGGTGTCCTACATTGAACGCGGCGAGATCCGCCCCGTGGTGGCGAAGACGTATCCGCTTGCGGACATCGTGACCGCGCAGAGCGACTTCCTTGCCAAGAGATACACCGGCAAGCTCGTGCTGGTGCCACCGTAGAGCATCCCGCGCGGGCGGACTCAGCACGGGGAGGGCTCCACACGCTACATCGGGCCGGGTGCCTGCAACGCCGGAGGTCTACATTCGCCGTGAGAGGTGGCCGTCCGCGACCCGGTCACGCGCCGCCCGCTACCAGGTGGGCAGCAGGTGCGGAGGGGGCTTGATGGCGTCGTTTGCCCACCCTGCACCGCTGCCACGGCGACCGGTACGCGGCTCGGCGGCGCTGGCGGCCAGGGTGGCGCGTCAAGTTCCGGGGCGTCGGGATGGCCACCGTGCAGGCGCTCCAGAAGTACCAGGGGCCACCACACCGGGGCCTGTCGCTGCTATCGTGGAGTATGAGTGTACAATAGGCAACGATCAGTGTCGTCTTTGTGGATCCTTGGTTCGCCGGTGAGGCTACCCGACCTGCACGGCTACGTGGCGTTCGCTTCGGCTACTGGTGGCCAGCGCGGTGGCGATGATCCCCAAGTTCGACCTAAGCCGGCCACCGGTCGGTCATCGGTGGCGCGCGCGGACCGCGGCGCGCCGGATCAAGGCAGCCGCCGTCTTGGCGCTCAGGCGCTCGGTAGCGGATTCGGCGCGCTCCGGCAAAGGTCTAGCACCGGGAATGCCCTGCGGATCGGTCCCCGAGCGGCTTGGTCGCGCTTCGCCGGCAACTGTTCCCGGTCCGCCCTGGTCATTGCCAACTGGTTCGCTAATGGCGACCGTTCTCCCGCTCGATGGAATGGTGAGTCACCGTTGAGTCCATACGGCGATGCTGCACACAACGCCTGTCGCCCGCCATGCTCCACCGGGTCCACTGTACGATGGCGAGCCGGTGGCCGGCGAGGAGAGCGGCGGCCTGGCGGAGATCCCCGGCGGCGATCAGATCGGAACAGCGGCGCGCCACGGCGGAGCAGGTGCGGTCGCTGACGACGGCGGCCGGCAAGGGGATGGAGAGGCGATCGGCGGCGGAGCGGACCTCGGCAGCGAAGGCGGGATCCGATTTCAGGGCGTCTGCCTCTTTGGCCAGGAAGTCGGCCATGGCGAGCCACGGATTGCGTTTCGCAGGCCCAGGCCGTTGTTCTCGGTCCGCCCCGGTCATCAATGATCGGTCTCGCCCATGGGGCGCTCGATGGAGAGGGTATAGCCGCCGACCTCACCACTCGGATCGTCGATGACGATGCGATACACGCGATCGACCTCGGCGCGAAAGAAGAGTTCCGGATTGACGCCGAACAGGCCGCCGCCACTGTCGTCGTCCACGGTGGAGTCGGGAGCGTGGCGATAGTCGATGCTGAGGAGCGGGTCGGTCAGCAGCGAGTCCACGAGCACGCGCACGGACTCGCCAGCTTGGAGGGAGAGCAGGTAGTAGTCGAGATCGTAGGGATAGTCGATGGCGCCGACCCGCCTGACCGGCGGTACGAGGATAGCGCCGTCATCGGGATCGTTCAGGGGAACGAGCGGGACGTCGCCCTCGACGCGAACGAGAACGTTCCTGTCGTCGAACTGCTCGACCAGGAGCAGGAAAGGCGGGACGCCATCGAGGCCGGCGGAGATCGACTCGGTGCCGGCGGTACCGTGCTCGTCAACTTCGGAGATGATGAACCCGGTCCAATCGACGATGGCCACGGCGAGGTCAGAAACGCTCTGCAGGGTGAAGGCAACGTGGTCGTCAGGCGGAGCAACGATGGCGAACGCCTGTTTCGCCCAGAGATAGTCCAGGTCAAACCGAATGGGTGTGGCTTGCGCCGTCGCAGCCAGATTCTGATCGCCGCGGCGGCCCGGGACATCCTCACCGGTGAGCAGGGCAGTAACGCGCGGCAGGAGGTCGGCGGCGGAGATGGCCATACCGAAGTGACCGAAGTCGCTCGCAAACCCGGTCATGCCGACCACGGCGCCCGCGGCTGAAGCCAATACCCCCCCGCTCTGCCCGCCCCGGGCGCCGGCGGCGAAGCCCAATCCCCCGCCGCTCTGCCCGCCATCGACGGCCGCGTCGGTTTGCAGGAAGGTCACGTGCTGATCGGACCAGAGACGGTAGCGAGACAGGATGCCCCGGCTGATGGTGGGCTGAGGGAAGGATTCCACTTCGCCGGGATAGCCGATAGCGAACAGCTCGGCGCCGACGGGAAGAGTTGCGGAAGTGTCGAAGGGAGGCGGGGCAGGCGGCGAGTCGAGCCGAACGGGGCCGAGGACGGCGATGTCGGTGAGCAGGTTCCAGGCGATCAGGGGCACGTCGAGCAACTCGGTACCGTCAGGGAAGACGATGCGGGCGGAGCGGTGTGGGTAGAGGACATGGGCAGCGGTCAGGATGGTGTTCGAGTCCAGGAGCAGCCCGCTGCCACTGCCGGGACCGGCCTCGACGAACACGACCGCCGGAGCGACCGAAGAGAAGACGGAGGTGGCGGTGCTCTGTTGCGGATACGCGGCGGCACAGGCAAGAGCGACCACAGCTACCGCTGATGTCACGAAACGACGCATGATCAGTCCCGGCTGTTGGCAGAACGATCAGCGGCGGCCATCGGTGGGTTTGCAGGAACTGGGCGTCCTGGCTCCCTTCTGCTCCAGGCCACCTGGTCGGTGCACAGGCACCAGCTCCAGCACCTGTTGCGATGCGGCGCGCAGCACCGGCTCTCCAGAAGCACCGGAGCGGACAAGCACCCACAGACAGAGCAGCAAGACGAACAGTCCGTGCGCGGTCTGGAGGGAATCGATGCAGGCGGCGATTTCGCCCGCGCGCTGGCCGTGTTCGATCAGCACTCGGAATCGGTGCTCGGTGGTGCGGTAGAAGTCGGTTACGATCCGAGTGATCTCGGCGTCATGAGTCGCCAGTTCGATCCCGGCGTTGACGATGAAGCAGCCGTTGGCGGCCGCTTCATCGAACACGCCGATGATCGCCGCGGCCGGCGTCGACGACTGGTTCAGGATCTCCTGCAAGGAGCAGTCGTAGCCCTTGACGTAGAAGCGCAGGGCGCGCACGAACAGGCCGCGCTTGCTTCCGAACGTGTCATAGATGCTGCCGCGGCCGATGCCCATACAGTCCACGAGGTCGCCTATCGAGGTGGCGTGGTAGCCGTGGCTCGAGAACCTGCCAATGGCCTTGGTCAGGACCTCATCGATCGCGAACCGCTTTACTCTCGGCACCCCGGGCCTACCTGCCAGCCTGGTCCGGCCGGCTCAACCCACTCGGTCGCGTGTACCGGCAGCAGCGACAGAGCATGTTGGACGACGGCCTGCAGCACCGGCTCCTTGGCATCGGAGCGAACCAGCGTACATAGGCCGAGATACAGGCCCAGCAGCGCGCGGCCGGTCTGGACGGGATCCACGTTGCCGGCAACTTCGTTGGCGCCTCGGGCCCGTTCGACGGCGCCCCGAAAGCGCAACTCCATGCTCAGGAGCATGCCTTGCAGTGCCTGGGCCAACTCGGGAGCGAAGGTCCTCGATTCCAAGGCGGCGTTGATGAGAAGACACTGTTGATCGCGCTGTGGCGAAGCGTCCGCGTCGGCAGCCCACTGGAATGCACCGAGTAGTGCGGCGCGCGGTGAACCGTCACCGCGCAGGGCGTGCATACCCGGAGCACGACACTCGGTGCCGTAACGCTGCAGGGTCTGCGCGAACAAGGACTGCTTGTCGTCGAAGGTGGTGTAGATGGAGCTGCGGGACAGTCCGAGGCGGCAAGCGAGTTCTCCCATCCCGGTGTCCTGGTAGCCGCGCTCGGCAAACAGCTCAATCGCGGTATCGAGGGCGTCTTCTACAGCAAAGGTCTTGTGTCTCGGCATGGTGTCATCTGCTCGGGGCAAGGACGCAGGTGAGCAACCGCCGGCTTGCGGATGGTATCCAAAACGCCACTCATCACACCGTGCAGCCGACACGGTACCGGACGCGGCGTACTTGAACAAGGTGAAATGAGCGATTATAGTGGATTATGTGTGTATAATGGAGGGTGATAGGAGTCTTTATTGTGGACGCATCCGAGACGGGGAAGGCATGGTGAAGAGTGCAGACGAACTCATGTGGGAGGTCGAGGCGCTGCGGGACCGCATCTCGAACCTGAGCGGTGCGGTGCTGCGCAGCAGCGCAAGCCTCGACGTTGATACCGTTCTGCAGGAGATTGCGGAAAACGCCCGCGCCCAGACCGGTGCCCGCGGCGCCGTGATCCACTGCCTTCGGCGACGCGGGGCAGATCGACTACGTGACCTCCGGCCTGACTGCGGACGAGGAGCGCGAGCTGATCGAGTGGCCGGACGGGCCGCGGCTTGCGGCTGTTCGAGCACCTGAGGAATCTTCCCCGCGCCGTTGCGGCTGCCCGACCTGCCCGCCTTCGTGCGCTCGCTCGGATTCTCGACCGAGGTCATTTCCGTGGACACGTTCCTGGCAACGTCGATTCGCCATCGGGGCGAGCAGCCCGGCTCCTTCTTCGCCGGCGCGAAGGAAGGGCGCGACGGCGATCGCGAACGCGCGCGCGCCCAGATTGGAGCGTAGCGTGCGCCGGGCCCACCGCCGTGCGGTCGTCGGATTCGCGGCGTACAAGCGAAGAGGCGAACGGCTCACCGTTACTCGGGCCGGGGTCCACGGCAGGGCGACGAGGAACACCCGCACCCCGCGCACTCCCATACCGTCCGCAATAGGAGAGCGCGCTTACTGGTCGCCGGTGCAGCCATGCGGTAGCCGACCCCGCGCTCGTTGAAGATCAGGTCGGGCTGGCCGGGTCGTCGCCGACACCGGCGGAAGCGTGAAGGTGCCCCGCGTCCCCTGGTATGTGGCCCACGCACCAGCGGTCGTACTTCGGTACGCAGGTACCTGGAACCACTCGTAGCGTGAACAACCGCGGCCTGCAGCCCCCGGATCGCGTCAGTGGTCCTGCCTCAGCTTCCCCACCCTGCTCGACAAACCGCGCCGCGCTGTCGTGCAGTTCACCGGCAGAAAACCCCGAAAGAAATACTGCATCAACGGAAAGAGCCACAGTTCCTACACACCCGGCTGTTAGCCTTCGCCCAGTGCTGTTGAAGAGGGCGGTGCGGTGCGGTACGGCACAAATCACCCGTGGGAGGGATCGTAGGCGGGTTGCGGATCCTTTTCCACCGACTGGGGGCGCTGATCCACCGACCTGCGAGGGTCGTGCCGTACGCGGCGAGTAGTGGCGCCGACGCCGATCTGCCCGCACTGCAACCTGCGCCCGCGGGCCCGGCGTCGGAATTGGAGCGCGGTACGGAACTATGAGCGAAGCACGGGCGAGGTGCTGGAGATCGACGCCTACCACGACTACTGCGAGCCGTGTCGGGTTGTCCTGACCGGCCAGGACGACGGAGCCGCGATGGCAGCGGTCGAAGACGCGGAAGCCGACTCGGTACGGTGGCTGATCGAGCGGGGTCGTAGCAAGGAGACCACGGCACAAAAGGCTCACGTCTGCTACCGCTGTGGTGGTGAGATCGCGGTTGGTGAGCGGTATCGACGGGTACGCGGCGGCGCGGCGCGAGTCGATGTGGCGCTGCACCAGAAATGCTATGGCGCAGAAGGTGGTTGACCGCGCCGGGGAAGCCAAGGCGGCCCCACCGACGCCGGTGCCTCGTGCCGCCGCCGACCGCAGACCGCGAATCGCTGTGTGAGGCCGTCGGCGGCTTCCAAGTCAAGATCATCCTTGGCCAACCAAGGAAGAACGCGACCCGGAATAAGAGAGAACGCGGACAGGGGAGGGTTGCATGGCTCACATCCTGCACACGACCGTCCGCATCGGTCTGGTTATCGCTTTGGTGCTGTCGCTGTTGGTGGCGTGCGATCCACCGACGAAACTGGTCGAGCAGCCGAAGGGCGCCCCTTCTCAAACGGCTTTGACGGGGTACGAAGGCTCCTTGATCATGCACTGGGGAACGCCGGACGAAGACGCGGACGCCGTGACCGGGTACGAGGTGCGCTACCGCCGGCTGGAGAGTTGGACCGGCGGTCCGGCGGAGGCATGGAAACATTCCCAGCCGACGCTGGGTACGCAGCTACGCATCGACGTACCGACCGGCAGCTACGAGGCGCAGGTCCGGGCGCATAGAGGCGAATCGGCCTCGGCGTGGTGGCCGGTACCGCCGAGCAAGGACCTACGTGAAGTAGAGGGGAGCGCCGACCATTCTGATGTTGTGGGGGTACTACTCAGGATGGTTGATGTGGTTGCTGACGCGCGGGAAATGAGGCGATTACCTGCAAGCGGGCATTCCCAAGCAGTCTAGCGCCGGTGGACTACCGCCTACGACTTGCAAGGGGACCGAGCCATGAACGCCAGGCAGGCATCGGAGCATTGAGGTTGGGGCTGCTGTGTGGCCTCGCGGCGGTATGCGTGTCCGCCGTGCGGTCGTCGATTGGAGCATCGACCGGCGGCGCTGCGTCAGGATGCGCTCAGCGGCCGCATCAAAGTCACTTACTGCTCGCCCGGTGCAGCCATGCGGTAGCCGACCCCGCGCTCGTTGAAGATGTAGGTGGGGGTTGCCGGGTCATCGCCGAGCTTGGCGCGCAGCTTCTTCACGAAGGTGCGCACCGGCTCGGTATCCTCGCGCTGTTCCCAGATCTGCCTGAGCAGTGATTCGTAGGTCATTACCCGTCCCGCGTTGACCGAGAGCACGCGCAGCAACTCGTATTCGGTCACAGTGAGCCGTACCTGCTGGCCGTTCACGGTCACGCGGCGCTTCTCGTAGTCGATAGCCAGATCGGCAACCAGAAAGGGGTCGGGCCTGGATCGCCGGCGCAGCGCGGCCCGGACTCTCGCCGTCAGCTCGGTCGGCGAGAACGGCTTGACGATGTAGTCGGCAGCGCCCGCTTCCAGGGCATTGGCGATCGTCTGGTCCCGACCGTAGGCGGAGAGAAAGATGACCGGAATGTCGGCCAGTTCGGGGACGGACTCCATCAACTCGATGCCATCAATACCGGGCAACACCAGGTCGAGCACCACCAACTGGGGATTTTTGGTCTTGATCAGGCGCGGCACGTCCTGCGGATCACCGGTCAACTCCGGTGCGTAGCCGGCCGCGATGAGAGCGTCCCGGACGTAGCGCAGGGACAGGGGGTCGTCGTCCACGACGAGAATACCGGTACGCTCGCGGCTATCGCGAGGTAGGCGCGACCGCCGCAGTGAGATGGCGACGGCCTCGTCGACGGCCGGCAGCGTAAAGGTGAACCGCGTGCCCTGGCCCGGTCCGGGACTCTCGGCCCTGATGCGCCCGCCGTGGGCCTCCACCAGCCCCTTGCAGATGGCCAGCCCCAGACCGGTGCGCCGGCCCTCGCTTCCCCGCTGGTCGCCGGCAGCGGCGTACTTGCGGAACAGATGCGGCAGCCGTTCCGGCGCCACGCCTCTGCCCTCGTCGGATACCGAGATCGCTATCTCCGCGCCATCGTGCGCCGCCGCGACCCGGATCGGGGACACCTCAGGAGAATGCCGGGCCGCGTTGGAGAACAGATTGTTCAGCACTTGTACGATCCGGCGCGCATCCGCCATCACCGGCGGCAGGTCCGCCGGCAGGTCGATGCTCAGGACGTGCCGAGCGCCGCTGCTCAGGAACGTGTTCTGCGCGCGGTCCACTAGCGCCGTCACATCTGCCGGTTCAGGGTCCACCGAAAGTGTGCCCGTGTCGATGCGTCCAACATCGAGCAGATCTCTGATGAGGCCGTCCATGTGATCGGCCTGCTGCTCGATGATCCGGAAGAACTGCCGTACCTCGGCCGGGTCCGCAACCCGCGAGTTGCCCAGCGCGGTCGCGGCCAGCCCCTTCACGGCGCCCAACGGCGCCCGCAGCTCGTGGCTCACCATCCCCAGGAACTCCGCCCGCTGGCGCTCCTGCTCCTCCAGTGGACCCAGGTCCTGCATGGTCACCACCACTGACTCCACCGCGCCGCCCTCGAACTTGATCGGCGCCGCGTTGATCAGCATCGTGATGCTCCGATCGTCGCGCACCGACAGCACGACCTCTTCCGCGCGCAGCGGCGCGGCGTTGCTCAACACGGTCGCCAGCGGCAACTCGTCGAGCGCAATCTCCTGCCCGTCGGCAAGCCGGTAGGTCACCACCTGCAGCAGCTCTTCCACCGTCTGCCCCGGATCGAGCAGGCCCGAGACGATCCGCCTGGCCTCCCTGTTGAGCGACACCAGGTGGCTGGTCTTGGCGTCAATCACCACCACTCCCACCGGCGAGATGTCGATCAGCGCCTCCAGGTCCGCCCGCACTCGCTGCTCGTCGCGGTGTGCGCGCGCGTTTGCGATCGCCGTCGCCGCCTGCGCCGCGAACAGCTGCAGGAGTTCCTCGTCCTCCTCGGTGAACTCCTGCCCGCCTTCCTTCGCGCCGACGAAGAAGGAGCCGGTCTCCACGTTCCGATGGCGAATCGACGTTGCCAGGAACGTGTCCACGGAAATGACCTCGGTGGAGAAGCCGAGCGAGCGCACGTAGGCGCGCACGTCGGGCAGCCGCATCGGAGAGGGAAGATTCCGCAGGTGCTCGAACAGCCGCAGCCCGTCCGGCCACGCGATCAACTCGCGCTCCTCGTCGGCCGTGAGGCCGGAGGTCACGTAGTCGATCTGGCCGGCGTCGTCGAATGCAGTGATCACGGCGCAGCGGGCGTCGGTCAGAGCGCGAGCGTTGTCCGCGATCTCGTTCAGGACGGTATCGAGATCGAGGCTTGCGCTGATGCGCAGCACCGCACCGCTCAGGCTCGAGATGCGGTTCCGCATCGCCTCGTTCTCCCTACTGAGTTCGTCAGCATTCTTCATCAAGGTATCCCCCTCGCCCCGAGATGCGGTACGTCGAACCGGTGAGCCAAGCGCACACAATAACGCCGCCGATGGTGCTCCAATATACACACTTCTTTACATAGCTGCGCCAAAGCGGGGACGACAAATACTTCCTGCCGCCCGGCGATATCGTCTTGGCCGCACAATTGATCACCTCGGGGGTTGCCTGCCGGGGGTCCCAACCATCGCCCCCCGGGAACTCGGTCACCATCACCTCGTTGATCAGCGCCTGTTACTTCCACGCCTGGGATGCGCGCTCTTGGTCCGCTTCTCCACCCCGTCCGTCCCATGCTGGCGTTGTAGACCGCCGGGCGCCCTGAGCTGATAATACACAAAAGAACCACCGAACCCCGGGGAGTGGTCACGTGATTAACACCTGTGCGGTGTTAATATGTCTGCGGCTAAGGCGCGGGGTTTCCGACGCGCTCCACTGCCATATAGGCCCCGGCGTGCTGGCCGCTGCTCGCCAGTTACTGGCGGATGCACCTGAGCGTCGTGCATCCCTTCCTTGGTAAACACGGGACGCCGCCGGCGTACAGTGGTCAGGCGTTCGCGCGCGCCGTCTGAGGGCGTCCGACAAAAAGGAGAGATTGCGCGATGCTGATCTCGTGGAACGACATTCTTAGCCGAGCCGAACCGAGCGCGATGAGCGCCGGGCCATGGAGGCCGGGTTCCGCAACCGCTCCGGCTGAACCGTGCGCGGTGGGCGCGCCTTCCCCGCGCCGCCGCAACTCCTTTTTCGTCTCTTCCTCTCCACCGCCAGCGGCCGTCCGGCGCGCGGCCGCGCTACCCGCCGTGTGGGCGGCCCTCGTCCTCGCCGCATCGTGCCTGCTCGCCCCCCCGCCCGGCCCCGCCCCGGCGCCCGCCCCCCCTCCCCGCGGTGTGGGCGCCCCCCGCCCCCGCCGCATCGTGCCTGCTCGCCGCCGCGCCCGCCGCGGCACAGGAAAAAGTCACCACCGTCTGGTCGGCCACGCTGACCGCGAACTCTGTCACGGTAGGCGTTTTTGGTTGCCATGATAGTAGTGTGCCAAGTCGGACGTGTGAGCCTGACGGGGCGCTCACGGACGACGATTTCACGTTTCACGGTACGCCGTATGCATTCCTCAACATCACTCTAAATGACGGCCTCCTGAATTTGATCTTCGAGGACAGGGCCACGCAAGTTCCCGACAGTTTCAAGTCCCTGGTGCTGCATGTCGGTGGCGAGCAGTTCCCCTTCGCGGCGGCCACGATCGACGGCCGCCGCGTGAAATGGAACGACAGAGGTCTGATCTGGTCCGCGGATCAGCAGGTTGCGCTGAAACTGACGACGCCTCCCGTGCCTTCCAGGCTGACGCTGAGCGCCAACAAGCCGCTCGCCGAGGGCGGTGGCGATGTGACGGTGACGCTGACGCTGAACCAGCCGATACACGTGGCCACGGAGGCGAGGACAGGTGTTTCCGAATCGGAGACGGTGGAAGCCTCCGAGTTCGGCTGGTCGCCCGGGAAGCCCCGCTTTGCCAAGGGGGGCACGACATCCACTGTGACCGTCACCACGTACGACGACTCGCACGCGGACCCCGGCGAGACCGTCACGCTCTACGTCTTTGTGGTTTCCCCCCTACTGGGTGGCGGCACGACGCTTCAGGGCCAGATCACCTTCACCATCATTGACAACGATGACGGCGGCGGTACCGGCGATTCCGGAGGTGGCGGTGGAGAAGGTGGCGGCCCCGGAACTGGCACGGGCGGCGGCGGCCCCGGAGGTGGCGGTGGAGAAGGCGGTGGCACAGGCGGCGGCGGTGGCGCCACGCCGTCTTCCGACGCGAGCTTGAGCGGGCTGCTGATTTCGGTCGGTTCGATGGCGTTCGACCCGGCGAGGACGAACTACGCGGTGGCGGTGACATACGCGGTGGAGAGCGTGAGGCTGACGCCGACGGTGAACCACGCCGGAGCTACGGTTGCGGTGAATGGCGCGCCGGTGGCGAGAGGGTCGTTGAGCGGCTCGATTCCCCTGAGCGTGGGAGAGAACCCCGTCAAGGTGGTGGTGACTGCCGAAGACGGGACCACCCGGACTTACACGGTGACGGTGACGCGGGGGCAGTCTTCCGACGCGAGCTTGAGCGGGCTGCTGATCTCGGACGGGTCGCTGGCGTTCGACCCGGCGAGGACGAGCTACGCGGTGGCGGTGGCGCACGCGGTGGAGAGCGTGAGGCTGACACCGACAGTGAACCACGCCGGGGCGACGGTAGCGGTGAACGGCACGGTGGTGGCGAGCGGAACGCCGAGCGGCGCGATACCCCTGAGCGTTGGGGAGAACCCCATCACGGTGGTGGTGACGGCGGAGGACGGGACAACGCGGACGTATCGGGTGACGGTGACGCGAGGGACGAGGGTTTTGGGCGCAGACGAAAAGGCGCTCGTTGACAAGGTAGGAATGGACCTGCTGGGACGGGACGATCCTGGAGTGTATCCGCCGGAAGGAGCGAGCAACCGATGAGCGGTCGTGGAGGTACACAATGAAGCAACTGTATCGTACCGGGTTTCTGATTTCGACAGTGGCACTGCTTGCGCTGATCGGTTGTGAGGAGGCAACGATGAGCAAGCCGGAGGCTCCCCGGCCGTCGGATCTGGCGCATGCGATGCGTTGGTGGAACGCATTGCACGGTGAGCAGAGAGTGGCGGCGCTGTACGGGACGGAGGTGACCAATGCGCAGGCGGGAGCAGCGAAGAGGGAATACGGCGCCCTGGATACCGAGACCAAGTCGAAGGTGAACGCGGCGGCACGGGAGATCTGGGGAGCAGGGGGGCACGGAAGCGTTGGGGAGTGGTGGCAAACGCTGGACTGCCGAAGGAGGCGGATTGCCGTGGGGGACGGGAACACAGATGATCCGGCGAGCCGCTACTGCGCGGACTATCCGGGAACGGTGAGCTGACCGTCGAGCGTAACGAGGGCGAAGGTCGGGTGCGCGGTCTTTCGGCGGCTGCACAACCCCGCTACGACATGAACGCCCATGGCCAGCACGATGGACGGCAGACGCCGGCACTCACGGATGAATTCGTGGACGGCTACGCGATTGTCGGGGTGCCGGCTTCTGTGCGGAGAGGCTTGGCGAACTTTGGCGAGCTCCGCGTTACCAAATTCGGGGTTATCGGTCCGGACTTCGTGGCCCGAACGCCGGAGGTGCTGGTTGCGACGGCACGGTCATCGAAGACGTATTGCCCAAGTTGTGGGGATATTGTCGTGTCTTTCTTTGCGCCAGCGAAACTGCCACCCGGTCATGCTTGCACGGCGTCGCCTTCAGGATCCGCCCCAACAACGCGATCTGCCCTGCTGGTGTGTGACCCGACGTTACGGTTCGAGGCGGACGAGCGTCCGTCACTGCTTCTGTCTCTTGGCGTCGCCGGGCAATACGTGTCCATCGCGGTCACCTCCGTCGTGCTAACGCCGGTCGTGCTGGTTACCCTCGGCGGCGGCTCGGAGGACTATCTGGCATGGGCGGTATTCGCCGCCGTGGTGGTGAGCGGTGTCGCGACCATCGTGCAAAGCGCGCGGTTCGGCCGAATCGGCGGCGGCTACATCCTGGTGATGGGGAGCACCCCAGCGTACCTGCCGGTTTGCGTGACCGCGCTCGAGGTAGGCGGGCCAGCTCTGATGGCAACGCTGATCGTCATGTCCTCGTTCGTGCAGTTCGTCCTCGGCTGGAAGATGGCGGCGCTCAGGCGGATCTTCACGCCGACGGTCGCGGGCACCGTTCTGCTGCTGATAGTCCGGGTACGGGCCGCGCGGTTGTTGGTGATACGGTGATGGTCTACGGGAGAGTCGCGGTCGTGGTGCACCTGCTGTCGAAGGAGCCCGGTCGGTCCCGAACGGCACGAGCGACCCGCGCCCCCCTGCCGGAAGTACGAACGCCGCCTGCAGTACTAAGCCCTGCACCGGCACTGGCAGTGCCGTGAGTGCCGCACCACCTGTAGCCGGACCGCCTTGGCGGCGTTGTGTCAGGAGTTGGAGCGCAACGCCCGGCAGCTGCAGCGCGGCATTAGGGGGCGACCGGCCTTCGGCTGCGCGCGGCGGCTGAGAGCCGCAACGTGTTGCTGGTGGCGGTGGCCGGCGCCGAGCGGCGCGCGGCCTCGGGCGGGGGCCGGCGGCGGGGAGCGGCAACGGGTTGCTGGTGGCGGGGCCCGGCGCCGAGCGGCACGCGCTATGCTGGGGGCGTTGCGAGACACCGGCGAGGGGACCGCTGAGCCCCAGCGGTGCTGCCAAGCCGCGAGCCGCTAGTGTACTGAATCTTAAATCCTTTCACAGTAGTTCTTGACTGATTCAAGGATTTGATCGGCGCTTTTGGTCCAGATGAATGGCTGAGGCTCCTCATTGTAAACGGCCAAGTAGTCCTTGATCGCCTTTTCCAACGCGAGAGTGCTGCGATGGCTGCCGCGTCGGATCTGCTTCTCGGTGAGGGACGCGAACCAGCGCTCCACTTGGTTGAGCCAGGAAGCACTGGTGGGGGTGAAGTGCACGTGGAAGTGCGGTCGGCGGGCCAGCCAGTCATGAACCATCGCCGTCTTGTGGGTACCGTAGTTGTCCAGCACCAGATGAACATCGAGCCCCTCCGGGACCACTTTGGCGATGATATTCAGGAACTTCCGGAACTCAACGGCGCGGTGGCGCCGGTAGCACTTGCCGACTACTTCACCAGTGGCCACGTTCAGAGCCGCGAACAGCGACGTGGTCCCGTGGCGCCGGTAGTCGTGCGTACGTCGTTCCGGTAGCCCAGGACGCATCGGGAGCACCGGTTGCATGC
>MPNH01000077.1 GCA_002238925.1 Spirochaetaceae bacterium bin103 | reverse complement strand
ATTCAACTGCCGGACGAGACGCGGGAACAACTGCACGGGCCGTATGTCGATCCAGCCGCGCCGTACCTCGCCGTGCCGGATCAGTTCCGGCAGCACGCGCCGCGCGGTGTCGATCGGCACCGCGAATCCGATCCCGACCGAGCCGCCCGACGGCGAAATGATGGTGGTGTTGATGCCGATCATCTCGCCGCGCGAGTTGAGCAGCGGGCCGCCGGAGTTGCCGGGATTGACCGAGGCATCGGTCTGGATCATTGCCTGCAGGATGGCGCCGTTGTCGGCCCGCACCGGCCGTCCGAGCCCCGACACGACGCCGGTGGTCAGGGTGCGGCTGAGGGCGAACGGATTGCCGATCGCCAACACCTTCTGGCCCACCAGCAGATCTTCGGAGCGTCCGAACGGGATTACGGTGAGGTGCAACCCGCGCGGATCGATTTTCACCACCGCCAGGTCGTTTTCGGGGTCGACGCCGATCACCCTTCCGTCGCGCTCGTCACCGCCGGCCAGGGTCACGCTCACCTGGCGCGCGCCCCCGACCACGTGGTAGTTGGTTAGGATGTGGCCTTCCCGGTCGATCACGGTACCCGACCCGGCGCCCGACCCGTACCGCGGTACGGCGTTCAGGAACCAGTGATACTCCGGCGTCAGGGCGGAGATGTTGACCACCCCCTCGTTGCGCTCCTGGTAGATCTCGATGTTGTTGGCTTCGTCGCTGGAAAGAGCCGCCGCGCCGGCGCGGAACTGCACCGGCAAGGGCGGCGCCGGCCGTGCGCGGCTGCCACCGTCCGCAACGACCGGAGTGAAGCGCTCGGCGCGCGCGCCGGTAAGCGCTTCGGCAATCAGGAATCCGATGCCGGCGCCGGTCACGGCGGCGATACCCGCGCTCACCAGGAGATGCCGGCCGCGGTACGATCTCATTCCGGCGACCAATGTACCACGACCGGACCCGCCGTGGCGGCCGATTTTGGCGCCTGCCATGCGCCTGCCGCGGGCGCTCGATCAGCCGTCGGCCGCCGGTGCGATGCGTGCCCGACGTGCCCGACGTGCCCGACGTGCACGGGCGTCGACCGCACCGGCTCAGTCGTAGTGCCAGTAGATATCCACGTCGCCGTAGCGGCGGTATTGCAGCGCCTCGTTGACATGCGCCGCCGCGATCCGGTCGCAGCCGTCCAGGTCGGCGATGGTGCGCGACAGCTTGATAACCGAGTGCAGCGCGCGGGAGGAGAGGTGCGCGTGGCGCATGCCGCGTTCGAGACAGCGGATCTCGGTCTCGCCGAGCACGCAGTAGCGCTCCACCTCGCGCGGCGGCAAGCGCCCGTTCAGTCGCCATGGATGGTCCCGATAGCGCTTCCATTGCCGGCGGTGGGCACCGTGCACCGCCTGCAGGTAGTCGTCCGGATGCTCTTCGTTGGGGCCGAGCAGTGCCCCCGGCGGCGGGTCGCTCACCGGGACGCGAATGTCGATGCGGTCCAGCAGCGCGCCACCCAGTCTCTTCCAGTAGTGCTTGACCTCGGCGGTCGAGCAGATGCACGCGGCATGGCGGCGGCCCAGGTTGCCGCACGGACAGGGGTTGGCCGTGAGCACCAGTTGAAACGCGGACGGGAAGTGCGCGGTTCTGCCGGCGCGCACCACGTTCACGAAGCCTGCTTCCAGCGGTTCGCGCAGGCTCTGCAGCAACGGGCGCGAGAACTCCGGGGCCTCGTCGAGCAGCAGTACCCCGTGGTGGGCGAGCGACACCTCGCCGGGACGCAGCAGGCGGCCGCCGCCGACAATCCCCTCCGCAGACGCACTGTGATGCGGACTGCGGAACGGCGGCCAGCCCAACAGGCCGGCGTCCACCGGCAGGCTGCCGGCCACCGAGTGGATCTGCGTCACCGCCAGCGCCTCCTGCCGCGGCAGCGGCGGCAGCAGGCCGACCAGCCGCCGCCCGGCCATGGTCTTGCCACTGCCCGGCGGGCCGAATACCAGCATGTGGTGGCCGCCGGCGGCCGCCACCGCCAGTGCCCGCTTCAGCACACTCTGACCGCGGATGTCGGTGATCTCTCCCAACTCCGCGCGCCACGGCGACGGCTGTTGGGCGGCGGCGCCCCGGCCGTCGGCGGCGGCGCCGGACCGTGCCGGGGCGGCCGCCGTTGCCTGGGCCATGGCGGCGACGGCATCGGTGAGGCTGTCCACGCCCAGGACGGCGCCGACGCCGAGTGCCTCCGCCTCGCGCCGGTTGCCGGACGGCACCAGGAACCAGGAGTGCCCGGCTTCGGCGCCGGCGGTGACCGCGGTGAGGATGCCGCTGACCGGGTGCACGGCGCCGGCCAGGTTCAACTCGCCGCATGCCATCACCGGCACTCGCGGCGCCGGCACCTGGCCGGAGGCGACCAGGACGGCCAGCGCCAGCGGCAGGTCGTAGGCGGCGCCCACCTTGCGCACCCCGGCGGGCGACAGGTTGACCAATACCCGGTCGCGCGGGAACTGAAACCCGCTGTTGCGAATCGCCACCCGTACCCGCTCGCGCGACTCCCGTACCGCATCGTCGGGCAGGCCGACGATGTCGACCCCCGGTATGCCGCGGCGCAGGTCCACCTCCACCGCCACCAGATCGCCATCAACCCCGAACGGGGCATGCCCATAGACCAATGAATGCACTGCTGCCTCCCGCCCCGGATAACGGGATCCGAGCGGCGCCGCTTCACGCCCCGGTTCGGACTGCCCGGGTGATGGACGCGCTAATGGCTGCCGGAGTTGGTCCGCTCAGCCGCGATGGCGGCCTGTACCAGCGCGTGGCAGCGCTCGTTGCGCGGGTCGCCGGCATGGCCGCGCACCCAGCGGAACTGCGCCCCGGTCGCGGCCGCCACCTCGTCGAGCTTGCGCCACAGGTTGGCGTTCTTGACCGGCTGCTTGGCGGACGTCAGCCAACCGTTCGCGCGCCAGCGCCAGATCCACGAGGTGATGCCCTGCTGAACGTAGGTGGAGTCGGTAACCGCCACCACCTCGGAGGCGAGCGCCTCCGGCAGGTTGCGGACCGCCCGTAGCGCCTGGATGACGGCGATCAGTTCCATGCGGTTGTTGGTAGTGGCGGCGGCCGCGCCGGAATCTTCGATTACCCGGCCCGACGGGAGCGTGAGATGAAAGGCCCAGCCTCCCGGCCCGGGGTTGCCGATGCAGCCGCCGTCGGTGAACGCTTCTATCGATGGCCGTGGCCGTTTCTGCGGAGTATTCGTACTGTGCATGGTGCGGTGCGCGGGATCTTACTACGTACCGGCGACAGCGTTCCGAACAGCCCTGGGCGTCGACGCGGGCGGCCGGAATTCGTATACTTTGGGCTGTCAGCAGGCTGTGCGAGCAACCGCCGGCTGGCTGATTTCCCGGCGGTGTAGCTCAGCCGGTCAGAGCAAGCGGCTCATATCCGCTGTGTCAGGGGTTCGAGTCCCTTCACCGCTATTCGGAGAACCACGCCGACGCGCAATGACAACGGCACCGGAAACGAAAAAGGCCGCCCCAACGGGCGGCCTTTTGTATAGCAGGGGCAGGATTCGAACCTGCGACCTCCGGGTTATGAGCCCGACGAGCTGCCAACTGCTCTACCCTGCGTCGTCAGAAGGAAAAGATAGCAGCTTTCGGTGCTGCCCGTCAACCAGCAAAATATCACCCGATCGTCCGGGCGCGGGAGCAGGTGGTGGGAACGGTTACTAGTATTTCTTGAGAGCGGTGACCTTGCGCAGCTTCTTCAAGCGCTTGCGCTCAAGAGCCTTGCGCTTCTTGTTGCGCACCGTCGAGGGCTTCTCAAAGTATTCGCGCCGCTTCCACTCGCGAACGATGCCCTCTTTCTCCACCATGCGTTTGAAGCGCTTCAGCGCTTTCTCAAGTAGTTCGTCTTCGCCGACGGTTACGTGTGCGATGGGTGCTATCCTCCTTTCGGGCCGACAGCCGACAATCGCGACCGTGGGGCCTATCAGGGAAATAAGGTAACCAAATCGTCCGGTATGTCAACCAACGGTGTTGTGACCAGGACGTCGGGGTCCACGGCGACGCCGCCCGCACGCACCTCCCAGTGCAGATGCGGTCCGGTGGCCAGCCCGGTGCTGCCTACCGCACCGAGCGCCATGCCCGGCTCGACCCGCTCGCCGACCGCCACGTTGAGCCGCGACAGGTGGTAATACAGGGAGTACACGCCCGGCAGATGCTCGATCACGACGGTGAGCCCGGTGACGATGCGAAACCGGGCCATCACCACGGTACCCGCTCCAGCCGCCACCACCACGGTTCCCTCCGGTGCGGCGAGATCGACGCCATTGTGGATGGACCGGTCGGTGGCGCCGTCGTCGTAGCGGTACAGCCGCCGGTCGCCGAATCCGGCGCTGCGCCGGGCGCCCACCACCGGGTACCGCAGCCTCTCCGTGTGGCCGTCGTCAACCGGCCGCCAAGTGCCGAGCAGGGCCCACAGCTCACGCGCCTGCTCGGCGCGCACCGGATCGTCGCCGCGGCGCAGGTCGCCGAGCCCCTTGCGCAGGGGGATTTCCTCCTCCCCGAAGCGGCGGGCGCCGACGAACAGGGGCTGCGCGATTTCGAGCACGCCGGCGCCGCCGGCCTCGGCACCGCCGTCGCCCGCTACCATGAGCCGGGCGATACCCTGCTCCGCGGTGCTCGGAATGCCGAACACCGCCACCCAGACGCCGGTACGCGGGTCGCCGGCGGCGCGCTCGGCAGCGAAGGCGCGGGCGGACACCAGCGTTCCAGCGGCCGTCTGCACCTTCACCTGCACCCGGGCGAGCGGTTGCGTGGCCCACAGGTAGACCCGCAGAGGCGCGCCCGGCACCACCTCGCGCGGGGCGCTCAACGCCGGTGCCGGCGGCGGCGATGTCTCCGGCGAGCGCGCCAGCAGCCCCGAAACGAGCGCCAACCGGCCCTCCTCGAACCGGGAGCGAGTGCCGGCGAGTTGCCAGACCGTCCAGCCCCGCTCCACAAACGGTGCGCCGTCGGGACCGATCACCGGCTCCAGCACCAGCGCCCGCGCACCGGTTGCCGGGTCCGCCGCCGCCGCCATGCCCGCCAGCCAGGCGCCGGCCAGCCAGACGCCCGCCGCGGCAGCGGCCGGCAGGGAGCGCAGGGTCCGGATCACCGCTCCAGGTCGAGAATGGTCAGCTGCAGGGTCTCGACCTGCGCGTAGTGCGAGCGGGTAAGACGGAATACGATATTGACCCGGTCGCCGGCGGCGAAGTCGGTGCCGACCTTTTTTGCCGCGTTCCAGTACAGGCCGGGCCAGCGATAGCCGCCCGCTTCAAGCAGGAGCTTGGCATGCGCGGGCTGGCCCTTGCCTACCAGGTCCACCTGCAGAATCGGCACGTTCCGCATCAGGAACGCCAGCGGCGGATGGCCGGCGCCGTAGGGCGCGAACAGGTCCGCCGTTTGCCACACCTCCGGGGTCAGGTAGTCGGGGGGAATCTCGGCATCCACCTCGCGCATGGCGGAGGCCGGGGCGGCCACCGCATCCACGGTCTCCGCCAACCGCCCCAGGCGCGCCGCCAACTGTGTCAGCCCGGCCGACGCCAGGTTGAACCCGCCGGCCATCGCATGGCCGCCCCAGCGCAGCAGCAGATCGTCCACCGGACCGAGGATGTCGGCCACCGGCAAGCCCGGCAGGGTGCGTACCGACCCGCTCGCCTCCTCGCCCTGGTCGGCTACCACGATGGCGGGGGATCGGAATGCCTCCATCAGCCGCGCCGCCAGCATGCCGGTGATGCCGCGCGGCACCTCGCGGTCGATTACCCAGAGCAGCTTGCCGCCGGTACCCTCGTAGCTGCTGCGGGCGCCCGCCTGAACCCGTGTCCAAGCCTGATCGGCCACGCTGCGGCGCTGCCGATTCAGTTCCAGCAGCCGGTCCGCCAGGGTGTTCGCCTCCGCCTGATCGCGGGTCAGCAGGATGCGCACCGCGGTCGGCGCCTCGCCCATGCGGCCCGCCGAATTCACCACCGGCGACAGGTGGAACGACACGTCGATGGTGGTGAGCTGCTTGCCGTACAGGTTGACGCGGGCAAGGAGCTCGCGCAGGCCGACCCGCTCGGTGGCGGCCAGGGCGCGCAGACCGCGCTTGACCAGGATGCGATTCTCGTCGCGCAGCGGCATCAGGTCGGCGATGGTCGACAGCGCCACCAGGTCCAGCGTCGCGTTGCCCTGCTCGATCAGTTCCGGGTGGCGCCGCACCACGACCACGGAAAACAGCTCGGTGAGCACATCCAGTTCGGTCAAGGTGTCGTCGCGGTAGCGCGCCAGCTTGCTGCGCTCGCGGAGTTGCAGCAGCGACTGTCCGGCGGTGCGCGGGTGCATCTTGGCAACGTCGGTGGCCAGGTCGTGCGGCTCCAGGTCGACGGCGCCGCACGCGCGTGCCAGCAGGTTGCGGACCAGGGGCTCGTCGTACACCACGATCTGGCAGCCGTCGGCAAACTCCGCGAGGCGCTCCACCGCCGGCGCGCCGGCGCCGGGATTGACCGTCTCGAACAACCTGTCGCCGGGCACCAGGTTGGTCAGCCTGACGGCTTCGATAACGACACTATCGTGCAGCGGCCGCACGTTGAGCAGGCACACCGTCTCGCCGAACAGACCGGTGCGCGCAAAGCGCAGCGCCCAGGCCAGCTTCCAAACCACGCCGCACGCGGACAGATCGACAAACGGGTAGCTGGAACCGGACAGCTTGGGATCCACCACCACCGCATCCGGCACTTCCGCGGACGGTTCGTGATGGTCGACCACCACGACGTCGATCCCGCGCTGCCGGGCGGCGGCGATTTCCGCTCCCGCCGTCACTCCGCAGTCGACGGTAATCAGCAGTTGCACGCCCGCGGCCGCCAGATCGTCGATCAGGGCCGCGGTGATACCGTACGGGTCGTCGCCCTCCGGTAGCCGCCAGTTCGCCGTCGCACCCATCTCCCGCAGCGTGTCCACCATCAATGCCGTCGAGGTGACGCCGTCCACGTCGCGGTCGCCGAACACCATGATCGGCTGTTCCTCGGTAACCGCGTCGATGATGCGCTGCACGGCGGCGGCCATGCCGGACAGGGCGAACGGGTTATGGAGGAAGTGCTCGTCCTCCTCCAGGAGGTAGAGCACGGAATGGCCATCGCCCAGGCCGCGGCGTGCCAGGATCGTGCTTGCCAGCGCATCGAGGCGGAAACGGCGCGATATGCGCCTCACCTCGGCCGTGTCGACGGCGCTCTTGGACCAGTTCATGGATGGGCCGCTACCGCGCCGCCGGGTGCCGGCTTGCCAGCGGCACGTACCGGGCACCGGAAGGATGCAGGCGAGATTCGAACAGCACCAGCTGGTCAAGGGAAAACGGAGCCGGCGCCCCTTCGCCGTGGCCCGGAAGCCGTTGGAAATCGATCCCGCGGCGCGCCGTACCCGCCGCCGTGTCCGGGCCCGCTCCGGGCAGCGCCGCCGATTCGGACATCCGCCAGCGCCGGCCATGCCGCACGCGCGCCACGGTCACGTGCGGCAGCGGGCTGCGCGCGGCGACCGGAAACGCGGCGCCGCCGATCCGCTCGCCGGCCGCGGCGAGGAATGCGGCCAACGCATCGTGGCCCTCTCCGAACACCGCGCACACCACCCGCGCCGGGCCGCGCGGCGGCAGCTGCACGAGCCCGGCCAGGCGGCATCGCACCGGCGCGGCCAGCGCCTCCACCACCGGTCCGCACAGCGCCTGCGCGCGGCGCAACTCATCGCCCGGGAGCGGGCCGAAGAAGTGCACGGTCACATGGTACCCGGACGGATCCACCAGGCGCAGGTGCGGTGCATGTGCCGCGAGCGCGGATTCGGTCAGCCGGGCCAGCTCGGCGCGCGCCGCCGGCGGGAGCGGCAGCGCCAGGAACACGCGCCGGGCGGCGGTCGCGGGGCGCTGCGCCGCGGTGCCGGTGGCCGACCCGCTCACAGGATCCCGGCCGCGCAACGCAGCGAATTCAGCGGGCGCTCCAGACCGTGCTGGACCAATTGCTGCAACGACCGGCGCAGCTGCTCGGCTCCCGCGAACGTATACGCGCCCGCCGCGGCGAGCGGCAGGCCGCCGGTGGCGAGTAGAAAGCGCCGCGCGGACGCGTCGATGCGCAACCCGGCCACCGGAAGGTCGCGCAGGCCGCGCGCCGCGGCGCAGCGTTGACACCAGCTGCCGCCGTGCGCGGCAAGCCGCAGGTCCTCGTGCGCGCCGACTTCCCGGCCGCAGGCGTCGCAGCACTCCAGGTCGGGCGTGATGCCCATATGCAGCAGCGCGCGCCACAAAACCTGTGCAGACAGCAGTGCGACGTCGTCCTCGGAGGCGCCGTCGAGCCGCTGCAGCGACTCCACCAGCAGGGTGAACAACTCGTCCGCGTGGGTGCCGCCGCCGTGGCTGCGCAACACGATCTCCACCCACAGCGACGCGGTGAAGAACTTGCGCAGATCGGCGCGGATCGCCGGATGCAGGTTGCGTGCCTCCACGTCGGTGACCTTGAACGAGTTGCGCACCGGGTCGTGATAGAGATAGGCGGTGATGAGCGCAAACGGGATCGCCGCCGCCTTCAGCTTGCTTACCGCCTTACCGGCGCCGTGTGCGGTTGCGTAGACTACCCCGCGCTCACCGGTAAACAACGCCACCCGGCGATGAATCTCGCCCATGCGTGCCGCCTGCAGCACTACTGCCGACTCGATCGAGTTGCGACGCCGACCTGACGGCATGCACCGCAGCTTACCGGTGTCGCGCGGGCGCATCAAGCCCACTCGGCAAACTTGACTCGCGGCGCCGCCCGCAACTAAGTTTCATAGTGATGGCGCGCGGGCAAATCATCCCTGCCGATACCGTTCTGCCCCCGAAGCTGACCATCCTGCCGCTCCACAACAGTCCCATGTTTCCGGGCGTATTTACGCCCATGATGATCCCCGAGGGACGCGACGAACGGGTGGTTCGCGAGGTTCTCGAAGGAGACGGCTGCGTGGGCTTGGTATTGCTCCGTAACGGATCCACGACCGGCCCGCAATCAGACTCCGATGAAGACCTGCAAGCGGGCGATTTGCACAGTATAGGAACAGCTGCCAAGATTGTTCGCAAGATCAATCTCCCGGACGGTGGAATCAATATTTTTCTGTCTACTCTGAAGCGTTTTCGGATCGCCAAGGTGCTGTCTCCGGAGGCGCCCATTGCGGCCGCTGTCGAATACCTGGAAAACACCAACATGGAGTCCCTCGAAGTACGCGCATTGACGCGTGCTCTGGTTACCGAGATGAAGCAGTTATCAGAGAACAACCCGTTGTTTTCGGAGGAAATGCGGCTCAACATGGTGAACATCGACGATCCCGGAAAGATCGCCGATTTCGTGGCCTCCATTCTGAATATAGAAGGCACCGAGAAGCAGTCCGTGCTGGAGACTGTGGACGTCCGGGAGCGGATGGAACGTGTGCTCGTCTTCATCAAGAAGGAACAGGAGCTGCTGCGCATTCAGAAACGTATCCAGGACCAGCTCAACGACAAGATCGAGAAGAGCCAGCGCGAATACTTTCTCAAGGAGCAGTTGAAGGCGATCAAGACCGAGCTCGGCATGCCGGTCGATGCAAAGTCCAGCGAACATCAGCGCCTGGTGGAGGTTTTCGAGCGTCTCCAGCTGCGCGGCGAGGCACGCGAGCGGGTCGACGACGAGATGGACAAATTTGCGTTGATGGATCCGAGTTCGGCGGAGTTCGTGGTTACCCGAAATTACCTCGAAACGATCGCCGCACTGCCCTGGAACGAACCCGAGCCCAAGCTCGTCGATCTGACCCGTGCCCAGCGCCGCTTGGAGCGCGATCACTACGGCCTCGAAGATGTCAAGGAGCGCATTCTCGAGTATCTTGCCGTTGGCCGGTTGACAGCCGGCAACGGTGGCGGCGTGTCGCGCGGTTCGATAATCTGCCTGGTCGGGCCGCCAGGCGTCGGCAAAACCTCGATCGGCAAGTCGATTGCGGCCGCGCTCGGCCGCGAGTTCTTCCGGTTCTCGGTCGGCGGCATGCGCGACGAGGCGGAGATCAAGGGGCACCGGCGCACCTACGTCGGCGCCATGCCAGGAAAGATCATACAGGGCTTGAAGATTGCGAAAGTGCGCGACGCCGTGTTCATGATCGACGAGATCGACAAGCTCGGCGCGTCATTCCAGGGCGATCCGTCGTCCGCCCTGCTGGAAGTATTGGACGGCGAACAGAACCACGCGTTTCGCGATCATTACTTGGATCTGCCGTTCGATATTTCCTCGGTCATGTTCATCGCCACCGCCAACACCGTGGACACCATCCCGGCACCGCTGCTGGATCGCATGGAGGTGATCCGTCTGTCCGGCTACGTCGAACAGGAGAAGGTCAACATCGCGCGCCGCTACCTCATTCCGAAGTCGCTGCGGCGTACCGGCATCGACAAGAAGCAGCTCAAGTATCAGGCCAGTGCACTGCGCGCCATCTGTACTGGATGGGCACGCGAGGCGGGCGTCCGGAACTTCGAAAAGGCGCTCGACCGGATCCATCGCAAGGTCGCTCGAAGGGTGCTTATGGAGGACCTCGAGCTGCCCATCAAGATTGCCCCGGACACGCTCGAGGAGTTTCTCGGCAAGCCCATTTTCGGTGATCAGGAGCGCAACCGGATTACCGCTCCCGGCATGGTAATGGGATTGGCATGGACCGCACTCGGCGGCGCCGTTCTGATGGTGGAAGCGGTCGCCAACGTCGGTCGCGGCGGCATTACGCTGACCGGAATGATGGGCGAAGTGATGCAGGAATCAGCCACCATAGCGTATTCATTCGTGCGCCTGGCGGCGGGCCGGCACGGCGTTCGCGGCGACTATTTCGACAATCACAAGATCCACCTGCACATCCCCGCCGGAGCGACTCCAAAGGATGGTCCGTCGGCCGGAATCACGATGGCGTGCGCGCTGCTGTCACTGGTAACCGGCAGGCGCGTGCGCCAATCGCTGGCCATGACCGGCGAGCTGTCGCTGGTCGGCAAGGTGCTGCCGGTCGGCGGCCTGAAAGAGAAAGTGATCGCGGCGCGCCGCAACAAGGTGCGCGAGATCGTGTTTCCGCGCGGCAACGTGCGCGACCTGGACGAAATCGCGGACAACATCAAGAGGGGCATCGTGTTTACCCCGGTCGACTCCATGGACGAAGTGGTCGAGCGCCTGTTTTGATCCCGCTCGGAGCGGCGGCCGGAATCCACCGCTGGCCGGCATCGTTGAGCGTGGCGGTGGGCCTGTTGCTGGCCGGGTGCGGGGCATCGTCGGAGCCGGCGCCGCCGATCCATCCCGACTTCTCGATTGCGGCGCCGGAGTTGGATGAGGTGCTGGAGCAGGTCGATGCCGTGACCGCGGAGCGCATCCGTACGCATAGCCAGGTATTCCTTGATCTGGTGGCGCAGGTGCTGGCCGCGGATCGTTCGTTTCGGGTGCTGGTCGACAAGCGGCACGCGCTGCCGCAGGACTACGTACCGACCGACCTGGTGGCGCTGGACACCTATCCGATCACCACCAACCGGACCGGCCACCGGCTGTCGCGCCGGGTCATGCCCGATCTGCTGGCGATGGCGGAGGCGGCGCGCATTGACGGCATCGAGCTGATGGTGTCGTCCGCCTACCGCTCCTTCGACTACCAGGACCGGCTCTACAAGCGGCACGTGGACCAGCTCGGACGCGAGGCGGCGGACCTGGTGTCGGCGCGGCCCGGGCATTCCCAGCACCAGTTGGGCACTGCGGTCGACTTCGGCTCCATCTCCGACGGCTACGGCGAGACCGCCAACGGGCGCTGGGTGGCGCAGCACGCCTGGCGGTTCGGATTCTCCCTCTCCTACCCGCTCGGCGCCACCGAGCGCACCGGCTACAACTACGAGCCGTGGCACTTCCGCTACATCGGGCGGGTCGGTACGCGGCTGGAGCGCGAGTTCTTCGGCGGCCAGCAGCAACTGATGCTGGAGTTTCTCGCCGCCTGGGCGCCGTGGTTCGCCGCACGCCGGGGCGCCGCCGGTCCGTAGGGCGCGGCGTCGCAGGCTGCCGCCGCGCGCGGCCGATCAGCCGTCGATGCCGGCAAGCTGCTCGGCGGAGATGGCGATGGCGCCGGCGCGCACCACGCGCGGCGGCGAGACGGTAGCATCCACCACCGTCGATGGCTGTGCCGCGGCCGGAGGTCCATCGTAGACCAGCAGGTCCGCGGCGGCGGCGAACGCGCGCTGCAGGGCGTGACGGTCGTGCAGCGGAGGCTCGCCGGCACGGTTCGCACTGGTCGAGTAGATCGGCTCGCCCACCCTCTCCACGATGGCGCGCAGGGCCGCATCTCCGGGCACCCGCACGCCGAGCGTGGCCACGCCCAGGCGGCGCGCGGGCCGCGGACGCACCGGCAGCACGATGGTCAGCGGACCGGGCCAAAGCGCGGCCAGCGCGGGCGGCGGTGCGGTGCCGGTGAGCGCCTCCGCGCCGGCGGCGTCGGCCACCAGCACCAGCATCTGCTTGGCCTCGTCACGGCCTTTCAGGCCGGCAAGCCGGGCGCCGGTGTCGGGCGCCACGCCGTGCAGCCCGTACACGGTGTCGGTGCGCATGACCACGATGCCGCGCCGCTGCAACACGGCACATATCTCCGCGTGGCGCGGGTGCAGAATCGCTGACATGCGCCAGGTTACAGCCGGTAGACGGTGACGTCGCGCCGGCGGCGGCGCGCTTTCCTGCGCCGTCCGGCGGCATCCGGGTCCGCTCCGCCGCCGGGCTCGGGCGTGGCAGGGGCTGCGCGATCATCGCGCGCCGGTGTCGTGCCGGCGGAGTCATCCGGCGGCGTGGCCGATGACGCCGCATCCGCCGGGCCGGAGTCGGCGACGCCGCGTCCCGATACCGGGGCGCGGGGCCGCGGAACTCGGCGCGACGCGCGCTTCGGTTGTTCGTGAACCTGGTTCGACGGGGCGCCGGCGCCGGGCGCTGCGCCGGCCTGCGAACGCCGCCGGAATGCGCGCAATATGCTCAGCATGGCGAACGAGCCGACGCCCAGGAACAGTCCCAGCGCCAGCGCGTTGAACGGATCGCGCGGCGCCGGCGGCGTGCGCTGCAGTAGCGGCGCCACGTCCACGAACTCGCGCCCGGAGTGTGCGCCGGCCGCGGCGGTGGGCTCGACCGGCGCCGGGCCGACCTCGATAGCCGTCTCGCCGGCCCGGAAGTAGCCGGTCTCCCGGGCCAGCAGGCGCAGCGCTTCCGGATTGTCGCGCAGCACGGCAACACGTTGCTGCAGACCGCGATAACGGTCCTGCAACGCGACGATGCCGTCCGTTACGTGTGCCTCGTACGCGCGCAGGTTGTGATAGTTGAACAACCCGGAGGCACCAAACAGGAACGACAGCACGATGGCGATCACCAGACCGGCGACGGTGCAGTAAAACAGGCGCGGGACACTCACCTGATCTCTAGCCACGGCACCTTGCCGCCGATTCTTGAACGGCATCCGCAATCAACTACCGAAGAAGGACGCCGATACTCAATGCGAGGGATTCAATGGAGCAGAATACGCGCCCGGCGCCTGACACTGACCTGGAAGCCTACGGCGACTGGGTGACGGTCGATACGGCCGTGCCGCCAACGTCCGTGGTGCGGCAGCCCCCAGCGGCTGCTGCCGACGTGGATATTGCCGGGGAACTGACCGAGGCCGAGGAAGAGTTCCTCGGCGAACTGAGCGATGCGGATCACGCGGCAGCGGCGGCAACCGCCGCTACCGCCGCCGCGCCCGACCACGGCCACCCCGTGCACAACGGCAACGGCAATGGCAGCGCCGACTCGGGCATCGGCCATGGCGTACCGGACCGCAGCGCACCGGCCGCGGCCGTGGTCCCCGCAGCGGCACGCCCCGCCCCGTCCGCTGCCACCAGCGCGGTGCCGTCCACCAGCGCGGTGG
>MPNH01000017.1 GCA_002238925.1 Spirochaetaceae bacterium bin103 | reverse complement strand
GAGTTGGGATCGGGGGATGCGGGCTGGCGGGAACTGGTGGAGGTCATTACCGGGGAGGGACCGGCGAAGGAGGCGTAACGCGACGGGCCAAGCTGGGCGCTCGTCATGCCGCTTCGCCCATCTTGCACGGACCACGGGCACGGCAAGTAACCGCGTCGGCACCCACCGAGCGGACGCGTGCGGTGAATGTGCCCGTTAATCACCGCATGGTTTGCGGCGATTGGCTTGCCTCGATTGCCGGACGCCGGGAGCATTCGCCGCGTAGTTTGCGGGTGAATAAGGCATGGATCCATGACAGGGCGGAGTGGCCGCGGTTCACTTGGGACGACGCGGCTCTGACGAGCGTGCTTGCGGGCGTGCGCCACCTGCAGGGCAGACACCTCGGCAGCGTGGAGGCGCTGGGATTCGACGTGCGGGCCGAGACGAACATTGCCGCGCTCACCGACGAGGTGGTGCGCTCCTCGGCCATAGAGGGCGAGCACCTCGACCCCGGCGAAGTGCGCTCGTCTATCGCCCGCCGGCTCGGTATCGACACCACTGCCACCTCACTACCTCGAAGTACGCCAAGCTCGCCAAGTGCTCGACCGACACCGCGTTGCGCGACATCCGCGACCTGCTCGCACGTGCCATCATCGTCCGCAACCCCGGCCGCGGCCGCAGCACCAGCTACCGGCTTGCCGCCTCCCCATAACTAGACAAAACTAGGGCTTGGAGCGTTTCCGCACCTTGGCGGCTCGCAGGCGGCCGGCGCCGCCGGTCAGCCGCGGGTCGAGCAGGTCTCTCAGGGCGTCGCCGAACATGTTGATCCCGAACACGACGATGGCGAGGGACAGGCCGGGCCACAGCGCGAGCAGCGGGGCTACCTCCATGTAGGTGCGGCCTTCCAGGCTCAGCATGCCGCCCCAGCTCGGCTGCGGTGGCGGGATGCCGAAGCCGAGGAAGCTGATGGTCGACTCGCTCAGGATCACCGCACCGAGGGAAACCGTAAACACGACGATGATGGGCGGCCACACCTGGGGAAGGATGTGGCGAAGGAGGATCCTCCAGGTCCGGCAGCCGATGGCCTGCGCCGCCTCCACGTACGCGTTCTGCCGGGTGCTCAGAACCACGCCGCGTACCGTGCGGATGTTGCCGATGCCCGTGAACGCGCCCAGGACGACCGTCATCTGCACCATCCCCTGTCCCAGCAGCGACATCACGGTCAGGACGATAAACAGCCACGGAAAGGTAAGCCAGGCATCGACCAACCGCTGCACCAGAAGGTCGAACACGCCACCCCAGTAGCCGGAGAGCAGGCCGAAGAAAAGGGCAATGACCAGGCCGATGGCGACGGCTCCCACCCCCACGATCATGGAGATGCGAGCCCCGTGGATGACGCGGCTGAGCAGGTCGCGCCCGATATGGTCGGTGCCCAGGGGAAACTGGGCGGACGGTCCTTCAAGGGCGTGCATGAGATTGCGTTCTCTGATGTCGGCGGGGGCGAGCACGTCGGCAAACACGCCCACCAGGAGAAACACCAGGACAATGATCATGCCCACCGCACCCAGCTTCTTTTCCCGGAACAGCCGTGGCAACAGGTCGCGAAGCGTCCCCCTTCTTGCCGATGCAGCCGCCTGAGCCGCCGTAGGATCCGGCCCGCTCATGTGTACTGAATCCGCGGGTCGAGCCAGGCGTAGCTGATGTCTATGATCACGTTCACCAGCAACACGAAAGCGGCCATCAGCAGATTCAAGGCCGACAGTATGGTGTAGTCGCGCTGCGCGAGCGTCGTCACTACCAGCGAGCCGATACCGGGCAGATTGAATATGTGCTCCACCACCACGGCGCCGCCTATCAGGACGGGCAGCTGCAGCCCGATCATGGTGAGCACCGGATTGAGCGCATTCTTCAGCGCGTGGCGCAACACCACCGCCCGCTCCCTGAGCCCCTTCGCCCACGCGGTACGGACATAGTCCTGCCTGAGCACCTCCAGCATCATGGTGCGGGTCAATCTCATGGTGACGCCGGACAACCACATCCCCAGAACGATGGCCGGGATGATGAACAGGGTGAGGTTGGCGAGCGGATCCTTCCAAAAAGAGACGAAATGCATGGGCGGCGACCACCGAAACCAGACCGCCGGCAGGATCAGGATCATCGTCCCCAACCAGAAGCTCGGAATGCAGATGAACAGGATCGCAATGCTGCGCAATATCTGGTCGCCGGCAGACTCCGGATTCATTCCGGAGTAGATCCCCACGGGCAGCGCTATCAACAGCGCAAACAGCAGGGACAGCGCGCCCAATTCCAGCGACCTCGGCAGCCTCTGCAGAATGGTATCGGCGACCGGCAGGCTGGTGATCAGGGACTCCCCGAAGTCACCACGAATGACGCCAGATATCCAGCGTCCATACTGGACGTGAGCCGGCAGGTTCAAACCCAGCTTCTCGCGCAGTGCCACCGCGGCATCCGCGGTGAAGTACCTGGTCGACACCATGTAGTCGATCACATCGCCGGGGATGAGGCGGATGGTGGCGAAGACAATGAGGCTGACGATGACCATGGTGGGCACGATCAGCAGCAGTCTTCTGAGAATGTACGCTTGCACGACCTCCCTTTACCTTCAGAATGGCCTTTGCAATGGCCTCCGGAATACCAAACGAAACCGGGGGCCAGACCAGCCGGCCCAGCCCCCGTGTGTTGTCAAGGTCAGCGCTACGCTACTCGTTCGCTGCCCGCCCGCTCAGCTCCATCTTCTGGGCCGCGTCGATCCAGAAGTACTTGGTGAAGTGGTATTGCGCGGTCGCGTACCCACTCATGCCGGCTTTCCCCTTCACCCACGGCTGCCATGCCTGGTAGGTGTTGATGGCCCCGAAGTCCAGGAACCACTGCTGGTTCATCCAGAAGAGGTGCAACTCCTGCCACAGCCGGGTGTGCTCGTCAGAACCGAAGGTAGCCTTGTTGACGTCCAGCCACAGTCGCTCCGCCTCGAGGGCCTCGGGAGAACCCTGGATCCGGCCCATGCTGTAGAACGGCCGATACGGTGCGTTCCAGAAGGCGATTCCCAATATTCCGATACTCGTGGCGCCGTGATCGTGCGCGGCCAGGCCGGTAAAGACCTCGTCGTTCGGCCCCGCCGCACCGCCGACCGCGGCATAGTGGGCGCCGTTCGGAATCATGTTGAAGTTGACCCGAATGCCGACATCCTCGAGATACCCCATGAACGCTTCGTAGTACTGTGCGGTCTGCGGGTCGGCAATGATGCTCGTCTCGAAGCGAATGCCGTCGGCACCGCGCGGGTATCCCGCCTCATCGAGGAGCTTCTCGGCCTCATCCGGATGATATCCGTACAGGCGACCGATATCCGGAGCAATTTCGTCCAGCTCTTCCTTGGAAAGGTGTTCGGGTTTACCGACCGAGGGCTTCGTCGGGAACGCCGGGTAGGAGTAATGCTCGCCGTGGAACTCCTGAAGCTCTGCGTGGTTCACGGCCATCATCGCCGCGTGCCGCACCCTGATGTCGCTCCACGGCTCCAGGTCTGCGCGCACCGCGGCGTATTGCCCCAAGGTCCAGGACGGGCCTGTCTGGATTTCCGGGTTGCTCCGTTGCAGCGCCTCCAGCTCGACCGGAGTCATGCCGGGTATCACCATGCGGTCGAGCTTGCCGCTGCGCAGAGCCGCGACCCGCGCTGCCCCGTCGGCAAAGGCCACGATCTGCAGAGTGTCCAGGTAGGGGAGCTGGTTGCCGGGATTCAGCGGATCGGTCTGCCAGTAGTCCGGATTCTTGGCGTAGGTGATGTGACTGCCTTCCACCACCTCAGTGGGCCAGTAGGGGCCTGATCCCATGTGGTTGCGCCAGTCTTCCCGGTTGATGGACGTATCCTGCCAGTACTCCGCCGGCAGGACGCCGTTCAGAGAGGTGATGATATAGGCCCACAAACCCAGCGTATCGGGGTCCGCCATTTCGACGTTGATCGTCCAGTCGTCGCTCGGATCCGCGGTCATTTTGAGGATCTCGTCGCCCTTGTACATCAGGCCCGCCCTGGGCTCGGCGGCGATGGTAGCCCAGGTAACCAGGACATCTTCCCTGGTCAGCTCCCTGCCGTTGGCCGGCGGCCGGTTGTGGTAGTGGATGCCCCTGCGCACCGTCCACTTCATCTGGGTGGGGCTGATGACTTCGTTGGACTCGATTACCTGGCCCCTGAGCGCACCCAAAGCCAACCAGTTGTGGTCCTCCAGCGTGTATTCGCCGGTGCCCCGCGGTCCCTTTGCAATGTCGAACTCAAACAACTGATCGTAGATGGCCGGTACCACCTGGATGCCGTGAATGAGCACCGTCGGGTCCCAGACACTGGTCCACGTGTTGTCTGCGGTAACGAGATTGCCGCCATACACCGGATTGGTGTCGATCTCCGAGGGCGCCATGTCCCCCGAGGATCCTTCTTCTGCGGCGGGACTGGCCCAAACGCCGGCCGCAGCCAGCAATACGGCCGTCGCCACGGCGAATACTGCCTTCCATTTGCCTATAACCATTACATCTGTCTCACTGGTTTGTTGGGTCTTCGACCCGTTCTTGTTACGAGAGTGGAGTTCGGTGAGTGGTCGGAGTCCCAGGCTACCCTGGCGGGTGCACTCTCACGGGCATGGCTGCAACGCAGGCCAAACTGCCGGAGCCGGGGCCGCCTTGCTTGATTCGGCGCGCGGACGCGTGGCTCACCTGCCGCGCCGCGCTTGCGTGAGGACATTTCATACTCACTTGTCCACCTTTATCCCCGCTGCAGACGGTTCAAGCGGCCGCCGGCCGGGGACAGCCGAGCACCATGAACTGGTTTCTTATACCGCATCAGTGGTTCGACGTCAAGGCGATTACCGCGCGCGCCACGCGCGCGCCGCCGCGCTGCATGCGCTTGACAGCCGGGCGCGGGAGCGATAAATGCTGGTTGTTGTGAGCACTGTGCGAGCCCCGCTGGCCGACGTGCGCCGTACGCTGCGCGTCAGGTGGTATCGGAGCCCGATCGATCCGGGGCTGTTGCGCCAGTTCATGCGGCGCAGCGACCTGCAGGGCTGGTGGCAGGCGCTGGGGGTGATCGGTTACCTTGCCGGCACCGCCCTGCTGACGCACCACTTCTTCTCCCAGCGGCAGTGGGCGCTGTTCGCCGCAGCGCTGTTCGCGTACGGAACCTATTCCTGCTTTCTCGGCGCGGCGTCGCACGAGCTCGACCACGGCACGGTGTTCCGCACCAAGGCGCTGAACCGGTTCTTCCTGCGCCTGTTCTCGCTGATCACCTTCTTCAACCCGGACGACTACGCGCTCAGCCACACCTACCACCACCGCTACACGCTGCACCCGGAGGGCGACCGCGAGGTGGTGCTGCCGCAATCGGCGGCGATGCGCTTCCTGTTCGTCATCCAGTTGTTCTGCGTCAACCTGACCGGCGGGCCGGGTTGCGACGGCCTGATTCCACGCGTCCGGGACACCGTGAACACGGCGCTCGGCAAACCGCCGGCCAGGGACGCCGCCGGCGATACCGAGCCGTTGGCGCCGGATGCCCACGAGTGGATGGCGGCGCTGTACGAGGCGCATCCGGAGGAACGGATGAAGTCGGTGCGCTGGGCGCGCAAGATACTGCTGTTCCACGCCGCGGTGATCGCGGTGGCAATCGTGTTTCAGCTCTGGCTGCTGCCGGTGTTCATCACGCTGTCGCGGTTCCTCGCCAACTGGTGGCGGTTGTTCGTGTTTCTGCCGATGCACTGCGGCCTGCGCGACAACGTGGCCGACTTCCGCAAGTGCACGCGCAGCATCCGGCTCGACCCGGTATCGTCGTTCATGTACTGGCGCATGAACTGGCACCTGGAGCATCACATGTACGCCGGCGTGCCGTGCTACAACCTGCGCAAGCTGCGCAAGGCGATCGAGTTCGACCTGCCGGTGGCCAAGAACGCGGTCGCGGCGTTCCGGGAGATGCGCGCCACCTGGAAGCGGCAGCAAACCGAGCCCGGCTACCAGTACGACACGCCGTTGCCGCCCACCGCCAACCCGGGCCACGTCGACGGCAGCGCCCCGAACCGGGACGACGGCCTCAGCACTTCGATCGGCGACTTGGCCCCGGCTGTGCTTGCCCGTTGAGACTGGTCCGAAGAGCCGGCCGGACCACCGGGCTGCCGGTGCGGCCGATCCGTCTGGAGGTATAGTCGCCTGTAGCGCGTGAACGAGTACCCAACATGTCCCTGATACCCAACTCGCGGCCGTATCGGATGTACAGCACCACCGCGGGCAGTGCGGGCCGCTGTTGGCCGCAACTGGTCGCCCGGTTCCGAACCGCCCGGTTCCGGACCGGTCGCTCGATGCTTATGGTGGTGGCCTTGGCGGCACTCGCCGCCCCGGTGGGCTGTTCGCAGGTGCCGTGCGCACCGGGCCTCGGACGCGCCTGCCCGGCCACCGCGAGCGCGGTTGCCGCGGCGACGTCGCACACGTTCGTGCTGAAGAGCGACGGCACGCTGTGGGCCTGGGGCCGGAACTCGTCCGGCCAACTCGGCGACGGCACCGCGACGGACCGAGCCGGCCCGGTGCAGGTGGGCACCCGAAGCAGGTGGCGCGCCGTGGCCGCCGGCGCGGTGCACACCGTCGCCATACGGCGCAACGGCACGCTGTGGACGTGGGGCTCCAATGGCGCCGGCCAGCTCGGCGACGGCACCACCACCGACCGCCCGAGCCCGGTGCAGGTGGACGGCGGTGGCAGGTGGCAGGCCGCGGCCGCCGGCTTCGGGCACACCGTCGCAGTGCGTCGTGACGGGTCGCTGTGGGCCTGGGGCCGGAACGACATCGGCCAACTCGGCGACGGCACGTGGGAGAACCGGTCGAGACCGGTGCGGGTGGGGGCGCGCGCCGGCTGGATCGCGGTTGCCGCCGGCGAGGCGCACACCGTTGCCCTGCGCGCCGACGGTACCCTGTGGGCCTGGGGCGCCAACTGGAGCGGCCAGCTCGGCGACGGCACCACCACCGATCGCCCCGAACCGGTGCGGGTGGGGACGCAGGCGGACTGGAGCACGGTGGCGACCGGCGCGGCGCACACCGTCGCCGTGCGCGTCGACGGCACCCTGTGGGCGTGGGGCGCGAACGGCGCCGGCCAGCTCGGCGACGGCACCAGCACCGGCCGCGCCGAACCGGTACGGGTCAGGTCCGGCTCCGACTGGCGGGTGGTCGCCGCCGGCGAGGCGCATACGGTGGCGCTACGCACCGACGGAACGCTGTGGGCCTGGGGGCTGAACAACCACGGTCAGCTCGGCCAGCGATGGACGGTCCGTCGCCAGCTCAAGCCGGAGCTGGCGAAGCGGTTCCGTGACCTGTGGAACTGGACCTGGGACGACGACTGGGACGCGGTCGCCGCCGCCGGCCACGGCACCGTGGCGCTCAAGACCGACGGCACCCTGTGGGGCTGGGGCAACAACGACCACGGCCAGCTCGGCAAGTGCGCGCTAACCGACCCATCCTGCCCGCCGGCCAACCTCACCTTTTAGCTCAGCCTTTTGCAGGCCGGTCCGACCGGACGCGGCGCCGCGTCCTGCGGTTGCGGGGAGCCCGCGACGAAAACTGCGGCGGCACTCGATCGCTCGCGGCTGGCGGCGGCGGTTACGGGGCGCCGTCGCGGGCCTCGCCGGCAGCGTCCGGGGCGCTCGCCAGCGTCGCGCCGGCCAGCTCCGCCGTCGCCACCGCGGGCGGCGCTTCCACGCACTCGGGGCGCTGCCCGTCCGTGCACGCCCGGCCCTCGATCACGTCAAGCAGCCGGTCGGGCTCCTGCCCGTTCCAGCTCGTGCGCGTCCCGGACGGCCACAGGATCTCCACCCGGTCGACCACGTCCACGCGGCCCAAACCGAAGTGCACGACCAGGCTGTTCTGGGAGTGGCCGCTGGAACCGCCGGTGACTTGGCGCATCAGCTGGAGCGGCCCTGCCTGCACCCGCACCAGCGCGCCGATGGCGCTGCGGTTACTCGCGGTGCCGGTGAGGCGCAGCTTGAGCCAGTTGCCCGCGGTCGTGGTGTCGTTGCGCAGCAGTTGCAGCGAGCAGGATGGCGTCGGGCCCTCCGCGTCCTCCGCGCCCGCCACGCAGTGCGGCTCATGCTGGTTGACGACCGCGATGTCGAGGTCGCCGTCGCCGTCGTAGTCGGCCACCGCGCTGCCGCGGCTGGCGCCGGTATCGTAGCCGGCCTGTTCGGCCACGTTGGTAAAGGTGCCGTTGCGATTGTTGGCGTACAGCAGCTCGTCGTTGAGGTGGACCATGGTGGCGACGTAGAGATCCTCCCAGCCGTCGTGGTCGGCGTCCAGGAAGTTGATCCCCCACGAGTCGGTGCCCGCCACGCCGGCGCCGGCCGCCTTGTTGTCGGCCCACGCCCCGGACGCGTCGGAAAGGTACAGCACGTTGCCGCCGGGCGGGCGCTCCAGCGTGGTGGCGTCCAGGAGGTCGGTGATGTACAGGTCCCAGGTGCCGTCGAGGTCAACGTCCGCGGCGGCGATGCCCATGCCGGCCTGCGCGTCGTCGCCGATCCACGGCCAGTCGTCGAACACCTGCACGAAGCGGCCGTCCCGGTTGCGGTAGATCTGGTCGGTGTGCAGCGCCCGGTTGGCGCCGTTGCCCGCCACGTTTACCACGTACAGGTCGGGCCACAGGTCGTCGTCGAGGTGTGCGCCGTACACGACCAGCGCGGCGCGGTAGTCGGCGTTCAGGGGCAGCGCACTCTCGGTTGCATCGGTAAAGGTGCCGTCGCACTCGTTGTGAAACAGGCGGTCGCGGTTTGCCGGATCCGCCTCGTTGTTGATCACGATGTGGCCGACGTACAGGTCGACGCAGCCGTCGCGGTCGTAGTCGAGCCAATTGGCCGCCTTGGTGCGGTACGCCGGCAGCTCCCCGAACGGGGCCGGCGCCAGGTCGTCCACTCCGGCCGCCGCGGCCACCTCCTCGAACAGCGGACCGGCTTCGGGAAGGCGGCCGCCGTGCTCGGCAAACAGATTCTTGAGCAGCAGGTTGGGCGGACCGTCGGGCGCGTTGTACGCCTGCAGGCTCCACTCCGGGTGGTCGGTGTAGACGTAGATGTCGTCGTCGCCGTCATTGTCGTAGTCGGCGAACACCGAGCCCGACATCTCCATGCCGGGCAGCTCGGGCAGCAGGTCGTGACGCGGCTCGAAGCTGCCGTCGCCGCGGTTCAGAAACAGGCGCGGCGCGAGTCCGCTGTCGCCGCGCACCGCGAACAGGTCGGGCCAGCCGTCGCGGTTCACGTCGATCCAGTTCACGCCCAGGCTGTGGGTCGCGATGGAGTGGTAGATGTCGCCGGTGACCCCGGCGGACACGCTGACGTCCGTGAACGCCAACGGCACGGCGTCCGCCGGGCGGGCGTGGGTCGGCCCCGGCGGCGTCTGCTTCACGGCGGCCGGGACCGCCGCCGCCAGCGTGGCTTGCAACGGTGCCAGGGCCGGGAACTGCGTGGTGGCCGCCAACACCAGCAGGCCGCCCAGCACGGCGATGGCCCAGGTGCCGGCGGCATAGGCCGCGATGCCGCGCCGGCCAACCACCCGCGCCAAGCCCCAGAACGTGATCGGGCCTCCGGCCGCGGCGGCGAACAGCAGGGCCGCGCTCGGCGCCGCGCCCGCCCCCAGCACCAGGAGCAGCGCGACCAGCGGAATCTCGAACAGCAGCGGCACGTTGATCAGCACGCCCAGGGTGGCCGCGGCCAGCACCCCGGGCAGGCTGTCGCCCAGGTAGGCGTGGACCGTCTCCGGCTGCAGGAGCTGGATCGCCGCGCCGCTGGCGAAGCCCGCGACCACCATCAGCGGCGCCATCTGCACGACCAGGCGGCCGGTGGCCCGCGCCCACTGCCGCATGCCGGCCACGGTGACCGCCGACCAGGAGTCTGCCCGATTGCCGAATGCTCCCGGCGCAGCGTGGGTCGCGCCGCCAGGCGCACTACTGTTGACGGCGGCGCCGGCAACCTTTGGCTCACCACCTGCTGCGACGGTCTTGAGGTGCCCACTCGCGGAGGTGCGCGGTCCGGCGTCCTGGCGCGCTCGTCTCCCCGGGGCGTCGCCCAGCCCCCATCCCGGCAGCTCGCACGCCGCATCCTCGGCCGCGGCCGCCCAGGCTGCCGGTCGCGCGGAAGCGGTCCGCGCCACCCACAGCACCAGCGGACCGAGCAGGAAGGCCGCCGTCAGGCCGAGCGCGAGCCGGCTGGCGCCGAGCAGGGGCGAGAACACCACCGCGATCATCAGCAGCGAGGGCACATTGAGCGTCGCCGACCCGTGCACGAGCGCCAGCGATCCCTCGATGCCGAGCCCGCGGCGGTGCATGGCGCTCGACACGGGAACGACGCAGGCGGAGCACAGGTTCACCACCGGGCCCATGCCGAGCCCCTTGAGGATGCGCCCCCAGCGTCCGCCGAGCAGCCGCGGCGGCGCGGTGGCACCGGTGGCCGGCGCCGGCATCAGGAAGGTCTCGGCGATGCCGCCCGCCAGGAACGCGAACACCATGCCGGCGGCGACCAGTTGCAGGTAGGTGAGCGAAAACCGCCACCAGCGCTGCAGGAAAGTGGACTCCGGCTCGCGCTCGATGCAGAACCCCTGGAAGCACTCCGCGGTGGGCGCAAGCGCCAGCGCCAGGTCGGCGCGCACCGTGTCCAGCTTGGGCAGTCGATTGAGCGCAAAGAACGGGACCAGCAGCGTGAGCAGCAGCACCGCCCCGATCACGCGTCGTTTGCCGGCTTCCGTTCGCAGGGCGCCACTCGCGCCCCGCAGCGCCGCCGCCACCATCCTACATTCTCATCACGCTAACGCACGTTGGCGCCGCGCAGGCGGGGGTCGAGCAGGTCGCGCAACGCGTCGCCGAACATGTTGAAGCTGAAGATGGCGATGGTCAGCAACAGGCCGGGCCACATCGCCAGCCACCAGGCCGACTCCATGTACGCGCGGCCCTCACGGCTCAGCATGCTGCCCCAGTCCGGCGTGCCCACGTCCAGGCCGAAGCCGAGAAAGCTGAGCCCGGCAGCGGTGAGAATGTTGTAGCCGATGCCGCCGGTAAAGCCGATGATGACCAGTGGCATCAGGTTCGGGACCACGTGCCGCAACAGGGTGCGTGAGACCGGCGACCCGGCCGCCCGCGCGGACTCGAAGTAGACGTTCTCCTTAATCGCGATGACGGCGCTGCGGATGGTTCGCGACCCGCCAATGGCGCCCCAGATACCGATCACCAGGATGAACTGCAGCAGTCCGCGCCCGAAGATGGTCAGCATGGTCAGCAGCACCAACAGGTCGGGAATGGTCATCGCCGCGTCCACGAAGCGCTGAATGGTCATGTCCAGCTTGCCGCCGACGAACCCCGACAGGGTCCCCAGGAACAGCGACGTGACCACTCCCAGCAGCGTCGCGCCCAACCCGACCAGCAGCGACAGCCGCGAGCCCACGATCAGGCGGCTGAGCACGTCGCGCCCGATCTGGTCGGTGCCGAGCCAGTACTCGGCCGACGGCGGCTGCAGGCGGTTGCGCACGTTGCGTTCTTGGAACGGGTAGGGTGCGATCTGCTCCGCGAACACGGCAACCAGGATCAGCAGCAGCACGACCACGGCGCCCCCCATCCCGAGACGCTTCCTGGCCAGCTTGCGCAGGAACAGCACGGCCGGGTGCCGGCGCGCGGGCACGTTCGAGACGTTGCGGCCGGTTGACTCTCTTGCCGTCGCCATGGCAGGCCCTACCGGTACCTGATGCGGGGGTCGAGATAGGGATAGACCAGGTCCACCATCAGGTTGACCCCGGTAATCGTGAGCGCGGCAACCAGGTTCAACGCGGACACGGTCGGATAGTCGCGCAACTGCAGCGCGTCGATGGCGAGGCGCCCCAAGCCCGGAATATTGAACACGTTCTCGATTATCACCGCCCCTCCGACCAGCCGTGGCAGGTCCATCCCGATCGAAGTGGCGACCGGAATGAACGCGTTCTTGATCGCATGCCGCACCACCACCACCCGTTCCTTTAGTCCCTTCGCCCACGCGGTGCGGATGTAATCCTGGCGCAACACCTCCAGCATCATGGTGCGGGTCAGGCGCATCAGGCCGGCCGACCCGGCCGTGCCCAGAATCAGCGACGGAAACAAGAAGAAATACAGGTTGCCAAGCGGATCGGCGCCGAACGACACGTGCTCGATCGGGGGCTGCCACCGGAACCAGATCGACGGAAAGATGATGATCAGCATTGCCAGCCAGAAATTGGGCGCGGCCAGCCCGATCACGGCGGCGGTGCGGGCGGCGTAGTCGCCACCGGTGTCCTGGCGCACCGCCGAGTACACGCCAACCGGCAGCGCGATGGCCAACTGTATCAGCAGCGCCAGGATGCCCAGCTCGGCGGTAATCGGCAGCCGGCGCGCGATCCGTTCCTCGATCAGGTAACTGCCGCCGGTCAACGGCTTCCCGAACGTACCCTTGAAGATGATGTTCCCGATCCAGACCGCGTACTGCTCGTGCACGGGCTTGTCCAATCCCAGCGCCTTCTCGAGTGCCTCGCGATCCACCAGGAAGGATCCGCCGCCGGTGCGCATGGCCCGCTCCGCCATCATGTCGATCACGTCCCCCGGGATGAACCGCACCAGCAGGAACACCAGCACGGTCACCAGGAACACCGTGGGGACAAGGAGGAGAACCCTCCGCAACAAATATGCTGTCATGACTGGAAGGCCGCGTCACCCGAGAAACACCGCGGGCAACGCGGCCTTCGACCTAATTCAGGTAGTGATCCTTGAGGTCCTGGTCGATCCAGAGGCGCCCGTAGAGCTCGACGTACTGGTGGCGGCCGAGCATGTTCTCGCCGTTCCAGCCCTGGATCCACGGCTGTACGATGTTCCACTGCGGCGGTTCCACCGCGGTGATGATCCACTGCTTCTCCAACAGGAACAGGTTCGCCACGCCCCAAAGCTCGGCGTACTCGTCGAGCGTGGTGGCCGCGCGCATCTCCTCGATCAGCGCGTTGTACTCGGGGTCGACGGTATTGGGTTGCCATTGGTTGGTGCCGTCGCCATAGAACCGGCCCACCAGGTGCTCCTCGATCATCTGGCTGGTTCCTTCCGACATGCCGAGTTCGTACTGGACCGCCGCCATCCGGTCGGCGTAGATCGAGCCGTCCTCGGGCTGCAATTCCAGCTCCACGCCGATATCCGCGTAGTAGCCCTGCACCAGCTCCCAGTAGGTGGCGTCGAGCGTGCCGACGCCGCCGATAAGTGCGCCGATCGTCACCCGGGTCCCATCGTCGCCGCGCGGCAGACCCGCCTCGTCCAGCAGCTCCTCCGCGTGCTCGGGGTTGTAATTGAAGTAGAACTGCAACTCTTCCGGCCACTCCTCGTACGGGGGCACCCAGATGTGCGCACTCATCGAGCGCGGCGTGGCGTTGCCCTGCCCGTCGTAGAGCGCGTCATTGATCTCATCCAGATTGATCGCGAGCTGCAGCGCCCGCCGCACCCGAATGTCGTCCAGGGGTGGGTTCTCGACGTTGATCATGAACAGGTAGTCGCTGCGGAAGTTGTAGATCCCGTACTGCATGTCGGGATTGGTGCGCAGCAGCCCCTCCAGGTCGCCCGGGGTACGGATCGACGCACCGTGCTGGGAGAACCCGAGGTCGATCTGGCCGGTACGGAATGCCGCCAGACGGGTCCCAGGCTCCGGTATTACGAGCGCCTTCAACGCATCCGGATAGGGAAGCTGATTGTCCGGATACTTCTCGTCGTGGCCCCAGTAGTTCGGGTTCCGCTCCCAGGCCAGGCTGCTGCCCTCCTGGACATCGGTCAGCATGAACGGGCCGGTCCCCACCAGAGACTCCCAATCAGTCACGTTGCCTGCCTCGATCACCTCGGGCGCGTACATCGCAGTGATCTCGTGCCACAACAGGTCGTACAGGAACCATGCCTGCGGCTCCTGAAGCTTGAACACCACCGTATGATCGTCGGGGGCGGTTATCGAATCCCACACCATGTTGCCGAGCCGATCGATGAAGGGGCTGGCATCGCCGTCGCCGAGCCCGATGTAGCGGGTGTAGTTGTAGACCACGTCGTCGGCCACGAACTGGCGCCCGTTCACCGGCTCCTTGTCTTGCCAGTAGACGTCGGGGCGCAGCTTGACGGTTACGGTGAGGGGATCGGTTTGCTCCCAGCTCTCCGCAAGCTGGCCTCGCATGTACTCGATCGGACCGCAGAAGCAGTTGAGTGCCCAGGTGTCGCGGTCCACCGCCCAGTCCATCATCGCCAGCTTCTCGACGACGCCGGCGATGTGGGTGACGGCGGGGCCCCCGCTGTAGGTATCCACTGCCAACGTGTGGGCAAAGTGTGCGATGGTCATCGTCCCGCCGTACTGCGGAGCGGTGAACTGCTTTCCGCTGCTCGGGTCGGTGACCATCTCCTTCTCGGCCATCGCTTCGGAGCCCTCTTCACCCTCGCCGGCGGCCCAGGCACTGGTCGCGGCAACTGCGATCACCGTGGCGATCACCAGAACCTGCCTCATTACTCGCATGTACATGCGCTGACTCCCTCGGGATTGGATCCCGATCTCGATGACGTGGAGTACTGTGCTGCACGCCTGCGCCCGCGCGGGGCCCGGTACGCGGCCACGGCAACGCCGTACCGCTCCCCAGGCGCACCTCTCCCGTGTAAACCCCCATCCTATACCCGCCGCAGGTAGCCGTCAAACTCAAGTCGGCCCAGCTATTCCCGGTGTCCACCGGAGTGCGAATGTGGCATCATTGCTTGCGTTGTGACCCGCTGCATCGGCACACCGGCCATCTTCGGCTGCAGGGCGCGCAACCTTGTCTCGCCGGGCGGTGTCGGCGCAGCCGTGGCCGTGGCCGGCCTGCTTGCTGCGGCGGCGGCCTGCGCCGAGGTGGTGCCGGTGGAGGTTACGCACACGCCGTGGGCGGCCGCGCCGGCGTGCAGCGGAGGGTTCGTGCGCCACGACCTGCCCCACGCCACGCTGATGGAGGGCGCCCCGCCGTTGATGTTCGACGGCAATGGCGCCGGCGTGGCGCTGGCGGACCTGGACGGCGACGGCCTGATCGACATTGCCCTCGCCGGGCTGCGCGCCCCGGTCACGCTGCTGTGGAACCGCGGCGGGCTGCGCTTCGAGCGGGTCGAGTTGCCGGCGGCGGCCACGCGCGCGATCAACGCGCTGGACCCGGACGGGGACGGCGCCATGGACCTGGTGGTGACCCGCTCCGGCCGGCGGCCGCAGTGGTGGCGCGGGGTGGGCGGGCGCTCGTTCGCGGCGATGCCCGACGACGCGGATTTCATTGGCTGGTTTCCGATCTACGCCATGGCCTGGGCCGACCTGGACGGCGACCTCGACCTCGACCTGGTGGGGGCGTCGTACGACGCCGAGCTGGAGAAGCTGCGCATGCGCGAGGTGTACCTCAACTTCGCCGAGCGCACCGACACCAAGACGCCGCTCGACGGCGGCGTGTTCTACTACGAGAACACCGGCGAGCGGCTGCGCTCGTTCCCGCTGGCGCGCCAGGCGGAGGCGCTGGCGATCGCGCTGCTCGACCTGGACCACGATGGCAGGCGCGACATCCTGGTCGGCAACGACTACGACACCCCCGACTACGTCTACCTGAACACCGAGTTCGGCTGGCGCCTGGGGCAGCCGTTCGCACACACCACCTTCAATACCATGGGATACGCCGAGGGCGACGTCGACAACGACGGCACGGTCGAGCTGCTGGCGGCAGACATGCAGCCCTACCGGGAGGGCGCCGACGTGGACTCGGCGTGGGCGCCGATCTGGAACGGGCAGCGCCCGGAGCAGGGGGACGAGGTGCAACTCGTGGCCAACGTGCTGCAGGTGCGCGCCGCGGACGGACGCTACGTCAACCGGGCGCCGGAGCGCGGGCTGGCCGCCACCGGCTGGACCTGGTCGGTGCAGTTCGGCGACCTGGACCACGACGGCCTGCTCGATGTGTACGCCGTCAACGGCATGATCGGCATGGTGTTCGAGCACCTGCCCGCCGCCGAACTGGTGGAAGAGAACCAGGTGCTGCGCAACACCGGCGCCGGAGGCTTCGTACCGGTACCGGAGTGGGGGCTGGGAGCCACCGAGGGCGGACGCGGCATGGCGATGGCCGACCTCGACCTTGACGGCGACCTCGACCTGGTGGTGAACAATGTCGCCGCCCCGTCGATCTTGTTCGAGAACCAAGTGTGCAGTGCCACCGGCGGCGCGCCCGGCGCCAGCATCGAGGTCGACCTGCGCTGGCCCGGCTCCCCCAACCGGCGCGCGATCGGCGCCCGTCTGCAACTCGCCACTCCGGCCGTCTCCTTTCTGCGCGAGGTGCGCGTGGCCAGCGGCTACCTGTCGAGCGAGCCGGCGCGCGTCCACTTTGGGTTCCCCGCCGATCCCGGACCGCTCACGCTCACCGTAACCTGGCCCGACGGCGCCACCTCCACCGTTACCGGCATCGAGCCCGACCACCTGCTGACGATCGAGCGCCCCACCTGACCGCACTGCCATACTGTCGGGACCGTGGCTGCCCGCCTCACAACCGGCGGTCAGCGGGCTGCTCTACAGCGACGCACCTCTACAGCGACGCACCTCTACAGCGACGCACCGCGATCGGCGCCGAGACGGCCGCCGCCGCCGCGCAGGCGCGGGTGGAGCAGGTCGCGCACCGCAAAGCAGCAGCAGCCTCGGGGGCCTGCTGCGTCACTGCATCGTAGGCCGCGTGCCGAGGACCAATCTGCTTAGTTCGTCTGCATCAGCTCGATGGTGACGTTGTCGGGGGCCTGCAGGAAGCAGATCGGGTGGCCGGGGACGAACTCCCACGGTTCGGCGGCGAAGGTGGCGCCCTTGGCGCGGATCTCCTCGCAGAATGCCAGCAGGTCGCCCTCGTATGCGTAGCCGAAGTGGTCGGTGCCCCAGCCGTTGTGGCTCACGAAGCCCTCGAACTGCTGCATCGGCTGGCTGTTTCCCGTCGGCGCCTCGCCCGGCCGGCTGCCGCGGATCAGCAGCAGCATGCCGCCGAGATCCACGGTGACCTGCGGCGCCCCCATCACGTCGGCTTCGCCGGTGATGGCGCCGCCGAGGATGTTCTCGTAAAAGCTCGCCGCGGCGTGCGGATCCTCGCTGATCAGGTGAATGTGGTGAAACTTGACTCCAGAACTCATGTCCCCTCCTCGTTTTGGGTGTGCCCTATACCGGCATCTTGCGCCCCGAGTGGGCGCGCCCGATGCGGGCTATCTCCTGGTCGGGGGCGGTGATCACCATCGCCCCGCCGTCGATCCAGGCGGGAAAGTCGGCCGGCGCAACGTAGCCGGTGAACGGGTGGAAGTATACCCCGCTCGCCGCGCACGCTTCCTTGACGCGCTGTTCGATCTCCACCATCTCCTGCGGCCATGGATTCGACAGCGACCGGATGCCGAGCGTCAACGCCATGTCGCCCGGGCCCACCTCGGCGAACCCGACGCCCGGCACCTGCATGATCTCCTCCACGTACGGCAGCGCCGCCTTGGACTCGATCTTGATGCCCAGGAACAGCTCGCCGTCGGGATTCAGCGGCCACGGGTCGGCCTTCTCGATGTAGGTGCCGGCGTCCACGCCCCACACGTGGCCGGCGCTGTCCTCCGAGGCGATGCCGCGCATGCCGGTGCCGAGGCCGGCGCCCACGCCGAGCCGGTTGATCGGGTAGCGGCACGCCTCCACGAACGCCGCCACCGCGTCCGGCGTGTTGGCCTTGCACAGGATGATGCCGTGCACGCCGCGCGCGAGGAGCTGCTGGCACTGCCAGGCGTTGGCCTCCACCACCGCGCGCGAGATGCCGTTGACCGGCGCCTCCACGATGATGGTGGGCGTGCGGTGGCCGCTACGCGTCGGCCCCGCGTCCACCATCCCGTGCAGGTAGTCGTCGAGGCCGGCCACGTTGAACGCCCCGTGCTCGAAGCCGACGTTGATGTAGTCGGCCCAGTGGCCGGCGTCGGTCTGGCCCTGCTCGTAGGTGAGCACCGGGGTGTGGCTTGTGGTGAGCGAGCCCTTGGGCCGCCGGTGAAAGGTGCCGGCAAGCCCGGTGTGGCCGCCCACGTAGTAGATCGGCTGCCCACCCTCCAGCAACTCGATGGTGCGATTGATCCTGACTCCCATTTCGCACACTCTAACCCGATGCTGCGCCGGCTGTAACTACCTCAGCGATCAGCCTGCTTTACGTTGGCCGCGCCGATGCGACCGGCGCCACCCGACAGCCTGGGATCGAGCAGATCGCGCAGCGCATCGCCGAACATGTTGATTCCGAACACGACGATGGCGAGGGACAGGCCGGGCCAGATCGCCAGCAACGGCGCCCGCTCCATGTACCGGCGGTCTTCGAGGCTCAGCATCCCGCCCCAGCTCGGCTGTGGTGGCGGAATCCCGAAGCCGAGGAAGCTGATGGTCGACTCGCTCAGAATCACCGCACCCAGGGAGATGGTAAAGACCACGATAATGGGCGGCCACACCTGCGGCAGGACGTGGTGGAGGAGGATCCTCCACGTGGGCAGCCGACGGCGCGCGCCGCCGCCACGTACGGGTTCTCCTTGGTGCCCAACACCACGCCCCGTACGGTCCGGATGTTACCGATTCCCGTGAACGCGCCGAGGACGACGACCATCGGCACCATGCCCTGTCCCAGGAGCGACATCACGGTCAGCACGATGAACAGCCACGGGAAGGTAAGCCAGGCATCGACGAATCGTTGGACGATCAGGTCGAACGTACCAACCCAGTAACCGGACAACAGACCGAAGAACAGGGCGATGACCAGGCCGATGGCGACGGCTCCCACTCCCACGATCATGGACACGCGCGCTCCGTGAATGACGCGAGTCAGCAGGTCGCGGCCAAATTGGTCGGTGCCCAGCGGAAACTCGGCCGATGGTCCTTCGAGCGCGCGTCTGAGATTCTGGTCTCTGAGGTTGTGGGTGGCGAGCACGTCGGCAAACACGCCCACCAGGAGAAACACCAGTACGATGATCAAACCGACGGCGCCGAGCTTCTTTTCCCGGAACAGCCGCGGCAGCAGGTCGCGAAGCGACCCTTTTCTCGGAGCAGCCTCCGGTGCAGCCGAACCGCTCACTTGTACTGGATCCGCGGGTCGAGCCAAGCGTAGCTGATGTCGACGATGACGTTCACGAGCAACACGAATCCCGCCATCATCATATTCAGTCCCGCCAGCAGGGGGTAGTCGCGCTGCTCCAGCGTTCTTACCACCAGCGAGCCGATACCGGGTATGTTGAATATGTGTTCCACCACGACCGCGCCGCCGATCAGGACCGGTAGCTGCAGTCTGATCGTGGTAAGCACCGGGTTCAGCGCATTCTTCAGCGCGTGCCGTAACACGACCGCCCGCTCCCTGAGCCCCTTCGCCCACGCGGTGCGAATGTCAGGGCTAGGGCACCCAGCTCCAGCGACCTCGGCAGCCGCTCGAGGATGACCTCTTCGACCGCGAGGTTGGTGAGCAGCGTCTTACCGAAGTCGCCCTGAAAGACGCCGGAGATCCAGCGTCCGTATTGGACGTGACCGGGCAGATTCAGGCCAAGCTGCTCCCGCAGAGCCTCCATGGCTCCCGCGGACATGTATCTGAGGGAGACCATGTAATCGAGCACGTCGCCGGGGATGAGGCGCATCGAGAGGAACACGATAAGGCTGACGATCAGCATCGTCGGCACGATCAGCAGCAGTCTTCTGATGATGTAGGGTTGCATACGCTAAAACGGGGGCCAGACCAGCCGGCCCAGCCCCCGCGAACGGTCAGATCAGAGGGACGCTATTCGTCCGCGTCGCGCCCGCTGATCTCCTTCTTCAGAGCCGCGTCGATCCAGAAGTACTTGGTAAAGTGGTACTGGTAGGTCTGCAAGCCGCTCATGCCTTCCATTCCCTTCACCCACGGCTGCCATGCCATGTACTCGTGGACGGCGCCGAAGTCCAGGAACCACAATTGCTCCTGCCAGTAGAAGACCAGGTCCAGAAGCGCGTCGGTCCACTCGGGAGTGTTGGCCTCGAGCAAGTTGACCGCTTCGAACAATCGCTCCACCTCGAGGGCCTCGGGAGAACCCTGGATCCGACCCATGCTGTAGAACGGCCGATACTGCGTTCCAGAAGTGCGTGGCCAACACCGAGAAGCTCGTGCCGCCGGCATTATGAAACGCCAGGCCGGTAAAGCGCTCGTCGTTCGGTCCGTCCGCACCGCCGATCATGCCCCAGTGGCCGCCGTTCGGGATCGGGTCCATGTTGACCCGGATGCCGACATCCTCGAAGTACGCAAAATACGCAGGGTAGTTCTCATCGAGCGTGGAGTCCGTAATGAAGCTCGTCTCGAAACGGATGCCGTCCTCGCCACGCGGGTAGCCGGCCTCGTCGAGAAGCCCGCGAGACGAGGTGGTATCCGGACACCCCCGTGACCAGCGCCGAAATTGCCCCCAGACCGTCCGCTGCCCCGGTCCGCCCATCACACGGCGCGATATCGATCACCTCCCATCAGCCATAGGGGACCAACCTCGTCGTCGTGATCGCGTTGGCGTCGGTAATCAACCCGGCCGATCTTCCTTCAGCCTTCAGTCCATTCACTTATCCACAAACCATGAGTCCCCCCCTCGCGATCCCCCCTCGTTCTCCGCCTCCCTTTCGGTTAGATTCTTACGTGAGGCACGCTCTCCGTAGGGTCAACCGCAGCGAAAACCCAAAGATTGCCGGCGCTCGGTTCCCCTCACCCGTGCGTAGGGACCGGCAGCGGCCCTGCACCGCGTCGTCGGGCACTTTGAACGTCGGGACCACGGCGGCTACAATTTCCCACCGTGTACAAGTGGCGTGAGTGCCTCCGCGCCGGTGCCACGGCCGCCGTCATGGCCCTGGTTTCGGCACATGCATCCGGTGAAGAACCATCCGTGGCTCGCCGCTGGAACCAGGTGGCCCTGGAAGCGATCCGCAACGACTTCGCCCGCCCGCCGCTGCACGCGCGCAACCTCTACCACCTGTCGGTGGCGATGTGGGACGCATGGGCGGTATACGACACGGGCGCGGGCGGGAATCGCCCCCTGGCCCGGCCGATTCTGGCGGACGAACGGATGCGGACCGACGACGTGGCGGCATCCCGCAACGAGGCGATCAGCTACGCCGCCTACCGCGTGCTGGTCCATCGCTACCGCGAGTCGCCGGGGGCGGAGGAGTCGTTGCCGAGCTTCGACGCGCTGCTGGCCGAGTTCGGCTACCACCCATCCAACGAAACCACTCGGGGAAACAGCGCCGCCGCAGTCGGCAACCGCGCGGCGTTGCGGGTGATCAGGCACGGCCTTGCCGACGGTGCCGACGAGCTCGGCGACTACGCGTTCGAAACCGGCTACGAACCGGTCAATCCCCCGCTCTTCGTAGCCCTGCCGGGCGCTGGCGAGCTGGCCGATCCGAACCGCTGGCAGCCGCTGTCGCTGCTGGAGTTCATCGATCAGGCCGGCCGGCGCCAAGCGGGCAACGTGCAGCGCTTCATCGGCTCCCACTGGGGCGAGGTGACGCCGTTCGCGCTGCCCCGCGCCGCGCTGGCGGCTCCCGGCGTCTACCACGATCCCGGAGCGCCGCCGTACCTCCGCAGCGACCGGTCAGCCGAATATCGCGACGCGTTCGCAGAGGTCGTGCGCTTCAGCGCGACGCTCGATCCAGACGACGGCGTCCTCATAGACATCGGGCCGGGCGCGCTCGGCGGCAACTCGCTCGGTGCCAACGACGGCCGGGGTTACGCGCGCAATCCAGTCACCGGCCGCCCATACGCCGCCAACGTTGTCAAGCGCGGCGACTGGACGCGCGTCATCGCCGAGTTCTGGGCCGACGGACCCGACTCCGAGACGCCGCCCGGCCACTGGAACGCGCTGGCCAACTACGTCACCGATCACCCGCAGCAGCGCCGCTTGCTGCGCGGCGCCGGGGCCGAACTCGCCCCTCTGGAGTGGGACGTCAAGCTGTACCTGGCTCTGAACGGGGCGTTGCACGACGCTGCGATCGCGGCCTGGGGCATCAAGGGCCACTACGACTACGTGCGGCCGATCACCGCGATTCGGTTCATGGGGCAATTCGGTCAGTCCTCTGACCCCTCCGGACCCGCCTACCACCCGCACGGACTGCCGCTCGAGCCCGAACTGATCGAGGTAATCACGCCGGAGTCCGCGGCGGCCGGCGAACGCCACTCTCACCTCGCCGACCACGTCGGCGAGATCGCCGTGTACGCGTGGCGCGGACGGGCGCCTTCGGTAGTGCAGCGCACGTTCAACCGCCAGCAGATGGCGGCCAGCGTGATCCCGGAAGTACCAGTGATCAAGCGAACGCCGCCGCGCGAGCTGACCGGCAACGACTACTGGGGCGCCGGCTGGATCCGCGCCACCGAGTGGCTTCCCTATCAGCGCGACAGCTTCGTCACGCCGCCGTTCGCCGGCTACGTCTCCGGGCACAGCACGTTCAGCCGCGCTGCAGCGGAGGTGCTGGCGCGCTTTACCGGTAGCGCGTTCTTTCCCGGCGGGCTGGGCGAATTCACGGCGCCGGCCAACGAGTTCCTAGTGTTCGAGACCGGCCCCAGCGAGACGATCCGCCTGCAGTGGGCCACCTACTACGACGCCGCGGACGAGGCCGCAATCTCCCGCCTGTACGGCGGCATCCACCCCAGTGTCGACGACCTTCCGGGGCGGATCCTCGGAGCCCGGGTCGGCAGCGCGGCGTTCAACCACGCCCTTGCCTTGTTCGGCGACACCTGATCTCGAGTACTCACGTTCCCTTGGCAGCCTGAGCAGTCGCTCACTGCGCCACACCCGGACGACTTGGCCGCGGGCCGCGCGCTGGCGATAAACTATGCGAAACGTTGGATGGATCAGTTCCCGAAGAGCGGATAGCTGTCGCGCCCTGGGGTGCCGTGTGCGCGTGTATCACGCCCGCGCGGTTGGCGTGAGCGGCTTGGCGCGCCGCGTAGTTCCGAAACGTCCCGCACCGCCGCGCAGGCGCGGATCCAGCAAATCGCGCAGCGCGTCGCCGAACATGTTGGCACCGTACACGACGAGAGCCAGGCACAGACCCGGCCAGAACGCCAGCCACGGCGCCTGCAGCATGTACTGGCGGCCCTCAATGCTGAGCATGCCACCCCAGCTCGGCTGCGGCGGCGGGATGCCATAGCCGAGAAAGCTCAGCGTCGCCTCGGCGATGATGTTGCCGCCCAGTGACACCGTGAACAGCACGATCATCGGCGCGATCAGTTCCGGCGCGATGTGGCGCCACAGGATCCTGAAGGTGGCCGCGCCGACCGCTCGCGCAGACTGCACGTACATCGCTTCCCTCACGCTCAGCACCACGCTGCGCACGGTACGGGTATTGCCGATCCCGGACGAGATGCCCAGCACCAGGATCACCTGCAGCAGGCCGGGACCGAGAATTGACATCACCGTAAGCACGATGAACAACCAAGGGAACGTCAGCCAGGCATCGACGAAGCGTTGCACGATGAGATCGAACGCCCCGCCCCAATAGCCGCACAGCAGTCCAAGCGCCATCGCCACGACGATCGTGAGCGCGCTGGAGGCGATGCCTACTACCATCGACACTCGTGCGCCATGGATAACGCGGCTCAACTGGTCTCTGCCGAACTGGTCGGTTCCCAGCGGCCACTCGGCCGACGGCGGCAGCAACCGGCGCGAGAGCTCCTGGTCGCGCAGGCCGTAGGGCGCGAGCAGGTCGGCGAAGATGCCCACGAGCAGGAACAAGAGCACGAGGATGCCACTAATCGCGCCGATGCGCTTCTCGCGGGCAAACCGGCGCAGCAACTCCCAGAGGCGGTGCTGTCTCGTGGCCGCGCCTGTCCCGACCCCCGTTATTTCCGCCGGCTGACTCACTAGTCGTACCGAATGCGGGGGTCGAGGAAGCTGTAGGTCAGATCGATCAGCAGGTTGACGATCAACACGAAGCCGGCCACCACCAGGTTGATGCCGGACACCACGATGTAATCGCGCCGTTCGATGGCGAATACCAAGAGGCTCCCCAGGCCGGGAAGCTGGAACAGCGTCTCGACGATCACGGCGCCGCCGACCATAACCGGCAGCATGAGACCGATCATGGTGACCACCGGCAGCATCGCGTTGCGCAACACGTGACGGACCACCACCACCGGTTCCTGCAGCCCCTTAGACCACGCGGTACGGACGTAGTCCTGGCGCAGCACCTCCAGCATCATGGTGCGCGTCAACCGCATCGTCACGCCAGACAGCCACATGCCGAGGATGCTCGCGGGGATGATCAGCGACGTGAGGTTGCGGATCGGGTTCATCGAAAACCGGGTGTAGATCATCGGCGGCGCCCAGCCCCACCAAAGCGCGGGATACACCCACACCATGAGCGCGATCCAGAACCCGGGCACGGTGATCAGCAGGATCGAGAAGCTGCGCAGCAGGTAGTCCCCGACGGTATCGGGCCGTATGCCGGAGTAGATGCCGACCGGCAGCGCAATGGCCAGCGATATGAGGATCGCAAGCGCGCCGACCTCGAGGGAGACCGGGAGACGGTTCAGGACCAAGTTGGTGACGGACTCACGGCTTACCAGCGCGTCGCCTAGGTCGCCGCCCAGCACGCCCGTCACCCACGTCACGTATTGCGCCACCAGGGGCTGATCCAGCCCGAGCTTGGCCCGGATCAACTCCCTCGGGTCCTCTACGCCGGCGCCGCGCGCCATCCCCATCACCATCATGTCCACCACGTCGCCGGGAATCAGACGAACCGAGAAGAACACGATGACGGTGACGATGAAGACCGTCGGCACGATGAGCAGCAGCCGGCGGATGATGTAGGTCTGCATCATCGCTGAACGGGGGCGCGTGTGCGGTGCCGCTCGCGCGACACCACACTAAAGCGCCACCCTCGCGCTAGGATAATCGTGGGCGGGGTTACTCGTTTGGTCCGCGCCCGGACATCTGCTGCTTCATGTCGGTATCGACCCAGTAGAACCGGGACAAGGCGAGCCAGCGGTCGACCGCGACTCCCTTCTCGCCATTGTAGCCCTTGATCCATGGCTGCCAGAATAGGAAGGTCGGCTCGGCAACGACCGGGATGGTGTCGGAGCGTTCCAGCGCGTACACAAAATACTCGTTGTAGCGCGCGATCCCGTCGGCCGGCGGCAGGCCGGCAATCTCGGCGCGGAACTGGTCGTACACCGGCGTGGCGGCGCGCGAGTAGTTCCACGAGCTGTTGTTGTCGTAGTAGTGGACCAGCGTCGAGAACGCGCTCGGGCCGTTACCCCAGTCGTTGGCGACCATCTCCTGATGCTCGCCGTTCACCATGATGGTCGAGTAGACCCCCGACTCCTGAACATTGATGTTGGCGATCAGGCCGATGTCGTCCCAGTAGCCGGAGTACAGCTCGGTGAAGTGCTGGAACTCCGGCGGTGTGATCACCTCGAACTCGAAGCCGTCGGGATAGCCGGCGTCCGCCAGCAGCTTGCGCGCCTTGTCGAGATCGCGACCGATCAATGAATGGGCGCTCGCCCCCGACCCCTCGTGCGCGAGCAGCGGTTCGGTGGGCAGGTCCTCCAGCGGGACGAAGAACGCTCCGGTGGTCGGATACGCCGGCCACGCGTAGGTGAGCCCGGCGCCGGCGTAGAACTGGTCATTCACCTCCTGGTGCGGAATGGCGAGCATGAACGCCTGCCGCACCCGCATGTCGGCGAACTTGCTGCCCGGCAGGTCCTGGCGCATGTGAAATATCGCCTGGCGCCACTGGCCCACGCGGGAGTTGAGCTCGGGATTGGTCTCGGAGAGGGAGTCTTTCCAGCGCTCCGGGAGGAACGCGAACAAACTGCCGTTACGGTCGATCTGACCGGTACGCAGGCCCGCTCCGACCGCCTCGATCTCGGCGAACGGAATCATGCGGAACCCGTCGATGTACGGTTGCTGATTCTCGGGAAACAGCGGGTCCGTGCCCCAGTAGTTGGGGTTCTTGACGTACTCGGCGACGCTGCCATCGACGTAGTTGGACCAGATGAAGGGCCCGGTGCCGAGCGCGTTGCGCCAGTCGACCATGTCCACGCCCTCGGCTTCCACCGGACGCAGGGTCATATTACCCAGTAGCCGAAAGTTCTCCCACGTATAGTCCGCCCCGTGGCCGGCCCAGTCGACGTCCACGGTCCAGTCGTCGCGCGCCGTCCAGGTGAAGTTGGGCCAGGCGCCCGAGGCCGGGTTCTCCTTCTGCGAGTTGGCCGAGAACACCACGTCGTGGGCGTTCGCCTCCCGTCCGTACGCCGACTCCAGCTCGGGCACGGGGTTCACGACGTTCTCCTTGTCCCAGAAGTGAATGCCGCGCCGGATATGGAATACGACGTTGGTGGGACCGGTCTGCTCGAAGCTTTCGGCCGCGTCGCCGATCCACCAGACCTGCGGTACGTCGCCCGGCTTGCTGAACTCGCCGGTGCCTGAGACTCCGCGCGCCCAGTCGACCACTACTAGTCGATCGTAGGGCGGTTGCGATGGCCAGGCCAAATGGCTCGGACCGGTCGGGTCGGTGGTAGTGCCCCCCAGGACGGCCTCCGTCGCCCAGCCGCCGTAGCGTGGCTTCTCTACCTCTATGCTCATCGTGGTGCCGTCGGTGCGCGTTAGCTCCACGGTCACCATCTCGACATCGGCCACCATCGTCTCGCTGGCGGGTGACGCCCACAGAGTAGCCGCCGCCAGCGCGAAGCCCAGCGCGAGCGCCAAGACTCCTAACTTAATTGGGAATGAAAATCTCACTCGGTCCCTCCTCAAATGTCGGATTCAATTTAGTATGATGACTACCCACCGGGCATGTCAATTTTTCGGATGGCGTTCAGATGAATTCGTACTCAAGAGGACACGCAACAACGGCCCGCATCGTTTTGGCCGTGGCGATTGCGGCCGTGACCGCGGCAATGTCCGTATCCGCCGAGGCGTCGGCGCAGGAGCAGGACGCCGATCCGCCGGAATTCGCCGGTGAATGGTTTTACCGGCACGCGGGTGGAAGCATCTACGCGTGGACGTTTACCGACTCCGGAGAGTTCGAGTGGACCGTGACCCACGCTGGCGTGAGCACCATCCCCACCGTGCTTGGACGCGGCAACTACGAGGCCAAGCGCGACGATCAGCTCATCCTCGTGTTCGTGGGAAAGGACGGTGCCGCGGAGGCTCCACAGACTCGCACATGGCGCAGGTGCGGGGACACGCTGACGTTGTGGCGCGGCGAGTCGGAACGAAGCTACACCAGAACGCGAGACGGGACATTCGAATACTGCGAGGAGTGAGCACCGCCAGCCCCCACCGTCTCGTTCACGCACAGCTCCACGCCGCCGCTACCCGCGAGGTTGACGCCGGACGTTCTGCATCGGGCGCTGGCCAACGCCGCGGAGCCGCCCCGCACGGCAGCAATCGAATCTTCGTTCAATTGCGGTCGGCGGGCGGGGCCTCGGCGCCGAATCGGCCGATGCCGCCGCGCAGGCGCGGGTCGAGCAGGTCGCGCAGCGCGTCGCCGAACATGTTGATGCCGAACACCACGATGGCCAGGCACAGTCCGGGCCAGAACGCCAACAACGGCGCCTCCAGCATGTAGGAGCGGCCCTCTATGCTCAGCATGCTGCCCCAGCTCGGCTGCGGCGGCGGTATGCCGAAGCCGAGGAAGCTCACCGACGCCTCGGCAAGGATGTTGCCGCCCACCGAAACGGTGAACAGGACGATCATCGGCGCGACAAGCTGCGGCGCGATGTGGCGGGCAAGGATGCGCAGGGTGCCGGCGCCGGTCGCCCGCGCCGCTTCCACGTAGGGGGTTTCCTTCACGCTCAGCACGACGCTGCGCACGGTCCTGATGTTGACGATGCCCCAGGGTACGCCCAGGACGATGATGACCTGCGGGATGCCCGGCCCGAGCAGCGACATCACCGTAATGATCAGGAACAGCCACGGAAACGCCTGCACGGCATCCACCACCCGCTGGCCAATCAGATCCGCCACCCCGCCGAAGTATCCCAGCAGGAGTCCGAACACGGTCGCCACCACCACCGCAATCAGGCTGGCGGCGATGCCGACCAGCATCGAGATGCGGGCGCCCTGCACCACCCGGCTGTACACGTCGCGCCCGAACTGATCGGTGCCCAGGGGATAGTCGGACGACGGCCCCTCCAAACGCCGCGGGACGTTCTGCTCGAACATGTCGTGGGTGGCAAGCACGTCGGCGAAGATGCCGACCAACAGAAACAGCACCATGATGATCAGCCCGACGGCGCCCAGCTTCTTCTCCCGGAACAACCGGGAGAGGGTCTGGCGCAGGAGTGACGTATGTGGGCGCTGATCGGCGGCCGGCGCCTTGGGCGCCGCGGTGTCAGCCATCAGTCGTAGCGGATCCGCGGGTCGAGATAGGCGTAACTGACGTCGATCAAGACATTGACGACCAGCACGACCCCAGCCATGAGCAGGTTTACGGCGGTGACTACGGGGTAGTCACGTTTCTCGAGTGCTTCGATAATCAGCGATCCGAGGCCCGGTATGTTGAAGATCTTCTCCACGATCACGGCCCCGCCAATCAGGACCGGCAACTGCAGTCCGATCATCGTGATTACCGGAATCGTGGCGTTCTTGAGGACGTGGCGCACCACCAGCACCCGCTCCCGCAGCCCCTTCGCCCATGCGGTGCGGACGTAGTCCTGGCGCAGCACCTCCAGCATCATGGTGCGCGTAAATCGCATTATGATTCCCGACAACAGCATCCCCTGGATGAGTGACGGCACGAACATCTGGGCCAGGTTGCCGAGCGGATCGTCACCGAATTGGACGAAGAACAGCGGCGGCGCCCATCCCCACCACAGCGCCGGGTAGACAACGACCATTGTGCCGAGCCAGAAAGCCGGAACGGTAACCAGCAGAATGGCAAAGCTGCGCAGAACCTGGTCGATGCCCGAGTCCGGCCGGATCCCGGAAATGATGCCGACCGGCAGCGCAATCACCAGCGAGAAGATGATCGCCATCAGGCCGAGCTGGAGAGATATCGGCAGGCGGAACAGGATGTCCGTTCCGACCGGCTGCCTGGTCCACAGCGAATCTCCGAGCTGGCCCCGGAACAGATCCCCAAGCCAGCGCAGGTACTGAATGTGCGCCGGGACATCCAGTCCAAGCTGTTCGCGCAGTGTCTGCGCAAGCTGCGCCACCACCTCCTCGCTGCTGCCCACCAGATCCGTGGTCGTGCTTCCGAGGGACACGTACTGCTGCATGATCGCCACCATCAGGTCGATGACGTCGCCGGGAATCCAGCGGATCAAGAAGAACGCCAGCAGCGAGACGATGAACAGCGTGGGGATGATCAGAATGACCCGTCTGATGATGTAAGCGGTCATCAAGCTCCGGCTTGGTTGAAAGTTTGGTTGAAAGTAAAGGGGCTGGCGACAGTCTCCGAAGGAAACCCCGCCAACCCCCTGGTCAGCTTATCGCAGTGCCGATAAGGCCGCTACGGCTGCATGTTCTGGTCGATCCAGATGTTCTTGGCCACCGAGTGCCAGCCCTGGATGCCGACGTTGCTCATCTCTCCGCTGTAGCCCTTCACCCATGGGTTCCAGAACGTCAGCTTGTCGAACGCGACGCCGTGCGGATACGCGCTATCCTCCAGCGCCTTCGGAAAGAACTCCCGATACGCCGCGATCCGCTTCTGTTCGTCGAACTCGGTAGTCACAATTGCGGCGATCGCATCGTACATCGGTTCGGACGTCCGCGCGCTGTTGACCGTGGCGTTGCTAGTCAGCTGATTGAAAAGCAGCTCGTATTGTTGCTGCCACATGCCCGGCGTCCAGCTCGTCAGCCCGAGGTGGTCCTCCCTGTCTTTGACCGACTGCCAGACCGCGCCCTCGACCACCTTGAGGTTGGCGCGGATGCCCACCTCGTTCCAGTAACCCTGGTAGAGCTCGTTGAACTCGGCCTCACCCGGGGGACTCCACAGGTCGAACTCGAAGCCGTCCGGGAACCCCGCCTGAGCGAGACAATCCCTCGCCTTGTCGGGATTGTAGGTGACCACGTCGCGAGCGCTGGCGCACGAACCAGGTAGCGTGGGCTCGGTCGGCAGATCCTCGTACTCGACAAAGTAATCCGGGAACGTCGGAAACGTCGGATACGAGTACTGCAGCGCGAATCCGCCGTAGAAGTCCTCGACGACCTCGTCGCGCGGAATGGCCATCATCAGCGCCTGCCGCACCTTGATGTCACTAAACGGGTTGTCCGGCAGGTCCACGCGCGGCACCCAGACCGTTGGGGTCGGGGCGGCGGGAGCCTGGCCAATCTCGGGGTTCGTGTCCTTGAGCTGCAGCCCCCACTTGCCCGACGAGCCGAGGCCATTGGTCAGGTCGAGCTGCCCGGCTCGCAGCGCTGCGATGATCGACGCCTCGTCGTCGAAGTCGACGATGCGGAGGTTGTCAGCGTACGGCAACTGATTCTCGGGGTGAATCGGATCGTTCTCCCAGTAGTTGGGGTTGCGCTTGTAGGTGACCGTGCTGCCAGGCACATAGTCGGTGGGGATGTAGGCGCCGGTACCGAGTGCGTTTTGCCAGTCCCCCCATTCGCTGTCCGGGATGTTCGCCATCCCGCTGTTGAAGACGAACAGGTACATTGATAGTTGGAAAGCCGTGAGAAGCGGGTCGGGCTCCGGCCACGACACCTCCAGGGTGTAGTCGTCGAGGGCGGTATAGGTGGCAACGCCGGGCAGGCCCTGCTGGTACCAGTTCGACGTGTTCTTCGAGAAGACCACGTCATGGGCAGTCAGCTCGCGCCCGTAGTCAGCCTGCAGCCCGGGATTCGCCTGCGCTACGTCCTCTTCCGCCCAGAAGCGGATGCCTTTGCGAATCTTGAACACCATCGACGTCTGGTTGGGAATTGTCCAGCTCTCCGCCAGCATGGGAACAGCTAGGGCTGGTGGGTTCGCCGCTGTGTACTGCCGCACGTCGTAGTCACCGGTGCCGGACGGACCATGGGCCCAGTCCAACTGCGAGAGGCGCTGGTTGGTAGGCTGGACGTTCGCCAGCTCGTGCGGTCCGCCACCGCTCCGTGGATCCCAGAGCGAGAACGAGACCAGCAGGATCTCGCGGTTCATCGTGATCGTGCCGCCGTAGCGCGGTTTCTCGTACTCCCTGGTCATGGTGGTGCCGTCGAGCTTGGTCAGTTCTACGGTGACGAACTCGGCCTCGGCGGCGGCTTCTTCGGCGGCCGAGGCAAATAGGGCGGTCGCTGCGAGCACGAGCCCAAGCCCGACTGCCGCCGCCCTCCTGATGGAGTGAAGCATCAATTTGCTCCTCCTCTGATTTACTAGTAGGCATGCTCCGGCGGTTCCGTCCCATGCGCTTTGGCGCCTTGTACTCTTTCTTGCGCCCTCAGTCAACCCCGTGGTGCATGCTTTGAGCGTGCTTTGCGTGCTTGCGGTTCTGGATGTACGTGAATCGTCAACATATACTATGTACATGAAACCTATACAGGTCATGTTCGACGAGGCGCTCCTGGCGCGGCTCGATGCGTCGGAGGAGGTGCGCCGGGAGGGGCGGTCGGCGATTCTGCGGCGCGCGGCGGCGGAGTTTCTGCAACGCAGACAGCGGCACCTGATTGCCGAGCAGTACCGCGATGCCTATGCGGGCGGGCTCGACGGCGAGGAACTGGCCGGCTGGAGTGAGGAAGGCTCGTGGCCGGGGGGCTGAATCGGGGAGAGATCTGGCAGTATGCGTTCAAGTCCCCGGACAAACGGCGCCCGGTAGTAATTATCAGCCGTCAGGAAGTAATCCCGCTGCTGCACACCGTGATGGTCGCTCCCATAACGTCGACCATTCACGGTTCTCCCGCCGAGGTGGCGGTCGGCGTGGACGAGGGCCTCAAGGGGGCTTCGGCCGCCAACCTCGATCACGTACAGACCGTGGAAAAGGCACGGCTGAGCCGTTTCATCGGGCGCCTTCCGGCAAACAAGATGCGCCAGATCTGTCTCGCTCTCGCTCGCGCAACCGGCTGTGACTGAAGCACCGCGGCCTCGACCACTACCACATCACGTAGCCGCCGGGGGTGTTGACGTCCTGGCCGGTGAAGCTGCCGGCCTCGTCGGAGGCGATGAACACCGCCATGGCGGCGGCATCGTCGGAGGTGCCGTGGTCCTGCACGTAGCCCTCGGCCTGCAGCCAGTGGCCGCACAGCACCTTGTTGGCCGGCTTGGGGCCGGGCCGGTAGTTGATGTAGGTATCCTCGTCGAACGGCTCGCCGACGTACTCCGCGAACGCCTTGGCGAGTTCGTGGTCGCGCGCCGAGTGGCCGCCGGGGCAGATGGCGTTGACGGTAATGTTGTAGCGGCCTACCTCGGCCGCCAGCGTGCGGGTAAGACCGATCACCGCCATCTTGCTGGTGGCGTAGGAGGAGCGGTGCGCCAGCGGCTGCTTGCCGGTCGGCGAGCTGAACATGATGATCCTGCCGCGCCGCCGTTCGATCATCGACGGCAGCGCCGCCTTGCAGCACAGGAAGATGGAGTCGAGGTTGACCGCCAGCACCTGCTTCCACTCGGCCAGTTCGAGGTCCCACAGGTCCTTGGTGGGGCCGGCGATGCCGACCACCGGCGCCACGATGTCGATGTGGCCGTACTCGGCGAGCGTGCGCGCTACCATCTCGTTCACCTGCTGCTCGTCCGATACGTCGGTGCGGAAGCACAGCGCGCGGCTACCCGCCTCGCGGACCTGCGCGCCGGTGGTCGCGTCCAGTTCCTCGGGCGGACACAGGTCGCAAATCGCCAGCAGCGCGCCCTCGGCGGCGAACCGCCTGGCCATTGCCTGCGCGTGGCCGCGCGCCGCGCCGGTAATCAGCGCCACCTTGTTCTTCAAGCGTCCCATCGTCGTTTCTCTCCTTGTCGTATGCGTCGTTGCGCCAGCGGTTAGCCGCGCGCGGCGGGTTTGAGGTAGCCGCTCAGTTCATAGCTGCGCAGCGCCGGCTCGGCGTCGCCCTGGTAGTCGGTCAGGTGCGGCTGGATCATCGCCAATTCATCCGCCGGAAGCGAATCCGGCGGCGGCTCGATGTTTCCCTGGTAGGAGGCGCGCAGCCGCTCGCTCAGTTCGGCGTAGCGCGGCAGGTACCAGGTGGTGAGCACGGTGCGCCGCTCGCCGGTGGTGTTGGCATGCGCGGCGTGCAGCACGCGCGAGTCGCCGACCACCAGGTCGCCCGCCGTCACCGGCACGTCCACCTCGCCGGGCAGCGTCTGGTAGCCGGCCGCGGTGGCGGGGTCCTGGTGGCGGATGCCGTCGTCGTGGCTGCCGATCAGGTCATGCGCTTCCAGGCGGCGCCGGTGCGACTGCGGCAGCACGCGCAGGCAGCCGTTCTCGGGCCGGGTGTCGGTGAGGTACCACATCAGGAACAACTGGTGCGGCACCGGGTCGGCGCTCTCCGGTTCCGACCACCACACCCAGTCCTGGTGCCAGTACAGGCGCGTGGAGTGCGCCTCCTTGCAGATGACCGAGCCGGCCCAGTAGCGCGCGCCGTCGAAGCCCAACTCGCGCAGCGCCGCCCAGGTGGGCGGCCAGGCGACCAGCTCGGCGAATGCCCGGTCCTGGAAGCGGATCCTCACCACGCTGCCCTGGTTGCCGCGCTGCTGCCGCTCCTCTTCGGGGTATGCATCGAGCAGCCGGTCGCTGGCCAGCCGCAGGCGCGCCAGCAGGCCGCCGTCGAGCAGCCCCGGAAACACGCAGAATCCGTCGTCCAGCAGTTGCTGCCGCTTGCTCGTCTCGCTCATCCCCCGTTCCTTTCTTATTCGTATTCCATGATGGCGCGGCCCATCACTTCGCCCGCCTTCAGCGCCGCGCACGCCTCGTTGATCTGCTCCAGCCGGTAGCGGTCGGTGACCAGCCGGTCGAGCGGGAACAGCCCGTCCCGGTACCAGCGCAGGAAGATCGGAAAGTCGCGGTCGGGATTGGAGGCGCCGAAGCTGGTCGCGTAGCGGCGGTGGGCGGACAGCATGGCGCGCGGATCGAGGGTCATCTCGTTTCCCGGCACCCCGATCAGGACCGCGGTGCCGCCCTCGTTGCCGGCGCCCATCGACCCCGGGCGCGTGACCTCGTTGATGGTCTCGGTGGTCTGTCGCACGCCGATCGCGTCGAACGCGTAGTCGACGCCGCCGCCGCTCAGGTCCACCACCGCTTCCACCGGGTCGGTCTCGCTCGCATTCACCGCGTGCGTGGCGCCGAACTCGCGGGCCAGGCGCAGCTTGTCGGCGCGCAGGTCCACGGCAATAATCGGATCGGCGCCCCGGATCGCCGCCGCGCGTACCGCCGACAGCCCCACGCCGCCAGCCCCGAACAACGCCACCGAGTCGCCCGGCTGCACCCGCGTGGTGTGGATTACGGCGCCGGCGCCGGTCAGTACCGCGCAACCGATAATCGAACACAGGTCGGCCGGCTCCTCGGCGGCGATCGGCACCAGGTACTGTTCCGAGACGATGGTGTGCTCGCTCCAGGTGAAGTGCGGCCACGGAATGGGGCTGTCGCGGTAGGTGGCGCCGCACCAGCGGTCGTCCTGCCCCATTCGCAACGGCTCTCGCCGTACCCAGGTAACGATGGCCCGGTCGCCCTCCCGCACCCGCGTCACCGCGCTGCCGGCTTTCACCACCACGCCGGTGGCTTCGTGGCCGAACGCGGTCGGGCGCGTCCGCCCGTCGTGCAGTTCGTGCACCTGCGAGTGGCATATTCCGCTGGCGAGCAGCTTCAGGACCGCCTGGTCCGGGCGCGGATCGGGAAGATCGAGTTCATCAATGATGAGCGGCTGGCCGCTGGCGGTCTGGATGGCGGCGCGCGTGGTCATCGGCATGGCAGGCTCGTCCCCACCTAAGCGCCAACCGCCCGATCCGTCAACCCCGCACGCGACGACCGGCGCGACCGGCAATCCGGTGCGCGGACGCCGGATGCTACCGCGGGCCGCCGGGCTAGATGCCGAGGTCGAAGTAGGTGTTGGCGATCTTGCGGAGGGCGACCACGTAAGCGGCGGTGCGGTAGTCGTGGATGCCGTCGCCGCGGTGGAAGGTGTCGCTGATTTCGTCGTAGGCCTGCCGCATGGTGTCGTCGAGCCCTGAGCGCACCAGCGTCAGTTCGTCGGCGCCGGTGACCAGCTCGGCGCGCAGCGCCGCGTCCGCCGGGCGGCCGGTCATCTGTTCCAGGGCGCCCACGATGCGCGCGCCGCGCCCCTCGTCGAGACGGCGGTCCATGCGCCCGAAGCGGATGTGCGACAGGTTCTTGATCCACTCGAAGTAGGACACGGTCACGCCGCCGGCGTTCACGAACAGGTCGGGCAGCACTGGGATTCCGCGCTCGCGCAGAATCTCGTCGCCGCCGTAGGTAACCGGGCCGTTGGCCGCCTCCACCACCAGCTTCGCCTGCACGCCGGCGCCGTTGCCGCGGTGGATTTGGCCTTCGACTGCCGCCGGGACCAGCAGGTCGCAGGGGGTGGCCAGGAACGCGTCGGTATCCACGTCGGTGCGCCCGCGCGGGTATCGGTCAACGCTGCCGTACTGGTCCAGGTGGGCGCGCAGCCCGGCAACGTCGATGCCGCCGTCGTCGAGCACCGCGCCTTCGCGGGTCATCACGCCGACGATCAGCGCGCCGTCTTCCTCGGACAGGTAACGGGCCAGGTGGAAGCCGACGTTGCCGAGCCCCTGCACCACGATCCGCTTGCCCTCCAGCCCGCCGTCGAGGCCGGCCAGCGCCAGGTCCTCGGGACGGCGAAACAGCTCGCGCACGGCGAACTGCACCCCGCGCCCGGTCGCCTCGGTGCGGCCCGGTATGCCGCCGGAGGTGACCGGCTTGCCGGTGACGCACGCCAGTGCGTTGATCTCCTCCGGGTGGATGGTGCGGTACACGTCGGCGATCCAGCCCATCTCGCGCGCGCCGGTGCCCATGTCGGGCGCCGGCACGTTGCCGCCGGGGCTCAGGTAGCCGCGCGAGATCAGCTCGCGCGCGTAGCGGCGGGTGATCGCCTCCAGTTCGCGCTCGGAGTACTGGCCGGGCTCGAGTTGCACGCCGCCCTTCGAGCCGCCGAACGGGACGTCCACCAGCGCGCACTTGTAGGTCATCAGCGCGGCCAGCGCCTCCACCTCGTCCTGGTCGACGCAGGTGGCGTAGCGGATGCCGCCCTTGGCCGGCAACTGGTGCGAGCTGTGGGTGGCGCGCCAGCCGCGGAAGATGTGCAGTACGCCGTCGTCGAGCCGCACCGGGAAGTGCACCTGCAGCACCGAGTCGCACGCCTTGATCTGCTCCGGCAGGCCGGGCGGCAGATCGAGGTGGCGCAGCGCCCGGTCCACGGCCAGCGACAGACCCTCGTTGAAGCTCGGCTCCGCCGCCCGGCTGTCCGTTGATGTTGATCTGGTCAGGGTATCGAGGCTACTCATCCTGTTTCCAACGTACCGGCCCCCACCGCCGGAGAGAACACTCCCGCGCTGAACCAGGTATCCGGCGGCTCCAGCGACATGACGTATCGGCGTTGACAGAGGTCCACACATACATGACAGTTCATTTATGAAGACCATTACGATAAATGTATCGGAGCCGGTCTATCGGGACTTCCAGCACATCGCCAAGGCGCAGGATCGGACGGCGTCCGAGCTGATTCGGCAGGCGATGGAGGAGTTCCGCGAACGGCGGATCGTCCGCTCCACCACGCTGGCCGATCTGAGCCCGGTATCCGTGGGCCGGGTGCTGACGCCGTTGCGCCGCGGGGATGACCTGCTGGCCGAACTGCTCGACGATGGTCGGGATTGATACGACGTTCCTGGTTCAGCTTGAGATCCGGGAGTCCGAGTCGCATGCCGCAGCGCTTGGGGTGCTGCGCGAACGGATTCTGGGCCGTGACCGCGAAGCGGCGCTGGCGCCACAGGTGCTCACCGAGTTCGTGCACATCGCGACCGACCCACGTCGCTTCAAGCGGCCACTCTCCGTGGATCTGGCGGTCGGGAAGGCTGGTTTCTGGTGGAACGCTCGGGAAGTAGCGAGGGTATTCCCGGATGAGGAGTGCGTGGCGCAGTTCCTGGCTTGGATGAGGAACCACGGGCTCGGTCGCAAACGACTGCTCGACACGATGCTCGCGGCTACGTACTACGGGTGCGGCATCACCACGATCGTGACATCGAACGCCCGCGACTATCGGACATTCGGCGTATTCGAGCTGATCGAGGTCTGAGGATTTACACGGAGGTGGTAGAATCAGGCCTGATGACGGATTACTCGGAGACGATCTTCAACCTGGTGGAGTATGAGGTATGGTGCAACCTTCGTATGCTCGATTTCCTTGTCGGCCTGCCTGACGAAGAGTGCCGGCGCGATTTCGGATTCGGACAGCGCACCGCGCATCGGACGATCTCCCACGTCGCCGACGTGATGCGCGGATGGAGCGGTTGCGTCGGCCCGACAATCGAGCAGCCCGCCTGGCCGCCGTACGACGAGGCCGAGACCCTGCAGGAGATCCGGCACCGAATGGCCGCGACGGGCGCCTCATGGCTCGCGGCCGCGAAAGAGTCCCATGAGCACGGCGTGCTTGCGGAGGAGCGGCGATTGAATCAACTGTTCCACCTCGTGACCCACGGCACCCATCACCGCGGACAGCTGCTCAGCATGGTCACCCTGCTCGGGTACCCGCAACCCTTTGAAGGCGGGGACTACGGCGGCTGGTCGAATCCAGGCTGACGCCGCCGCCAGGCCCTGCCGGTAATACTGTGATGCGCGGCGGATGCTACCGCTCGCCGCCGAGCGGGCTGCCACGCAGGAAGTCGATTATCGACTGATGTCTCACGCCCTCGAAATCGGCCGGCTGATGAGGGTCGAGGGTAAGAAGTGTCCTCGGGTACGAGTCGGTGATCACCCGAAACGCACTCAACTCGCGCTCGATGGTGGCGCGCGTCTCCAGCAGGTACGCCACCTGTATATATTGGCGTCCCGCGCGGCTCTGCGCGACGAAGTCGATCTCGCGTGACCCCGCCCAACCTACCCATACTTCATAGCCGCGGCGCCTGAGCTCCAGGTACACCAGGTTCTCCAGCATGCCGCCAACGTCGCCCTCCCGGAACCCGATGATGCCGTTGCGCAGTCCGACATCGCCCAGGTAGTACTTGTGGTTGACCTGCAGAAGCCGCCGGCCGCGCAGGTCGAAGCGGCGGACCTCGTTCAGCAGGAAGGCGTCGTCCAGGTGGGCCAGGTAGTTCAGCACCGTGTCGACCGCGGTCGACCGTCCCTGGTTCCTGATGAAGTCGGCGATGCGCTTCGCCGACACCAGGCTTCCGACGCTGTCCACCGCGAACTGCGTAATCGCCTCGAACAGGGCCACGTCGCGGATACGATGGCGGCGTACGACATCGCGAATCAGAATCGTGCTGACGATGTCGGTCAGCATCTGCTCGATGACGATGTCGCTCAGGTCCGTGTGCAGCAGTCCCGGCAGGCCGCCGATCCTGAGGTAGCGGCGGAACAGCTCGGAGCCCGCCGGCGTGTCCCCGGCACGCTGGCGATGGAGCTCCTCGAACTCCCGTAACGTGAGGGGAAACACCTGCATCGTGACGTACCGGCCGGCAATGTGCGTGGCAAGCTCGGACGCGAGCATCCGGGCATTGGACCCGGAGATCACCACCTGGGTGTGGTCCTGGCTGTTCAGTGAGGCCACGGCTCGCTCCCACTCGTGGATCTGCTGCACCTCGTCGACAATCACCACCCGCTCCCGATCGCGCCGGGTGGTGGCGTCGACCAGGTCGAACAGGTCGCGCGCCGAGCGCACGTGGTCGAACTCCAGGGACTCCATGTCCACGTAGACGACCTGGCGATGCTCGCGGAGCGACTCCGCGAACTGGCGCAGCAGGACGCTCTTGCCGACGCGGCGCAGTCCCACGACCGCGGTGATCACCGGCGCATCGAGGAAGCGATGGAGCCGGGAGAGGTAGTGCTCGCGGCGGATCTCGATCACATTGCGATTATATACGAAATAATCCCGTCGATGGGAGTGTATTTCGTATACAATCGAATTCAGAGCCGCGGCCGCACGTCCAGGTGATGCAGCGCCCGGTCCACGGCCAGGGACAGCCCCTCGTTGAAGCTGGGCTCCGCCGCCGCACCACGCGCAGCGCCAACTGCAACTGCTCGCGGCTCTGCCGCTTGTCGGCGGTCAGCCGCCGCGGGTGGCACCGGCGGGGACCAGGGAGTCCGATCGTCATTACGGCGAGATACGCAGTGAGTTGGAGCGCATCGGTCGCCCAATCGGGTACAACGATCTTCTGATCGCCGCGCACGCCCGGTTCTTGGGGGCAACGTTGGTTACGCACAACACCGACGAGTTCAGACGTGTGCCGGGCTTGGTAGTGGAGGACTGGCTGGTCGACGGTCCCGGTTGATCAGGAGTCGTCGATGGCCGGGGAAGTGCTTTCGCATCACCTCCAGCAACTGCAGGATCTCGCGCCGGCCCTGGATCATGCCCCTGGTGACCAAGGCGCGGTCGGTGCCGTCGATGCCGTCCATGTGCAGCTGCAGGGTGTCCGGCTGGAATCCGGACGGGAATAGTGGTATACGGGTGATATGGGCGAGCCGCAAAGCAGGCGCGAACCGCAGGACCGTGTGGATTACCAGGATCGGCTGCGCGTTCTGGTCGCACGCTACGGTGCGGAGTGCTTGTGGGACCTCAAGGAAGATCCGGACCTGGGACAGGAAGCGGTGGCTCGTATGGTACTGCGCCGCATCGTGTCCTGCGGTGACCGCGCCGGATTCGTCGAAGCGCAGCAGCTCCTGCGATGGCTGTCACACAATTCCAGCGTTCCATCTGCCGGCTCATAGCCGACCAGCGAAAGCAATCGGGAGTCAGTTACGTTGCAGGCGGCGTAGCCCTCAATCTGCTCCTCGACGGAACCCGCCTGTCACGCGACATCGACATATTCCACGATGCGGAAGAAGCCGTGCACGCTTCGTTTGCAACTGATCGCCGGCTGTTGGAGCACGCCGGCTACTCGGTATCTACGCTGCGTGAACTACCCGGTTTCGTGGCGGCAGTCGTCGCCAAGTCGGGCGACGGCGTACGCATGGAGTGGGTTCGCGACAGTGCGTTCCGCTTCTTTCCGCTCATGGAGCATGAACAACTGGGACTGACGCTGCACCCCTTCGACCTGGCCACCAACAAGGTCCTGGCGATGGTCGGACGGCTTGAGGTGCGCGATTGGGTGGACGCAATCAACGCCGACCGCCGCCTGCAGCCGCTCGGCTACCTGCTGTGGGCCGCGTGCGGCAAAGACCCGGGGTACAGCCCCGGCTCGTTGCTCGCGCATGCTCGCCGCACGACGCACTATTCGGCAGTCGAAGTGGCGCAGCTCGAATTCGAGGGCGAGTCGCCGGATGCTCGCGCGCTTGCCTCCGAATGGCACGGAATGCTGGCCGAGGCTGCCGCGATCATCGACCTGCTGCCGCCGGAGGAGGCAGGCAACTGTGTATTGGACACCGAAAGCAGTCTGTTCACCGGCGGCAGCGGCCGGCTGCCCAGCGCGCTTGCACAACGTCAAATCCGTTTCCACGCGGGGTCGCTCGGCGGTGCCTACCCGCGGCTGGTGACCTGCGCGGCCCGGTCGCGCTACGGTGTCGACGGTCCCGGTTGATCAGGAGTCGTCGTTCCAGGCTGCGTTGTAGTCGACGGAGCGCCGTTGGTCGCGCCGTCGACCGCGGACCGGAACGACGCGACCACGTCGTCGAGGCCGTCGGCGGCGAAGCGAAAGTCCGCCGGTATCGACCGGTAGCGTGAGTCCACGCGGGCGAGCAACGCCTGCCTGCGGCTGTCGCAGCTGTCCCCATTCGTCCCGGGATCCGACACGGCCTCCCGGAACAGCGTCAACTCGGCTTCCAGGAAGTCCTTGAACGCTTGGAACAACTGCTGGTGACGGGTGAACTTCTCGAAGTGATAGCCCAGCGCCGCCAGGCGGATCGCCTCCGCCAGCATGGATGGATGGTTCTTGGAGACCGTCGCGATGAACCTGCTGTAGGCCGGAATCTGGCCCGGGGAAAGGCGCCCGCGCACCATCATCAGCGCCGGGTAGACCTCGTGTGGACGCAGGGACGGAGTCACGTGCGGCAGCGGTTTCAGGTGCGTGAACAGCGTCAGGCAGCGCTCGAAGTAGTTCTCCAGGGAGGGGTCGTATACCGTGGAATTCACCCGCAGGTAGCCGTCGAGCAATTTCCTGGGGTCCATCTGCGGGACGAAGTTCAGGGCCGTGGTGCTGGTGCCGACGGCTACGTCCAGGAGCCGGTCTTCCGATTTCAACCGCGCGGAGAGGTCGGTTCCCGGCAGGGCGGTCAGCAACCCGACCAGCGCCATCGGAATGCCGGCGTCCTGAATGAATTTTACCTGAGAACCGAACACCCGCTCGTCATCGCCGTCCAGCCCCAGGATGAATCCGCCCATCACCTGCATGCCCTTGTGCTGGATCTTGCGGACCGCGTTCAGCAGGTAGTCCGGTTCGCGCGTGCTGATGTTCTGCGGTTTCTTGGTGATCGCCAGGGCTTCCGGGTTGGGCGTCTCGATGCCCAGGAACACGCCGTTGAAGCCGGCCTCTATCATCGCGTCCATCACCGAATCCATGCGCGCCAGGTTCACGCTCGCTTCGGTGAACAGCCGGAACGGAAACCCGTGCGTCTGCTGCCACTGCGCGATCGCCGGCAGCAGCTTCAGGGCATCGCGCTTGTTGCCTATGAAGTTGTCGTCGACCAGGAACAGGTAGCCGCGCCAGCCGAGCCGGTACAGCGCTTCGAACTCCTCGACCATCTGTTGCGGACACTTGGTGCGGGGAACGCGGCCGTAGAGCTTGGTGATGTCGCAGAACTCGCAGTCGAACGGGCAGCCGCGTGAGAACTGTACGCACATGGCGTGGTAGTTCTGCAACTCGACGAGGTCGAAGCGCGGGATCGGCGTGCGCGTAACGTCGGGTTTGCGCGGCTCACGATAGATCGGCTTGGCTCTGCCTGCCTCGAGATCCTGCAGGAACCGGGGGAAAGTCTCCTCCGCTTCGTCCAGAACGAAGTGGTCGACGCCCGCGATCTCTTCGTGGCACGAGGTCGGATAGGGCCCTCCGGCGACAACGGGAACGCCGGCGCGATTGCAGCGCTCGATCACCGTGCGCAGGGACTCCCGCTGCACGATCATGGTCGACGTGAAAACCATGTCGGCCCAGTCGAGGTCGGCGTCCTCCAGGTCGGCGACGTTCATGTCGACGACCCGAAGCTGGTATTCGGGAGGAAAGATCGCCGCCACCGTGAGTAGCCCGAGCGGCGGGAACGCGGCCTTCGCACCGAGCAACTCCAGGGCGTAGTCGATGCCCCAGTAGGAGGGCGGAAAGTCGGGGTAGACCAGCAGGGCTTTGCGCATGGCTAAGAAGAACCGCTCCGTTGGACCCACCGTACTACAGATCAACCGGCGTCGAAAGCACCCGCGGAGCTGCGGCGGCCACCGGCCAGGCGGGGAGCGCGGGGAGCGCGGGGAGCCTCGTGCGTGTAGACCGGGGCGTGAGTGTGGCCCACACTGCGCGCGGCTGCGGGCCCTGACCGCCGCCGCCGCCCGCTCGCCCCCGAACCAATCAGTCGCGACCCCGCTGCAGATCGCGGTGCTTTACGCTGGTTCGGCTCTCGATTACTTTTACCCTTCTTTCACTAATTCTTCCGAATAGGAATCATATTGGCAAGACACAATCCCTATGAAGCATTTCGCATCAGGGAATTTCGGTTATACGCACTGGGCTGGTTTGCCGCATTGGTCGGCACGCAAATTCAAAGTGCAGCCATAGGATGGGAAATGTATGCGCGCACCGGGCAAGCACTCGCGCTCGGCCTGGTGGGTCTGGCAATTGCACTACCGACAATGATCCTCGCACTCCCCGCGGGTTATCTCGCCGACCGTTTTAACCGACGTACAGTCATGATGTTGAGCTTGACAGGCACGACATTAACCTCTCTGGGTCTTGCCGCAGTATCCTGGAAACAGGGACCAATTGCCCTGATGTATGCGCTGCTCGTCGTCGATGCTGCAGTAACCGTACTCGGCGCACCTGCACGGCGCACAATTGTACCTCAACTGGTACCGCGCGAAATATTCCCCAATGCCGTGGCATGGAGCATGAGCTTGATGCAAATGGCGTTGGTAGTAGGACCCATGATCGGCGGCTTGATTGCCGCAGTTCATGTACCTGCAGCGTACCTGGCAAGTGCCGGATGTACAGGGTGGTTTCTATTGGTATTATCCCGATTGCGCGTACCGCCCGTAAAACGCGACAAGAATGCAGAGCGTGTTTCACCATTGCAAGATCTGCTGGGCGGGCTGGTGTTCTTGAAGAACAACCAATTGCTATTGTCGCTCATGGCCCTCGACATGTTCGCCGTGCTCCTGGGCGGAGCCGTGTATTTGTTGCCGATATACGCGCAAAGTATTTTGACTGTCGGATCCGGGGGATTTGGAATATTGCGCTCAGCACCCGCCGTGGGTGCCCTGCTAATGGCACTCACACTGGCACACCTGGCCCCGATGCAAAGAGCCGGCAGAAATCTGCTCCTCACCGTAGCCGGATTTGGCATCGCAACTGTCGTATTTGGAATATCGAAAAACTTCTGGTTGTCATTTGCGATGCTCGTCTTGACCGGAGCATTTGACAACGTAAGCATGGTCATTCGCCACACACTCGTACAGTTGATCACCCCCGATGCAATGCGCGGCAGGGTATCCGCTGTAAACGGGGTATTTGTAAGCGCGTCCAATGAACTTGGGGGTCTCGAATCTGGAGGCGTGGCGGAATTGTTTGGACCTGTATTCTCAGTCGTAAGCGGCGGCATCGGAACGCTCTTGGTAACCGGGATAACAGCAATAGCTTCCCCGCGGCTGAGAAAGGTAGGCGCACTGGATGAAGTGGAGGAGGGCTAGGCCGGAGGCGGCGTTGCCGGCGATCGGGCGCGCGTTCGCCGACGGCAGGCTGACGGCGGAACGGCTGGTGCAGCACTGCGTGGACCGGATCGCGGCGTACGACCAGCGCGGGCCGCGCATCAACGCGGTGATCAACCTGAATCCGGAGGCCCTGGAGCGGGCGCGCGAACTGGACCGGGAACGGGCGCATGGAGGGCCGCGCGGCTTGCTGCACGGCATTCCGGTGGTGGTCAAGGACACCATCGACGTGGCCGGAATGCCGACGACCGGCGGATTTACGGCGCTGGCCGAGTCATTCCCGCGGCGCGACGCGGCGGCGGTCCGCCGGCTGCACGATGCCGGCGCGGTGGTGCTGGCCAAGGTCAACGCCAACGACTGGTTCGGCAAGGCGCCGATGAGCGCCAGCACACTCGGCGGCCAGACCCTGAACCCGCATCACCTAAACTACGTGCCGGGCGGTTCGAGCTGCGGCACCGGGGCGGCGCTGGCGGCGAACTACGCGCCCCTCGGCCTGGGCACCGACGCCAGCGGCTCGGTGCTGATGCCGGCCGCCGACAGCGGCGTGCTGGGACTGATCCCGTCGCGCGGGCTGGTGAGCCGCGCCGGCAGCATGTGCATGGCGCCCACCATCGGCCGCCTCGGCATCATGGCGCGCTCGGCTTTCGACCTGGCCGCGGCGCTGTCCTGCCTCGCCGGCTGGGACCCGGAGGACATGACTACCACCGAGGCACTGGAGTGGTTTCCCCGGCAGCCCTACGAGTCCCAGCTTGCCGGCGCCAGCCTGGGCGCGTTCCGGATCGGCGTGCTGCGGGAAATGTGGCGCGACCTGCCGCGCCACGGCGAAGGCATCCGCATCATGGAGCAACTGCTGGGGGCGCTGCGCGCCGCGGGCGCGATCATGGTCGATCCCGTGCTCACCGACATCGACCTGCAGGATGTCGGCACCCTGGAAACGTGGCAGAGCTCCGCGACCTCCTACGAGCTGATCCCGGCGCTGAACGCCTACTTCGCGCGCCTCGGGCCGGACGCGCCGTACTGCACGGTCGAGCAGCTCATCGACGCGGCAGGGGTGGACCGGCTCAAGGGGAGATTCGGCGAGGCCCTGGCGCTGCCGCCGCCCGAGCAAAGCGACTACTACCTGGCGCGGCTGCAGGCGCAGGCGATGCTCCGCGACGCGCTGGTCGACGTGATAACTCGCCACCGCCTGCACGCGCTGCTGCTGCCCTACAGCCTGATCGGCGCCAGCCGGGTGGGGGAGCGGCGGGCCGACGGCACCAACAGCCTGGCCTCCCATGCCGGCTTGCCGTCGATCGTGGTGCCGGCGGGCCACACCGCGGCGGGCCTGCCGCTCGCCGCCCAGCTCATCGCCCGCCCCTACGCCGACACCACCTTACTGCGACTGGCGCACCTGCTCGACCACGCCGCCGGCGCCGTGAAGCTGCCCGCCGCCACGCCCCCGCTGCCGGGCGAAGACCATTTGTCAGGCCGCGGCGCGGATGCTCAATCTGCGACCTGAGGTGTCGCTCCGAGTCGCTGGCGAACCGCGCGGCGTGCATGAAGCTCTCGCCGCTCGTCGGCCAGGGCGCCTACGCGTACGGAGCCGGGAGGAGCGCAGTTCGGAACAGAGGCCGGTTCTACGCCCAGAAAGGCAGGTAGCCTGATCGCAGGTGGTCCGGATCGGCGGGTTTGATCAGCCCGCGATCCCGCGCCAAGCGGATCACCTGCGACACCTTGGCGCTGTCCCGCGCCGCAAGACCAAAGCGCTGCCGCAGGCTGGCATTGGTCAGCACGCCGCGCTCGAGATACTTCAGAGCGGCATGTTGAAAGCAAGCCCGCACCCGTTCTTGAATCGTCATTTCAGCATACCCAACGGACGCAAAGAGTATCGCCCGCGTCGCCTCTATCCGTCCGTTCCCGACCCGAAAGTCAGGCGGTGGCATGTGTTGGCGCTCCACCGCCGCTATCACCTTGTCGATTCCGGTGCCCTGCTCTTCGCAGAGCTTCATGCGGCGCATGAATGCGGCAAGTGACTCGTTGCGTGAACGCGGCGGAGCGTCGATGAATCGGTTCGGGCTGACCAATGGTGTTCCCGGATTGGTGATCTCCAGGCGATTGCTGAACAACTCGACTGACGGTCCGGCACCGGTAATGGTCATGTCCTGGTGGATGAGGGCGTTTGCAATCAGCTCTCGAATGGCCACGGAAGGGAATCTCGCATGCTCGATTCGGAATGCCTTGCCGATCTGTTCGCGCTTCGGCACCAGCCGGTCAACGTAGTCGATAAGATTCACGAAGCCGGCGGCGTAACCACGCGGTTCATCGTACCGGTGGATCACCTCGTCCACCCTGCTCGGCCCGTCGTAGCAAGTGAAGCGTATGGCTTTGCGGGCGATGCTCGAATCGAATTGATCGAGCCGTTTGGCGAACAGTATTGCCCCGAGTTGGGTAATGTTCCAGCGTCCTCCGACGTCGGAGACAATGATCCGGTCGTGGCTCAGGCGTGCAACGATACCGCGCCGATCACTCGGCAGCGGCTGGTCGGTCAGGTCGAAGTAGCTCGGATAATCGATGCGGGCCAGCACCTCATCTTCGGTCAGGAAACCGGCGGCGATGCCGGTCTCCCACAGAAAGGGCTGCAGTTTCCTCCAGAGTGCCCTTTGGCGTTCGGCATGGCAGCACATTCTTGTCGCTATTCACGCCAGGTCAGGAGGACGCCGAGGGCTTCTTGCGGCGAATTCCACAGGAAGTCGTAGGCTTCCTTGGCGCGCGTGTAGAGGAAGCGGTGGGTGATCATGCGGTCGGCCTGAATCCGGCCGCTCGCGATCATGGCCGCGGCGCGCAGCGCGATCTGCGACAGCGGCTCGTCCACCAGGATGCCGGCCACCAGGCGGCGGTGCATGATCCTGGCGCTGTCCAGCGGCAGCGGGCGCTGCTGGTAGGCGGCGATCAACTGCAGGGTGCCGCGGCGGCGCACCATGTGCTGCGCCTGCTCGAACGAGCGCACGCCGTCGTAGCCGCCGACGCCGTCCACCACCACGGCCGCAGCCCACCACCAGGCCGGCGCCCGCCCCGCCGGTCAGCTCCCCAATCGCCACGACCGGATCGTCCTGCGCGGGGTCGATCACCAGGTCGGCGCCCAGTTCGCGGGACAGCCGCTGGCGCAGCGGCAGCGGGTCGACGGTCACGATGCGTTCCGGCTGGCAGCCGCGCAGGATCTGCAGCATCAGGCTGCCCACCACGCCCTGGCCGAGGATCACGATGGTGTTGCCTTGGCTGGCGCCCGACGACGCGGCCCACGCCGTGGCCTCGGTAGCAAGCCGCATGAAGGTGGCCTGCTCGCTGGTCACGCCCGCCGGCAGCGGCACCAGGCGGGCATCGGTGGAGTCGGCGTCGCCTACCGCGTACTGGGCGTGCGGTGCGGTCACGAACACCCGCTGCCCGGCGCGGTACTCGCCGACAGCCGCTCCCACCCGCTCCACGGTGCCGGCCAGCGAGTAGCCCATGATGCGCTGCGGCACCGCCTCTTCCTTCACGTAGCGCCGAAACAGTTCCGAGCCGCGGCTGATCAGCGTCGCCTCGGTACGCACCAGCACCTGTCGCGGGCCGATGTCCGGGATCGGCGCCTCCTGCAACTGGATGTTCCCGACCCCCTCCGGTTTCACGATTTGGATCACGTCTCTCCCACGGTACCACACCGCCGCGCCACCCTGCTCATCGGTCCGCGGCAGCCGCCGTGGCCGCCCGCAGCCGCCCGCAGCCGCGCCGGCGGTTTGACGGCAGGCGGTGGTGTGAGTACGATGATGTTCGCGCCGCACCGGGTCCGGTGCGGCGAAATCAACAAGCGCAATTGCTATTTTCCAAGGAGGAAATGTGAAGCTGCAACGTAACGCGCAATTCAGGAATCTCGGCGCCGGGGTTCTCGCACTCGTCATCGGGCTCGCCGGTGTGCCGCTGTGGGCGGACTACCAGGAGGCCCCGATGCTGGCTGCCCGAGTAGCCTCGGGCGACCTGCCGCCGGTCGAGGAGCGCCTGCCTGACGATCCGCTGGTGATCACGCCGGTGGAGAGCATCGGCAAGTATGGCGGCACCTGGCGCCAGGGCATGCGTACCATCGCCGACCTGGGACTGGTCAATCGCCAGGCAACCCACCATGACGGGCTGGTGCGCTGGAAGATCGACATGACCGGTTGGGTGCTGAACGCGGCCAACAAGATCGAAGTCAACTCCGACGCCACCGAGTACACCTTCTACCTGCGCCCCGGCATGAAGTGGTCGGACGGCGCCCCGTTCACGGCCGACGACGTGATGTTCTGGGCCGAGGACCTGGTGGCCAACGAGGAGTACGGGCTCAAGTACGCGCCGAGCAAGCGGTTCATGGCCGGCGGCCAGCCGTTCAGCGCCGAGAAGATCGACGACACCACCGTCAAGATCAAGTTTATCAAGCCCAACGGCCTGTTCCTGCTGCACCTGTGCACGGGCGAGGCGAATGGCGAGCCGGTGCGCTATCCCAAGCACTACCTGGAGCAGTTCCACCCGAAGTACAACACCTCCAACCTGGCCGACCTGGTCGCCGAGGCGGGGGTCACGAGCTGGCCCGAGCTGATGGGCGTCAAGGGCGGATTCTTCAACTCGCACGGCTCCACCGCCGATCCGCGCTACAATCCCGAGTTCCCGATTATCGGTCCCTACGTGATCACCATCGGCCCGCAGCAGACCACTACCGCGCTGCTGTACGAGCGCAACCCCTACTACTGGAAGGTGGACACGGCGGGCAACCAGCTCCCCTACATCGACTACCAGGAATACACGCTGTATGAGGATCAGGACGCGGTGGCCCTGGCGGCCGCCAACGGCCAGATCGACATGGAGTGGCGCCACCTGAACGCACCCAAGTTCCGCCCGCTGATCGTCGAGAACCGTGACAAGGGCGACTACCGCATCATCCCGACCGACTTCACCTATGCCAACGAGATCGCCATCAAGCTCAACCTGACGCATCCCGACCCGGTGAAGCGCGAGGTGTTCCAGAACAAGGACTTCCGCATCGGCCTGTCGCACGCCATCGACCGGCAGGCGATCATCGACACCGTGTACAGCGGCGTCGGCGAGATTGCCAACATCAGTCCGTTGCGCAGCTCCGGGCTGTACACCGACGAGATGGCCAAGCAGTACACCGAGTACAACGTCGACTTGGCCAACCAGTACCTGGATGAGGCCGGCTACGCGGAGCGCGACGGCGGCGGCATCCGGCTCGGACCGGACGGCAAGCCGATCCGTATCGCCTTTGAGGTGATCGCGGGCTTCGTCGATCCCGGCGAGCTGATCGCCAACAACTGGCGTGCGGTAGGCATCGACGCCCAGTTCAGCGAGGTGGAGCGCTCGTTGCACATGACGCAGATCTTCGCCAACGAGCACGACGTGGTGTTGTGGTCCGGCGACGGCGGCACGCGCGGCGACCTGTTCCTGAACCCGCGCATCTACCTGCCGACGAGTCCGTTCGAGTCCGAGCACGCCACCCGCTGGGCGCTGTGGTATGACAACCCGGACGCGCCGGAAGCGATGGTGCCGCCGGAGTCGGTGCAGCGCCAGTATCAGCTCTACGACGAGTTCAACGCGGCCTCGACGCAGGAAGAGCAGGAGCGGCTGATGCGGGAGATTTTGGCGATCACCGCCGACGACTTCCACGTTATCGGCGTGATGTTCCCGATTCCCACCATCACCATCGCCAAGAACAACTTCCGCAACCTGCCGGACAGGCTGATCCTGAGCTGGTCCTACCCGAGCGACTCGCCGGTCGGCGTCGAGCAGTTCTACTTCGACTAGAACCTGAGGGTTACCTGGTTGATTGTTGTCCAGGGCTCTCCCCGGGCTTCCGCAGGGAAGCCTGGCGGGGGCCCTGGAGTTGTTTGAGGGGCGATGGGCCGCTACTTCATTAGACGCGTTCTGTATGCGATCCCGGCGCTGCTGGTGATCTCGTTCATCTCGTTTCTGCTCATCCAGCTGCCGCCGGGCACGTTTGCCGACACGGTGGCGGCGGAGATGATGGAGTCGGCCAGCGTCAACGAGTCGGCTATCCGCGCCATCGAGGAGCGCTACGGGCTCAATCAGCCGATCATGGTGCAGTACTGGAAGTGGATTTCCGGGATCCTGCTGCGCGGTGATTTCGGCGAGTCGTTCATCTGGAACCGGCCGGTGGCGCCGCTGATGTGGGAGCGGCTCGGCCTGACGCTGGTCCTGACCGCCAGCGCGTTTATCTTCGTGTGCGTGGTGTCGGTGCCGATCGGCATCTTCTCCGCGGTGCGGCAATACTCCGTCGGCGACTACATCGCCACCTCGCTCGGATTCCTGGGGCTGGCGGTGCCCAGCTTCCTGTTTGCCCTGATCCTGATGTACATCGGGTTTCGCTATTTCGGGACCAGCATCGGCGGCTTCTTCTCGCCCGACTTCGCCCGCGCGGAGTGGAGCTGGGCGCGCGTGGCCGACCTGCTGTCGAACCTGTGGATGCCGATGCTGGCGGTCGGGCTGGCGGGCACGGCGTCGCTGATCCGCATTGTGCGCGCCAACCTGCTCGATGAGCTGCTCAAGCCATACGTGGCGGCGGCGCGCGCCAAGGGGCTGTCCGAGTTGAGCCTGCTGCTCAAGTACCCGGTGCGGCTGGCGCTGATCCCGTTCGTGGCCACCGTCGGCTGGATGCTGCCGCAACTGGTGTCGGGGGCCACCATTGTTTCGGTGGTAATGAGCCTGCCGACCACCGGGCCGATGCTGTTGCGCTCGCTGCTCGGACAGGACATGTACCTGGCGGCCAGCTTCATCATGATGCTGAGCGGGCTCACGGTGATTGGCACGCTGATTTCCGACGTGCTGCTGGCCCTCGTCGACCCGCGCATCCGGTTCACCTGATGGCCGCCCCCGCCGCCGCGGTTCCCGCCGCCGCCGAATCGTCCACCGACACCGCCGCAACCGTGCAGCTCGCCAGCCAATGGCGGCTGATCTGGTGGCGCTTCCGCAAGCACAAGCTGGCCTTGGTAAGCGGGGTGGTGGTGATCCTGGTGTACCTGGTGGCGGCGTTCGCCGAGTTCCTGGCTCCGTTTTCCACCGACCGGATGATCTCCAACCTCGCCTACGCACCGCCGCAGCGGCTCCGGCTCATCGAGCAGACCGACACGGGCACGCGGTACGGGCTGTACGTGTACGGCTACACCGCCGAAGTCGATATGCTGTCGCTGCAGCGCACCTTCGGCGTCGACGAGAGTCAGCGCATCGACCTACGCCTGCTCGCCAAGAGCGAGCCCTACAAGCTGTGGGGGCTGATCCCGCTGCAACGCCACCTGATCGGTCCGGTCGATCAGAGCGCGCCGTTTTACCCGCTCGGCGCGGACCGGCTCGGACGCGACCTGTTCAGCCGCATCATATACGGTACCCGCATCTCGATGACCGTGGGCCTGGTCGGGGTCACGCTGAGCCTGGTGCTCGGCGTGCTGCTCGGCGGCGTGTCCGGCTATTTTGGCGGCACCGTCGACCTGTTGATACAGCGGGTGATGGAGATTCTGCGCTCGATGCCGACCATCCCGCTGTGGATGGGGCTGGCGGCGGCGATCCCGGACTTCTGGTCGCCGGTGCTGGTCTACTTCATGATTACCATCATCCTGTCGGTAATTGGCTGGACCTGGTTGGCGCAGGCGGTGCGCGGCAAGTTCTTCTCGCTCAAGACCGAAGACTTCGTGATCGCCGCCAAGCTGGACGGGTGCAGCGAACTGCAGGTGATTCTCAGCCACATGGTGCCGTCGTTCATGAGCCATATCATCGCCACCCTCACCCTGGCAATTCCGCAGATGATCATTGCCGAGACCGCGCTTAGTTTTCTCGGCATCGGCCTGCGCCCGCCGGTGGTGAGCTGGGGGGTGCTGCTCAAGGAGGCGCAGAACGTGCGCGTACTGGTTACCTCGCCGTGGCTGTTCCTGCCCGGCGCGGCGGTGATCGTGGCGGTGCTGGCATTCAACTTTCTGGGCGACGGCATCCGGGATGCGGCGGACCCCTACAAGTGAGCGCACCGATGCCTGGCGGCGGCGGGCGCGATCTGCTGTTGGAGATAAAAGGCCTGAAGACCCACTTCTTCACCGACGAGGGAGTGGTGAAGGCGGTGGACGGGGCGGACTTCCCGATCGCGCGCGGCAAGACGGTGTGCGTGGTGGGCGAGTCCGGCTGCGGCAAGTCGGTGACGGCACGCTCCATTCTGCAGATCGTCGACCGCCCGGGACGCATTGTGGAGGGCCGGATCCTGCTGCACCGCGAGTCGGAAGAGGTGGTCGATCTGGCCGCCATGGCGCCCACCGGCAAGGCGATTCGCGCCATCCGCGGCAAGGAGATCGCGATGATCTTCCAGGAGCCGATGTCGTCGCTGAGCCCGGTGCACACCATCGGCAACCAGATCGTGGAGATGATTCGGCTGCACCTGCCGATGACCACCGAGCAGGCACGCGACCGCGCCGCCGAGCTGCTGGAGCGGGTGGGCATTCCGCAGGCCGGCAGGCGTCTCGACTCGTACGTGTTTCAGCTCTCGGGCGGCATGCGGCAGCGGGCGATGATCGCCATGGCGCTGTCCTGCCGCCCCAACCTGTTGATTGCCGACGAACCCACCACCGCCCTCGACGTGACCACCGAGGCCACCATTCTCGACTTGATCAAGGAGCTGCAGCGCGACCTCAACATGACCGTGATGTTCATCACCCACGACCTCGGCGTGGTGGCGGAGATCGCCGACGACGTGGTGGTGATGTACCTCGGCAAGGTGGCGGAAACGGCCGCGGTGGATCCGATCTTCCACGATCCCAAGCACCCCTACACGCGCGCCCTGCACCAGTCCATTCCCAAGTTCGGCGACACGCAGCGCGGCGCGCTCGAAGCGATCCGCGGCATGGTGCCGCATCCGTTCGCGCGGCCCGACGGCTGCACCTTTCACCCGCGCTGCGAGAGCTTCATGCCCGGCGAGTGCGACCGGGTGGCGCCGCCGGCCGTGGTAATGGAGTCCGGCACCACGGTGCGCTGCCTGCTGTACGGCGGCTCCGACGGCTCCGGCGCAGTGCGCGACGATGCCGGCGGCCATGCCGGCACGGCGGGCGGCGAAGCCGGCGCCCGGGCGCCGGGTAAGGGAGCGTCCGGTCCGCGCGCCGCGGACCAGGGAGCGGCGGGCTGATGGCCTCGTCACCGCCAACGGCTACCCGTCCGCTGCTTGAGTTGGAGCAACTCAAGATGCACTTTCCCATTACCCGCGGGCTGCTGCACCGGGTGGTGGGCCACGTGAAGGCGGTGGACGGCGTCGACCTGACCGTGCACAGCGGCGAGACCCTGGCCCTGGTCGGCGAGTCGGGTTGCGGCAAGACCACGCTCGGGCGTTGCGTGGTGCGCATCTACCAGCCCACCGGCGGCGCCATCCGCTATCGCGACGAGGACGGTTCGTTCGCCGACCTGACCGTGCTGCAGGGCGCCAGCCTGCGCCCCTACCGGCGCGCTGTCCGCATGATCTTCCAGGATCCGTACGCCTCCCTCAACCCGCGCAAGACGGTGCTGCAGATCGTCGGCGAGTCGTTGCGCCGCCACGACAACATCGGCGGCGTGGAGCTGGAACAGCGCGTCGCCGAGCTGCTGCGCCGGGTCGGACTGCGCCCCGAGTACATCCGCCGCTACCCGCACGCGTTCAGCGGCGGCGAGCGGCAGCGCATCGGGGTGGCGCGCGCCCTGGCGCTGCACCCGCGCCTGGTGATCGCCGACGAGGCGGTGTCCGCCCTGGATGTGTCGGTGCAGGCGCAGATCCTCAACCTGCTGCAGGAGCTGCAGGCCGAGTTCGACCTGACCTACCTGTTCGTGGCGCACGACCTGAGCGTGGTGGACTATATCAGCGACCGGGTGGCGGTTATGTACGTCGGCAAGCTGGTGGAGGTGGGCAGCCGCGCGCGCGTGTTCGCCATGCCGAAGCACCCCTACACCGAGGCGCTGCTGTCGGCGGTGCCCAAGCCCGACCCGCGGCTGCGCAGCGCGGGAGCCCGCGTGCGCCTGTCCGGCGACGTGGCCGACCCGGCCAACCCGCCCACCGGCTGCTACTTCCATCCGCGCTGCCGCTACGCGCAGGACCGCTGTGCCGTGGAGGCGCCGCCGCTGCGCGAACTGGGCGACGGCCACCGCGTGGCCTGCCACTTCGCGGAGGAACTGGAGCTGGCCGGCGTCGCCGGCGCGTAAGGCGCCGGCTCACACGGAGGAGATTCCTTGAACGAAAATACAGCCGGTACGGCCTACACGATGGGCCGCAGCGCCGCGGAGACCGAGCGGCTCATCGAGCAGTCCCACCTGTACGAGCGGGTGACCCTGCGCATGCTGCGCAACGCCGGCGTCGACACCGGCATGAAGGTGCTGGACATCGGCAGCGGCGCCGGCGACGTGGCCATGGCGGCCGCGCAACTGGTGGGCCCGGAGGGGTCGGTGGTGGGCGTCGACCTGAACCCGGAGATCCTGGACACCGCTCGGACGCGGGTGCGGCAGGCCGGACATCACAACATAACGTTCATCGCCGGCGACGCTCGCGAGGTGGATCTGCCGAACGATTTCGACGCGCTGATCGGGCGCCTGGTACTTATGTACCTGCCCGACCCGGCAGCTGCGTTGCGGCAGTTGGTAATCCACCTGAGGCCGCGCGGCATCGTCGCCTTCCAGGAGGCGGAACTGGTGCTGTACCAGTCGGTGCGGACGCCGGCGACCCCGTTCATGAACCAGCTCGTGGAGTGGGGCCTGGAGGTGTTTCGGCGCTCCGGGGCCAACGTCGGCATGGGACTGGAGTTGTACGGTGTCTTCGTGGCCGCGGGACTGCCCGCGCCGGTGTCGCACCTGGAGGCGCCCGCGGGCGGCGGCCCGGACTGGGTCGGCTACGAGTTTCTCAGGCATGGCTTTGCCAGCCTGCTGCCGCTCATGGAGGCGTACGGCATCGCCACCGCCGAACAACTCGACATCGACACGTTCACCGAACGGTTGCAGAAAGAAGCCGCCGCCTCCGGGCGCCTTATCGTGCTGCCGCCGCACGTCACCGCGTACGGCAGGCTGCCGGCTTGAGCCGTGCACTCGGCATCAAGGCGCTGCTGTTCGACGTGTTCGGGACGGTGGTGGACTGGCGCGGTTCGGTGATCCGGGAGGCCGCCGCGTTCGGCCGGCTCTACGGCATCGACGCCGACTGGCAGGCGTTCGCCGACGCCTGGCGCGGCAAGTACGGGCCGTTCATGGACAAGGTGCGCAGCGCCGCGCTGCCGTGGACCAACCTGGACGGCCTGCACCGCCTCGCCCTGGAGGAACTGCTCGCCGAGTTCGGGATCGAGGGTGTGTCCGATTCCGCCAAGGCGGAGCTGAACCTGGCCTGGCACCGGCTCGACCCGTGGCCCGACGCCCCCGCGGGACTGGCGCGGCTCAAGGCACGCTTCATCATTGCCGCCATGTCCAACGGCAACGTGGCGTTGATGACCAACCTCGCCCGGTACGCCGGCCTGCCCTGGGACTGCATCCTGGGCGCCGAGCTGGCCCGCGCCTACAAGCCGGACCCGCGGACCTACCTGACCGGCGTGCAACTGCTCGGCCTGCAGCCGGCTGAAGCGATGATGGTCGCCGCCCACCCCGGCGACCTGCAGGCGGCGGCGGCTCTGGGCCTGAGGACCGCCCTGGTGCCGCGCCCCCTCGAACGCGGCCGCGCCGCGGCGCCGGAGCCGATCGCCACCGAATCGTTCGACGTGGTCGCCGCCGACTTCCGCGACCTCGCCGCCCAACTCGGCGGCTGACTCGCGTATGGGAGCCTGCGCCGCACCGGGCAACCCACGGTCAATGTTATGCGGCACCCTCGCGCGGCTTGTCCGGCGGTTGGTTGCGCCCGCTCCAGAATAACCCTTCGATGATGCCCTCGACCTTCGACAGCCGGTCGCCGACGCCGGTCACCCGCTCGCCGAGTTCCTTGAATCCGGCTTGCATCTCGGCCCGTAGCGCGGCATCGGAGGAAGCAGTTTCCTCGCGCAACGCCGCTAGGTCGCCGCGCAGGCTGCTCTCCAAGGCCCGGATGTCTTCGCGTAGAGCCGCATCGGAGGCCTGGATGGTGTCGCGCAACGTGGCATCGGAGGTCCCGGTCTCCTCGCGTAGTGCATTCGTCTCGCTCCGCAACTCGCTTCCCATGGTTTGCATGTCTGCCCGCAACTCGCTTCCCATGGTTTGCATGTCTGCCCGCAACCCGCTTCCCATGGTTTGCATGTCTGCCCGCAACCCGCCTTCCATGGCCTGCATGTCTGCCCGCAGGTCGCGCACTTCCTGACGAAGGCTGCGTATCGAGGCAAGCAGGGCGCTACCGAGGGCGATGGTAGCCGCGATGATGCCGATCAACTCTACGCTCATGTACACTCTCCCCGGCGCCCTCCGCTCCCGGCTGAGATTCTATCCTCTGCCGCGTCCGGTGTCACCGGCGGCGCCTCTTGTCGTACCTCCCACAACGGGGTATCTCTCGCTGCCGCTTCATTGGTCAATGCGCCGTAGCGCCGGGCAGGCGTTCCTGTCGCGGCTCGCGGGACACCCTCGTCGTCACCGGCAGCGTGGTGTCCCCTTATGGCGCCGGCGGCTATAGTGTCGCCGATGAGCCGTTACCGGACGGCGATCGTCGCCTGCGGCATGATCGCCCGGGTCCACGCCCGCGGCTGGCTCGGAGTGCCGGGCCGTCCCACCCGCATCGCTGCCGTCGCCGACAGCAACCCCGACGCGCTGCGCGAGTTCGGCGCCTTCTTCGAGGTGGACGAGGCGCAGCGCTACGCCGACTACCGGGACATGCTGGACCGCGAGCGTCCGGATTTCGTGGATGTCTGTTCCTGGCATGGCCAGCACGCCGAGATGGTGATCGCCGCGGCCGCCCGGCGGCCGCGCGCCATCATCTGCCAGAAACCGATGGCGTTGGACCTGGGACAGGCCGACGCCATGCTCACCGCCTGCGAGCGCAACGGCGTGCGGTTGCTGGTGGCCTACCAGCGGCCGCACCACGCAACCTGGCTGCGTGCCCGCGAACTGCTGCGTGCGGGGGCCATCGGCCGCATCCGGCAGGTGACGGTGCAGGCGGGCGGCAACCTGCTCAACGTCAGCTCCCACAACATCCGGCTGGCCCTGTTCCTGATGGATGAGCCGGAGGTCGAGTGGGTCGTGGGCGCCGTGGAGCGCAGCACCGATCTGTTCGAGCGCGGCGTCCCCGCCGAGGAAACCTGCATCGGGCTGGCCGGCTGTGCCGACGGCGCCACCCTGCTGATCGAAAGCGGCTGCGCCGGAGAGCAGACCTGCCGCGTCATCGGCAGCGAGGGCATGATGGAACTGGGTACCGCCGCACCGCCGGCGGAGGAGGTTCCCTCGGACGCGCCGATGTACATGCCCGAGGGGCCCTCGGCGCGCTACAACTGCGAACGTGGCACCGCTCGCTACCTCAGCGCGGAGACCGGTGGCTGGCGCGAGGTCGAGGCACCGTGGCACGACTGCTGGGCGCGGCAGTGCCGGGAGGCGGTGGACTGGGTCGAAGGCAGGATCGAACGGCCGATCAGCGGCGCCGACCGCGGCCGCGCGGTGCAGGAAATCATGATGGCGCTGTACGAATCGGCACGCAAGCGCCGACGCATTCCGCTGCCGCTGAAGACGCGGCTCAACCCGCTCAGCCTGATGGTGGAGCGCGGCGAGCTGGCGGTCGAGTGGCCGGGCCGCTACGAAAGCCGCTCGCGTATCGTACGAGGAGAAGGGATGGCATGGCCGATAGCATGAGCGTTCGCAGTTCCGGTTTCCGGATTGCCCGCGCTTGAAGGTGGGGGTTGCGTTTCGACGGTGCTTCAACGCACGCTGCGGCGCAACTTGGGGAGGGCCACCGGATGAGCGACATCTCGCGCGAGCGGATTACCCGGATCGAGCGCATCGAGGTACACAGCCCGCGGCCGCGCGACGTTGGCTGCAACGCGCGCAGCGGCGCGCACGGCACCGTGGTGCAGGATTCGGTGGTGCGCGTGCACACCGCGAGCGGAGCGGTCGGGGTAGGCTGGTCGCGGCTGGAGCGGGCCGGCGCCGAGGCGCTGGCGGGCCGCCGCCTGGGTGAGCTGTTCAGCCTGCCGGATGGCTCGCTGGATGACGGCGCTGCCATCGACCTGCCGCTTTGGGACCTCGCGGCCCGGCTGCAGGGCGTGCCGCTGTACCGGCTGCTAGGGGCGCGCGGCAGCCGCTCCGTCGAGCTGTATGACGGGTCCGTCTACATCGACGATCTGGCGGCCGACGACGAGGGGGCGCGGGAGATCTTCCGGGAGGAAGTTGCCACCGGCCACCGCTACGGCTACCGCAACTTCAAGATCAAGATCGGCCGCGGGGCGCGCTGGATGCCCACCGCCGCCGGCCTGGATCGCGACGTGCTGGTGATTCACACCGTACGGGAGGCGGCCGGTCCCGATGCCAAGATCCTGGTGGATGCCAACAACGGCGGCACCCTGAACAGCACCAAGGACACCCTGGACGCGTGCGCCGATGCCGGCCTGTACTGGTTCGAGGAACCGTTCGGCGAGGATCCGGCGCTCAACGCCGACCTGAAGCAGTTCATCCGCCAACGCGGCTACGCGACCCTGGTGGCCGACGGCGAATCGGGCCCGCCGCCGCCTACCTTCTTCGCCATGGTGGAGGCGGGCGACATCGACGTGGTGCAGCACGACTTCCGCGCTCTGGGGTTGACCTGGTGGAAGGCCACCGCGGCGCGCATCGAGCCGTGGGGCGCGCGCTGCGCCCCGCACTGCTGGGGCTCGATCATCGAGCGCTACGCGCATGCCCACTTCGCGGCATCGGTGCCCAACTTCGCCGTGCAGGAGGCGGCCCCCGCCGACACCGAGGGATTCGTTCTGGACGGTTGGGAGTTGCGCGACGGCAAGCTGCTGGTGCCGGACACTCCCGGCGCCGGCTTCGACCTGGAGCCGGAACTGATCGAGCGCGGCGTGCGCGCCGCCGGCGGCTACCGCGTGGAGGCGTAGGAGCGTGAAGATTCTGGTTACCGGTTCCAACGGACGCATCGGCGCCAACCTGGTGCGCCGGCTGCTCGGGCAGGGCCACGAGATCCGCGGCTTTGTGTTCCCCGGCGACGCCAGCCGGGCGCACAAGTTGGACGGCTTCGCGAACGTCGAGCTGGTGGAGGGCGACCTGCGCGACTACGACGCCGTGCAACGCGCGGTGCGGGGCGTCGACGCCGTGTACCACATTGCCGCCGCGTTCGCCTCGCCGCACGACAACATCGAGTACCTGCAGATCAACGGGCTCGGCACCATACACGTGCTGGAGGCGATCCGCGCCCATGCGCCGGACCTGCACCGCCTGGTGTACGCCTGCACGGAGGCGGTGTACTGGCGCACGCAGGATGACGGACGCCTGTTCGAGCGCCCCATCCGCGAGGACGAGGTCAGCGACAGCAAGCTGATGCCCTATTTCCTGACCAAGTGGATCGGTGAGGAGCTGTGCATGAACTACCACCACCAGTACGGAGTGCCGACGGTGGTGTGCCGATTCACCACGGTGCTGGAGCCAAGCGAGTTGCTCGACGAGGACGGCATTCCCCAGCACTGGAGCCTGGGCAGGACGCGCGAACGGTTGCGGGCGCTGCCCGACCCGTCGCCGGCGGAGCGGGAGGCCCTGCGCCAGCTCGACACGGCCTGGGATGCGGGAAAGCGCCTGCTGATCAGCCGCTGTCCCGACGGGCGCACCTTCAAGCAGGAGTGGGCCGACGTGCGCGACATCGCCAAGGGCCTGGCGCTGGCCCTGGACGCCGACGCCGCGGTGGGCGAGGCGTTCACGGTGGGCGGCCTGCTTACTGTTTGGGAGGAGCTGGTGCCGGCCCTCGCCGAGCGCCTCGGGGCCAGCTATGCGGACGTGCGCATGCCGTCGCCCAACTACTTCGAGTTCGACCACACCAAGGTGCGCGAGCTGCTCGGCTACACGCCCGACCACGACTTCTGGAGCACGCTCGACGCCGCGCTCGCCATCCGTGCCGGGCGCGAAACCGACGTCGTGCCCACCGGGCTCCGCTACGGCGGCGCCGCCGTCCGCTGAGATACGGCGGCGCCTACCACGTAACGCGGGAAGAGCGTGCCGGGCGGGACGCTCGGTGCCCTGCGCCGTTGGGGCGCGGCTCGTCGTTCGCGGCCTGCTCGGCGCGGCGCCGGTACAGGGGGCCGGTGCGTCCCGGCGGGTCGATGGCCATGACCGTGTCGCCGCGCCAGGACACGCGATACTCGTCGCCGAGCACGGAAGTCGACTCGTCCCGCTCCGCGAGGGGGAAGCCGATCGTCACCTTCGCTCCCGGTCGCAAGCCCTCCACCTGAACGGCGCCGTCGTTCCACACCCAGGGGGCGGGTGAGTCGGTACGGTCGCTCCGTGACATCGACGACGGTGACGAGGACCAGTCGACGGCGACCGCAGCGCGCGGCACATCATCCGGTATGCGCACGGCAAGCGTCCCGTGCTGCCGCATTGTAACTTCGACCCGTCCCTCCCGCGGCAGGTGGCTGCGGACATCGGCCCAGGGCGTGGAGCGGTTGAACAGCATGTTGACGCGCACCGCGGTCCGGGTTGCCTGCACCGCGTGTTTCCACAACAGAAACAGGCCGTGCACGCCGTGCGCGTTGCAGCAGCCCATCCACCAGTGGCCGCGGCGCGTGTCGATGACCGCATTGGGTGCGCTGCCTCCGGAGAATGCCCCCGGCAGCACGTCGCGCACGCCCTCGCGCTTCAGTTGCACCGGCGCACAGGAGTCGATGAACTCGGCGGTTGCGGTTGCGCCAAGCTTCGGTACCTGGCGTTCCCAGGCGGCATCGAGGAACTGCGACTCGGCCAGATGATTGCGCCCGAACCGCTCCGCGTCGCTCCAATACTGCGGGTGTCCGGCGCCCGCGAGCAGGATGGCAAGGTCAATCATGTCGGTAATGCCGCAGGTCTCGCAGGCATGCTCGCCAACGAACTCCGGGAACCAGCCGAAGCTGGTACCGACGGTGCGCGCAAAGCGGTAGACGGCGTGCGCCCACCGTACCAGGTCGGGCTGTTCGGAATACCGGCCCCACAGGAGGATCCCGGCCGCCGTGGCCACCCGGCTGTGAAAGTGGCCGCGGAAGCTGCCGTCCGGCCCGAAGTCGTCCGCGCGCTCCACCACGTAGCGCGCCAGCCCGTCGCACAGGGCGACCGCTTCCGGGTTGCGGGCGCCGGTCATCAGGTACTGGACTATGGGCCGCAGAACCGGTGCGGCGGCGCACATCACCCCGGTGCCGCGCGGCTCATCGCCGCCCTGCCAGCCGCCGCGCGGGTAGAACAGCTCGTCGGCGTCGACCGGACGCTCCCGTGGCGGCACCGGATAGTAGAGGCGGCCGTCGCGTTCCAGGGCGATGCTCTTCAGTCCGTGGATCAGCGCGTCGATCCGCCCGCGCAGGGTGGCACGTTCGCCGGGGTCGGTGCTGCGCTGGTAGGCGGTCACGTACGCCATCAGGCAGCCGCGCTGGCCCCAGAACTCCGCTACCGGCGGCAGCGGACGACGGGTGGCGGCGGGCGGATAGTCGGGCGCCGGGATCCAGCACAGGCCCTGCTCACCCTGATACGAAGCCACCAGCCGCTGGAGGTGGGCGTCAATCTCGCCGCCGGTATCGCTTCCGGTCATCTCGCGCGCCAACAGGAGGGCCGCGTAGGTGCGCCCGGTGCCGTCGCAGTGGTCCCAGTAGGGGTGATGGCTGAGCACTGGCGGGTCGAGCTGGAGCCGGCAGTCGAAGTAGAGCGTGTAGCGCAACCCGGGGTCGACGTTACGGGTCAGTGCGTTGAGGGCAAGCTCGGCGCGTTCCTCCAGATCGAGTGGCGCGGCGGCGCGGTGCCCGAGTGAGTTCGTCATTGCAACGGATACCCTACGCGCAACGTTGCCTCCGGTCGACCCGGGTACAAACATTAGCACTGCACGTCATATACCGGGGTTTGCCCTCTTGATCATGGATATGACTTGTTGATTGACATTGATTGGAACGAGGTTGATGTCGGGATGGGTGCGCGCGAATACCCGGAAGATTTCGTCGGCGAATCCTTGCCCCACTTGCTCAACATTCTTGAAGTTGAGTAGAACGGTGCTAAATCGATCTAGGCGCGCCATGACACGCCGCGCTTGTGAACGCGAGATCAAAGCGTCATCTCCGTATCGTGCCAGATCCACCGGTACAACGGTTTTGCTGAACGCATAGTCGTCGTCCGAAAAAGCATCGAAGATCTGTCGGGGTGTTCGACTCGTGTGGTTCGATAGGGTCAGAAAGATTGCTGTTCCCGCAACATTCTTCGTGTTCTCGAGGATCCAGTAGTCCTCATCGGCTGCCCAGTGTTGAAAGGCCACACTACCGGATAGAATGGAAAACCTGTCGAACATTCGAGACGTAAAAAATATACCCTCTCCCGTGTGGTTATCGGGATCGGTCGTCAACTTGCCTTTCGACAATTCGAATACCGCATGGCGATCGTCTTCCAGGCTCAAGGAATCTTTGATCTTTCTGAAGATTCCATATCCGTCATCCTTGATCATGATCTCTGCACTGGTGACTGTGCGCTTGACGACAATTTCGACCCTGCTCCCGGACGAATGATCGATTGCGTTATTCATAATCTCCAGGAACCCGTATTGCCATATTCTGGTCGCGTTGTCGCACAAGTCCGGAAGGAGCGGTCGAATATGGTGTCTCCATACCACATCTTCATCGCGCTCTTGATCCAGGCTCAATCGGAGTTTCCTGCGATGAATGACGGCAAGAGAGTATTTCCGGTTTCGCGTGGTACCTCGCGCGACTACATGTCCATCATCCAGCAAGCGGCGCATGTGTTTGTTTACTGCCTGGCGGGAAATACCGAACCTACACGCCGTGTCTCGAACAACGTCTTGAGAGTCTGAGTCTAACCTCTCGGCGATGTAACGGCGGATTGACCTGCCTCGTTGACGTGTACCAGCCAACACGACCTGAATGGTGACGGTACACAGCTTTATTGTCAACCTTATTGTTGCAGCTGTGCGGGCTCCCGGCGGGCTCCTGGCGAAGTGACGCCGTGCTCACTACACTCGGGTGCCATGATGCAACGAAAATCGGCGCGGGAGCGGCTGGCCGGGGTGGCGCAGCCGGCGTTCGTGCTGGACAAGGACATGGGGGCGCCGGTGTTGACCGACGCGGGGCGCTTCGCGGCCACCGATTCGGAGGGCCGCCCGGTGGTGCCGCTGACCGCGGCGCAGAAGTATCACTTCGATACCAAGGGCTGGCTGGCGATTCCCGGCGTCCTGGATGCGGCGGAGATCGAGGAAATGCGCGAGTTCGTGCTGCGGCTGGCGGCGGAGCCGGAGTCGATCGCCGAGCACCAGCGCTCGCCGGTGGGCGGGCCGCTGCAGCGGCTGACCGACCACCCGGTGGTGATCGGCTTCGCGCAGGAGTTCATCTACAACCCGTTCACCGACGGCGGCGGCGAGTCGCTGGAGAACGACGCCGGCTACGGCTTTCGCCAGGAGCACAGCTTCGTCACGGTGCGCCGGGCCGGCGGCGGCCGCCGCGGCGCGCAGGGCGACGGCACGTTCGGGCCGCACAATGGCAACGGCATGATGCGGCTGCCGGGCGACTGCCACCACTACCAGGCGTTCCCGGGGCGGGCGTACGCCGGGATGACGCGCATCGTGTGGGAGCTGAACGAGGTGGGGCGCGACGACGGCGGCACGCTGCTGTTGTCCGGCAGCCACAAGGCGGCCTACCCGGCGCCGGAGGAAATTTTCTCCGCCGATTCGTCGCTGTGGGAGACCTGTGCCTGTCCCGCCGGCTCGGTGCTGATGTTCACCGAGGCGCTGACCCACAGCGGCCAGGTGTGGCGCAACCCGGACCGCGCGCGGGTTGCCGTGTTCAACTGCTACAACTCCATTCACGCCAAGTGGCACAACTGGGATCCGCCCGCCGCGGTGCTCGCCGACATGCCGCCCAAGCGGCGTTCCCTGTACCGGCCCGTGTACGTGGCCGGCAACTGGATCCGCGAGGAGGAAGCGTCCGCACAACGGTGATCCGGTAATCCGGTGATCCGGTGATCCGGCAATCCTCGGGCACGTCAGCCGGTGCGACGCGGCCGGCTGCTGGAGCGGCAGGTGATTGACAAAGCGCGCGGCGTGGCTATCGTGCGCGTCATGAAACATACCATCGCAATGGTGGCCATTCTGTCGGCATGCGGGTATGCCGGCCTTGCCGAGGTGCGGCTGCCCGGGGTGATCGGCAGCGACATGGTGCTGCAGCGCAATCAGCCGGCCCCGATTTGGGGTTGGGCCGACGCCGGCGAGCAGGTCTCGCTGGTGCTGCGCGATGACGGACGGGAAGTGGAACAGGTGGACATCCGGGCGAACGGGGACGGACGCTGGCGGGCCGAACTGGCGCCGCGGCCATCGGGCGGTCCCTATACCTTGACCATAAACGAACACAAACTGGCCGGCGTGATGTACGGGGAGGTGTGGCTGTGCTCGGGGCAGTCCAACATGGAGTGGCCGGTGATGGCGGCGGACGCCGCAGAGATGGAGATTGCCGCGGCACACTACCCGGACATCCGCCTGTTCCACGTACCCAAGGTGCCAGCCGGATCCCCGTCTCCGGATGCCGCGGCGAGCTGGCAGGCTTCCGCTCCCGGTACCATCGCGACGTTCTCGGCGGTGTGCTACTACTTCGGCCGCGAGCTGCACTCCGAACTGGACGTGCCGGTCGGATTGATCGCATCCGCCTGGGGCGGCACCAGGATCGAGCCGTGGACGCCGCTCGCCGGTTTCCGTTCGGTCGAGGGGCTTGGCCCGCTGGCCGACTACGCGGTAGCTACCGATGCGAGCTACCGGCAGCAACTGCCTGCTACCCTGGAAGCGGTGGAGGCGTGGTTGGCCGACACGCGCGCGGCGTTGCAGAGCGGCGCACCGGTCATGCCGATGCCGCAGGGCGCCCATCCACTGGCGGGCGAGGAGCAGCCGACCGCCCTCTACAACGGCATGATCCACCCGCTGGTTCCGTACGCAATCCGCGGGGCTCTCTGGTACCAGGGCGAAGCGAACGTCGGCGATGGGATGAGCTACCGGGACAAGATGGAAGCGCTCATCAGCGGGTGGCGCGAGGTATGGGGCCAGGGCGACTTTCCCTTCTACTACGCCCAGCTTGCCCCGTTCGATTACACGTTTCGCGGCATGCTGGAGAGCAGGCTTGGCATGGACGTGAGCCCGGAATACTGGCGTGCCCTTGCGAGCCAATTCGGCTACGAAGTGGATCCCTACCGCCTGCCCGAGATCTGGGCAGCGCAGACCGCCGCGCTGTCGATCCCGAACACCGGCATGGCGGTGACCAACGACATCGGCAACGTCGGCGACATCCACCCCACCAACAAGCTGGAGGTAGGCAGGAGGTTGTCGCTCTCGGCACTGGCAAACACCTACGGGAGAACCGGGCTCGAGTATTCGGGACCCTCGTACCGTTCCATGGAACTACGCGACGGCGCCGCCGTGCTGCGCTTCGACGCCGCCGATGGCTTGCGCACCAGCGACGGCGCGCCGCCTACCTGGTTCGAGATCGCCGGCGCCGATGGGCAATACGTCGAAGCGTCGGCGGTGATTGAAGGCGACACCGTCGTGGTGTCGAGCGAGGCGGTGGATGAACCGGTGTCCGCCCGGTTCGCCTGGCATACCCGCGCCGAGCCGAACCTCGTAAACGGGGCGGGGTTGCCGGCCGGAGCATTCAGAACCCACCGGCCGGAGAATTGAAGCATACGAACCCGGTGCAGACACGGTTCGCTGCACTTTGGGTGAGTGTGCCGGCGGCGTTTCTTGACCGGGGCCGGGTGCTCGGATAGGTTGCCGTAGTCGGAGCCGGGCGGCAGGGTGCCGGGCGGTACGGCGAATCCCTGAGAGCGAGGTGGTGCCCATCAATGGCAGACCGTGTACGGGCGGCCCTGGTCGCGCTTGCGGCCGGGGTGGCGCTGGCCGCGGGCGGCGGGTGGGCCGCCGGCGAGGAAGGCGAGCGCGAGGCGGCTCAGGAGCAGGTCATGTTGACCGACCCGGCCACCGGCCGCGAGGTGCCGGCGCCTCGATATGGCGGTACCCTGACCGCCGCCAGCGCCGCCGCAATGCCCAACACCGACCAGTCGATTGGCGGCGTGGCTGCCGGCGCGGCCAACTCCGGCGTGGTGGAGAAGCTCGGCATCGGCAACTGGGCCCTCGACCGCGGCATCAATCCCCTGACCAACCCGTATCTGGACCCTTCCCACTACACCGGCGCACTGGCGACGCACTGGGAATTGGTCAATGCCACCACCTTCCGGTTCACCATCCGTGACGGCGTCACTTGGCACGACAAGGAGCCGATGAACGGACGCCCGTTCACCGCCGCGGACGTGGTGTTCAACTTCCAACGGCTCAGCGGCACCGGCCCGTTCGACGAGCCGCCGCCCACCGCCGGCCGCTTTCGGCAGTTCGCCTTCAAGGCCCTGGAGGCACGCGGCAACCAAGTCCACATCGAGTTGGCGATACCGCGTGCAGATGCGCTGCCGATCTTTCTGGACGACGAGTTTGCTTTCATCCTGCCGCCCGAGGTGATCACGGCACACGGCGACGTGGCCGACTGGCGCACCCTGGTCGGGACCGGTCCGTTTCTGCTCCACGACTGGGTCGCGGGCGAGTCGCTCGGCTATACGCGCAATCCGGCCTACTGGGGGAGCGACGAGAAGTATCGCGACAATCCGCTGCCGTACGTCGACGAGCTCCGGATCGTGATCATGCCGGAGCCGGCCACCTGGATCGCCGCGCTGCGCGCCGGCCGCGTCGACTACATCGGCGCCAACGTGGCCACCGCACTGGAGCAGTTCGACGAGACGGCGACCTTGCTACGCGACAACCCCGAGTTGCGGGCGCACCGCTACTACGGGAGCTCCGACCAAGCGTTCGCGATGTACGTATCGGATAAGCCGTTCGACGATATCCGCGTGCGCCGGGCCATGCAGATGGCGCTGGACAACGACACAATCGCCGCGGCCATCTACGGAGGCCAGGCGCAGGCCACCCCGCAGGGGGTGATCGGGCGCTCGCAGCCCGGCTTCATCGTGCCCTACGAACAGTGGCCGGCAGACCTGCAGAGCGCCTACCGCTACGATCCGGAGGCGGCGGAGGCATTGCTCGACGAGGCGGGTTACCCGCGCGGCACCGATGGTATCCGGCTCTCGGTTCCCCTGCAGTGGCCGGCCTGGGACGAGATCGGCGACTACCAGCACCTGGCGTTGGAGCACTGGCGCGCGGTCGGCGTGCGGGTGGAGGTGAACACCATACCCGGCCGGCGCTGGATCGCCCTGCTCGGCGCGGGGCGGCTGCACGGCCTGTCGCCCGCCGTTTTGGGCACTTCCGACGATCCGCTCGGCGCGTTGCAGTGGCAGGAGCCGGGCCACCGCCGGGACCCCGGCCAGAGCGATGACGCGGGGGGCAAGAGCGGGGCCACCGCTGGAACCGCGGCCAGATCGATGACGCGGTGTACAACGAGTGGCTGGCCAAGGCCCGGGCCGCGGCCACGCTCGACGAGCGCAAGGAGGCGGTCCGCCAAGCCGACTACCGGCTGATCGGGCAGCACTGGTACACCTGGGGCCCGAGCGCCCCCTCCTTCAACGTCACCCAGCCCTGGGTACACGGGTTCAACGGCGACACCTTTCTCGGCCGCGGACAAACCAACGCGGTGTTCGCCCGGCTCTGGATCGACCGCGGCTGACGCACCGGCCACACTGAACCCGGCCTCACCTGGCCGGCCACGCCCGCGCCGCACCCCGCCCCGGCACGCGGGGAGCGCCTCCGCGGCGGACGCCGCGCTGACCTTGGCGCGCTCGGCTACCAGGGCGATCCGCGAACGTCGCCTGCCCTTCACGAACACCCCGCTCCGTCACTGACGAACTTCCCGTTTCATCCACGAATTTCCCGTGCATCGGCGAAGGTGCGCCTGGAATTGTCCGGCCTCTCGCACATACGAGTAAAGTATGAGTGCGATAAGAGATAGGATATTCTCTCCGGTGTGCCTGCTGGCGATTGCAGGCTTCACGATCGGCGCCGCCCCGTACGCGCAGGCGCTCACCTCACCCAATTGTCCCGGCAACCCCATCCACCTGCCGGGGGCTCCGTCCGCCATCATTGGCGCTCAGGAGCGCACGGTTACCGAGGGGCAGGATGCCGTGTTCACGCTTACCCGGCGCGGCGTGCCTGGCCCGTGCCAGCGGGTGCGCGTGCGCATTTCCGGACACGAGAAGGTCATGGGCCGGCTCACCGAGCGGCTCGAAGAGTTCGATGTGGTGTTTGCGCCCGGCGTGACGACCCGCACGCTGCGCCTGCCCACGCAGCAGGACAACCGCAACGAAGGCGACGGCGAGATCCGCGTGACCATCGTCGGCTCGGCCGGCCATCCCCGCACGGCGGCGGTACGGGTGCGCGACGACGACATACCGGAGGTGACGTTCCACGCGGTGTCCCCGGCCGGGCTGACGCTGGCGGGAAATACCTGGGTCGGCGACATCCTGGAGGGCAACAAGGTGCGCTTCGAGACCCGGTGCTCGGGCGGATACGAGTATTCGCATGACCGCTCCTTCCTCCCGCTGGTCGACCATGCGCACGACTTCAACCATCCGGAGATCCCGTCCTACAATGTGAGCGGCTTTGCATTCACGCCGTGCAACCGGGAGCACGAGTTTGGCGTCCGGGCCGATCAGTCCTACACCGGGCCGGCGGGCGGCGAGATTCGCGCCGTCCTGCTGTCGAGCAGCGACATCGAGAGCCGCTGGGTCGACGGCCAGGTACAGCACGACAACGGAAGCCGGTACCCCTACTTCGCCTGTTCCGAGCGCGACTTCAGCTTCTGCCCGCGCTACACCGTCGGCACGCCGAGCGCGTTGCGCCTGGACGTGCGCAACGCGAATCCGGCGGTTACCGTTGCCGCGGAACACGACAAGGTGGCTGAAGGCGAGCCGGTCCGCTTCGTCATTACCCGCCACTGGGACCATCCGGCCCTGTTCGATACCGCGCAGCCCGGCGACCCGGCGGTCAAGACCAGGATCGGGTACCGCGTGGTTGGCGGCGGCGAATACGTGGCCGGCCGATACACCGGCGACAAGGAGCACGATGCCTTCAACCTTACGGTGCACGAGTACACCGTCGAGATTCCCACGCTCGACGACGCCATGCGGCGCGCCGACGGCACCGTGACGCTGGAACTGCTGCCTGACACCTTCGCGGACGTCAATGTCGGCGGCACCTACGAGCTGTATGAGTCGATTCCCGGCATCACGCCGCCCGGCCAAAGCTCCATCCGGGCGACCGTGACGATCCGGGACAACGAGCTCGATCCCGCCGTGAGCATCTCCGATGCCGGCCGCGTGGGGGAGGCCGGGACGGCCGGGTTCACGGTGTCGCTGACCGGACCGAGTGGGCTGGACATCACGGTGGACTGGCACATCCGCGAGGGCAGTGCGTTGCCGGGCGACGAGCACCTTGCCAGTGGCACGGTTGCGCTGCCGCCCGGCGACATGGCGCAGACGGTCAGCGTGCCGATTTCCGGCCTTGCGCCCGGGTCCACTCGCATCCTCACCGTCACGCTGAGCAATCCCGTGAACGCGGTATTCACCGGCGGCGCGGTTACCATCGAAGCCGAGTTCCCGGCCCCGGTGATCAACTCGCTGGAGATGCCGAGCGCACCGGTGGTGGCGGCGGTTCCGGACACCGCCGGCAACGTGCTGGTGAGCTGGCAGGCTCCGGTCGGTCCGCCGCCCGCCGGCTACGAGGTACAGTACCGGCAGCGCGGCGCCTCGGAGTGGGCGTCGGCCAGGACAGACGGCGCAGCGACGCAGATACCGATCCTGTTCCTGGATCAGGATGCGGAGTACGAGGCGCGCGTGCGGGCCCGCTATGACCTGGCGCAGGACGGCGGGCGCGAAACCGCGACCAGTGCGACCTCCGCGTGGTCGGATTCCGGGTTCGGGCGCACCGGCGTGCACCAGCCGGACAGCGAGCCGGTGGTGACGGTCGCCCGTGTCGGTTCCGATCCCGCGGTCGAAGGCGAGCCCGTGCTGTTCCACGTGGTGGTCTCGGAGCTGCGCAACTCCTACCAGTGGCATGCTTGGTCGGCCGGGATCGTGGTCGAGGTGCATTACGGCTGGGGGAAGCGCGGCAACATGCTGCCCGTCAGCTCGCAGTTCGGAATCGTGCCCGGCGTGTTCATCGTGGACCACGGCCTCGGCGGATATCGCCACTATCGTGTGTGGCCTCCGGAGTACGCCGCCGAGAACGGACCGCTGACGATTACGGTGCAGCCGGGCGAGGGTTACCGGGTAGGAGAAGCCGCGTCATTGTGCGTGAACATCGCCGACAGCGAGACGTTCGAGGCCACCCCCTGCCCGGAGGACGGTGCGGCACTCGAGCACGAGCCGCAGGCCGGCGGCGCGCCGGCATCTATCTCGGTACGCGACGCCCGGGCAACCGAAGGCGTGGACGAGACCATCTCGTTCAGCGTGGCGCTCAGCGCTGCCGCGAGCGAGGTGGTGACGGTGGACTGGGCCACCGCGGACGGCACCGCCCGGGCGGGACAGGACTACGTGGTATCGTCCGGGACGCTCACCTTCGCGGCCGGACAGACGGCCGAGGCGATCGCAGTGGCCGTGCTCGACGACGCGCACGACGAGGGCGAGGAGACCTTCACGGTGCACCTGAGCAATGCGGTCGGCGCGGGACTGGCCGCTGCGGAGGCGACCGGCATCATAGCCAACAGCGACCCGATGCCGCGGGTGTGGCTGGGACGGTTCGGGCGCACGGCGTGGGAGCACACGCTCGGCGCGGTGGACGGGCGGCTGCGCAATGCGCGGATCCCGCGAACGTACGCGCGGGTCGGCGGGCAGCGCGTTGCCGACCAACCGCTGGGCGCCGTCACCGGCGAGCAACAACGGATGGCGGAACTGGCGGCATGGGTCGCGGGTGGTCATGACGAGCCGCAACCGCACCCGGTGAGTGCACCCGCGCTGCTCGCGGGCAGCGACTTCCAGGTGACGACGTTGCACTCGGCGCCGGCGGCGGGCCGCAGCGGCGGCGAGGCCGTAACGGTGTGGGGCCGGGGCGCGTACGGGGGTTTCGCCGGTACGGACGCCGGCCTGTCGGTGCGCGGCAGGGTGGCCAGCGGGACATTGGGGGTGGACTACGCGGCGGGGCCGTGGCTGGCCGGACTCGCGTTGTCGCACAGCTCCGGCTGGGGCAGTTACTCGCAGCCCGGAGCGGCCGGCGGCGAGGTGGCCAGTTCGCTGACCGGCGCCTATCCGTACGTCAGCTTCGACGTGGTGCCGGAGCGCGTCGCGCTGTGGCTGGCCGGCGGCTACGGGCTCGGCGGGCTGCGCCTGGCGCCGCTTCGGAGCGAGCCGCTGGACACGGATATCGGCCTGCTGGCCGGCGCCGCCGGGTTGCGCGCGACGCTGGTCCCGGCGGCGGCGAGCGGCGGACTTGCCGTGGGCGTGAACGCCGACGCCTCGGTGCTGCGGGCCACCTCCGCGGCAACGGTGGGCCTGGCCGCCGCCACGGTCGACGTGAACCGGCTGCGCCTGGGACTCGAAGGGTCGTACGCGGCAGCCGTCGGCGGCGCGCTCCTGGCCCCGTCCGGCCGGCGTGCGGGGCGGCGGGGCGGGGGGGGCGGCGGGGGGGGACGGCGGCGGCGCGGATGCCGGGTACGGGTTCGAGGTCGGCGGCGGCCTGAGCTACACCCACGCCGGACTGGGACTGGCGTTCGGACTGAGCGGACACACGCTGCTGCTGCACGACGCGCGGCGGGCGTCCGAGTGGGGTGCAAGCGGCTGGCTGTCCTGGGATCCGAACCCGGCATCAGACCTGGGCTTCGCGCTCACGGTGAGCCCGTCGATCGGTGCACCGGTGGGAGGGGGCGCCGCTGGCCTGTGGAGCCGCGACACGCTGGCGGGCCGAGATGTCCCGCACCCGGCGTCGCCCGCGGCAGGACGGGTCGACGCGAGACTCGGCTACGGGCTCCCGTTAGCGGGAGGTACGGGAACGCCGTGGGCCGGGATCGGCCTGGCCGAGGGTGAGCGGGCGTACCGGCTCGGCTACCAACTCCAGGTCGGCCCGCCGGCGGCGGATGTGCGCATCGCACTCAAAGGCGAGCGCCGCGAGCGCGCTGCCGCCGAGCCGGAGCACACGCTCGCGCTGCACTCGACGGTGCGCTGGTAGGCAGTGCAGCGGTCTCGGCGATCTCGGCGATCTGCGCTTGTTTGACGGACGGGTGGGCACGGTTTAGGGTGAGCGGATCACACATCCCACATGAGGAGGATGGAATGAAGATTCGCATGCAATCCGGTCCGTGCCCGTGGAGCCGGGCGGCCATGGTGCTGCTTGGTGTGGCGCTGGCCGCCGGCCTGGCGTGGGCGGCGGCCGCGGACGAAGAACCGGCCGCGATGACCATGGAACGGGAGATGGTAATCGACCCGACCACCGGCATGGAGGTGCCGGCACCGCAATACGGCGGCACGCTGACCGCCGCCAACGACCGCGACATCGCCAACACCGACCAGTCGGTAGGCGGCCTGAGCGCCGGCTACGCCAACTCCGGCGTGGTCGAAAAGCTCGGCATCGGCAACTGGGGCATCGACCGCAGCATCAACCCGATGTCGACCGAGTACCTGGACATCACCCACTACACCGGGGCGCTGGCACAGAGCTGGGAGCAGCCGGATCCGACCACGTTCATCTTCACCGTGCGCGAGAATGCGCGCTGGCATGACAAGGAACCGATGAACGGGCGTCCGCTGACGGCCTCGGACATCGTGTTCAACTTTCAGCGGCTCAGCGGCACCGGTCCGTTCGAGGAGCCGCCGCCGAACACCAGCCGCATGCCGCAGCTCAACTTCACCAGGCTCGAGGCGATCGACGACGGCACGGTATACATCGAGATCGACACGCCGCCCCTGGACGCGCTGAAGGTGCTGATCGACGACAACTTCGGCTTCATCCTGCCGCCGGAGGTGATCAAGGCCAATGGCGACGTGGCCGACTGGCGCACCCTGGTCGGCACCGGGCCGTTCATGCTGGTGGACTGGGTGGAGGCGGAGTCGCTCACCTTCCACAAGAACCCCGGCTACTGGGGGCATGACGAGAAGTATCCCGACAATCAGCTTCCCTACGTCGACGAGGTCAAGGTCCTGATCATGCCGGAGTCGGCGACCTACATCGCCGCGCTGCGCGCCGGCCGCATCGACTACATCGGACACAACATGTCGACCCACCTCAGCACCATCGACGAGGCGGACAGCCTGTTGCGCACCAACCCGGAGCTGCGGGCCAATTCCTACTACTTCCGTTCCAACCAGGTGTTCGCCATGTATGTGCAGGACAAGCCGTTCGACGATATCCGCGTGCGCCAGGCGATGCAGATGGCGCTCGACAACGAGACCATCGCCGCAACCCTGTACAAGGGCCAGGCGCTGGCCACGCCGCAGGGCGTTGTCGGCCGGGCGTTGAAAGACTACGTGGTCCCGTACGAGGAGTGGTCGCCGGAGCTGCAGCACGCCTACAGCTACGATCCGGAGGGGGCGGAGGCGCTCCTGGACGAGGCCGGCTATCCGCGCGGCGACGACGGCGTGCGGTTCAAGGTTCCGTTGCAGCAGTCGAGCACCGGGCCGCTGCAGGACTACCCGGCGATTGCCGTCGAATACTGGAAGGCGATCGGCGTGGAGGTAGTGGTCGATGCGGTGGACGGTGCCGAGTTCGTCAACCGGCTCGACAACGGCCAACTGTTCGGGCTGTCGCCGGCCATCTCCGGCACGCCTTACTTTCCGCTCGACTCGCTGCAGTGGCAGGAGCCGGGAGCGAAGTGGAACCGCGGCCAGTTCGACGACCCGGTCTACAACGACCTGGTCAAGCAGGCGCGCGAGGCAACCAGCTACGACGAGCTGAAGGCGCTGGTGCGTGAGGCCGACCACTACCTGGTGCAGCAGCACTGGTACACGTGGGGCCCGATCGCTCCCAACTTCAACTTCAGCCAGCCGTGGGTCGGCGGCTTCAACGGCGACTTCTACATGGGCGTGTGGCAGAAGAACCAGGTGTTCGCCCGCCTGTGGATCGACCAGGCCCTGAAGGCCGAAATGGGCTTCTAGTTATCGTCTATTAGGTCTACGACGAGGGCGACACGCACTGGCCGTTGCGAAACGGCCACCGATCGAGGGCGGTCGAGCGATGGCTTGGCCGCCCTTTTTCGGCCGGCTTACTTCGGGGTGCGGGGTCCGGGGCGCTGCCGTTGCTGGCGCTGTTCGGCGCGCTGCAGGGCGCGGGTTGCGTCGCGGACGGCAAGCCGGCCGTAGCTGCCGGCGCCGCTCGAGGCGCCACCGGCGCCGCGCAGCCGCGGATCGAGCAGGTCGCGCAGCGCATCGCCAAGCATGTTGAGGCAGTACACGACGATGGTAAGCGCCAGCCCGGGCAGCATCGCCAGCCGCGGCGACACCTCCATGTACTTGCGCCCCTCCTTGCTCAGCATCGCGCCCCAGCTCGGCACCTCCTCCGGCAAACCGAACCCGAGGAAGCTCAATGACGCTTCCGAAATGATCACGCCGCCGACGGTAATCGAGAAGATTACGATGATGGGTGCGGTGATGTTCGGCCACACGTGGCGCAGCAGGGTGCGCGACTGCCGGCTGCCAATGCTGCGCGCCGCCTCGAAGTAGGGGTTGGCCTTGATGGAAATTACCGCGCTGCGCACCACTCTCGCGTTGCCGATACCCGCCGATATTCCCAGGATCAGGATGATTTGCAGCACGCCGCGCCCGAACGTGGACAGGACGGTGAGCAGCAGCAGCAGTCCCGGGAACGACAGCCAGGCATCCACGAACCGCTGGATAATGATGTCCAGCTTGCCGCCCACGAAGCCGCCGACGCCGCCGATCAGCAGCGACACCACCAGGCTCACGGACGTGGCGGCGATGCCTACCCCAAGCGACAGCCGCGCCCCGTGGATCAACCGGCTGAGGATATCGCGGCCCAACTGGTCGGTGCCCAGCAGGTAGGTGGTGGTGGAGCCGGACAGCCGGTCGATCAGGTGGATTTCGCTGAACGGGAACGGGGCCAGCACGTCGGCGAACAGCGCCACCACGCACAGCGCGAACACCACGACGCCGCTCCACGCACCCAGGGGCCGGTCGCGAAACAGCCGCACCAGCAGGTCTCGGACAAAGCTGCGCTTGTGCAGAACCGCATCGGACCGGGGCGCCGCCGATTCCGCCGCCATGCCCTACTGCCCGTGCTGCACGCGCGGGTCCAGAAACGCGTACAGGATGTCCACTGCGAGGTTGAGCGCCATGACCAGCGTCGCAAAGATCAGGTTGACCCCCGACACGACCGGGTAGTCGCGGTCGATCAGGGCGTTCACCGCCAGCCGCCCGAGGCCGGGCAGCGCGAACAGGTTCTCGATGATCACCGAGCCGCCGATGATGATCGGAATCTGCATGCCAATCAGGGTAACCACCGGAATGAGCGCATTGCGGATCACGTGGCGCAGGATGATCATGCGCTCGCGCAGGCCCTTCGACCAGGCGGTGCGGATGTAGTCCTGGCGCAGCACCTCCAGCATCATGGTGCGGGTCATGCGCATGGTGCCCGCCGACATCGCGGTGCCCAGAATCAGGCCCGGAATGGTGTACAGCCAGATGTTTTTTAGCGGGTTGTCCAGAAAGTAGACCAGGTCGGTCGGCGGCGCCCACGCCCACCAGATCGCCGGGTAGATCAGCACGATGGTAGCCAACCAGAAGTTTGGTGTGGCCAGTCCCAGGACCGCCAGCGAGCGGCCCGCGTAGTCGCCGGCGGTATCCTGCCGCACCGCGGAGTAGATGCCGACCGGGATGGCGATGATCAATGCGATGATGATCGAGATCAGGCCCAGCTCGAGCGTGACCCTGAACCGCCCTGCGATCCGCTCCTCGACCTTGAACGAACCCATGAACGAGTCGCCGAGCGTGCCCTCCAGCACAATGCCCCCGACCCAGTTCAGGTACTGCACGTAGATCGGCTTGTCCAGGCCGAGCATGCGCTCCACCTTCTCGCGGTCGATATCCTGCATGTCGAACTCGAGTTGCGCCATGGTGGCGTCCACCACGTCGCCGGGAATCAGCCGCACCGACAGAAACACCAGCATGGTGAGAATGATGAACGTCGGGATGAGCAGCAGAATGCGGCGGATCACGTAAGCTTGCACGGGCGCGCCTTCGACACGATAGATGCTGCCCCAGGGGTTGGCAAGCGAGCCGGGCCGGCGCGGCGGGCGTGCATTCCGCGTGCTGCGTGGTTGCCATCGACCGGTGGCCACCCGCGTATCGAGGTGCCGCCTCACGAGGTTCGCGTGCCGGCCACGAACGGCCCGGTCGGTCCGCGAATCCGGCTCTGGCCGCGCTCCGCACGGTTCAGGTAGCTCTCTTTGCATGGAACGCGGGGTCGACCCGGCTGCTTTGCTGATCTCGAATTTCTGGTGGGTCGGCCCCGTTCCGTTCCCGGGAGGTGCCGCATGAGGCCGCAAGATTCACCCACGTCCCGCTACCGCACGAGATCGAGGTCCACTCGCGGCGCTCTGCGGGCAGGCGTTCCCCTGCTGGCCGTCGTCGCCATGTTCTCCTGCACCGCGTACGCCCCGGCCCTGGAGCATGGCGTTCGCGGCAATCCGGACAGTGCCAACATGCAGGTGATGCACAAAGATGTACATCCGGCAGTCGTCAGGGAACTGTGGGACGTGGACCCGGCGATCGGCGGGGAGCCGGTCGCCGGAGGGGTCTCAGCCGGGGCTGAGGCGTTGCACGGGCATGCGGAGCGGCCCGGCCGGGGCGTCCAGGTCCACCTCGTGGCACACCGCGCGCGCCGCTGCCAGGTAGGTGCGGCTGACCGGGATTTCCTGGCCGGTGATGAGTCGCAGGACGGTGCGCCCGTCCCGTCGTACCAGCCGCTTCATGTAGCGCTTGGCGACCCAGTAGGAGCGGTGCACCTGCAGCCCGCGGTCGCTGAGTTCGGCGCAGGCATCGGAGAATCTCATCAGCAGGATGGCAGAGCCGGCGCGCGTATGAGCCTCCACGTAGTGGTCGTCGACGGTCAGGTAGATCAGGTCGGTGCCGAGCCGGCGCGGCAGCCGGTCGAAGATCGAGTAGGGCGGCGCGGCTGCCGCCGCCGGAGCCATGGATGACGCGAGAGGCGCGGATGCCGCACGGGCCGCCGCGCCGCGATGCGGCAGTTGCGCGGCGCCGGCAGGTTCCCGGCGCTGCTCGGAAGGGGCCGTGGCCGGCACCGGACCGGCAGCGCTGCGCTCGGCGATGGCAGTTCCGTGTGCGGTGGCGCGGTTGTCGATACTGCTCGTCCTGGAGCGCTCCAGTACGATGAAGTTCACCAGGAAGGTCACCGGCACCATCACGGCTACTACCCGCGCATACAGCAGCGGCAGCTCGGTGAGATGCGCCGGCCGCAGTAGCTGGTCGATCGAGCACACGACGCCGGTGGCGGGCACGCTCGCAGCGAGCGCCACGCCGGTCAGGCCGAGCGCGGCGGTACGCGGGGAGCTGTGGCGGAGATAGTAGAGCGCTACCGCGCTCGTGCAGAAGTACACCGGCCAGGCAACCAGGTAGCACAGCGACCAGTAGCCGAGCCGGCGCAGCGGCGTGAGCGTTTCGTAGGTGCCGACCGGGCCGATAATCGTGAACACGGCTACGGTAGCACCAAGCGCCGCCAGTACCGCCCGCATCGTGCGCGGAGTGAGGAACTCGCGGTGCGCGAGTTCCATCATGCGCGGCGTGCCGGGTGCCGGGTGGCTGCCGGACGCCGGAGGATGTCGTGCAACGTTCATATTGGACCTCCTGTTTATAATGTCGCGCAGTGGTTCGCGGATTGCCATGCCATTGCGCGGGCGAACGACGAGCGCCGCGGCGCGCGGAACCGCGTTCCGCGAGTGGCCGTGACGTGCTCGCCGGTGCGCGTGCGGATTCGCCGGCGGCACTGGCGAAGTGGCCGGCACGCCGCACGGCGAGCCACGTTGCGTGTTCCTGACCCGGCTTGGAAACCGGGGGCCGGTGCCGTTAGCCTACGCGGGTGAGCATGTCTCCCTTCCGCCCGCGCATGCCCGGTCTTGATGACGCGGCTCGGCGCTCGGCGCCGCCGCCCGGCAGGACGAGACGTTGAACCGGCTCGGCTTGCCGCTCGCCGCGGCGGCGATGTGGGCGATCGGATCGCTGGCCGGCGCCCAGGCCAAGCACTCCGATGTGGGGTCGTCCGCAGCGCGCGCTGCCGATGAGACCGCCGTCGTGGTTCGCGTCACCCCGCTGCGCCAACCGGCCGCGTGCTCCGGTCGATTCGTCCGCCACGAGCTCCCGCACACGACCGTCCCGAACCATCCGCGGCAGCCGTTCGACAGCAACGGCGCGGGCGTGGCGCTCGCCGACCTCGATGGCGACGGAGCCGTCGACATCGTGCTGGCCGGTCTCGCCGCGCCGCTTGCCGTGCTCTGGAACACGGGGGCGGGGCTCCGGTTCGAGCGCATGGTGGTGGACGCCGAGCAGACCCGTGCCGTCAACGCGGTGGACGTGGATGGCGACGGCTTCCTGGACCTGGTGGCCACGCGCCGCGACGGACAGCCGCTGTGGCTGCGCGGGACCGGGCCCGCCCGCACGTTCGCACCGGTTGAGGACGGCCGCTTCACCGCACGCTTCCCGATCCACACCATGGCGTGGGCGGACCTGGACGGCGACGGCGACCTCGACTTGGTGGGCGGCACCTACGACGAGGAGCTCGACGAGATCGAGCGGCGCGCCTTGTTTCTGAGCCGGATGAACGACACCGATCCCGACACCCGCACCCGGCTGCGCGGCGTGTACTATTACGAGAACCTGGGGTCTCGCGAGGAGCGCAATGCGCGCAACGCGTTTCAGCCCGCCAACCTGTTGTTTCAGCACCTGCGCCTGTCGGGCGGTGCGATGGCGCTGGCGATCGCGCTGCCCGATGTCGACGGCGACGGGCGCCGCGACATCGTGGTCGGCAACGACTACGACGTGCCCGACTACGTGTACCTGAACCGGCCGCGGCGCTGGGTGCCGGCCGCGCCGTTCCGGCAGACCACCTACAACACGATGGCATTCGCGGAAGGCGACCTCGACAACGACGGCCGCTTCGAGCTGTTCGCCGCGGACATGAAGCCGTACGCGGCCGGGCCGGAGGTGGACGCCGCGTGGGCGCCGGTGCTGCCGCCCGATGCCGCCGCCACCGACCGCGAGCAGATCTATGCCAACACGCTGCAGGTGCGCGGTGATGACGGCCGCTTCGAGAACCGGGCATCGGGTGCCGGGGTGGATGCCACCGGCTGGAGCTGGTCGGCGCAGTTCGGCGACCTCGACAACGACGGCGACCTGGACCTCTACACGGTCAACGGCATGGTGGGCGAGGCGTTCGGACACCTGCCGGGGGCGGAGTTGGTGGAACAGAACCAGGCGCTACGCAACGACGGCAGCGGCGCGTTCGCCCCGGCTCCGGAGTGGGGCCTCGGCGCCATCGAGAGCGGCCGCGGTATGGCGATGGCGGACCTGGATCTGGATGGCGACCTGGACATCGTGGTCAACAACTTCCAGGCGCCCGCCGTCCTGTTCGAGAACCAGGTGTGCGGCGGCGCGAGCCTGCAGGTAGACCTCGCCTGGTCCGGGTCGGCCAACCCGTTCGCCATCGGGGCGCAACTGCGGCTCACCACCGACAAGGCCGCCTACTGGCGCGAAACGCGAGTCAGCAGCGGCTACCTGTCAAGCGACCCGCCGCGCGCACACTTCGGTTTTCCCACCGGCGAGCGACCGCGGTCGGTGTCGGTGCTGTGGCCGGATGGAGCCGCGAGTACCGTGAATCCCGTCGTAGCAGACGCTGAAGGGAGCCTCCAGCAGGCGACCGTGATCAAGGTGCAGCGCCCTGCCGACTGATCCTGCGCGCCGGAGCATTTCCTCGCGCCGAATGTATGCAATAGCCTCCAGGAACTGAGTGCGTCCGGCTGGTGTGAACCGGACTCTCACGAACGATCGCGCGCAAGAATCGCATCCGCTTCGGCCAGGACGTCATCCAGGTCGTGCCCGATCCCTGCGCTGATCTCCTGTTCGCCACGTACCAGAAGTCGCAGCACTTGGCGCTCTCGCTCGTTCCGCTCGTAGGCTTCCAAGCTCAGCATCACCGCTGCCGACCGGCCGCGCTGGGTGATGACGATCGGCTGGCCGGAAGACTGCACCCGCTTCAAGACCGCGGCGGTTTCCTGCCTCAAATCCCGGACTGGAATGATGTCGGGTAGCTGTGCCATGTATAACTCCTCCAAGGGTACGTTCAAACGTACTGTAGAATGACCTTTTGCGCAAGAGTGGGCGATTTGCATCGATTGCCGCGTCCACCGGCCCTGTGGAGGTTCGTCAGCAGG
>MPNH01000076.1 GCA_002238925.1 Spirochaetaceae bacterium bin103 | reverse complement strand
ATGTTCATCTGGTGCTGGACAACTACGGTACCCACAAGACGGCGATGGTTCATGACTGGCTGGCCCGCCGACCGCACTTCCACGTGCACTTCACCCCCACCAGTGCTTCCTGGCTCAACCAAGTGGAACGCTGGTTCGCGTCCCTCACCGAGAAGCAGATCCGACGCGGCAGCCATCGCAGCACCGGCGCGTTGGAAAAGGCGATCAAGGACTACTTGGCCGTTTACAACGAGGAGCCTCAGCCATTCATCTGGACCAAAAGCGCCGATCAAATCCTTGAATCAGTCAAGAGGTACTGTGAAAGGATTTAGGATACAGGACACTAGGCGAAAACCCTCGGAGCTTCCTGATGTTCGCCCCGTAGAACGGCTGCGTCTTGATCTGCGGATACACGTGGCTGCGCAGTTTCGCCCGGATCACCGCGGCTTCCCTGCCGCGAAGTGCCTCCAGCTTCGATGTGAACTCGTCCGTTTCGAATACCTGGTACTCAGACGTAGCGGCCACGCTTCTCCATGGCGTCTTCCAGACCTCGGGCGATGCTCTCGTTCAGGGGCTGGTTGCCGCGGATCTCCCGCATCTCGAACTCGTCGACATACTCTTCCTGCTCCAGGTAGCGGAGCGTCGCGGTCTCGATAAAGTTGGATAGGGAGCGATTGTCGCCCTCGGCGAGCGTGCACAGGCGCTCGTAAACCGCGTCCTTCAGTCTCAAGGTAACCGTTCGTGACATCCACTCCTCCAGGCTCCGCGTATGGATTCGAGCAGACTACATTGTAATGAGATCGAATACAAGCGAGTACACGTACGTAACATTCGTCCGTGCGCCGGCGGAGCGGTCGGTAACCCTTGAGTGTCGGGTGCGGATGCTCGGCTATCAGGTCTGCCGGTTCATGCGTTCCCGGAGTGCGGCGTTGATCAGCGACTGGTAGCCCACCTTCCTGATCCCGGTTCGCGCTATTCTGCCGGGTTGCTCAACATTCGGATGATGTGTTTGGCCAAATGCTCCGAAATCTCGCGATGCCGTGGCACTGGCTGGGGGACGCCGGTTCGCGGATTGCGATACCAATCGTGCTTGGCGCCATGTCTCACGAGCACGCAGCCTGCGTTTTCTATCTCTCCGATCAGATCGCGCCGCTTCACGACACGACGAGTTCTTCTACCTTGCGAATTCCAGCTATCACACCGGCGCTCAAGTCTCGATAGAGATCAAGCAAGTGAGCCTTGAGATCGGCCAGTGTCTCACCCTGAGTCCAATAATCAGGGTAGTCTTGGAGGTAACCGATCCAGGTACCGTCCTCCTGCCAGTAAACGAATTTCACCGTCGTCAATGGTATCCTCGCCGTCAACGGTCACCGGGCCGCTGGTTTCAAGAGTTTCAATGCGACCATCATATCACCGCCTGCGGCCGTATGGGAGGCGGTCTTGCGCCGGGCGGCGGTGAGACACGGCGGTACGTCAACCGGGAGCGGGCAGTTTCGGGACGGCGGCGTAGAGGGTCTGGGTGTAGCCGTGGCGGGGGTTGGCGGCGAGTTCGCGGGCGGCGGCCTCTTCGACCAGGCGGCCGTCCTGCATCACGCCGACGCGGTCGCAGAAGTAGGTGACCACGGCCAGGTCGTGGGAGATGAACATCAGGGTCAGGCCGAGTTCGCGGCGCAGGTGTTGCAGCAGGTCGAGGATCTGGCTGCGGATCGACACGTCGAGCGCGGACACGATCTCGTCGCAGATGAGCGTTTCCGGCTGCACCATCAGGGCGCGGGCAATGGCGACGCGCTGGCGCTGGCCGCCGGAGAAGTCGGGCGGGCGGCGGCTCAGGTGGCGGGCGGCGAGGCCGACCGACTCCAGGGCGGCCAGGGCGCGAGAACGGCCGTCCTCGACGCCGCGCCAGTTTGCGGTGTAGCGCAGTCCGGCGAGCAGGATCGACTCCACGCGCATGCGCGGGTTCAGAGAGCGGGCGGGATCCTGGAACACGTACGCCAGCCGGGTGCGCAGCTCGCGCCTGGCGCGGGCGCCCGAGCGCCCGACCTCGTGCAGGTCGCCGGCCCGGTCGCGGTAAGTAATGGCGCCGCCGTCGGGGCGGTACATGCCCACCGCCAGCCGGGCGGTAGTGGTCTTGCCGCTGCCGGACTCGCCGACCAGGCCGTAGGTCTCGCCCGCCGCGATGCGCAGGCTCACCTCGCGCACCGCGTACACGTGGCGCCGCGCGGCGGCAAAGTAGCCGGCCTTCAGCGCGAACCGCTTGCTGACCGCGTCCAGGGTCAGCATGCGGCCTCCCCGGGTGCGGCGGCGGCCGCCAGGCTTGCCTTGGTACCCGGCAGCAGGCAGCGGTGGTGTACGATGCCGGTCACCGCTGCCGGCATCGGGTCATGCGGCGCGGCGGCGGCCACGCTACTCGTTGCGCGGGCGGCAGGCGCGTGCGCCGGTTCGGCGACCAGCGGCGGTATGGCGCGGGTGCAGCGCCCCTCTGCGACCGCGCAGCGCGGGGCGAACGGGCAGCCCGGTTCCGGGTGCAGGGGGTCGGGCACGTTGCCGGGGATGGCGTGCAGCGGCTGCTCGGTGTAGTGCACGCCGAGCGGCAGGTGGGCGTCGAGCAGGGCGCGCGTGTAGGGGTGGCGCGGTGCGTGCAGGACGGCGGCCGCGGGGCCCTGTTCCATGACCAGGCCGCCGTACATCACCACCAGGCGGTCGGCGATCTGCCCGACCAGGGCCAGATCGTGGCTGATGAACAGGATCGCCAGCCCGCGCGCCGCCCGCAACCGCAGCAGCAGGTCCACCACCTGTGCCTGCACCGTAACGTCGAGCGCGGTGGTGGGCTCGTCGGCGATCAGCACTTCCGGATCGGCGGCCAGCGCGTGCGCGATCATCACCCGCTGCAGCATGCCGCCCGAGAACTGGTGCGGAAAGCTGGCCAGGCGGCGCTCCGCCTCGGCGATGCCGACCTCCTCCAGCAGCGCCACCGAGCGGGCGTGCAGCGCTTCCGGATCGAGTTCCGGACGGTGCGTGTGCAGGGTCTCGGCCAGCGAACGCTCGATCGAGTAGATCGGATCGAAGGAGCGCGCCGGCTCCTGGAAGATCATCCCCACCCGGCCGCCGCGCAGCCGTTGCAGAGCCGCCGGCCGCATGGTCACGACATCCTCGCCGCGGAACAGCAGCCGCGGCACGTTTACCAGGGCATGAGGCGGCAGCAGCCGCAACAGCGCCTGCGCGGTCACGCTTTTGCCCGATCCGCTCTCGCCCACCAGGCCGACCACGGTGCCGGCATCGATTTCCAGGTCCACGCCGCGCACCGCGTGCAGCGGCCCGCGCTCGGTGCTGAACGTCACGGTGAGCCCGGTCACGTCGTACAGCGGTCCGGCGTCCGCATCACGCACGCCGCGGGCGCCCCGTCCCCGTGGAACGCCGGCCCGGCGTCCGCACCCCGCAGGCCGCGGCCTCCACTGGCCGCAGCCGCGGGCGCTGCACCGAACGGCGCCGCCGCAGCGCGCCGAGCCCCCAACTCCCGGTCAGCCACGCGCGCGCTCCTGGTGGTAGGGGTCGAAAATGTCGCGCAGCAGGTCGCCGAGGAAGTTGAACGCCAGCGTTACCAGGACCAGCGCCACGCCCGGGTACAGGAACCAGGGGAAGGCGCGCAGGTTGCTCAGCGAGGTAACGTTGCGGTTCAGCATCGAGCCCCAGCTCACCGCCGGATCGGTTATTCCCAACCCCAGGTAGGAGAGCACCGTCTCGCCGAGGATGAAGCCGGGAATGCCCAGCGCCACGCTCACGATCAGGATCGATGCCATCTGCGGCACGATCTGGGTGACGATGATCGCCAGCGCGGGAATGCCCTGCAACTGCGCCGCGGCGATGAAGTCCTCTCTCTTGATGCTGTGCACCATGCCGCGGATCAGGCGCGCGGTACCGGGCCAGCTCACGAACGACAGGATGGCGGTAATCACCACGAACGACTGCCCGGAGTCCCAGTCGTAGGACAGGATGGAGCGCAGGAACAGGATCAGGTAGAGGCCGGGGATGAGAATGAAGAACTCGGCGAAGCGCATGATGGTCCAGTCCACCGCGCCGCCGTAGTAGCCGGCCAGGCCGCCGAGAATGATCGCCAGGCTCAGCGAGATGGAGATGCCAATGAAGCCGATGGTCAGCGAGATGCGCGAGCCGTACAGGATGCGCGAGAAGATGTCGCGGCCGAGGTGATCCGATCCCAGCAGAAACACCGGATACGCCTGCCCGGTGCCGAGCCACGGATCGGCGCCGGACGCAGCTTGCACGGTCGCACCCTCCTCGTCCACGTAGGGCGCCGTGGTGCCGAACAGGTGCACGCGCAGCGGCACCAGCCCCCACAGCCGGTACGGTTCGCCGCGTGCGAACAGCCGCACACGGTAGTGCTGGCCGCGGATGCGGGCGTAGCGGCGGGTCACCTCGTCCACCAGCACGCGATGCTGCACCTGCGGCCCGAACCCGAGCTCGCGCGAGTGGAAACCGAGCGTCGGCGGCTGGTGGGTATGGTGGCGGAACGTGGTGGTGGGCGCGTACGGCGCCAGGAACTCGGCGAACAGCATGGCCCCGTACAGCAGCACCAGCACCAACAGCGATGCCGCCGCCACCGGCCGCGCGCGCAGCCGCTGCCACAGCGCCGCACTCCGGCCAACGCGCCCCGCCGCCTCAGCCATCGCTGCTCCCGGTAAATCGGATGCGCGGATCGACCAGCGCCAGCAGCACGTCGGCGGCGATCATGCCGAGCAGGATGAGGAAGCTGATGAACATGATGTTGGCCAGCACCAGGTTGATGTCTTCCTGGCGCACCGCCTCGTACATCAACCGCCCGATGCCGGGATAGGAGAAGATGATCTCCAGGATCAGCGACCCGGAGAACAACCCCGCGAACAGGTCGGCGCTGCTGGTGATATAGGGGTTGAGCGTGTTGCGGAACGCGTGCACGACGAAGATGCGCCGCTCGCTGATGCCGCGTGAGCGCAGCGCGGTTACCCACGGCTGGCCGAGCTGGTCGAGCATGGTGGCGCGGATGTAGCGCATGGTGCCGCCCACGCCGCCGAGGAAGGCGGCGAACAGCGGCAGTGCGATGTGGTGCAGGTAGCTGAACGAGAAGCGCAGCGGCGCCTCTCTGAACGGGAAGTCGGGATAGGCGGTGATCGGGAACCAGCCGCTTACCGCGGCGAACAGTTGCAGCAGGATCAGCAGCAGGATGCCGGGGAAGGCGTGCAGCAGCAGGGCCGTGAACGTCGCCGCCAGATCTACCCTGGTGCCCACCTTCGATGAGAAATACAGGCCGGTGCCGAACGACAGCACGGTCAGGAACAACAGCGATATCAGGTTCAGGACCAGGGAATTGATCATGCGCGACTGGATCAGGAACAGGATCGGCGCGCGCGAGATCAGCGACCGGCCCAGGTCGCGTTCCACCACCACCTGGTACAGCCAGCGCGCGTACTGGGCGTAGAACGGAAGGTCCAGTCCCAGGCGTGCGCGGGCGGCGGCGATCTGCTGTTCGGTGTAGACGTTGTCCGCCTGCCGGTCGGCGGACACCAGCATCTGCGCCCGGACGTAGTTCTCCACCATGTCGCTGGGCGCCAGCTTCATGAGTCCGAACACCGCCAGGCCCAGGACCAGCAGGATCGCCACCATCGACACCAGCCGGGTGGCCAGGAAGTACAGCAGCGGAAAGCGGCGCGCGGCGGCCGCCAGCGGCGACCGGTCAGCCATCGGCCAACCGGGTGGCTTGCCCGGCACCGGTTTGCGCTGCCACTGACCGCCGCATCGGTGCCCGCCGCCGGCTCGCCGTCCGCTCCCGCGCCGCCTGCTCGCTGCCTACTCGCCGCCGGGCAGGAAGAGGTAGTTGGAGTCGAGTCCGTTGAGGGTGTCGTAGAACACGTTGTCCCACTTGTCGCGCACTGCCAGGAACGACAGCGGGTAGACGATGTAGATCATCGGCGCCTGGTCGAGCAGCAGTTGCTGGTACTCGTCGTAGATCGCCTTCGCCTTCTCCTTGTCTATGGTGAACCGGCCGTCGTTGTAGAGCTGGTCGACGCGCGCCTCCCACTCGGTGTACGGCTCCTCCTGCAGCGGATGCCAGAGGTGGAAGTTGCCCTTCGACTGCCACACGTTGCTGCCCCCCTCCGGCCAGTAGTTGGAGCCCAGCGAAGCGGTGGACACGTGCCAGTCGTAGGTGCTGGTCAGCATCTGCACCAGCTTCTGGAAGTCGATCGGACGCACGTTGCCGGTAATGCCGATCTGCTTCAACTCGTCGGAGAAGATGTTCATGATGTCCACCCCGACGTTGTTCTCGGCGCCGACGTGGATGTTGAACTCGATGTGGTTGCCGTCGGCATCCTCCATCAGGCCCTCCGCGTTGGGACGGATGCCGATCTCCGCGAGCAGCGCGCGCGCCCGCTCGGGGTCGTGGTCGAAGCGCTGCCGGATCGACTCGTCGTAGTAGGGGTTGGCGCGTGCGAAGAAGTGCAGCGCCGGCTCGGCGAGCCCGCGGTACACCTGGCTGGCGATGCGGTCGCGGTTGAGCACCGAGCTCATCGCCTGGCGGAACTCGGTCTGGCTGAACCAGCTGTATACCAGCGGATCCATGGTGTCGGGGTTCTGGTTGAAGGCCACGAACGCGGATCCGAGGGTGGCGCCGCCGTTGTATACGGTGTAGTCGGGATCCTCGGCGTCGAGCAGCTCGTCCAGATCCTCGGGGCGCACCGAGTAGGCGTCCTTGTTGCCCTCCTTGAACAGCAGGAACTCGGTGTTGCGGTCGGGCACGATCTGGTAGATAACGCGCTCGATATAGGGCAGCGAGACTCCGGCCTCGTCCTTCTTCCAGTAGTGGGGGTTGCGCACCACCACCACCCGCACGCCGGGCTCGTACTCGGCGATGTAGTAGGGACCGATGGAGGGGATGGTTGCCGGGTCGGTGTCGATGCTGAACAGGTTGAGCACGCCCTCGGCGCCGCCCTCCTGCTTGGCGGGCTCGTACAGGTAGCGCGGACCGAACTCCATGTTGGTGGACAGGATCGGGTTGGCGACGATGCGCGGGTAGTGGAACGCCACCGTGCGGTCGTCGATCCTGGTCACCTCGATGCGCGCCTCCGAGCCGTCCGCCATCTCGATAAACTGGCCGGCGTAGCCGGGCTGCTGCAGCTCCTGGTCGCCCTCAATCTCGTCGTACCAGAACACGATGTCGTCGGCGGTCACCTGCACGCGGGTGTCGGGGTCGGCGAGGGTGGTCCAGTAGATGTCGTCGCGCAGGGTGTAGATCACGGTGAGCGAATCGGCCGCCTCGTCCACCTGCACCTCGAAGCTGGCCAAGTTGGGCAGGAACTCGCGTGTGCAGGGGTCGTAGTCGGCCAGGTAGTCGAACAGCACGCCGACCACGGCCGCGGTGTCGCCGTCGCGCGCCGACATGGTGTTGAAGGTCTTGGGGTCGTTGTTGATCGAACCGAGCCAGGTGCCGCCGACGCTGCCGAGTGCGTACACCTGGCAGCCGGGGCGTTCGGTCATCTTGGCGAGGATCTCGGCACGCGCCTTTTCGCGCTCGCTCATCGCCTCGCCCTCCGACATCTCCTCGTCCGCGGTGCCGGTTGCCCACAGGGCGTTCAGGGGCAGCAGGGTTATCGCCACGATGGCAATCACTTTGTACATGCCCACAATTGTACCGCAGGTCGGGGCTCCGTAATCAAACACCACGTTAAAAATAGACAACCGCCGGTTAACACTCGACGGCGACCTGTACGGGCGGGACGGGTTGGATCTCAAGACCCGCCTGCTGTGCACGGAGCCGCGACGGGGCGCGCCCGGAGGCGTCAGGTGGCCGCGCTGTCCGGCTGCATGACGCCGAAGATGTTGCCCTCGGGGTCGTGGCAGTAGGCCAGCCAGCCGACGCCGGTTACCGCCAGCTTGGCCATGGCGACGGTGCCGCCGGCATCCGTTGCGCCCGCCAAGTAACGGTCGAGGTCGTCCACCTGCACCGTGCACACGCAGCCGCTCACCGGTGCGCCGGCCGCCGGCGGGTCGCCGCGCCGCCGCAGGATGGCGCCGTTGATGCCGCGTTCCTCGTCGGGGCCGGTGGTGAGCAGCCAGTACTCCTCGCTGCCCCAGCGCTGCGCGCTCCACCCGAACACCTGCTCGTAGAACCGTACCGCGCGCGCCGGATCCTTCGCGTGAATCTCGAAATGCACCACCCGCGGCATGTTCAGGCCGCCTGTCCGCGCATGATATTCGCCAGGTGCATGTCGAGCGTCGTTTCGACCTGCGGTTTGCCGCCTATCGAATCGTCGTAGAAAATCACCCGGTAGCCGCTGATGTCGAACGGCAGTTCGCCGCCCCGGCGGGCCAGCAGGACAGTCGGTTTGGCGAGCGCGTGAGCGTATCCAAGTTCATAAAACACATTGGGATTCGGTGGCGTTACCTCGGCGATCACGAGGTCGGCATCAAGCAGGCTGTTGATGATGTCCTGCAAGATGATACCGGGACGGAATACGTCATCGGCCCGTTGCACCTGGAAGCCACTCTTTTAGCATACCGGCCGGATAACTTCGCGATACAGATCGTCGTATGTCTCCTCGAATTTCATTACCACGAATGCCTTGGGAGGGCTGCCGTCGACCTGGAAATCGTCGAACCGGACTTCGCCATGCCCCGATGCGAACAAGCCGGTCTGAGCACCGCTCAGAGGATCGGGGAGCGCCTGATTGATGACGAGGATCCCGTCCACGCTCAAGGATACGTTCCCTCCTCGCAACTGTACCTCTATATCGTACCATGTGTTACTTTCGAGCTGCGAAGCGCTGCCCTTGCGGGTGATTAACTCGCGCCGCCCTTGGGTGGGATCGAACGCGTCGACGGTATAGGCGGACCCACCGCCGCCAAGGCCGACCGAAAAGTGGCGCCCGGACTCTGCGTCGTAGCCAAACAGGATACGCCCAACGTCAGTATTCGTGTCGCCGAGGAGCACTCTCGCCGAGATGCGTCCACTGCGCAAAGTGTCCGGCGACAGTGCTATGCCGACCGCTCCGTGTTGGGACCCGGTGCAGGTCGCCGACCGGCCTTTGAACGACCAGTTGCCGTCCATGGTCGCCCACGACACTCGGTTTCTTCCTCCGCTACGCATTGGTTGTTCCGGGACTATAAGCCGGGTGATTTGACCGGCGCAAGGGCGAGCCGGGCGTAGCCGAGATTGGCCAGTATTTCGTACACGCTGTCTGCGATCAGGGCCACCTGGCGGTCGCGAAGCTGGTCGAGCAACGGGCCGAAGAACACGTTGGCGTCGCCGCGGCCGGTGGGATCCGGGAATTGCGGCGCTCCGTCGGCGGCGAAGCCGGTGGGGTAGCCGTTCTCGGGGTCGTGTGCGTCGTGGATGGCCGCCGCCTGCTCGAGGAGCCGGCGGCCGATTTCCTGCGGGATATAGCTGAAGGCGTTCATCGCCACCACGCCGAGCTCGCCGAGGCGCCGCTGGTCGGCAACCGCCAGCCGGCGCACCGAGCTGAAGCCGTGCACGACCAGCCGGTGGCCGGCGCCGCGAGCCGCCAGTTCCTCCAGCACCTGCCACTGCACGCCCACCTGGCGCGCGGTCACCGACTCGGTGCCGATGTTGGGCACCACCAGCTCGAAGCCGGTGCGGGCCAGGTACGCCTCGATCTGGTCGGGGCTTGAGCTGGCGCTCTGCTCCAGCCCCACGCCGCCGGCGGCCACCTCCTCCAGGCAGCCCTCCATTACCTTCCTGCGTCCCGCACCCTCCACGAAGCGGCGGTAGGCGATGGAACTGGCCACGTTGTCCGCGAACGGCGAGTGGGTGTCGTCGAACATCACGCTCGAAAACAGGTCGATAAACTCCAGGTCGCGCAGCAGCTCGTTTCGCGAGCGCACGCCGCCGGGCAGGGTGTGGTGGCCGTGGTCGTAGTGGTGGGTTACGTGCACGGCGCCGTAGTCCGGGTCGGCGGCGTCGGTCACGGTGGTCAGGAAGCCGGTGGCCAGGCGCGCGTTGCGCAGCAGCCGCTGCCGGTAGACCGCCGGGTCGCCGCCGTCGGAAGGCAGCCGGTGGCCGGCATGCAGGTAGCGCGGCAGCATCTGGAAGATGTAATGGCCGACCGTGCTGAACACGCCGAGAGGCAACTCGTCGATGCCGTGGTCGCGCGCAAAGCGGGCGGCCCCGTCCACGATGCCGAGCAGATGGTGCTGGTCGCTGTAGCCGATGCGCGCCATGGTCAGCCCGGCGCCGGCGCACCGTCCGTACAGTGCGGCGGTGGGCTCGTAATCGAGAATCAGCGGCATGGCATGGTTCCGGTGCGCCAGGTGCGGCAGGGCGGGGTGGTTTTCACGGGTCTGATGGTAGCCGGCCCGGCGCGACGGCGTCACCCCGGACGTCGGTGTCCAGCCGACAGACAGTCGGCGCCGTGGTACGCGGCTTCGTCGAATCAGGGATTCGGTTTGTATTGACCGGCACGCGACAGCGTATTGCCACGCGCGGCCGCGCCGGTAAGGGGCCCCCGATCTAAACCGGCACTTCGAGCCAGGAACCTGCTATTGCTATCTAACTTCAGTAGGGGCCTTCCTTTTTTGCCGATTTCGGCGCGCCAGGGCGGGTCAGGCGAATTCAGGAAACCGCCTCAAGAGTCTGAAGACTCTCGCCGTCGGCGCGTGCGACCGACAGCGACGGTGGGCGGGTGCAACGATGCTCGTGTCACGCTGCGAGCTCCTCACGCGCTCTCTCCCGTTCCGACCACGCGACTGGTCGTACGTCGTAATTTCGCATGGCGTCCACCACGCTCTGTGGGACCGCCCGATCTGAGTCGTTCAAGATGGCGTACGCCTGTGCATCCGGTGACCTCACCTCCCGGGTGTCCACCCACGCAAACGTCATCATCTGCGCGGTGTTCCGGCTAGGGCGGGTAATAGCCCGTAGTACGCGTTCCGGACGAAGCCTCGATTTCGGTATGACGAAGTCGAATTGATGGTCATAGCCACTCTTGCCGGCGAACCTCACATTCGGCGTAAACCGAATCTCGCAAGCCTCAAGCCAAGTGACGACGTCTTCGTAAAATAGACTCGCAACGGTAGCTGATCCCAAGTAAAATAGGTCGTTGACGGCGAGCATCGCCTGCACGAGGTTATGCTTACGCAACGCGAAGTTTTCGACAGACGCTCGCACCTCGAGCGCTCTCGTTGTTTTGCTAATCTGCACGCCGAACCCACTTAGGGTGGTTTTGAGCAGATCCTGCCGTCGCGGAGTATTCAACGCGCATCCGGACTGCTCCAAGTCGTCGACCGTGTATCCGTCGTCCGTCAGAACGAATCCTCCGTCGCGGTGCTCGGCATAGATCTGCAGGCAGTCGTTGTGGCGATCCAGATATGGTGTCGTGATCTCCACCCAGTCGCCGACCTGGCGAAGGGTCGTCTCGTCTCGCAACCAATGCCAGTAACTCGCCAAGAGAGATTGAACTTCGTGGATCATATGAACAACCTCTGCTGTATAAGGGGTGGGTCGACGACGTTGCAGAACTTCATGAAGTCTTGGAGCGTCTGCCAAGCGTCCGTTATGTCCAAGAACTCGTTGTTCGGAACCGGAAACGCCCACTTATCTCCAAATCCCTCCCGGTAAAGGTGGAGATGTGGAGATTCGATCCGGCGGTCGTCAGGATTGCGATGCGGTCTGCCGCCGAAATCCAGTCGTGCAAGAACCACGGACTGCCGGGCACGGTTCTGATAGGTGCCTTTCTTGAAATCGATCCGATGCCGTCGGAGGTCAAGAAGGAAACGCTCACGCCGGTCTGTAGAAACCAGAGGGATCGTGACCTTGTCCCCCTTGTCCGGGTAGTCCCACCTCTGTGCGTCGACCCGGTGTTTGTCCATCGCGACAAGTGCGTCGGCCTCGCTCTGCGTGAGACTTGAATCAGCCATCGTCCTGTTCCTCCCATGCTGCGCAGTATAGCCCGTTGGGTGACACCGACCAGACAGGGGACGCATGGACCCGGTGAAGGCCTTCATGCGTTGGAGCAGCCCGTCGTCTGGTTTCACGTCTCCACGAATCTCGCACCCCATACGGGTCCGAAGGTACTCTCGGCAAGTGGCAACCGGGGCCATCCGACCCCTTGGGAACCGACGATGTAACGAGGCTGGTCAGCTCATTGCACTCATCATCCATCCTTACCATGAGCGCTCGTCATTCTTTGGCCCACCGCATGATATCGGGCCGTGGGTTACCCGGGTCCTCGCGGCGTTTCCATCTGTGCCGTAGTGCCGCTGCACAACCCCGGAAGGCCGGCGGCGGGGGCGGCGTGGCGGACGGCGTTGCGGATTGCCTCGCTGACGCAGGCCACCGCCTGCACGCCGACCATGTCGAATGGCGCCTCGCGGGTGCCGGCGGCCAGGGCGTAGGCGGTGTCGCCGTCGTGGTCGGTGTGGGCGGGCAGCACGGCACGGGCGATGCCGTCGTGGGCGCGCTGCGCCAGCCGGGCGGCCTGCGGCTTGCTGAGGGTGGCGTCGGTGAGCACGGCGGCCAGGGTGGTATTGGTGCCGGGAAACAGCTCGCGGCGCGGCAGCCAGCGTTCCGGCGTGGCCGCCGCCAGCCAACCGCCGTCCGCGTCGCGCGCGCCGGCCAGCACGCCGCCGTCTTCCGCAACCACGTCCCCGACCGCGTTCACCACCGCCAGCGCAGCCACGTGTGCATCTCCCGCCCGGCGCTCGGAATAACCGATACCGCCCTTCATCATCGCGGCCGGCCCGCCCCATTTGCCAACGGTGGCCCCGGCGCCGGCGCCGGCGTTGCCCTGCGCGGCCGGTGGCAGCGGCAGCGCGCGCGCCGCCCGGCAGGCCGCATAGCCCAGTTCCGCGTCGGGATAGGCCGCGCCGCCCGACAGCAGCAAGTCGTAGATCACGCTCGCCGCCACCAGGGGGATCGGCTTCACCTGTGTCGGAAACCCGGCCCCGGCTTCGGCAAGGAAGCGCATCACCCCGTCCGCGGCCGCCAGCCCGAAGGCGCTGCCGCCGGTGAACAGCAGCGCGTCCAGGCGGGCGATCGGCTTGTCCGGCGCCAGCAGGTCGGTCTCCCGCGAGCCGGGTGCCGGCCCGCGCACGTCCACCCCCGCCACCGTGCCGGGCGGGCACAGGATCACCGTGCAGCCGGTATGGTGTTCGCGGTGTTGCGCGTGGCCGACCACGAAACCGCTGGCGGTGGATGCCGGGTCGTCAGGCACGGCCGTCGCGTCAGGTGCGCGTGTCCAGCAGCTTGCGCAGGTAGGTGGCCTGGCCGGTGTGGGAGGCCGTATCGAGCAGGAAGTGGTCCAGGAACCACCAGCCGGCGCACTCGCGGTCGTTCCAGTTGTAGAAGCGCTTGCCGGCCCACTGGTTGTGGTGATCCACCACGAACCCGCGCAGCGCGTGCCAGGCGCGGTCGAGGTAGGCGACGTGGTCGGGGCCGGTGGGCCCGGGATCGGGTGCGGAGCGGTCGAAGTCGAAGGTAAGGAAGCCCCAGCGGTAGGGACGCCCGGTTGCGGGTTGAAACCCCTCCGCGGGCACCGGAAAGCCGGAAGCGTTCAGGTTAACCGGCACGCGGGCGCCGGACAGCTGCCCGAAACAGAACCAGAACTCGTCCGCACAGTGGCGTACCAGCCAACCGATGCTGTTGACGATGCCGGGCGGGGTCCACTGCAGCCTGGCGGCGTCCAGGCCGGCCGCCTGCCGGGAGAGGCGGCGTTTGAACGACTCGGCTTCGCGGACGTACTGTGCAATGCGTTCATCCATGGCGGGGATGGTACCGAGCCGGTGCACGGGCGTCACCCCGTCCGGCACGCGCCTCATCCGCGGGTGACCCGGTTCGGGGCGCTGTGGCATGCTGCCGCGCAGAATCATGCAACGCTATCTGGTTACCGGCGCGGCAGGCAATCTCGCGCGCCAGCTTATGGATGAACTTGGCAGCAGAGGCAAGGAAACGTTCGGCATCGACCTGGCGCCGGCGCCCAGCGGACAGGAAGGCAACTGGCGGCAGGTCGACACCACCGACCGCGCCAGCCTGGCGCGGCTGCTCGCCGAGTTTCAGCCCGAGTGCATCCTGCACATGGCGTCGCTGCTGTCGATGTCGTCG
>MPNH01000016.1 GCA_002238925.1 Spirochaetaceae bacterium bin103 | reverse complement strand
ACTCTCGCAGTATGCCTGCAATCCGCAGGTGACCAGTAAGCGAGGGCGACACCCCTTAGCGGCCGAGGCCGCTGGTCCCGAGCCGCATTAGTCGTACGGAGATTTCATCTCTTCCCTCCTTTCACCTGGACATGCCTCCGAACACCTATGCGCGGGGACGGTCGGACGGCAGGCGACGCGACGCGTGCTGGCGTGGATTGGTGGAGTTCGGGGCGGACTTCGTCGACCGTTAGAGGCGCGGATGGGTGGCGGGGTGTGCGGTGTGCGCCACGCGGATCAATGGTGCGCTCAGCACCGGGGCCGAGTCGTCGGCCACTGAGCGGTTGCCGGAGCGGCCTATCTAGCGGCGCGCGGGGTTGTCGGGTTGTCGGGTTGTCGGGTTGTCGGGTTGTCGGGTGCGTCGGCGCCGGCCGGCAGTCGGAGTGGATGGCGTCAGTCACCATACGCGGGCGAGTGTAGCGTGCTGCCCAGGTTAGTGCAAGCGTCGGTCCCCATACACCCATACGCGGACGAGTGTAGCCGGCCGTCCACGTTCGCGCAAACGATTCGCGGATAGGCGGCTCGGGGTACGCCCACCCGCGCTATCCCGCACTGCAACGGCGCTCGGTTCGTCCTCTTCGCGCTGATCGTGTTCGCCATCACAGCCACTTCGTGGGCGGCGCTGTCGTGCTACGCCGGCGGCGGTTCGACTATCCGATGGAGTTGAGGAACGCACCCTGCCACCCCTGCGCCACTGCCGTCCCGCCGCCCACAACGAAGACCCGAATGCGCCGGCCGCGCGGCGCCGTCTCGGCGAGACGCTTCATGAACGCGAACAGGCGCTCGCGCGTAATACTCTCTCGCATCTTGCTAGGTGCGCGTCTTCTGGCTGGCGTTCGCCAATCTGACCACTGAGCATGCGTCCGCAAACGAAACGATCAGGCGGAGGTGCGCGTTGTAGCGCGCATACCCCAGGTCACCGGCGATGGACGAGAGCAGCCGATAGAGTCGCAACTCCGGGTCGGGTTGCGTGTTCGTAACCGGCACACCCTCGCGGCGAAGCCGTGGGGCCGCCAACGATACCAGCAGGCTTGCGGCACTCGTGCGGCCGGACGCCAGGTCGGCCAGTCCCTCATCGACAAGGTCGCCACCGGGCAGCGCAAGATCGGCGAACCGGCTCGCTCCGAATCGTGTGCGCACCCACCGCGCCGTGGCCGCGCCGTGGCCGCGCGGCGCGCTATCTCCGTTCGGCGTCCGGCATCGAGGGTGCCGGCGCGCGCACGACCACCTGCGCGCCCAAGCGCCTGGGAGCGCTCGCGAACATCCTCCGGCAGGTCCACGCCGACAATAATACCGCAAACTTCCTGATCCTCACGGTGCCTCTCCGATCAGGTCCACGCGCTCTCGCACGACTATGCTTCGCGGACGGATGCGAGGGTTTCCGAGAATGACCGCGACGGGGTGAGGGTGCGGAGAACGGCTCGCACGGCAGACAGAGCACGTCGCGCTCCCGGATGCGGCGCGGACCGCGGTAGAGCAGCACGGGCGTCGCGACCGGATAGTCCTCCGTGAAGGCCCGCAGTCCGCTGAAGTCCCGTGGGTGAAGGGTGGCGCTGCTCTTGACCTCGATTGCGTACAGCCCGCTCTCACCGTACAGGACGAAGTCCACCTCGTTGCCGGCACGGGTTCGCCAGAAGCTCAGGGTGTCGTCGCGGTTCGAGTAGGCGATCCAGGCGCGCAGGTGCTGGGCCACCAGTCCCTCCAGGGCCGCGCCGGCAAGCTCTTCGGGCCGGCCGAGCGGCCCCGTCGGCCGCAGTGAACGGAACAGACCGGCGTCGACCAGGTAGATCTTGGGATGGGTCGTCATGCGCCGCCGGGCGCGCCGAGTGAACACCGGCAGGGTGAACGCCAGCAGCAGATCGCTCAGCACCTCCACGTAACCTTCCGCGACCTTGCGCTCCACCTGGCACTCGCGGGCCAAGTTGGACACGTTCAGGATCGCGGCATGACTGAAGCTCACCGCCTCGAGGAAGCGGGAGAAAGCGCCCACGTTCCGTACCAGGCCCTCCGCCTGCACCTCCTCACGCACGTACAGCGCAGCGTATGAGCGCAACACGGCATCCGGGTCGGGCGCGTCGACGACCAGCGGTATCAGCCCCTGCATGAGAGCGCGATTCAGGCTGAAGCCGGCGCCCAGTTCGGCCGCCATGAACGGATGCATGGTGGTGAGCAGCGCGCGCCCCGCCAGCAGGTCCACGCCGCTGCGGCGCAGCTTGCGGGCACTGGAGCCGGTGAGCACGAAGTGCAGGCGCTTGTCGAGCTCGATGAGCTGATGCACGACCTGCAGCAATTCCGGCACGCGCTGTACCTCGTCGATCACGACCGGCCGCCTGCCGGGACTCGCCGTTATGGTGTGTCGCAACCGTTCCGGCGCCGCACCATAGAAGCGCGTGTTCTCCGGATCAATGAGATCGACAAGCAGCGCCTCGGGGTAGCGTTCGCGCAACCACGTCGACTTTCCGGTACCACGCGGGCCGAAGAGAAAGTAGCTCGCCGCGGGCGGCCGGTAGAACCGCGCAAACACGCCTCGACGCTACCAAAGCTACCGCATTTCGTCCAGTGCAATTCCATTTTGCGTCGAAAAACGGAATTAGATGACCCGGAAATAGGGACACCGCACCTGACAGTCTCGCCAGACAGGAAAGCGCCTGCGAAAGGCTGGGACACCACCGGATCGGTTGCAAGACAGGTGGGTGCGCAATAGCCTTGAGTGGTCATGGGAGCATCCGAGTACCCGCCGCTGGCGGAGGTTCGCAGCCACCTGCGGGTGACGTGGTATCGGTCGCCGATCGAGCCGGCCACGTTGCGCCGGCTGATGCAGCGCAGCGACCTGCAGGGGTGGCTGCAGGCGGGCGGGCACCTGGCGCTGGGGGTGGCCACCGGGGCGCTGGTGTGGTGGTGCTGGGCGGGCGGCCTGTGGCTGGGGTTCGCGCTGGCGCTGTTCGCGCACGGCACGGTGGCGAGCTTCTTCACCGGCGTGGCGCCGCACGAGCTGGCGCACGGCACGGTGTTCCGTACCAAGCGGCTCAACCAGGTGTTCCTGTATCTGTACAGCCTGTTAAGTTGGTGGGACCCGTTCGACTACGGCACCAGCCACACCTATCACCACCGCTACACCCTGTACCCGGAGGGCGACCGCGAAAACCTGCTGCCGCTGCACCCGTCAGTGGGCCGCACGTTCCTGCTGCAGATGTTCACGATCAACCTGCTCACCAAGCCGGGGCGCAACTTCACCAAGGGAGGACTGCTGTCGACGCTGGCCATCACCGCGCTCGGAGCGTTCGGCATGATCGGCTCGACCAGGGCGCCGATCCGGCAGTGGATTCAGGCCCTGCACCTCGACCAGCCCGCGGAGGCTTGGAAGTCGATGTGGTGGTCGCGGGCCCAGCTTCTATTCCACGGCACCGTGGTGGTGGTCGGTCTGGCCAGCGGGCTGTGGGTGCTGCCGCTGGTGATCTCCGTGGCGCCGTTCGTCGCCAACTGGCTCACCTACTTCGTCGGCCTGCCACAGCACTGCGGCCTGCGCGACAACGTGCCCGACTTCCGCAAGTCGACCCGCTCGATGAAGCTGGACCCGGTCTCGACCTTCCTCTACTGGCGCATGAACTGGCACGCCGAGCACCACATGTACGCCGGCGTGCCGTGCTACCACCTCAGGAAGCTGGCGCGCGCCATCGCGGCCGACATGCCGGAGCCGCGCACGCTGATCGGTGCGTGGCGCGAGATGCTCGCCACCTGGAAGCGTCAGCAGGAAGACCCCGGCTACCAGTACGACACGCCGCTGCCGCCCACCGCGGGCCGCACCCCCCACGACGGGCAGGACAACCTGCAACGTTCGATCGGCGAACTGGCTCCCACCGGCCTGCGTTAGCGGGTTGCTTCCCGTGCTTCCCTCGCGAACATTGACGATTCGCCATGGCTGACATAGGATTCCCACTGCAAATTGCTGGCGCAATCTCCGGCTGGTCGCGCAACCACCGGCGCGGGGAGCGCCACGGAGGAATTACCATGACCAAGACAATCGCACTCGTAACGGGGCTCTCTCTGGTCGCGGCGCTGGCCGCTTGGGCGAGCCCGTCCGGCGAGGAGTCAAGCGACAGCGAGCAGATGGCGGTGCCGATGGGCCAGTACCGGGAGGCGCCGGTGCTGACCGAGTTGGTAGCCGCGGGAGAGCTGCCGCCGGTGGATGAGCGGCTGCCCGTGGAGCCGGCGCTGCTGGAGCCGATCGAGTCGGTGGGCCGGTACGGCGGTACACTGTACGTGCACGCCACCAACAATGCCCCGTGGGGCGACCTGCAGGAGGAGACCGAGCGCGGCAGCTACCTGGGGCGCTTCCGATTCGACCGCCTGGAGGTGGAAGGCCACTTGGCCAAGGGCTTCGAGCAGGCCGAGGACCACCAGAGCATCACCATTTTTCTGCGCGAGGGAGCACGGTGGTCTGACGGCGCACCGTTCACGGCCGACGACGTGATCTTCATGTACGAGGACATGCACTGGCACGAGGAGATCGAGACCTGGATGTGGCTGCCGCAGGCGCGGCGGGCGATCAAGGTGGACGACTACACGGTGCGGCTGGAGACCGACGTGCCCTACCCGGTTTTGACCCTGAAGATGGCGGAGCCGGCCGGCGGCGACTGGCACTCCTACTATCCCAAGCACTACCTGCAGAAGTGGCACATCCGCTACAACGAGGATGCCAACACACTGGCCAAGGAGGAAGGCTTCGACACCTGGGTCGAAGCGTTCCGCCACCACTTCTGGTGGAATCCCCGCCAGGACATGAACTTTCCCACCATGCAGCCGTGGGTGCTGACCCAGTCCGACACCACCAACAAGGTGCACGACCGCAACCCCTACTACTGGAAGGTGGATGCCGAGGGCCAGCAGCTCCCCTACGTCGACCGAATCGTGACCGACATCGTCGATTCGGAGACCTACCACCTGAAGATCATTGCCGGTGAAACGGACGTGGCATTCGTCAACACGGCGTTCGAGAACTTCTCGCTGTACAAGCAGAACGAGGATGCCGGCGGCTACAACGTGGTGCTGCTGCCCGGCAACAAGGGCGCCGACGTGGGCGTCCGCGTCAACCAGAACCACCCCGACCCGGTGAAGGGCGGCATCTACCGAGACGTGCGGTTCCGCCAGGCCATCTCGCTGGCGATCGACCGGGACGACCTGAACAACGCCCTGTTCTTCGGCCTCGCCGTGCCGAGGCAGTTCACGATCCTGCCGAGTGCCACCTACTACAAGCCGGAGTGGGGCGAGGCGTACGCCGACTTCGATCCCGGCCGCGCCAACGAGCTGCTCGATGCGGTGGGCTTGAGCGAGCGCGACAACCAGGGCTTTCGCGTCGGCGCCGACGGCAAGACCTTCGAGTTGGCGGTGGAATATGGTGTCGGCGGCGAGGCCGGGGATCCGACCGCATCGCTGGAGCTGGTCAAGGAGTACTGGGAGAACGTCGGGATCAAGGTGCTGCTGAAGTCGTGGGAGTCGGGCTACTTCTGGGAGCGCATGCAAGATCCCGAGCACGAGATCGCGTTCCACGCCGAACAGTCGAAGGAGGTGCGCTCGTTCATGGTTGAGCGCGAGTCGTGGACCGCGGCCCGCGGGTGGGCCCCGTTGTGGCAGGCGTGGCTGATAGCCGACGCCAACATCAAGGATGGTTCGAGCACCCTGGCCGACTACGGCGGCGAACTTCCCGGCGAGGAGCCGCCCGACTACGTGAAGCAGCTCTTCCAGTACGGCGAAGACAGAATCCAGACGCAACTCGGCTCACCCGAGTACCACGACCTGTCGCAGAAGATCTACGACTGGCACGCCGAGCACCTGGTGCACATCGGTGCCGTCGGCCAGGCTCCGCTGGTCTACATCGCCAACAAGAAGCTCGGCAACGTACCAAAGGAGTTCTACACCGGCATCGGTGGCTCGATCGACCTGAACATCACCGCCGACCAGCTCTTCTTCAAGGAGGAGTAGGTCGCAGGGAGCGGGCGGCCCAACCGGGCCGTCCGCCTACTCCCAGTGGCGGATCATTTCGAGCTCGGGGTTGGCGGTGGTGTACAGCGGCAGTTCCGGGATGTGCACGTTGGGCGACTGGGTGACGGCGAGCAGGATCAGGTCAGCCACGTCCTCCGGTTGCCCGAGCCGCGCCTCGTCGTCGCGATGGTTGTCGCGGCGCATCTTCGTGTCCATCGGCCCCGGTTCCACCAGGGTGGCCTTGACGCCGTGGCGGCCCCCCTCTTGCCCGGTGATGCCCGTGAACCCGCGCACGCCGAACTTGGCCGCACCGTAGGCGCCGTAGTTGGCGCCCGGATGGCGGCCGGCAAGCGACGACACGTTGAGGATGTGGCCGCGCCCGCGCTCGCACATGTGGCTGAACACCGCCTGCGTGCACAGGAACACCGCCTTCAGGTTTACCGCCATGTTGCGGTCCCACAGCTCCTCGGTGATCTCCGGGATGGGCGAGGTGCCGGCCACGCCGGCGTTGTTCACCAGGATGTCCACCGCACCGAAGCGGTCGATGGTCTGCGCCACCATCGCCTGCACCGCCGCCTTGTCGGCCACGTCGGTGGGAATCGCCAGCGCCTCGCCGCCGAGCGCCCGTATCTCTCCTTCCACCGCCTCGATCTCGGCGCCGGTCCTGGCCGCCAGCGTGACGCCGGCCCCCTCGCGCGCCAGCGCCAGCGCGGTCGCCCGCCCAATGCCGCGCCCCGCCCCGGTCACAATTGCCGTCTGATCCTTCAGTTTCATTCCTGTCTCCTTGTCGTGCGGATGCGCCACGATACCACGGCGATGCGAGTCGCGCCCCTCCGTTCTCGCGGCTTCCTTGCCAACTCACGCCACCCGTGTTAGTGGTGTTGTTTCAAGTCCATCCACAGGAGGCAGGCTCATGAAGGGCAACTGGCCATTCGGTATCGCGTGCGGGACCCTGCTGCTCGGCGTCTCGGTGTTCGGTTTCGCCGGGGCTGCGACCGACGCGGAAGATGAGGCGGCGTCCACCGCCGTCGCGGCGGGCAGGTACAACGAGGCTCCCATGTTGGCGGCGCTGGTCGCCGCCGGCGAGCTGCCGCCGGTAGACGAGCGCCTGCCGGAGAACCCGTCGGTGCTGCAGCCGATCGAGGAGGTCGGCACGTACGGCGGCACCCTGCGCGTGTTCGCGGTCGATCCCAACCCCTGGAACGACCTCACCGAGTCGGTCGAACGCGGCGGCGGCCTGGCCAAGGTGGCACCCGACGGCAGCATCGTCGGCGACCTGGCGGAGAGCTTCTCGACGTCGCCGGACCAGCGCACCTTCACTATCACCCTGCGCGCCGGCACCAAGTGGTCGGACGGCGCCCCGTTCACCGTCGACGACATCATCTTCATGTTCGAGGACCTGGTGTGGCACGAGAAGGTGAGCACCTGGAACGAGTACAAGTCGGTACATCGGCTCACCAAGGTGGACGACCGCACGGTGCACCTGGAAAGCGATTCGCCGACGCCGGGACTGGAGCTGAAGCTGATCACCTGGCAGGGCGGCGACTGGCTGCTGTATCAGCCCAAGCACTACCTGGAGAAGTGGCACATCGAGCACAACCCGGACGCCGATGCCATAGCCAAGGAGGAGGGCTTCGACAACTGGGCGGAGGCGCTGCACGCCCACTTCTGGTGGACGCCGACGCTGGACAAGGACAAGCCCACCCTGCACGCGTGGCGCTTCGCGGAATTGAGCCCGACCACCCGGATCTGGGAACGCAACCCCTACTACTGGAAGGTCGACACGGCAAACAACCAGCTTCCCTACGTGGACAGCGTGGTCTCCACCGTGGTCGAGAAGGACGTCTACACGCTCAAGGTGATCAGCGGCGAGGCGGATGTCGCGTTCGTGCGTACCAGCCTCGACGACTACGCGCTGTACAAGGAGAACGAGGAGCAGGGCGGCTACCGGGTGGTGCTGATACCGGGACTGAACGGCTCCGACATCGGCATCTCGCTCAACCTCAACCATCCCGAACCGTGGCGCGCCGAGCTGTACCAGGATCTGCGATTCCGACAGGCCCTGTCCATGGCGATCAACCGCGACGAGGTGAACGAAGCCGCCTTCTTCGGCCTCGCTGCACCGCGCCAGACCACCACGCTGCCGCAGAACAGCTACTACAAACCGGAGTGGGAGAACGTCGCCGCCGACTACGACCCGGATGCCGCCGGCGCGCTGCTCGACGAGATCGGCCTCACCGAGAAGGACCGCTCGGGAATCCGCATCGGGGCCGACGGCGAGCCGCTGCAGATCGTGATCGAGTTCCCGACGCCGCGCATCAGCACCGAGGCTATGGAGCTGGTCAAGGAGTACTGGGAGACGGTTGGCGTGAAGGTGCTGCTCAAGCCGGAGGCCAACTTCGGCCAGCGCCGGCAACTCAACAAGCACGACGCGCGCGTGGACCGCGCCAACAACGAAGAGGTGACCGAGTTCGCCATGGGCGCCGAGTACCACACCTGCTACCGCTCGCGCGGCGTCGGCGAAACCGCGCAGTGGGTGCCGTGCGGTTCCAACCACGCCTGGGGTCACAACTGGGGCCGCTGGCTGGCCGCCGACGCGGCGATCAAGGCCGGCACCCACACGCTGGCCGACTTCGAAGGCGGCGAGATGCCGGGCGAGGAGCCGCCGGAAGACGTGAAGATGCTCGACCAGTGGGGCCAGGAGTGGGTCAAGACCGAGTACGGATCTCCCGAGTACGTGGAGCTGGCGCAGAAGATCTTCGATTTCCAGGCCAGGAACCTGGTGATCATCGGCGTGGTGGGGCTGAAACCGGTGCCGCTGGTCGCCAAGCGCAACATCGGCAACATCCCGACCGGCTTTACCATGGGGATGGAGGGCTCCACCGGGCTCAACGTGCACGGCGACCAGTTCTTCTTCAAGAACTGAGGTTCGTCGACGAACCAGCGTACCGCGCGGACGGCTGGGTGAGCGGCGCTCCGTTGCTCACCCGGCCGCGTCCAGGGGAATCTAAATTGTGCGTGGCAGGACCGGTGCCCGCCGCTGACCGGGGCGCCGTGTGATCGGCTACATCGGGCGGCGGCTGGGCTACATGGCGGTGCTCCTGGTCGCCATCTCCATGGTCGCCTTCTTCGTGATCCAGCTCCCGCCGGGCGACTACCTGACGGTGGTGATGGCGAGCATGGCCGGCCAGGGCATGCACTTCACCGAGGAGCAGGTGCGCCTGCTGGAGGAACGCTTCGGGCTCAACCTGCCGATGCACCGCCAGTACCTGCGCTGGGCGTGGAACCTGCTGCAGGGCGACCTGGGCCTGTCGTTCAGCTACGGCCGCCCGGTGCTGGGGCTGGTGCTGGACCGCCTGCCCCTCACCATGCTGATCTCCCTGCTCACCATCCTGTTCGCCTACGCGGTTGCTATCCCGATCGGCATCTACTCCGCGACCCACCAGTACTCGCTCGGCGACTACGGCTTCACCGTGCTCGGCTTCGTGGGGCTGGCGACCCCGAACTTCCTGCTGGCGCTGTTGTTGATGTACGTCCTGCTGAAGCTGTTCGGCATCAGCGCGGGCGGCCTGTTCTCGCCCAAGTACGAATTCGAGCCGTGGAGCGTGGCGCGGGCGGTCGACGCGCTGCTGCACCTGCCGCTGCCAGTGCTGGTGGCGGGGACCGCCGGCGCCCCCCCGCCCGCGGCCGGTGCTGGGGGCGGGCACCGCCGGCACCGCCGCGGTGGTGCGCGTGATGCGCAGCACGCTGCTGGACGAACTCAAGAAACAGTACGTAATTACCGCGCGCGCCAAGGGCGTCGACGAGCACCGGCTGGTGATGAAATACCCGGTGCGGGTGGCGCTCAACCCGATCATCGCCACCGCCGGCTGGCTGCTGCCGGAGATCGTGTCCGGCTCCACCATCGTTGCCATCGTACTGAGCCTGCCGACGGTGGCGCCGCTGCTGCTGCGCGCGCTCACCTCGCAGGACTCCTACCTGGCCGGCAGCATCATCATGGTGCTGGCCGCGCTCACCGTGATCGGCACCCTGGCCTCCGACCTGCTGCTGGCGGCCACCGACCCGCGCATCCGCTTCGAGCGCAAATGAGAACCTTCACCGGATTCCGTGAACCCGCCGCCCGCCGCGACCCCGCCACGCGGGAGGAGGGCTACTACCTGGCCACGCAGTGGCAACTCATGCGGCGCCGGTTCCGCTCCCACAAGCTGGCGCTGATCGGCGCCGGGGTGCTGGTGGTGCTCTACGTTACCACCCTGCTCGGAGAGTTCTCTGCCCCGTACGACAGCTTCCGCCGCTTCGCCGACTACCCGTTCGCGCCGCCGCAACGGCTGCGCTTCATCGACCAGGGCAGGGTCAGCCTGCGGCCCTTCGTGTACGGCTACGAACGTTTCCGCGATCCCGAGTCGCTGCGCTGGCGCTTCACCGTGGACCGCTCGCTACGTTACCCGCTGTCCTTCTTCGTGCGCGGCGACGAGTACTTCGTGCTGGGCCTGTTCGCCACCGACCTGCACCTGTTCGGGGTGGCGGGCGAGGAGGCGCACGTGTTCCTGTTCGGCACCGACAAGCTGGGCCGCGACCTGTTCTCGCGCAACATCCGCGCGGCGCGCATCTCGCTCACCATCGGCCTGGTCGGCGTTGCCATCAGCTTTCTCCTCGGCTGCATCCTGGGCGGCATCTCCGGCTACTACGGCGGCGCCGTGGACACGCTCATCCAGCGGGTGGTGGAGTTCCTGATATCGATCCCGTCGATCCCGCTGTGGATGGCGCTGGCCGCCTCGCTGCCCAACGACTGGCCGCCGATACGGGTCTACTTCGGCATCACCATCATCCTGTCGGTAATCAGCTGGACCAGCCTGGCGCGGGTGGTGCGCAGCAAGCTGCTGGAGTTGCGCGAGGCCGATTTCGTGATGGCCGCCAAGATTGCCGGCGCGCGCGAGGGGCAGATCGTGCGCCGCCACCTGTTGCCGTCGTTCCTGAGCTACCTGATCGTCAGCCTCACCCTCAGCATCCCGGCAATGATCCTGGGCGAGACCGCGCTCAGCTTTCTCGGCATCGGCATCCAGCCGCCCGCCCTGAGCTGGGGCGCGTTGCTGCAGAGCGCCCAGAACGTGCGCAGCGTGGCGCTGGCGCCGTGGCTGTTCATCCCCGGCCTGTTCATCGTGGCCACGGTACTGGCCTACAACTTCGTCGGCGACGGCCTGCGCGACGCCGCCGACCCCTACACCTGACCGTAACCTGACCGTATTGCGTTATTGCACGATTGGTAATACCATAGCGCGATATGAAGACGCTCACCGTCAAGTTGCCGGAACGTTTGGCCGCGTCTCTGGAGCGGGCGGCCAAACGTGCACAAGTGTCGAAGTCGGAAATCGTCCGGGACATACTGGATCAACACCTGTCCGCCACACCCCCATCGGCGGTCGACCTCGCGGGCGATCTCGCAGGCTGTGTCGACAGCGGCGTCGGAGACCTCTCCTCCAACCGGGCCCGGCTCGATGGGTTCGGCCGCTGATGGCGTGGCTGCTGGACACCGGACCGCTGGTGGCGTTCTTCGACCGGCGGGACCACCACCATGAGTGGGCACTGGAGCAGTGGGCGCGCGCGCCGATACCGCTCCTCACCTGCGAGGCGGTACTTGCGGAGGCCACCTACCTGCTGCAAGAGCACGCCGGTCTGAACCCCGCGCGCGTGCTGGAACTGGTCGAACGCGGCGTAGTCGCAGTTCCATTTCAGGTCGCGGAACATGCAGCGGCAGTGTTGCGCCTGCTCGACAAGTACGCCGACCAGAATATGCAGTTGGCCGACGCCTGCCTGGTCCGTATGTCCGAGATCTCAAGCAGCAGCTCCGTCTTTACCATCGACCAGAAGGACTTCAGCGTGTACCGCCGCCTCGAACGCCGAGTGATCCCACTCGTGGCACCGTCCCGCTGACGGTACGGTGCGCCCAGCGCCGAACAGTCGTGCGCCGAGCGCCCGCAAACCGTCCATCGTCGGTTGACGCACCAGGTATACGTATGTATCATCCACATGAATACGTGTAGAATTACGGAAATGCGAAAGAGCAAGCTTACCCTTACCGCCGACGCGTCGGTCATCACGGCGGCCAAGCGTTTGGCAGCGGAGAGAAACACGAGCGTTTCGGCACTATTCTCACGCTTGGTCGTGTCAATGCAAGCGGAACAGAGTGGGGGTAGCGATCACCTCGGGCAGTTGACTCGGAGGGCATCCGGACTCGTTACCTTGTCGGAGGGGCGTTCCGACCGCGATCTGCTCGCGGATGCCCTCACCGACAAGCACGGATTGCCGGGGTGACCGCCTTGATCGATACCAACATTCTGCTCGACGTGCTGGCCCGCCGAGAACCGTTCTATGCGGCGGCGAGCCGGGTCTGGACCCTCGCTGAACGAGGCTCGACGCGTGCCCTCGTCTCCGCCATCAGTTTCAATAACGTGTACTACATCGTCCGCAAGGCGTCCGGCAAGGGCCAGGCCGACTTGGCGTTGCGCTTGATGCGGGACATTTTCGAAGTGGTGGCCGTAGATGCGCGGATCGTGGACCTGGCGATGGAAGATCGCAGCGTCGACGATTTCGAAGACGCGATCCAGCTGCACTCGGCGATTCAGTCGCATGCTCCGCACCTGGTGACGCGGAACACTTCCGACTTCCCCAGGGACAGGGTCTCCGTCCTTTCGCCGGACGAGTTTCTGGCTCTCTCCCGCACGGACTCCGATGACAGCGCCGAATAGCCGGACACTCCTGGCGCTCCGCGGAGTCTTCCCCGCACGTTTCCTGCGCTGCTGCCTGATCGGGATGGTCGCCGCGGCACTGATGGTGGGCTGCTTTCCGCGCATGCCGACCAATCCGGCGTCGCAGCAGCCCGCCTCCACAGACGCCTCGTTCTCGCCGGACGGGTCGGAGATCCTGTACGCAGCCAACCACGACGGCGACCTGGAGATCTTCGTGGTCAATGCCGACGGCAGCGACCGCCGGCAACTTACCGACAACGGCGGGCAGGATTTCTTCCCGAGCTGGTCGCCCGACGGCCAGACCATCGTGTTCAGCTCGGACCGCAGCGGCGCGGTGGAGCTGTACTTGATGGACGCCGACGGCGGCAACCAGCGCCCGCTCATGGCGAACGACGAAGGCTGACGTGTACATCGGAACGCAGTTCGGTTGCCGGCACGAGGCCGACATCCAGGTGCTCGCCCAGTTGGGCGTGCGGCACGTCGACCAGACCCTCGCCGAGCCGTGGTCGGAGTGGACTGCCGACACCCTGAAGGCGCTGCGCGACCGCTTCGCCCGGCACCGCATCAAGCTGGAGATGATCCACGTGCCGCTGAGCGCGCGCTCCGCCCTGCAGGACGAGGCCGGCGCCATCTTCCTCGGCCCGAGCGACGCGCGCGACCGACAGATCGAGCGCATGTGCGAGACGGTGCGCATGGCCGCGGCCGCCGGGCTGCGCGGCATCAACTACAACATCACCCTGCTCGGCCACCTGCGCACCGCGCCGCGTTACGGGCGCGGCGGCGCCACGCTGTCCTCCTTCGAACTCGCCAAGCTCGACCGGTCGCTCGGCGAATTCGAGGGCGGCGCGGCCGACGAGGACACCATGTGGGAGCGAATCGACCACTGGCTGCGCAACATCATGCCGGTGGCGGAGGAGTACCGCATCCAGATGGCGTGCCACCCCTCCGACCCCGGCATCGGCTACGGTGTGCAGTACCGTAGCGTGGCCCGCGTCCTCGGCATGGTGGACGGGTTCAAGAAGCTGGTCGAGCTCTACGACAGCCCGTACAACGGTCTCAACTTCTGCCTGGGCTGCTTCTCGGAAGCACTCGAGAACCCCGCCGAGGAGATCTACGACGTAATCCGCTACTTCGGTGAGCGCAACAAGATCTTCAACGTCCATTTCCGCAACATCAAGGGCGGCCTCGGCGACTTCATGGAAGTGTTCCCGGACGAGGGCGACGTCGACATGCTGCGCGCGCTGCGCACCTTCAAGGAGGTGGGCTACCGGTACATGATCATGCCCGACCACGTCCCCGGCCTGGCCGGCGCCGAGCCGCAGCAGGTCGGCTTCGCCTACACCTACGGCTACATCCACGCCCTCCTGCAAGCCATCGCAACCTGACCACGCGGTGGCCCGGTGATGCAGCATCGGCGGTTCGGGTTCCGGCGGGAGGATGAGGGGCCGGACGCGCGCTTCTACGCGCAGCCGCGGCTGGTTACGCACATCGATGAGGCTGCCATTGCCGCCGTTACGCAGCTCTACCGGGAGTATTTCCCGGCGCGGGGAGCGGTGCTGGACCTGATGAGCAGTTGGGTGAGCCACCTGCCGGCCGAGGTGGCCTACTCGCGCGTGGTGGGGCTGGGCATGAACCGCACCGAACTGGCAGCCAACCCCCGGCTGGACGGCTACGTTGTGCACGACCTCAACCGGAACCCGCGCCTGCCGTTCGCCGACGCCGCGTTCGACGCCGCCGCTATCTGCGTGTCGATCCAGTACCTCACCCGGCCGGCGGCGGTGCTGCGCGACCTGGGCCGCGTGCTGGCAGTCGGCGCACCGCTGGTGATCACGTTCTCGAACCGCTGCTTCCCCACCAAGGCGGTGCGCGGCTGGCTACAGCGCGACGACCTCGGCCACGCCGCGCTGGTTGCCCGCTACCTGAAGGCGGCGCGTAATTGGACCGACATTGAGCACCTCGACCGCAGCCCGCCAGCAAGCGACCCGCTGCACGCGGTAATCGCCCGTCGCGCCCCGTGACGTGCGTGAGATCGAGTGTCGATCAGCCGGCGGCGGACCGCAGGATCACCGTGACTCGCGAGTGCCGGGCTCGTTGGACGAGCGGCGGCGCTACGCCAGGGGGAGCCAGACCGACATCGGGCAGTTGCCGCGGTTGTGCCAGGCGAAATAGGGGATCATCCGGATCGGCTCCGGTTCGCAGTCGCCGGCAGCGCCCCGGCGGTACAATTCGCCGTCCCAGGGCCGGCTACGGGCCCGAACCGCGGTGCCCTCCAGGACGGTGACGCCGCCGAGCAGGTCGGCGTCGTGGCGCGGTGCGGGAGCGAAGTCGTGCGGCAGGTGGATCTCGTCGACTGGGGTTCCATCGCTCAGGTCGACGGCTTCCAGGCAGTACACCACCGGGCCGCGAACCACGGCGGCCTGGTTGCGATCCTGCTCCAGGCGCGGGTGGGCGGTAACCAGTTCGGCGCGTAGCGGCAGCGTCAGGGTGACCCGGTCGCCGGCCTTCCACTGCCGGCGGACGGCGGCGTAGCTGCCCAGCTCGACGGCGACCGGGGCGCCGGCAACGGTCAGCTCGGCGCCGCGTGCCCAGCCCGGTACGCGCAGATGCAACGTGAACGGTCGCTCCGGCGCCTCCTCAACGGTAATGGCGACGGCGCCGTCCCAGGGGTAGTCCGTCTGTTGCGTCAGCGCCAGGGTGCCGCCGGCGACCTCCGCCTGCAGGCGGCTGCCGCCGTACAGGTGCACCCAGACGGCGTCGTCGGCCAGCCCGTATGCCCAGCGGTGCAGCCGGGCAATGGTACGGGCGACCTGCGGCGGGCAGCAGTAGCAGATGTGGGTGAACCAGCGCTCCGGCGTATCGTTGCTCATGCCGCGGTGCGCTTCGCCGTACCAGCGCAACGGGTTGGTGTAGCAGAACCGGGTGCCGTCGGCGCTCATGCCGGACAGCCCGCTGTTGTACAGCACCTGCTCCAGCACGTCCCCGTAGCGGGCGTCGCCGGTGAGCGCCGCCATCCGCCACGCCCACATGCCCTGGCCGATGTTGGCGCAGGTCTCCGTGTACGCGGTGGCGTTGGGCAGGTCGTGCGGCAGCCCGAACGCCTCGTGCACCGGATCGTTTCGGATCGAGGCGCTGAAATGGTCCGCGCCAACCGCCCCGGTCAGGTACAGCTTGGTGGCCACCACGTCGTTCCAGATCCGCCCCAGCGCCTCCAGCACCGCCGCCTCTCCGGTTTCCGCGTACACGTCCGCGGCGCCCGCCCACAGATAGGTCGCGGTCACCGCGTGTCCCACCGCGGCGGTCTCCTCGCGCAGCGGCACGCGATCCTGGTTCAGGTCGCCATTGAAGCCGGGATCGGGCGCCGAACCGCGGTTGCTCACGAACTGCCCCGCCAGATCCAGATAGCGGCGCTCGCCGGTGACCCGGTACAGGTCCACCAGGCCGACGATCTGCGATGGGTTGAACCCGAAGTTGGCCAGCGCGGGAGGCGTCGGCAGGAATACGCCGCACAGGTAGTCTGCCAGCTTGACCGCGACCGCCAGCAGGTTGCGCTTGCCGGTCGCCTCCAAGTGCACGGCGGCGGCGGTGAAGCAGTGCCCGGCGTTGTACAGCTCATGATGATGCACGTTCTGCCAGCGCTGCTTGGCCGGGTTGAGGGTGATCTGGGTGTTGAGGTAGCCGTCCGCCTCCTGCGCGGCGGCGATCCAGCCGATCACCTCGTCCATCTGCCGGTCCAGGTCGGGGGCGCGCGCAACGCCGTACACGTGCGCCATCGCCTCCAGCCACTTGTAGCAGTCGCCGTCGCTCCAGTCGGTGCCCTCGTGGGCGCCCTCCTCCAGGCCGGCGGCGATGCGGAAGTATGCCAACCGCGCCTTGTTGGACCGATCCTCCAGCGCGCGGCGCATGCTCGGCAGAATCGTCCGATGGCAGAGCGCGAAGCGGTCGGCCCAGAACCCGCCGGTCCAGCGGCTCTGGCCGAGCGCCGGCGCCGTCATCCTGCCGTGTGGACTCGGATAGTGGTACGCGGAAGGCATCACAGGCGGAAGTGAGTGAGGCACTGCCGCCAGGCGCGGATCACCCGGTCCTCGTAGATCTCTTCGCCGGGGTCGGCGAACAGGCCGTGGCGGTCGTACCACTCCACGTACTGCCGGACGCCCTCCTCCAGGCTGATGCGCCACGCGAAGTCGGGGAAATCGCGCTTGAACGCCTCCACCGAGAAGCACATGTTGTAGCGCGTCAGCGACGGTACGAAGCTTCCCCTGACCTCCTCGCTGTCGATCGCCAGCAGCACCTCCACCGGCACGTGCACGATCTCGGGGTCGACTCCAAGCACGCCACCGACGAGTTGCATATACCCGTCGAAGGTCAACGCGCCGTCGTGCCCGCAGGTGTAGCTCCTGCCGGCCGCGGTATCCCGCTCCTGCACCACGCGCGCGATCATCCTGCCCACGTCGTGCGCGCAGCTCGCGTGCAGAATGGTGTTGCCGTCGCCGGGCACCAGCACCGGCATCCCGGCCCGCATCCGCGGTACCTGCTCCTTCATGCCGGCCCAGGCGAACAGCGACAGCATGCCGCTCTTCACTCCGAACGAGTAGGTGGGGCGCACGACCGTGGCCGGGCGCCCCGCGCCGGTGAGCAACCGCGCCACCCGCTCCTCGCAGGCACGCTTGGCGGCGCCGTACGGGTTGCGGGTCGGCGCGAGCGGGTCCTCCTCGCGCATCGGGATGCGCGCCAGCGGATACCCGTAGGTGTCCACCGTGCTCACCAGCACGTAGTGCACGCCCTCCGGCAGCAGCGGCACCAGTTCCTCCACCCGCTCCGGCTCGAAGCACACGAAGTCGACCACCGCGTCCGGCCTGAAGTCGTCGATTGCCGCCTTCAGGTCGGACGGGCGGCCGCGGTCGCCGCGGTAGAAGCGCACCGCCTCCGCGAACTTCGGATCGGCATTATCATCGGCAGGGTCGCTGCGCTTCAGGATCGCCAGCGGATGTCTGCCGGCAATCAGTTCCTCCGCGCAGCCGCCGGAGATGTTCCCCGGCCCGCCGATCATCAAGACCCGGCTCATGGGAGGGTCAGTATCCCATCTCCGACTTCAGCGACTGGTCGAGCCACAGGTGCTCCATGTAGGGGCCGATGCTGGTGCCGCCGCTCATCGCCTCGCCGTGGTAGTTCTTGACCCACGGCCACCAGTACACGAACCGACCGCTGGCGCCGATCGGGATGTAGGCCACGTCGCCCATCACCATCAGCGCCATCTCCTTGAGGACGGCATCACGCTCGGCGGCATCTACCGTCATGCGCGCCTTGTCGGTGAGCGCGGCGAGTTCGGGGTTGGCGTAGTTGGGTGTGTTCCAGGGGTTGGACTCGTCCGTCGATGCCAGCGACCCGATTATGCCGAGCGGATTGTTGGACGCCGAGTTGGTGGCGAACAGGTCATAGCCGGTGCGCGACGACATCAGCGCGGACAGCGCGGTGTGCTCGTGCGACTTCAACTCCAGATCCACCCCCACGTCCTCGAAGAACCCGGACATCATGGTGGCGATGTCGCCATGCGTACCCGCGGTGGCCGCCGGCGTGAAGGCAATTTCCAGTTTGAAGCCGTCCGGGTAGCCGGCGTCCACGATCATCTGCCGCGCCTTGTCCGGATTGTAGGTGTACAACTCGGTGATCTCGTCCGGAAGCTGGCTGAAATCACCCAGAATGCTGGACCCGTCGCGCCAGTCGACCGGGTAGTTGTACAGCGCGCCATACCCCCACACCGCATCGATGATCGCCGCCTGGTCGACTGCCATCATCAGCGCCCGCCGCACCTGCCGGTTGGCCAGGTATTCGTTGTTGTGGTTCAGCGCCACCACCACCGGCCAGATCTCCACCCAGCCCTGGCTCTGCAGGTCGGGCGAGGTGTCGGCCAGCGTGTCCCGGTACTTCACGCTCACGGTACCCATTATGTCGAGTTGCCCGGTGCGCAACGACGCGATCTGGGTGGTCTCGTCCGGCAGGTTGGGCATGATCATCTCGTCGATGAACGGCAGTTGATACTCGGTGCCGTCGATGGTCGTGGTGCGCCAGTACTGCGGGTTGCGCGCAAACGAGATGTGCGAGCCTACCACCGCCTCCTTGAGCAGGAACGGCCCGGTGCCGACCAGGTTGTCCCAGTTGCCGGGATCGGCCTCCACCACCTCGCGCGGGTAGTGCACGGACCCTGAATGTTGCGCGATGTTGGCGAAGCCGCCCGGGTTGAACGAGCTGGTCTCGACGATGCAGGCGTTGCCTTCCGCGTGGATCGAGTCGATGAAGCCGCCGTTCTCGGTGCGCCAGCCGGCATTGCCGCGGTCGGCGACCCGGTTCAGCGCGTACGCGCAGTCCTCGGCGGTATACGGGCGCGACTCCATGATGTGTTCCTTGCCGTCGGCGGCCCACATGATCCCGTCGCGTATGTTGAATACCATGCGGTCGGCGGTAACTTCCCAGCTCTCCGCGAGCGCTCCGCGCGAGTAGGCCGGCGAAATGTTGTCGCTGGTGAAGTTGGTGAACTCACCGGTGCCGCGCGGGCCGTACTGTACGAAGTCCGCCTCCACCAGGCGCTGCATCACCGGGCTGATGTACATGCGCGTAACCCACTGATTGAGGTTGGTGTCCGCGCTCGGCACGTCCTGACCCCAGAAATACAGGGCCGCCGTACCGCCGTACATGGAGTCTTCGGCGGCGGCGCCCTCCTCGCCTGCCGGCGAGCCCCATGCGGATACGCCGATCAATACCAGGGCCCCGGTCAACAGGGCCAACCATTTGTTCTGCATCGCTTTCTCCTCCTGTTTGGTAGCGTTGCGTCTGTTCTACTCGGAACCGCAGTTCAGTCTTCACTGGTGCCGGTCACCGATTTGCTGTCGTCACTTCTCCCTTCGCGCCACACGCCGCTTCTGCCGGACCCCGTAGCGCCCCGCCCCGCCGCGCATGCGCGGATCAAGGATGTCGCGCAGCGCGTCGCCGAACATGTGCGTACCATACACTACCACACTCAGGGCGAGCCCGGGCCACAATACCATCCAGGGCGCCAGGAACATGTAGCTGCGGTTGGCGCCGCTCAGCATCGCCCCCCAGCTTGGCGCCGGCGGCGGAATGCCGTAGCCGAGGAAACTCAGCGACGCCTCGGTGAGGATGATCCCCGGCAGCAGCACCGAGAATCCGACGATGATGAGCGGGGCGATGTTGGGCAGGATGTGGTGCAGCAGGATGCGGCTGGTCGGGGCGCCGATCGCGGCCGCCGCCTGCACGTAGGCGTTGCCGACCACGCTGATGGTGAAGCCGCGCGAGTGGCGCGAGCCGCTGATGCCGCCGCCCACCCCCATGACGATGATCAGCGGCAGCATGCCCTGCCCTGCCATCGACATGATCACCGCCACGATGATGATCAGCGGCAGCGACATTACCGCGTCCACGAATCGCTGCACGATGAGGTCGAACTTGCCCCCGATGTAGCCGCTCAGCATGCCGATGCCGACCGAGATCACCGTGGCTACGGCACTGCTCGCGAGGCCGACCACCATCGATACCCGCGCCCCGAAGATCACCCGGCTCAGCAGGTCGCGGCCCAGGTTGTCGGTACCCAGCAGGAACCGCGCCGACGGCGGCGCCAGCCGCTCGTCATGCATGTCGTTCATGCCATACGGCGCCAGGAATTCGGCGAATATGCCGGCGAACAGCAGCAGCAGGGTGATGAGCAGCCCCACCGCCCCCAGCGGCTTCTCCCTTATCAGGCGCACCAGGAAACCGGTCAGCCTGGAACGCCTCTTGGCCCCGGTCACCGGTGGCCCCCAATCCGCACCAGAAGTCGGGACTGCATCACTTTCGTTCGTGCCGGATACGGGGATCCAGGTAGCCGTAACTCAGGTCGATCAGCAGGTTGATCAGCACGATCGCCACCGAGAAGATCAACAGCACCCCGCTCACCACCGTGTAATCGCGCGCCTGAATCGCCTGCAGCGTGAGGCGGCCCATGCCCGGCAGGTTGAAGATCTGCTCCACGATTACCGATCCGCCCACCATCAGCAGGAGTTGCGGGCCGATCGACGTCACCACCGGGATCATCGCGTTCTTCAGCGCGTGCCGGACCAGGATTACCCGCTCGCGCAGCCCCTTCGCCCAGGAGGTGCGGATGTAGTCCTGGCGCAGCACTTCCAGCATCATGGTGCGGGCGATGCGCATCGTCCCGCCCGCCATCCCCATGCCGAGCACCAGCGCCGGGATCAGCAGAATCTTCAGGTTCTCGACCGGATCCTCGAAAAAACCGACGTACCGGAACGGCGGCGCGTAGCCCCACCAGATCGACGGATAGACAATCACCATCGTGGCTATCCAGAAGCCCGGCACGGCCACCCAGAAGATGGCGAAACTGCGCCCCGCATAGTCGCCGAGCGTGTCCTGGCGCACCGCCGAGTAGATGCCGATCGGCAGCGCAATGATCTGGCTGAAAATGAACCCAAGCAGGCCCAACTCAACCGTGACCGGCCAGCGCGCGGCGATCTCCTCCAGCACCGGCGTGCGCCGCCACAGCGAGGCGCCGAGGTCGCCGCGCAGCACGATGCCGCTTAGCCAACTCGCGTACTGCTCGAACAGCGGCCGCTCCAGCCCCAGCGCCTGTTCGATCTCGGCGCGCGCCGCCACAATGTCGATCTCGTCGGGGTTCATCCCCATGTACTGGCCGACCATCGCGTCGACAATCGTCCCAGGCGTGAGGCGCTGCAGCATGAACACCAGGAAGCTGGCCACCAGGATGGTCACCAGCGACAGCGCCAACCTCCTGATTACGTACCCCTTGAATGTGCTGCCCCCTGACCCCTGCTCCGCCACGCCGCCATCCTACCCTGCCGCCGCCGAAGACCGCACCACGCTGCGAACCGAAACGTGGCAGATACTAGTCCTCGGCGGGTTCCGCCGGGCTTGCCGCTTGCGGCGGCACACGGAACAACAGAGCGGCACAGAAGGCCAACACCGCGGCCACGGCCAGCGCCGTGAACACATCGTCCACCGCTCCGGCCAGAGCTGCGCGCATTCCGTCCAGCAACAGGTCCGCCGTTGCCGAGCCATCCGGGCCCGTCCCGGCCAGGTCCGCCCGCAGCGACTCTGCCATGGAAGAGTCGAGCAGCGCCTCGGGATCACGCCGCAACAGTTCGAAGCGACCCTCGGGCAGCGCTGCCCTTGATTCGCCGCTGACCGCGGCCTCAAGCCGCGACGAGAAGCGCCGGGTCAGCACGACGCCCAGCACCGCAATGCCCAGCATACCGCCGAGGGACCGGTAGAACTGCAGCGCAGATGTCGCGACACCTACCAGCCGGTGTGGAACGGCATTCTGCACGGCGACCGAGAGCGTCGCCACGATTCCACCAAACCCGAATCCTGCCGCCACGATATAGATCTCGCTCAGAACGACGCTCGTGCCGGCATGCAAGGTGGAGACCAGGCACATCCCCGCCGACATGAACCCGGTGCCGACCAGTGCCTGCAACCGGTAGTGTCCGCCGGCCCTCGACAGCAGTTGGCCGGACAGCACGCCGCCGAACACTATGCCGAGCAACATCGGCGCCAGCAGGTTGCCGCTGCCGGCCGCCGAAATGCCCATCGAGATCTGAAAGAACAATGGCAGGAAAATCACACCGCCATACAAAGCGAAACTGGACAACAACGTCATGAGCACGGAGATGGACATCACGCGGCTTGAGAACACCTGCAGAGGCATGATCGGTTGCTCGGCTCGAGACTCGATCACGATGAATACTGCGGTCATCGCCAGTCCGAACGCCAGCAAGCCGACGATTCGCGGCGTGGTCCACTCCTGCTGGACACCGACCGCCGACAGTCCAACAAGCAGCGGCAGCAAGGCAAGGATCAACGCCAACATCCCGGCATAGTCCATTCTGTTTCCTCCGGACGGAGGGCGCAGCTTGGGAAAGAATCGTGCGCTGAGGGCCAGCACCGGAATGCCGCTCAGGGCGATGAGCAGGAACATCCAGTGCCAGGACAGACGTTCGGCAACGACCCCTCCGGCGATCGGTCCGGCGACGGAGGCCACGCCGTACACCGCGCCTATGAGCCCATGGTACTTGCCTCGTTCCTCGGGCGGAAACAGATCCGCGATCGCCACGTAGCTGCAGGTCATGATGATCCCGCCGCCGATTCCCTGTATGGCGCGGAACAGCACCAGCTCCGCCATCGAACCGCTCGCTCCCACCAGGGCGGAGCCGACGATGAAGATCGCCATGCCGGGCAGAAGGAATCGCCGCCGGCCATACAAGTCGCTCAGCCTGCCCACGATCGGGTACGCGATGGTGGCGCAGACAAGGTATGCGGTGATCGCCCAAGCGTAGCGGTCGAACCCGCCGATGTCCGCGATGATGCGCGGCATCGCCGTGGCGACGACCGTCTGGCTGAGGGCGGCCAGGAACGTCGCCAGCACCACGCAGGTCATCGCCAGGGCAACCTGCTTCCTCGGAAGCGGCACAAATCCTGCGTCCAGCGGCCTGCCGGCAGACGCTCCAGTCGCCGCCGCGTTGGCCGGTTGACCGCCCATCCACGCGGTCCTACTGCCGTGCGCCGGGCGCCACGGGTGGATGGTTCTTGTTCCGCCGCAGACGGTGAACGAGCTTGTATGCCTGGTAGCCACACAACGACAGCCTCGAGAAATGAGACCCCATGGATGTGGGCAGGAATTCCCCGGCGTCCAGGTCTTCGACCGCGGTCAGTATCCGGTGCAGGCCCACCTTGGCCAGATCCAGCATGCGCGGATCGGCCATCTCCATCCCTCCGCACCCCAGTATGCAGGGAACGACCGAGCTGAGCATGTTTTGGCGATAGCTGCGCCAGCAATCGTCCAACGAAAGGCTCTTTGCTCCGTGGCGACACACGATGTCGTGGTATTCCTGCACCACCTGCCGCTCGATGCGCCGGCGATCGTCGACGGAAACGCTGGTTCCCAAGAAATACGCGACGTCGTACAGGCCGCTGCCGAAGCCGCAGCCTTGCCAATCGACGACCGCGGGCTTGGCCGCGTCACCCGGGTCGAACAGCAGGTTCTCCCCACGGTAGTCCCCGTGGATGAAAGTAACGGGTCCGGTCGCCACGTTTGCGAAGTGTGCGCCGATCCGTGTCCCGAAGGCCTCCACCAAACGTCCCGTCCCGGTCGAGAAGTGGTCGCTGAAGCGCTCCAGGACCAGCGGAAGGCACAGCAGGTAGGCACTCTGCATGCGCCGTCCGTAACGCGGGCTGAGACAGTCGTAGCTGCCGGCTACCGGGGGCCTGTCGACCGCTTCCCAGAACATTCCATGCAGGTTGGCAAGCTCCCGAACGGCGATCCGTGCGCGTTCGGCGTTGACGCCAACCGCCTGGGGCGTCGCCTCCATCGGGCGGAGATCTTCGAGGACCAGGACAAACCGGTGGCTGTCTTCGTCGAACTCGCCGTACAGGAAAGCTGGCGATCGAATCGGCGCATGGGCCGCCACTTGGCGATAGAAATCGTACTCCCGCTGGTGAATCGCGAGCCACTTGGCGAACCTCATCGCCAGCGCGCTGTCGGTGGGAAATTTCACGATCACGCTCCGTGGCACCGCGGGAGAGCCGTCCTGCGCGACCAGATGACAACGCAAGAGGCTACCGAACGCATTCGTAGCCGCCCCCAGGTTTTCGACCACGACTTCCTTTACTTCCGATGGGTCGGAGACGCCGCCCGCACGAAGTGCGCGCCGCATCCAGTCCACTGTGATGCCGTCCGCGTCCCGGCAGGTGAGCGAGTGGCCGGTCACCGGGACCGCTCCGATGCCTCTCCGCCACGGCGGCGGACCACCCGAACCCGGAACGAGCCGGCCGGGTGAGGGAGCGGCGCATGCTTGATCTTGAGCGGGCGGTCCGGTCGCTCGAGCACCAATTCGGTCTCGCGCACGATAGTCGCCATCGTGATCGCAATCTGCACCTCGGCAAACGCGAAACCCAGACAACGATGTCGTCCGACGCCTAATGGTGCAAAGGCTCCGGCCCGTCGATGCTCGGCGCGCTCGCGGCCGTAGCGCTCGATGTCGAAGCGCCCCGGATCGGGGAAGCACTCGGGCAGGTGATGTGCCACGGTGCTGCCGATCAGTACGTGGGACCCGGCCGGGATCTCATAGCCGCCGAACTCGAACGTGTTCGTGACGACCCGTGGTATGGCAGGGATGATGGGATACATGCGCAGCGTCTCGAGCGCGATGCTATGGGTCACATCGAGCTTGCGCAAGGACTGCACCGTGAGCGCACCGTTGTCGAACCAAGAATCCACTTCGGCGGTCATCTGCGCGTGCAACTCCGGGTGAGTCAGGATTGCGTGGAGCATGAACGAACACACGGAAGCCGAGGTATCGAGTCCGGCAAAATAGGGACCCAGGAACGCCAACATCATGTCCGTCTCCGGGAAGAACTGCGGGTCGGTTCGGTGCAGGTTGATGAGGGTGTCGATGTAATCGGCATCGCCGCCTGCGTGCGCCTCGCGCTCGTGGACGGTGAGCAGTTCTTTGTACAGTTCGTTGGCACGCTTGCGCGCGCGCTGAAATCGCGGCAGGTGAACCAACAGGGCCGGCCACTGCCGGGTCACCTGCGTCTTCAGCAGCACGTCGAGAAAGGCAGCCACGTCGTCGAGGTAGTCTCGTGGCGGAACGCCGGTAAGCAGCACGCCGAGTTGCTCGGCGACGATGCGCTGCAACGCATTGAGGACGCTCATGGCCTGGCCCTCGGGCCATCCGGCGATCCCGCGGCGGGTGATGTCGACGACATCGTCGAGCCGGCTCTCGATGAGCTTGGGCGAGTATCCATCCGCCTGCACCTTGCGCATGCGCAGGTGCTCGGGGCCGTCCATGCTCATCAGGACATGAAGACCGCCGTTGACGGTGTTGAAATCGCGCCAGGTTTCGAACGAGCGAAGATGGTTCTGTCCCGAGTTGGTGACAAAGTTATTCGCTTCCGGACCGACGAGTGCGATGTAGTGGCGATTGAACGCCCGCACGCGGAACACCGGACCGTGCTGCAGGTATTGCCGTGTGAGGAATGCGCGCAGATCGCCCGCCATCTCGAATGCATTGCCGAGGAGCGGCCATCCGGGCGCCTGCGGTATCTCTTCGGGCAGACGCGCCGGCATGCCGCGCGGTGTGGGAGGATCAATCCCGCGGAGAGCCTCCGTGACCACTCTTCCGATAAGATCGAGCTGAGCGATCTCATCGATCCGTCCCTGGACCTCCGCGAGCTCCTGTGGGGAGAGCAGGCTCTCGAACACGCCGCACGATGCCGCGAGCCCGATGATCACGGCGTCGCGCGGTTCGGGGATGTCCTGACTGAAGATCACTCGCATGATCCGGAACTCGACATCCTCCGTGGCTCTCATGCTGGCGGGAGGATAGCGCCGGACGCGTGAAATCAACCGTGAAAGAAACACCATGCCGTTTTCTTCGCTGTCGAGTATGCCGTGCGCGACAAGTCGGTCGAGCGCCCGCTGGCGGATTTGGTCACTTCTCGCCGCGGTACGAGTGACCCCGTAGGCGGCGTCGCGGTAATTCGTTTCCGCGCAGATGTCCGCCAGGGTGGAATCGAGCAGGTCGTCTCCGAGCGGCGTGGGATCGACGGGAAACAGTTGCTGAAGATCCGTGTCGATGCGTTGTTCCAGCGCCAGGTCCATCAATACCGCGCCGGCAATCACAACGTCACGGGAATGGTCCGAGAGGGAGGCACGGATGCCGCCCTTTTCGCTATCGATAATGAGAACGAGAATCTCTTCCGCGATCCGCAGCATCAGCCTCAACCGTGCCAAGTCGACAACAGACGGCTCCCGTCCCCACCCGTCGATGATCCCGACGTGCGAGGAGTGTGCGACAGCATGTCCGGTACAGGATGCTAGTCAAGGGCGAACCGGTCAAGCGTGGGGTCAAGTAAGTTCCGCCGCTGGCGTTGTGGCGCCACGCTTGGTATTGGAGACCTTGCCGACTACCCGTGGCGGCGCCGTGTACCACTCACGATCCTTCGTTGAAGTGGTGGACCGCGATGCCCCGTGACGCGGTCGAAGTGGTGCGCATCTCCGGTGACGATCGCGTCGCCTCGGGACAGCGCGGTTGCGGCAATGAGCAGTTCCGATGGCGGGATCGTGGGATCTGATTCTCGCTCGTCACCGTAGCCGGGTGCGAGGCGTCAGGCATTAATGAGATGCGTAGGGGTCGGCGGCGTCGCGCAGGCCGTCACCGAGCAGGTTGAAGGCCAGCACCGACACGATCACGAAGATCGCGGGAATCATCATCCACGGGTGCAGGGCCACCGCCTTCACGTTCTGCGCCTGGTTCAGCAGCACGCCCCAACTCACCACCGGCGGGCGCAGCCCCAGGCCCAGGAAGCTGAGCGCGGTCTCGCCCAGGATCATGCGCGGGATCGACAGGGTCAGGTCGACGATCAGGTAGCTCAGAAACGACGGCAGCAGGTGGCGTACGATGATCTTGCGCTCGGTGGAGCCGGCGATCTGAGCTGCCACCACGAAGTCTTCCTCGCGGGTGCTGATCAGCTTGCCGCGCACCACCCGCGCCAGTGCCGTCCAGCCAATGATCGACAGGATGATGGTAATGCCGAAGTACACGCGCAACGGCGGCCAGTCGACCGGCACCGCCGCCGCCAGCGCCATCCACAGCGGAATGGTGGGTATCGACAGCAGGAACTCGATAACGCGCTGAATGGTATTGTCGATCGCCCCGCCGTAGAACCCGGACACTCCGCCCAGGATACAGCCGAGCACGAAGCTCACCGCCACCCCGACCAGGCCGATAGACAGCGAGATGCGGCCGCCGTACAGGGTGCGCGAAAACAGGTCGCGGCCCAGCTCGTCGCTGCCGAACAGCAGCAGCAGGCCGGGCTCGGCCACGCCGATCAGGTGGCGGTCAGCCGGAATCAGCCCCCACAGCTCATACCGCTCGCCGCGCGTGAACAGCCGCAGCGGGTAGCGCACGGTCACGTCCTCCGTGTACACCTTGCGGAACGACACCGGGTCGCGCCCCGGCTCCAGGCCGTACACGAACGGCAGCCGCAGGCGCCCGTCGGCGTCGATCACGCGGACACGCGAAGGCGGAGCGAACGAGAACTCCTTGAAGCGGGTGTCCCTGGCGTAGGTGGCGAAGAACTCCGCGCCCAGGCACATGGTGAGGTAGAACAGCAGCAGCACCGCGCCGCCGGCGAGCGCCACCCGGTGGCGGCCCAGGCGGCGCCACATGAGCTGCCATTGCGACGCGAGATAGAGGCGCTCCTCCGCCTGCTCGGCGGTGGCGGCAGCGTTCGAGACAGCCGGCTCCGCCACCGGTTCAGGTGCTCCGCTCGTAGCGGATGCGCGGGTCGATCCACATCAGCAGCATGTCGGAGACGAAGGTTCCGATCACGGTCAGGAAGCCGAGCAGCATCACGATGGTGCCGCCGAGGAACATGTCCTGGTTGCGCAGGGCGCGCAGCAGCATCGGGCCCACCGTCGGCAGGCTGAGCACCACCGCCGTGATGGTGCCGCCGGAGATGGTGGCCGGCAGCATCCAGCCGACGGTGCTGATGATCGGGTTGATCGCCACCCGCACCGGGTACTTGAACAGCAGGGCGCGTTCGGCGGCGCCCTTGGCGCGGGCGGTCACCACGTACTGCTTCTTCAACTCGTCGAGCACGCCGCTGCGCATCACCCGGATCAGCGCCGCGGTCCCGGACAGACCAATGATGATCACCGGCACCGGCAGGTGCGCCATAAGGTCGATCACCCGGCCCACGCTCCAGGCGGCGTCGACGTACTCGGGCGAGAACAGGCCGCCCACGCTGGCGCCGAACTGGCGCACCATGAATACCATCAGCACCAGCGCCAGCAGGAACTGCGGCGTTGCCAGCCCGGTCAGGCTGACCACCGTCAGCGCGTGGTCGCCGACCGAGTACTGGTGGGTGGCGGCGTAGATCCCGATCGGAACCGCCACCACGTAGATGAATACCATCGCCGCGGCGTTCATGATTACCGTCAGCAGCATGCGGTCGGCGATCAGCTCCGAGACCGGCTTGCGCCAGTCCATGGAGCGTCCGAAATCACCGGCCAGCGCCCGTCCGGCCCACTTCAGGTATTGGCGGTGCAGCGGCAGGTCGAGGCCGTACTGCCGTTTCAACGCGGCCAGCTCCGCTTCGTCGGGGGCGGCGCCGCGCATCGCCAGCGCCTGGATATAGCTGTTCAGGTAGTCGCCGGGTGGGAGCTGGATGATGGCGAATCCCGCCATTGACAGTACCACCAGCAGAAGCAGCATGTAGAGCGAACGGCGCAGGAGGTAATACAGCACGGCATCAGCAGGCGCCGGCCGCCGCTGATACGGCGGCCGGCGCAGCAATCACGTCAAGTTGGTGCGGGTCAGTTCCAAAAGAACCATCAGTTCTTGAAGAACCACTGTTCGCCGCCGTCGAGCACGGTGATGTTGTAGAAGTCCTTGGCGATGCCGATGTTGCCGAGCCGCCGCGAGTGCACCAGGGGCGAAGGAACGTCCACCGCCACGCCGATCACCCACAGGTGCTCGGCCTGAATCTCGAACACCTCGCGACTCGCGGCCAGGCGCTCCTCCGCGGACGGGGTGGACTGGATGATGTCGCGCAACTCGTACACCCGCTTGCCCGCTTCGGTCGGCTCCACGCCCTCCGCGCCGCCGGTCTGGTACCAGCGCCACCAGGTGGGCGTAGTGGTGCTGAAGCCCTGGAAGAACCAGGACGGCACGACACTGGCACTGCCCAGACCCCAGGTAGTGAGCACATGCTCGTTGGCCTGGAACGCCGTCCACCAGGCGCCACCGTCCATCACCTTGGTCGGCACGTCGATGCCGATCGCCTTCCAGTACTGCGAAGCCAGCTCGGAACCCGGCGTGACCGACGGGAACACCTCGTAGTAGGTCAGCGGGATGGTAAACCGCTCGCCGTCGGGACGCAGGCGGAATTCGTTGTTGGCATCCCACTCCAGGCCCATCGCATCGAGCAAGGCGTTGGCTTGGTCGGGATCGTAGGCCGCGTAGGAATCTTCCAGGTCCTGGCTGAACATCGGGTTGCCGCGAACCGGCGCCACCTGCGCGGGACGGCCAAAGCCCAGGAACAGCGACTCGATGAAGTCCTGGCGGTCGAGCGCCAGCGACATCGCCTGGCCGAGACGCGGGTCCTGCACCAGGTCTCTGAGCACCGGGTCGGACGGCGCGTTGTTGAAGAAGAAGATCAGCGGGTGATCGAGCCAGTCCTTGGTCAGCAGGATGTCGAAGTTGCCCTTGTCCTGGTTTTCGACGTACAGCGGATAGTCGCTCAGCTTGACGAAGTAACCGCCCTCCACGTCCAGCTCACCGGTCAGAATCTTCAGCGACAGCACCTCCGGATCCTCGGCCGTGGACTTGCGGATATAGTCGATGTAGGGGAGCTGATTGCCGGCGGTGTCGATCTTGAAGTAGTAGGGGTTGCGCACGAACAGGAATTCGCCGGGGCCGACAACCTCCTGCACCTGCCACGGGTTCACTACCGGGAACTCCAGGGGCTCCATCACGCTCATCATGTAGGTGCCGTCCCAGCTCATCAGGCCCGCCCCGGTTTCCAGCATGAAGCGCGGCCACTCGTCGTCGCCGAAGCCCTTTTCCTTCATGACCGGAAGGATCTTGTCCATGTCGTTGTAGTCGCGATGGAATTGCTTCAGGTAGTGGGCCGGCTTCATGGTCCGTCCCACGCCACCGCTGCCGTGGGTATGGAGAATCACCTCCAGCAGGCCGTAGGGCGCCGCGAAGTCGAGGCGGAAGGTGTGCTCGTCGACCGCAACGAACTCGGGGGACTCACCCCCGCGCACCAGCCACACCGGGTAGTTGGGATAGAGATCCTCGTTCTCCATGATGTCCTCGAAGAAGAAGCGGACATCCTCGGTGGTGACCCGTTCCCCGTCCGACCACTTCAGGCCGCGCCGCAGCGTGAACGTCCAGGAGGTGCCGTCGTCGCTGATCGACCAGTCCTCGAACACCCCGGGGCGCACTTCCACGCCCACCAAGTTGGCATGGTGGGCGGTGGGACTTGCCAGCATCTCCACCAGGTCGGCGTTGGCCACGTGGCGGATGATCGGGTCCCAGGTGGGATCCAGACTGGTGGTCCTGAGCGTGCCGCCGTAGCTGCCGACCTCCTCCCACGGTTCCATTACCTGCGGGTTGTCGGGCAGCCGCTCCTCGACCGGCGGCAGGCTGCCTTCGGCCACCATCGCGGCCAGCATGGGCGCTTCACCGAACGAGGTGATGGTGATCCTGCCGCTGTCCAGGTTGTAGGTGTCGAAGCCGGTAATCGCGTCGCTGGCCATCTCCATCGCCGGCTCTGCCGCCGCGGAGGACGCTTCGCCCTCGTCCTCTCCCCCCGCGAACGCCGTCACCGTCGTGGCAAGGCCCAAAACCGCCACCAGCAACCCGGTAACGATACGAAATCGTCTCATCGAATGTATTCTCCTCGGCAGCGGACCGGCGGCCCGTATTCCACACACCGCACCCCCCTTGCTGCCGACCGCAGTCTAACCGTTCCTCCGCCACCCCTCAACCCTGAGCCGAAACGGCGAAACGGCGAAACGGCCATGCTCGTTGCACACAGCTTGCGAGACCCCCTGGTCGATACTACTATTGATACTATAGTACGGGATCCAGCGAAGGACGGGAGGAACACAGGTGAGCAGCAAGTGCGACCGCTACACGTATCGCATCACATGGTCTGCCGACGATGCCGAACACGTGGCTCTCTGTGCCGAGTTCCCATCGCTCAGTTGGCTGTCCCCGACGCCGGCGGAGGCTCTGGCTGGGATGCAGGAGCTAGTCCGACAGGTCGTGGCCGACATGCGTTCCAACAACGAGCCGCCGCCGGAACCGTTTGCAGAACGTACCTACAGCGGACGCTTCGTGGTGCGGGTGCCACCGGAGACTCACCGGGAACTTGCAATCAAGGCGGCGGAAGAGGGCGTAAGCCTGAATCGCCTGATTAGCGCCCGCCTCGCGCGCTGAACGGTAATCCCCGGTGCCGGACCTGCCACTGAGACCCATCTCCGGGCCGCGATGTGGTCAGTGGGAGGCGGGACGCATCAATGAGATGTGTCACGCATCAATGGGATGCGTAGGGGTCGGCGGCGTCGCGGAGGCCGTCGCCGACGAAGTTGAAGGCCAGCACGGTGATGATCACGAACAGGCCGGGGATCATCAGCCACGGGGCAAGCGCGATGGAGTGCACGTTCTGGGCCGCCTTGAGCAACACGCCCCAGCTCATCGCCGGCGGTTGCATGCCCAGGCCCAGGAAGCTGAGCGCGGTCTCGGCCAGGATCATGGACGGGATCGCGAGCGTCAGCGAGGCGATGATGTGGCTCAGGAAGGAAGGCACCATGTGCAGGAAGATGGTGGGCAGATCGCGCCGCCCGGCCAGCTTGGCGGCCACCACGAAGTCCTCCTCGCGCAGGGACAGGAACTTGCCGCGCACCACGCGCGCCAGGCTGGTCCAGCCGATCAGCGACACGATCACGGTGATGGCGAAGTACATCTTCAACACCGGCCAGCCGGTGGGCAACGCCGCGCTTAGCCCCATCCACAGCGGCAGGCTGGGAATGCCGATGATGATCTCGATCAGGCGCTGGACCACCTCGTCCACGGTGCCGCCGAAGAAGCCGGCAACGCCGCCGATCAGGATGCCCAGGAAGAAGCTGATCGCCACCCCGACCAGGCCCACCGACAGCGAGATCTGGGCGCCGTACAGGGTGCGCGAGAACACGTCGCGCCCCAGCGCATCGGTGCCGAACAGGTGCACCGGCACGCCCTCGACGCCGGTGCCGAACAGGTGCAGATCGGACGCAAACAGCCCCAACAGCTTGTACTCGAAGCCGCGCACGAACAGCTTCACCGGGTAGCGCTGCGCGCGATCCTCCTGGTAGACGTTCTCGTAGGTTTCCCGATCCAGCTCACTCGTCAGCGGGTATACGAACGGCCCCCGCAGGCGCCCCTCCGCGAACCAGCGCACCACCATCGGCGGCGCCTCCTTGTACGCCAGGCTGCGCAGCACCGGGTCGTGCGGACTCAGGAACGGCGAGAACAGCGCCGCGAGATAGAGCATCCCGAGTACGACGGTCGCCCCCACCGCCACCTTGTGGCGGAAGAAGCGGCGCCGCATGAGTTGCCACTGCGACGCGTAGAACTCGCGGTCGTCGCGATCGTCGAGCGCGGCGGCACGCTCCGCCTCCGATACCCGCGGCACCACCAGTTCGCGCGTTTCGACGCCGGCGCCGTGCTCGCGATCAGCCTCCGCCATCGCGCTAATTCGCCTTCTTCTCGAACCGGATGCGTGGATCGATCACGATCAGCAGCAGGTCCGATATCAGGGTGCCGATTACCGTGAGAATGCTCAGCAGCATGATGAAGCTGCCGGCCAGGAACATGTCCTGCGCCAGCAACGCGTCGATCAGCAGCGGCCCGGTGGTGGGCAGGTTGAGCACCACCGCAGTGATGGTGGCGCCCGAGATCAGTTGCGGCAAGGTCCACCCCACCGTGCTGATGAACGGGTTGAGCGCCACCCGCACCGGGTACTTCATGACGATGCGGTTTTCCGTCAGCCCCTTGGCGCGCGCCGTGATCACGTACAGCTTGCGCAGTTCGTCGAGCAGGTTGGCGCGCATGATGCGCACCAGCCCGGCGGTGCCGGCCGAGCCGAGCACGATGGTGGGAATCCACAGGTGGCCGAGCAGGTCGATCATCTTTCCGAACGACCAGGGCGCGTCCTGGTACTGCAGCGAGAACAGGCCGCCCACGTCGATCCGCAGGTAGCGGAAACTGACGTACATGAGCACCAGCGCCAGCATGAAGTTCGGAACGGCCAGTCCGATAAAGCTGAAGAAGGTGGCCACGTAGTCGCCCGGCGAATACTGCCGTACCGCCACGTAGATGCCCACCGGGAACGCCACGACCCAGATGAAAATGAGCGAGGAAGTCGAGATCACCAGGGTCAGCCCAATCCGTTCCCACACCAGCTCGTTGACCGGAGTCTGGTAGCGGAACGACTGCCCCATGTCGCCCTGCACGAAGTTGGTGATCCACTTCCAGTACTGGCCCATGAACGACTTGTCGAGCCCGTACTGCAGCGTAAGGCTCGCCACCATCTCCTCGCTCACCAGTTCGCCCTGGGCGCGCAGGCGGGTGATGTAGCTGGTCAGGTAGTCGCCCGGCGGCAACTGGATAATCACGAACGACAGGAACGAGATCACGATCAGTGCCAGCAGCATGTTCATGAAGCGGCGGATCAGATAGTCGACCATCGCGGCCCCTTACCAGCCGCACCCCCCGCTCGGGGAGGTGCGGCCTGCGGTTGCGTCAGCGTCAGTGCGCCGCTGCTACTCGTCGATATACCACTGGGCCGGCAGAGTCTGCACCCAGAGGAAGCTCTCGAACGAGAACGGCAGCACGTCCGGCACGTTGCGGATACGGCTGTTGATGATGATGGGCCGTACCGCCTTGGCCACCGTGCCGATAACCGGCAGGTTCTCGGCCTGGAACTCCCAAACCTTGGCGCCGATGCGGTTGAATTCCTCGGCGTCGGGGGCGTCCACCCAGGCGTGCCAGTCGTCGATCCACTGCTTCCACTCCGGTGGCGGTTCGATGCCCGCGGGCGGTTCGTCGCCCTGCCGGCCACCGTCAATCCAGCGCTGGTGGCGGTAGAAGTTGCGCCACTCAAGCGAGTGGATGATTACGTCACCGCCAAACGGCGGCGGCGAAGACAGGCGGCTCGGCATGTAATGCTCGGAGACGAAGATCACGATATCCAGTTCGTTGGCATTCAGCAACTGTGACTGCAACTCCTGGGCGATCTGCTTGTAGTTGATCCGGATGCCGATCTCCTCCCAGTAGTTGCGCGCCAGCTCGCTGATGTTGTCGCCCATGGTGCCGAGCACCGAACTGGTGTGCGGGCGCAGGTCGAGGATGAACTCCTCACCGCCCGGCGCCTCGCGCCAGCCGTCTCCGTCGCGGTCGGTCATGCCCATTTCGTCCAGCTTGGCCTTGGCCGCCTCGGGATCGTAATCGGCGTAGGAGCGCGCCCAGGCCTCATCGTAGAACGCGGCGCCCGGATCGACCGAGTACTGCGCCGGCGTGGCCAAGCCCAGGAACACGAACTCGTTGATCTCCTGGCGGTTGAGCGCCAGCGACAGCGCCTGCCGGAACCGCTTGTCGAACAGGACCGGCCCCTTGACCGGGTGCACGCTGTTCATGTTGGGCATGAAGATGACGCGGCTGGTCTTGGTGTCCTGCCACTCGCGCACGCCGTAGCCGCCCACCTCTTCGTTCTGCTTGTACAGGGCGAAGCTGGCCGGGTCCATCATGCGCCCGCCGATGTCCACCTTGCCCTGCATCATGTTCAGGATCGCCACCTGCTTGTCGGCGAAGAAGATCGCCCGCAGGGTGTCGATGTAGGGAAGCTGATTGCCGGCCGCGTCGACGGCGAAGAAGTACGGGTTGCGCACGCTGTACTTGCCGGTCGAGTCACGGCTCTCCATTACCCACGCGGCCAGCTTCGGCTGCGGGTAGGGCTCCGTGGGCGCGGTCGACAGGCGCGCGCCCAGGTGAGCAATCCAGTTCTCGAATCCTTCCGCCTGGGCCATCTCCTCGGCCTTGTCGTTGAAATCGGCGTGGAACTCCTCAATATAGTGCACCGGCGCATATATGTTGCCCTGCCGGGTGCGGTGGAAGTTCAACAGCGGGGTCAGGAAGGTCGGCGTCAGCGGCACCGCGTAGGTCATGCGCAGCGTGTAGTCGTCGACCGCCTCCCACTCGGACAGCTCACCGCCGAGCGACCAGCGAATTGCCTGACTCGGAATGTCCGGGTTCTGGAATACGTTGTCGTACACCCACATGAAGTCGGCGGTGGTAAACGGCATGCCGTCCGACCACTTCATCCCCTCGCGCAGGTGGATGGTGAGCACGGTGCGGTCGGCGGACAGCTCGTAGCCCTTGGCGCCGTGCGGGATGATCTCGTTCAAGGTCGGGTCGGCGCGGAACAGGAATGTCTTGGCGCCGCGGTGCATGTCGCCGTAGTCGCCGGGACCGGTGCGCGCCACGCGTAGCTCGCCGCCGTACTTGCCAACCTCCGCATAAGGCTCCATCACCATCGGATCGTCCGGCAGCCGGTCTTCCACCGGCGGCAACTCACCGGCCTGCACCATGGCGGCCAGCATCGGCGCCTCCTGGAACGTGGTAATGCCCACTTGCGACGCCGTCGGCGGCGTCAGCCAACTCTCCCGCACGGTGTAGCGGCCGACGATCTTGACGATGTCGCTGCCTTCCGCGGCCATCGCGGCCGCGCCGCCGGCGGTAGAGCCTTCCTCCTCGCCGCTGGCGAACAGCGGTGCTGCGGCCAGTACGACGCCCAGCACAAGACCGGAACAGAACAGCAGTGCTTGCCTCATTTTGAGTCTCCTTGAGAATTGATGTGCCGGCACAATAACGCATTCCCGCCGGGCAGCACAACTCCAAATTGCCAATGTCTGCGGACGCCGCCGGGGCCGCCCGGCACGACCGCCGGCCGCAACGCCCGAACCACCGCACGTACTGGCGTAATACCGGAACGGCATGTATAATTGAGCACGAAATGATCGATCCGGCAGCAACGGTAGCGCACGTCGGACGTCCGCTACCCCCCATGAACGGCGCGCAGACGAGTACGGAGGCGCGCTTGGCTCCGCGCTCGCACTTCGCGCATCACGAGATGCTCAGCCCCCGCAAACTGAGGATCGCGGCGGCAATCTCTACGGTGGTCGTGGCGATGTTTGTCATCGCCAAGCCGATCGGAACACATACCCTTACGGAGCTGCAGCGGTGCGTGTACCTCGTGTCGGTTGCCGCGTTCAGCTTCCCGCTCTACTACAGCCTGATGACAGTGACGCTTTACTGCACACGCTTCCAACCGCCGCTTGCCTCGGCCGTGGCAGTGGCGGTGATGGCCGCGGTCGTGTCGGTCCCGGTAACCGCCATGGCGTATCTGTATCCGCTGCTTTTCCACCCCGGCTACCAGATACCGGATGTCGCAACGGTGTACGTCACCGTGGCCGGCTCGGCGATGTCGGCCTGCTTGCTGTGCAACCACGTCATCTTCCAGCGCATAAGGGATATCCGGGAAGCCGGCGCCGGCCCGCTCTATCCCGGATTCCGCGGGAATCGGGACTCGACGATCGGGGACTCCACCATCGGGGAACCCAAACCGAGCGGCGACTCGGCGCCGAACCGCTCCAATGACAAGCCGCCCGAGAACCCAACGCCGCACCGCCTGACACCACCTGCAAGTCCCACCCTCCCGCCGGTTCGCTCCTTCGTCGAACGGCTTCCAGCCGACTTGGGCGACGAGATCATATATCTCAAGACCGAGGGACACTATCTCAGGGTATACACCAAGGCCGGCACCAGCCGGCTGCTGTTGCGGTTCGCGGACGCCGTGGCGGAACTCTCCAACCTCGGCATGCAGGTGCACCGTTCCTATTGGGTCGCTCACAACCAGGTGGTGGGAATGGTAAACCGCGACCATCGCATGGTTCTGCGGCTGACCGGCGACTACGAGGTGCCGGTCAGCCGCACGTACGTCAGGGCGGTCAAGGCAGCCATACCGCGCTGACAGCCGCTCGGCCGTCTCCGATCCGGCCCGCCGTTTGGCAGCCGCCGCAGTTGCCGGTCTTGTGGTTACCGTTACCGGGCGATTCGTCCTACACTGGCCGCACCATGTGCCGTAACATTCGTCCTCTGCACAACTTCGCGCCGCCGGCGACGACCGAAGAGGTACACGCCGCCGCGCTGCAGTACGTGCGCAAGGTTTCCGGAGCCAGCAAGCCGTCGCGATCCAACGAAGCAGCGTTCCGGCGCGCCGTGGACGAGGTGGCCGGCGCCACGGCACGGCTGCTCGAGGCGATGGTCACCAGTGCTCCGCCGCGCAACCGTGAGGCGGAGGCCGCCAAGGCCCGCGCGCGCTCAGCACAACGGTTCGGTCGCGCCACGGCGGCGCAGACCGCGCCGGGGCAGTAGCGTACGGCGCAGGTTCAAAGCCGTCGCCTGCGAGGGACTACCGCGGAGGGATCGGCTCCGGGAAGTTCCAGCGCACCCAGTTCCACTGCAACTGGTCGCCGGTGGCGTCGTTCCAGCCTAGCAGGCGCCCCTTCATTTCTTGCAGCACCACGCGCGCTGCCGGGTCGTCGGTGCGGTCGATTAAGTTGTGCATCTCGAAGGGGTCGGTGCGCACATCGTAGAGTTCGTCGATGTCATGAGCATTGTAGACGTATTTCCAGCCGTGCGTTCTGACCATGCGCTGCGTCTGGTAGCCCCAAACCTCGCCGTGGTGCTCGCAGTACACGCTGTCCGGCCACGCTGACGGCTGCTCGCCGCGCAGCAGAGGCAGCAGGCTCATGGCGTCGATTCCGTCCGGCGGCTCCAAGCCAGCCAACTCGACAATCGTCGGCATCAGGTCCATGAGCCGGACGAAACGGTCGCTGCGCTGCGCCGGGCCCTCCGGAAGCTTGACGATGAGCGGGACCCGGAACACCTCCTCGTACATGGTGCCGGCCTTCTCGAAGTGCTTGTGGCTGCCCATCGAATCGCCGTGGTCGGTGGCAAAGATGATTACCGTGTGGTCCGCGATTCCGCTCTCCTCGACGGCGGCAACCACGCGGCCGAGGCAGTCGTCGAGCAGCGTGACGTCGCCATAATACTTGGCCACCGCGTGCTGCCACCACGGCCAGTCCTTGTCCTGCAGGTGCCACTCCCGGTGCTTGCGCAGGTGGCCGGACGGCTTGCCGGCGAACGACTCGTCGAAGTTCGGCCACGGCGGTATCGACGCCGGATCGTACCGGGAAGCGAACGGTTCCGGCACGATGTTGGCGAAATGGGGCGCCGTGCAGTCGATGCGCACGAAGAACGGCTCCGCGCCGGCCGCTCGCTCGCGGATGAAAGCGATGCCCTGATCGGTGCAGCGCCACGAGTGGGAGTGCTCCTTGGGCGCGTCGAGCACGCCGCACACCGGCTGCCGCCCGCCCGGAAAGTCGATGTACCGCATCGTCTCCGGCTTGCCCTGCCGAATCGCCCGCGGTGTGACGTGCCGGTGGAAGCCGTACTCCTCCGGCCCCCGGTCCTCGTGCACGTGCCACTTGCCGGCGTAGTCGAGCGCGTACCCGGCGCCGCGCAGCAGACTGGAAAAGGTGGGGATGTCGGTCGACAGCCCGCGGCACCACGCCGGCGCTATGTGGGTATTGACCATGACGCCGTGGTTGTGGGGGTACATCCCGGTGACCAGGGACGCACGCGCCGGCGAGCACACCGGCGAGGTGGTGTAGGCGTAGTCGAAGGTCGTTCCCTGCTGTGCCAGGCGGTCCAGATTGGGCGTCTGGCAGATGGCGTTGCCGTAACAGCCGAGCGCGTCCTGGCGGAGCTGGTCGGTAAGGAACAGGATGATGTTCGGTCGGTCCATGACGCGCAGTGTGCGCCAAGCCGCGCTGCGTTGTCAGCCGGGTGCCAGGCGCGCCGGGCCGCGCGCGGGCCGGTCAGGAGTCGCTGCCGTGCGCGCGCAAGTCTGCGAGCGCGGCGTATGCGCCGCCGAATTCGCGCAGCACGGCGCAGTAGGCGTCCACGCAGGCGCGATAGCGGCGGTGGGCGTTTGCGTCGGGCAGGTAGCGCGCGCCCGGGCGGGCCACGCGCCGGGCCGCGGCGGCCATGTCCGGGATCAGCCCGGCTGCGTGCCCGGCCACGATGGCGCTGCCGAGAGTCGCGGCATCCGGCAGCGCCAGCCGCACGTAGGGCAGGCCTAGCACGGCGGCCTTGATCCGGTTCCACAGGTCGCTCGCGGCGCCGCCGCCGATGACCCGAACCTCGCCCAGTACCGCTTCCGGCGCCGCCGCGCGCAGCGCCCGGCACGCCAGGGCATACTCGTAGGCGACCGATTCCAGCAGGGCGCGGTAGAAATGCGCCTGCCCGTGCGTCCAGGTGAAGCCGACCCAGGCGCCGCGCACCTCGGGTTCGTTGGGGCACGCCCGGCCCATAAGGTGCGGCACGCAGAACAGGCCGTCGGAACCCGGCGCCACCTGCCCGGCGGCGGCGTCCAGTTCCGCGAACGCCGCGCCGCCCGCGGCGGCATCGGCATCGCTGGCCGGCAACCCGAACTGCTCGGCGAACCAGCGATGGGTCAAACCGCCGCCGTTGATGTACATCATCGAGTACCAGGCGCCGGCGCCGAGCGGGCTGGCGATCGGCTTGAGCATACGCGAGTCGTGGTCGGCGAAGTAGCGCCCGGAGCAGACCCCAAACACCGGGAAGGTGCCGGCCACGTCGATCAGCTGGCCGTCGTCGACCAGGCCGGCGCCGACGAAACCGGCCGGCTGGTCCCCGGCCCCGGCGGCTACCGGTATCCCTTCCGCCAGGCCGCAGGCCGTGGCGGCCTCTCGCGCCAGGTGTCCCACCACCTCGGTGGCCGGCACGATGCGCGGCATCCTGGCCAGCCCCCCGCCGCCCAGGCCGGTCACCTCGGCCAGCTCCTCCGACCAGCGGTGGCGCGCCGTGTCGCCGAGGCCCACCCAGGTCAGGTAGGAGGGATCGACGAACGCGCGGTCCGCCTGCAGCCCGGCCATGCGTCCGGCCACGTAACCGGCCAGCGTCACCACCTTGGCGATGCGCCGGTACCGCTCCGGCGACTCGCGCCGCCACCACAGCATGCGCGGCGCCATGATCGGCAGGTCGCCGCACAGTTCGATGAGCCGCGGTCCGGCACGCTCGGCGAGTTCCTGCTGGTGCGGCAGGTAGCGGCCATCGAGACCGGACGGATACCAAGGCGTCAGCGCCCGGAACCGCCGGTCCACCGCCATCGCACCGCCCATCTGACCGGCGAACGCGACGCCGGCCACCTGCGCCGCCGCCGGGCCCCCCGCCCGGCTCATCACCTCGCGCATCGCGGCCGCCGCGGCCGCGACAAACTCCTCGCCGTCCTGCTCCGCAATCCCGGCCGCCGGTTGGCGCAGCGGCGCCGGGCGCGCCGCCTGCGCCACGAGGCCGCCTTCCGCGTCGTACAGCCCGGCCTTCACCACGCTGGTGCCCAGGTCGACACCGATCAGGTACTGCCCCGCCATCGCCTCAGTTTGTAAACCCTGTTCCGACGCGCGGGCAAGCAGATCTAGCGTGGCAAAAAAAATATTCGCAGAACGGTAGACACATGTGCCCACATTGCTACAGATTGTAGCCACCGTGACTTCCGTTGGTATCCGCGAGTTGAAAAATCGGCTCAGCGAGTACGTTCGCCGCGTGCGCCGCGGTGAAGAATTCCTGGTTACCGACCGCGGCCGGGTGGTTGCCGAATTGCGGCAGCCGACCGGGGTTCCGCGCGGCGCCGAGTATGCCGGGCTGATCCGTCATGCCCGTGCCGGCCGCGCCCGCCTCGGAGCGCCCAACGTCGCCGTGTCCTACCCGCGCGTGCAGCGCTCGCTCACGCCGGACAACACGCAGCGTCTGCTCGACGACGAACGCGGTCTGCTATGAACAACCCCACCAACGTTTACGCCGAGTCGAGCGCCATCCTGGCGTGGCTGATGGGCGAGGACAGCGGCGACGAGATACGCTACCGGTTGCAGGCAGCCGAGTTGGTACTTACCTCCGACCTGGCGCTGATCGAGTGTGACCGCGTGTTGCATCGCGGCCAGGAGCGCGGCGTGTTCAGTCTGTCCCGGGTTGCGCAGACCCGCGACGCACTCAACCAGGTGGCCGAGCACTGGACCATCTTCACCGTCGACCAGCAGGTGGTGGACCGGGCGCGCCGGCCGTTCCCGCGCGAGCCGCTGCGCACCCCCGACGCGATCCATCTGTCCACGGCGCTGATCGCGCGCAGCCTGGTAACCGAGCTGTCCATGGTGGCGCTCGCCAAACCGATACGCCGCAACGCCGTGTCGCTCGGTATCGACCTGTTCCCGGTGCCTACGGAAGAGGAACTCCGCCTGTAGGGCACCCGGCCTGCGCACACGTACGTTGCGCGAAATTAAGAAACCGTACGTGCCCTTAACATCGCGCGGCCGGTATCTTTTTGTTCATGCATTCCCATTCGGCCCGCCCCGCATGCCTCAAGATCCGCCCGGTCTCCATCCTGGCCGCCGCGATTGTGGCGCTCGCCGTCATCGCTCAGGGATCCTGGGCGCAAGCGCCCGAGGGCGACATTCCGTTCGACCCCGAAGCACACCACGGCGTGCTCAGCAACGGCCTCACCTGGTACGTCAAGGAAAACCGCGAACCGCTCAACCGCGCTCAGCTCCGGCTGGCCATCCGCGCCGGCTCGATCCTCGAAGAGGAGCACGAGCAAGGTCTGGCCCACTACCTCGAGCACATGGCGTTCAACGGCACCGAGCGCTTCTCCGGGCACGAGATCATCGAGTACCTGGAATCGATCGGCTCCAAGTTCGGCCCCGACCTCAACGCCCACACCTCGTTCGACGAGACCGTCTACAAGATCGAGATACCGACTGACGATCCGGAGATTATCGACACTGCGTTCGAGATCCTCAGCGACTGGGCGTTTGCGATTGTCATGGATCCGGAGGAGGGGGAGCAGGAACGCGGCGTGGTGCTGGAGGAGTGGCGCACCCGGCGCGGCGCGGGCGCGCGCATTCGGGACCTGCAGTACCCGGTGCTGTTCGGCGAATCGCGCTACTCCGAGCGGCTCCCGATCGGCCTGCCGGAGGTTATCGAGACGGCCACCCTGGAAGACCTGCAGGGCTTCTACGAGCGCTGGTACCGGCCCGATCTGATGGCGGTGGCGATTGTGGGCGACTTCGAAGCGGAACGGATGGTGGAGCTGATCCGCCGCCACTTTGCCTCGCCGCCTGAGGGCGAGGCATACCAGGAGCGCGCGGCGCGGCCCGCGGCGCCCACGGTGCGGCCCGAGTACCCCGTTCCGCCGCATGCCGAACCGCGCGTGACGGTGGAAACCGACCCCGAGATGAGTTCCACGACCATACGCATCTACTCCAAGCTGCCACCGAGGACCGGTCAGAGCGTGGCGACGTACCGGCACCTGCTGACCCAGTCGCTGTTCGCCATGATGGCCAATGCGCGGCTGTTCGAACGCACCCAGGTGGCCGACCCGCCATTCATCGGGGCGTGGTTCGGGCAGGGGTTGTTCCTGGCGAACACGGCGGTGCTGTACGCCTCGGCGCGGGTCGACGAGGACGGCGTCGAGCGCGGGCTGGACACCGTGCTGGAAGAGATGCAGCGCATCCTGCGCTACGGGTTCACGGCGACCGAGCTGGAACGCGAGAAGGCCAACCTGCTGCGCAGCATGGAGAGCGCGTGGCTGGAGCGCGATCAGCGGCCGTCGGTGGGGCTGGTGGAGGAGTACGTCCGCCACTACATGGAAGGCGAGACGGTGCCCGGGATCGACGCGGAATACGAGTTGCACCAGCAGCTCCTGCCCGAGATCACCCTGCAGGAGGTGAACACGTTGGCGGAACCGTGGCGCACCATGGAGAGCACCGTGGCGATGATCAGCGGTCCCGAGGCCGTCGCCTCCGGCCCCGAGGTGGAGCAGGCACTGCTCGCCAAGCTGCAGGGAACCGCCAGCCTGCAAGTCGACCCGTATGAGGACATTGCCAGCGACGTCCCGCTGATGGCCGACCTGCCGGCGCCGGGCAGCATCACCGCAGAGGAACCGATCGAGGAAATCGACGCCGTCCGCTGGACGCTGTCGAACGGGGCCACCGTGATCGCCAAGCAGACCGACTTCCGCAACGACCAGGTGCTGCTCAAGGCGACCAGCCCCGGCGGCACCTCGCTGGTGGCGGACGGCGACTATATTGCCGCCATCACCGCGACCGCCATCGCCGAGGGCAGCGGCGCTGGCGTGCACGACCGGGTCGCGCTGGACAAGCTGCTCGCCGGCAACACCGCCGCGGCGGAGCCGTTCATCGGCGCGCTGTTCGAGGGATTCTCCGGCAGCTCCTCACCCGAGGACCTGGAGACCCTGTTTCAATTGGTTACCCTGTACGGCACCGCTCCACGACTCGATCCCACCTACTTCTCCTCCTACTCGTCGCGGCTGCGCAGCCATTTGGAGAATCGGCGCGCGCAGCCGGACGCGGTGTGGGCGGACACCCTGCGCAGCGCGCTCAGCCAGGACCATTTCCGATCGCGGCCGTTCACGGTCGAGGTGCTGGAAGAGATGGACCTGGAGCGCTCGATCGCGGTCTACGAAGATCGGTTCGCGGACTTCGGCGATTTCACGTTCATCATCGTCGGCTCCTTCGACTGGGACCAGCTGCGTACCCTGGCGAGCACCTACCTGGCCGCGCTGCCGGCCGCCGGACGCCAGGAGCAATGGCGGGATCTGAACATCGACCCGCCGCCGGAGGTGGTCGATCTCGCGGTGTACAAGGGAATCGAACCGCGCAGCCGCACGCGGCTGGTGTTTGCCGGGGAGATGGACTGGAGCCGGCCGGAGGCGATGGCGCTGGTGGCGTTGAAGGAGATGCTGCAGGCCAAGGTGCGCGAGCGCATCGAGTTGGACCTGGGCAGCACCTATTCGATCCACGTGGGCGCGTCGGCGTCGCTGTTGCCCGACCCCGAGTACCGGGTGTTCGTGGACTTCGGCAGCGACCCGGCACGCGCCGACGAGCTGCTCGATGAGGTGTTCGGCAGCGTCGACTGGCTGGTCGGCGGCGGCGAACAGGAGTACCTGGACACGGCCAAGGAACTGATCAGCGGCGCACGCGAGGAGCAGCAGCGCCGCAACGGTTTCTGGCTCGGCCAGATCGAAGCGGTGGTGGAACGGGGCGAGGACTTCAGCGTGATCCCGGCATTCGACGACCGGCTCGAAGCGTTGACCCTCAATGAGGTGGTCGATGCGGCCGCGCGCTACCTCAGCCGCGACCGCTACGTGCGCGTGGTGCTGCTGCCGGAGGAATCCGCCACCGCGGAGTAACCACCGGGCCGCGCCGCCTGGCGCACGGCTTCCCGCCGCGATGGCGGTCGTGCCGCGCCGCTGGGCCCGCACACCGGCAGCGCGGCGTCAGCGGCCGGTGTCGCGGCCGCCGCCGCTCGGCGCGGATCGCGCCGCCACCGTGCCCGGTGCGTGGGGCTCGACGAGCGGCAGCGTGGCGTGGTTTGGTGTGCGCGTGAGCGAAGCATTGAACCTGACCGAGGCACGCATCGAATTGGAGACGGACGGCTCGCCGCGCTGCCGGCAGGCGCGCGACGTGTTGGCCGAAGAGGTGGCGCTTCGCGCGCAACGGGTGTGGCCCGGGGCCGGCGCGGGCGGCTCCGTGATCAGGCTGCGCGACGCCGGCACCGCGGTGCGTGGCGGCGCACGCTGGTCGGGCGGGGAGGCGCAGTCGTTTCGCGCCGCCGAGTTCGCGGCGCGCCCGGAAGGGTTCCGCGTCGCGCGGGACGGCGACTCGCTCACCGTTACCGGCAACGACGCGCGCGGCGTATTGTACGGAGTGGGCTGGCTGCTGCGCCACCTGGAGGTGCGCCGCAACGAAGTCGTGCTGCCGAACGCGTTGCTGGCGGCAGGACCGGTGTGCACGGCTCCGCACTACCCGCTGCGCGGCCACCAGATCGGTTACCGGCCCAAGACCAACTCCTACGTCGGCTGGACCGTGGCGGAGTGGGAGCGGTACATCCGCGAACTGGCGATATTCGGCGCCAACGCCGTGGAAGTGATCCCGCCGGTGTCCGACGACGAGGCCGACTCCGACCACTTCCCGCTGCCGCAAATCGACATGCTGCGCGAGGTGTCCGCCATCGCCGACCGCTACGACGTCGACCTGTGGATCTGGTTTCCCGCCCTGGAGACCGACTACGGCGACGCAGCGACGGTGCAGCGGGCACTTGCCGACTGGCGGGCGGTGTTCGACGCGATGCCGCGCATCGATGCCGTGTTCATTCCCGGCGGCGATCCAGGTTCCACGCCCGCTCACCTGTTGCTGGCGCTGGCCGAACGGCAGAAGGCGTCTCTCCGCGAGGTGCACCCGGAGGCGCAGGTGTGGATTGCCCCGCAGGGGTTTCACGGCGCCGACGAGGAGCACTTTTTTGCGGCCCTGGAGGACGGACTCGACTGGCTCGACGGCGTCATTTTCGGGCCCTGGATCCACCTGACCGCGGAGGCGTTCCGCGCCCGCGTACCGGACCGCTACCCGATCCGCCTGTACCCGGACATTACCCATTGCTGGTCGTGCCAGTACCCGGTGCCGGACTGGGACCCGGCGCTCGCCGCGTGCCAGGGCCGCGAGCCAATCAATCCGCGCCCCGCCGACCAGGCCCACATCTTCGCGCTCACCGCGCCGCACTCCATCGGCGCACTCACCTACTGCGAAGGCAACAACGACGACCTCAACAAGATGCTGTGGAGCGCCCTGCTGTGGGATCCGGACGCGGATGTTGCGGCGGTCTTGCGGCAGTATGGCCGGGCATTCGTGCATCCCGACTTCGCCGACGGGGTGGCGGCAGCGATCGTCGGGCTGGAGCAGAACTGGCGCGGCCCGCTGCTCGCCAACGGCGCGGTAACCACGACGCTGCTGCGCATGCAGGCGCTGGAACGCGCCGCGCCGCCGCGCGTGCTGAAGGGCTGGCGCTTCCAGCAACTGCTGTACCGCGCATACTCCGACGCCTACATCCGCGCACGGCTGCTCGCCGAGACCGCCGCCGACAGCCGCGCGCTCGGCGAGCTGCGCCGTGCGCCCGACATCGGCGCGCGCGAGGCGTGCCGCCGTGCGCTGGCGATCGTGGATGGCGCGGCGGCTGACGCCCGCCAAGGTGAACTGCGGGGCCGCCTGTACGCCCTCGCCGAGGCGCTGTTTCAGAGCATTCACGTGCAGCTCTCGGTGCCGCGCTACGGCGCCCAGGCGGTGCGCCGCGGCGCCAGCCTCGACGGGTTGGAGTACCCCCTTGGCGACCGCCTGTGGCTGCACGAACGCTGCGCCGAAATCGCCCTGCTCGCCACCGAGCAGGAGCGGCTGGATGCGATCGAACGCGTGCTGCGCCGCACCGATCCCGGCCCCGGCGGGCGCTACGACAACCTCGGCGACTTCGCCCAACAGCCGCACCTCGTGCCGGGCGCCGGGTTTGCCGGCGACCCGTCGTTTCTGGACTCGGCGCTGCGCGGATTCTCGATCTCCTACCCCGCCGAGCCAATTCCCTACGCCTGGCTCAGCCAGGCCGAGTCGATCGGCCACGGGCCGCTGCTGCTGCGCTACGAGGGTCTCGATCCCGCAGCCGGCTGGCGCGTCGTGGTCGTGTATGGCGGCGAACGGCGCTGGGGCGGCTCGCATCCGCGCGTACGCATGGACGCGGTCGGCGGCGACGGCGACGCACACGAGGTGCATGGCTGGATCGACAAGCCGCATCCGCGCGGGCCGCTGAGCTTTGATCTACCGTCCGCCGCCGCCGCGGGCGGCACGGTGACCCTGAAGGTGTACCACGAAGAGAGCGGCGGCCCCGGCCGCGGCGCCCAGATCAGCGAGATCCGGCTGCAGCGAGCCGACCGCGACCGACTGGAAGCGCCGCCTCGCGAGCGGCGCGCCTGACCGGCGTTTACGCGGTGAACCGTCCTACATGACCACGTGGCCACCGGTGTCGATCAGCGACGGCGCCGGGGTGCGCCAGCCGTAGCCGGGGCGGCGGAACAGGCTGGCGGCGGCGGCCGGGCCCCAACTCCCCGCCGGGTAGCCGTGCAGCGGGATGCCGGGATGCTCCCGCCAGGCCTTCAGGACCGGCTGCACGAACTCCCAGCACGACTCGATGGCGTCGGCGCGCGCGTACAGGGTGGCGTCGCCGGTAATGCCGTCCAGCAGCAGGCGCTCGTAGGCGTCCGGCAGGTAGGTGTCGGCCAGGTCCGCATAGCGGAAGTCCATCCCCACCTGCTGCACGTCGAAGCCGGCGCCCGGCAGTTTCACATTGCAGCGCAGCTGGATCGCTTCGTCCGGCTGAATGCGGATGATCAGCTTGCTCGCCTCCGCCGCCGCCGCCGACACCGCGTGCCCGCTTGCGGCTCCCGTGTCGAGGGCGCCCGAAATCAGGTCCGCCGGCGGCATGCCGAACAGGTGGTGCGGCACCTGCTTGAAGTGGATTACCACCTCGGTGACGCGCGCCGGCAGGCGCTTGCCGGTGCGCACCAGGAACGGCACCCCCGCCCAGCGCCGGTTGTCGATGTGGAAGCGCAGCGCCACGTAGGTCTCGGTGCGCGACCCGGCCGGCACCCCCGGCTCCTCGCGGTAGCCGGCCATGGCGCCCTCGGTGGTGAGCGAGCCGGTGTACTGGCCGCGCACGACATCCTCGGCCACCTGCGCGGGCAAGATCGGACGCAGCGAGTCGAACACCTTCACCGTCTCGTTGCGCACCGCGCTCGGGCGGAAGTGCGCCGGCGGCTCCATGGCGATCATGCCCACCACCTGCAGCAGGTGGTTCTGGAACATATCGCGCAGCGCACCCGACCCGTCGTAATAGCCGCCGCGGCCCTCCACCCCCACCTGCTCGGCGGCGGTCACCTCCACCCGGTCGATGGTGGCGCGCGTCCACAGCGGTTCCCACACCTCGTTGGCGAAGCGCAGCACCAACACGTTCTGCACCGTCTCCTTGCCCAGGTAGTGGTCGATGCGGTAGATCTGCCGTTCGCCGAACCAGGCGTGCAGCCGCTCGTTGAGCGCGCGCGCCGACTGCAGGTCGTAACCGAACGGCTTTTCCACGATCAGCCGCCGCCAGGCGCCGCCGCGCTCCTCCGCCAGGCCCGCTGCGGCCAGCCCGCCGGCAATCGGTTCGAAGCTGCTCGGCGGCGTTGCCAGGTAGTAGAGCACGTTGCCGCCGGTCCCGGCTTCGGACGCCACCGCGCTCAGCCGCTCGCCCAGTGTCCCGTACGCCGCCGCGGCCGTGGGATCGAGCTGTTGGTAGTACAACGCGCCGAGGAAGCGGTCGCGGTCCGCACGCGGCCTATCACCGGTGTCTTCCGCCAGAGCCGCCGCCATCGTGGCCCGGAATTTCTCGTCGCTCATCGCCGTGCGCCCGGCGCCCAGCACGGCAAACCGGTCGGGCAGCAGCCCGCGGCCGTACAGCTCGTACAACCCCGGAATCAGCTTGCGCACCGTCAGGTCGCCGGAAGCCCCGAATATCACCATCGTGCACGGCGCAACCCCTTCCGCTCCCGCACGCGCCGCCCCGGAAACACCGGCACTACGAAACAACGGTGATCCGGTCATCCAGCGTCTCCGTGAATGGCGAGCTCAGGTGCCAATAAGCGCATTGAGTCGTGCGCGCTGTTCGGGTCGGACGTATCGGCAGTAGTGCCGTAGTTCAAGGCCTGCGTTGATTGCCTCGGAAACTTGATCGCACCCTGAGTCGTCGCCCTGCAGAGGCCCGCCTGCGTAGTTGGTTTCGAACCAGCGACGGACCTCTGACCAGCGCCACAGTCGATAGCGGGTACGAGGATCAGTCACCGGCGCGGGAAATCCGCCAGGCCCCCTTTCATTCATGATGAGCAAACGGATGCTCTCCCGTGTTCGACCCGTGTGGTGGGCGATATCAGCCATGGAAACAAGACCGCCGCCAGCGAGCCGGATTACCTCGACGCCCGGGAGACGCTCGACATCCGCGATCGCGGACAGGATTGCCGTCTCCAGATTCGGCGCTTCCCGGTCGAAGTCAAGGTATTGTATTCCGTCGGTGCTACCAACGAGAGAATCGTCGCAGCCCGCTTCAAACAGGGCTCCAATTGCATTGTCGCTCTGCAGGTCGGGACCCTCCACAATCAAAGTAAACTGATAAACAGACATATATTTTCCAATAACATCACTTCGGCGAATTACGCCTACCAATCGGCAAGTGCCGTCATACTGATTTTTTCGGCACCACTATAGCGCCGAAACGAAGTCTACCCCGAGCTGATCGACCCATGCTGGCACCGCTACCGACTATACGGCTGGGCGTTGGTTCGTGTCAACACCACTTGCAAATACCGGGCAGGGAGGCGACCCGCGGACAGACGGGGGCGCGGGGACGACGGCGGTGATTCGATATCGATAAGTTACGCCACCTCTTCTACCGAGTAGCCCGGGTGCGCAGTCCAATACCGTCCCGCAACAGCGCATGGGTGCCGCTTGGCCGTCATCAGGCAGGCGATCTGCGTATCGCTCGAATGCGACAAGCTTCGCCATGGACATCGACAAGACGCCATTCGACGACATCCGCGTGCGCAGGGCGATGCAGATGGCGCTCGTCAGTCGACGGGGACGTAGCGCGGTCTGCCGGCCGCGTGCTCGGTGATGGTGTCGTCGTCTTCGATGCGGTACCTGCGCCCGTGATGGGTGACCGTCCCCTCCTGGACCTGGCGCAGCGTGGCGCCGGTGCCGCGCTCCCAGCGGGGTACCCCGTGGTCGCCCTCGGTCTCGATGCCCCAGATGTCCTGCAGGTTGACCAGTTGCCGGAACCGTTCGCCGTTGCGGGCCACGCTCTCGTCGGTAACCTGGCCCGGGAAATGCTCCTGCGGGCGGCAGTAATGGGCACTGTAGAATGCCGTGACCGTGAGCCGCAGCCCCGGAGTAACGCGCGGGAAGGAGCCGTGCCACAGGTTGCCGTGAAACACGATCACCGAACCGGCCGGCGCCTCCACCGGTACCGCCAGCTTCTCCGCCTCGCCGGGCTGCGCGTTGCGGCGCAGCTTGTGCGACTCCGGCACCACCGCCAGAGCTCCGTCGTCCTTGCTGTAGTCGGTCAGGCACCAGTTGGTGTTGAACACCATCGGGGGATCGGGCAATGGTTCGAACGGGTACAGGTGCACGTCGGTGTGGAAACCGCCGCCGGTCACGCCGTTGTCCCGTGAGATCGCCGGATCGCGCCGCTTGATCAGGGCGTTGAACGCGGACAGCAGGAATCCCGGGCCCAGGAAGTATTCCAGCAACGGCAGGGTCATGGGATGCTGGATGATCTGTTCGAAAGCCGCGTCCGTGCTGAGCAAGCCTCCCTGCAGCCAGCTCTGGTGCTGATGCGAGCCCGCGTGCAGCGTGGGGCCAAACTCGCCGGCCGCGACATCGGGCCGCACCCCGGTGCGTTCCTCGGCCACCCGCAGCAGCGCCTCGACGGCGCGCTCCAGCAGGCCGTGACCGCCCAACTGACCGGGGAGCAGCACAGTGTATCCCCGCTCCTCAAGCTCCCGCAGGTTGCCGGTGAGCCCGAGCCCGTCGATCTCCGTGCCGCACAACCGCTTCCAGTTGTCCCAGGTCTTCCACTCCGTCCAGCGCACGCTCGGCATCGCAAACTCCTCCGCTCAGAAACTGTTGCACCAGTCCGAAATCGCCGTCAAGCGGAGTCCGAGGCGGTGCCGCGCCGCAGCCGCAGCATGCGGTTGCCGCCGCGCTGGAACTCGTACGGCACCGGTTCCACCGTGGCGCTGACGTCCGGCGTGGTGAACGCCTCCTGCACACCGGTCACATGTGGCGACGGCGCTCCCCCGATCTGCAACAGCGGAAACACGCGCACCTCGGCCGCCACGCGCAGCATCTCGCGAAGTGCGGCGACGTGGAAGTCGAGGTCGAACTGAACGCTGTAGAGAAACAGGAAGTGCGAGGACAGGGCAAGGTCGAAGGTGTCGTCCGCAAACGGGAGCACCGGCAGCGCGGCGTCGACATAACGGCCCGACCGCTGGCCGGCCTCGAAGTCCGCCAGAAATGAGCGCAGCGCACCCATTCGCCGCCGGCCAAGATCGTCGAGCGACCGCACGTGGGTCCAGACAAAGTCGCCGCGATTGGCGCTGGTTTGTGCCATCATGGAGGGAAATGCCTGCTTCACCCGCCGTTCGATGGCGGCCTTGGAAAATCGGTACAGCGGATCGACGGAGACCACGCTGCCGCCGCGCGCCGACAACTCGGCGTTGAAGCTCGCCGGACCATCACCGCAACCCAGAATGCGCCGCGCCACGTCGCCCTCCGAGAGAGAGAACATCGCACGGTACTCCTCCAGGGAACGCCCCCACGGGACCACATGGTCGATCGAGAATGGCATGCCGGCACTCGTGCGACGCAGCATAGCAGGAACGGCGCCGAGCGCGTGCCGTCGCCCTGCCCGCCCTTGCCGGATTCCCGTTGCATGTCGTCTTCGTTCTCACGTAAGCTTGCCTGCGGAGGCTGGAATGATCGACTGGATACGGTAGCAGAGCGCCGCGGGTAGGCGCTCCTCGTTCGTTCACTTTGCGGAGGACTCCGTGCTTACCGTATCCAATCTTTCCATATCCCGTGGGCCGCAGGATCTGCTGCGCGATGTCTCGTTCACGGTCAACGCCGGCAGCCGCGTGGCGTTGATCGGCGCCAACGGCAGCGGCAAGTCCACGCTCCTGGAGGCGATTCAGGGGCACCATCCGGTGCGCGCGGGCAGCGTCGACTGGACGCCCGCCCAGCTTACCGTCGGCTACCTCGACCAGAGCGGCAACGAGTCGGATGAAGACGTGTTTGCCGGCCCGGTCGGCGCGCTGCTCGGCGTCGCCGGCCACCTGGAGCGCCAGGTGGAAAAGGCTGCCGCACGGCTGGCGGAGACGCCAGATGACGCGACGGCGGCCACCGCCTACAGCGACGCCCTGGACCGAATGACGGCGGCCGGAGAGGCCTGCTCGCCCGAGGCGCTGCGCCGCTGGGGCTTGGCGGAGCTCGATCCTGAGACGCCGGTCGACCAGCTCAGCGGCGGGCAACAGCTCAAGCTGGGCCTGTGCCTGGAACTCGCCCGCGCCCCCGACTTCCTGATCCTCGATGAACCGACCAACCACCTCGACGACGCGGCCCTACGCGTCCTCGCGCACACCCTCGTCGAGTTCCGCGGCGGTGTCCTGTTCGTGTCCCACGACCGTGCCTTCCTGGACAAGGTCGCCACCGAGATCCTGGCGGTGGACGCACGTCACCGCACGGTCGTCCGCTACGCCGGCAACTACACGGCCTACGCCGAGCAGCGTGCGGCCGAACTGGAGCGGCAGCGCAGCCGCTATCAGACCGAGCAGGCGGAGATCCGCAGGATGCGCCAGGACATCGCACGCACCAAGGAGCAGGCGCGCCGCGTCGAGCGCAGCACAACGCCGAGCCAGCCCAACGTGCGCCGGCTGGCCAAGAAGGTGGCCCGCAAGGCGAGCGCCCGAGAAACCAGGCTGGCACGCTACGAGACGGCTGCGGAACGCGCCGAACGGCCCACGACCAACTGGCGAATGAAGGTGGAGTTCGGCGCGGCAGCCGGCAGCGACCGGGTTCTCGTGCTGCACGACGCCACGCTGGGCTACGCGCCCGCCGCGCCGCTGCTGGAAGAAGTCAGCGTCGAACTGGGCGGCCGGGAGCGCGTCGCCCTGCTCGGCGCCAATGGCAGCGGCAAGACCACCCTGCTGCGCACGCTCGCCGGGGCACTGCCGCCGCTCGCGGGCGCGGTGCGGCGCTCGCCGTCCGCGCAGGTCGGCTACCTGGCACAGGAGCAGGAGCTGCTGGACCCGGCTTCCACCGCGGTGGCCACGATCGGCGCGGCGGGGCCGGCGGCGGAGACGGAGGTGCGCTCGTTCCTGCACCTGTTCCTGTTCTCCGGCGACGACGCGCTGCGCCCCATCGCCCAGCTCAGCTACGGCGAACGCGCGCGCCTGTCGCTGGCCCTGCTGGTGGCTCGGGGCTCCACGGTGCTGCTGCTCGACGAACCGCTCAACCACCTCGACATCGACTCGCGCGAACAGTTCGAGACCGCGCTCGACCAGTTCGCCGGCGCCGTGGTGGTGGTCTCCCACGACCGCTACTTCGTGGACCGCTACGCCGCCACCCGCTGGCAGATCCGTGAGGAGGACCCGGGCCGGCGCCGCCTGCTGATCGACCGCCACGGCAACTCGTGACCGGTCGCGGTCAGTGGCGAGCGGCGTGCTCGAAGGAGATGCTCTTGACCAGGGCGTACACGCGGGTGCCCGTGCGCAGCCCCAGGTCGGCGGCCGCCTCGCGGGTGATGCGGGCGCGCAGCCGCCCGCCGCCGATGTCCACCAGCGCCTCCGCGTAGGCGCTGTTCGGCTGCTCGCTGACCTCCACCACCGTGCCCGGCAGCACGTTGCGGATGCTGATTGCGCGCGGCCGGCGGGTGGCCAGCGCCACGTCGCGGGCGCGGATGCGCAGGCGCACCGCCTCGCCCACCTCCGCCTCGACCAGGGGTACCGTGATAACCCCGCCGTGGTGGCGCAGGCGGCTCAGATGATAGCGCGGGTCGTGCGCCGCCACGCGCGCGTCCAGCACCACACCGGCCTCGAATCGCTCGGCGGTGGGATGCAGGTCGAGGCGCTCCAGGATCTCCCCGACCGGTCCGTCCGCGAGTTTGCCGCCGCCCGCGATCACCACCAGGTGATCCGCCAGCCGCGCCACTTCCGCGAGGTCGTGACTGACGTACAGCATCGGAATCGACAACTCGCGGTGCAGCACCTCGAAGTAGGAGATGATCTCCTCCCGCGCCCCCTGGTCCAGGGCGGACAGCGGTTCGTCCAGCAGCAGCAGGCGCGGCTGCGACAACAGCGCCCGGCCCACCGCCACCCGTTGCCGCTCGCCGCCCGACAGCGCCGCCGGCGCCCGCTCCAGCAATAGGCCGAGGCCCAGCATTTCTACCACCGCGGCGAACCCCAGCACCGGCGCGACGCCAGCGCGGCGCGCCGCGTAGCGCAGGTTGCCGCGTACCGACAGGTGCGGGAACAGGCTCGCCTCCTGGAACACGTAGCCGACGCGCCGCTCGTGAGGTTCGCGAAACATGCCGTTGCCGTCGTCCTGCCAGGTCTCGCTGCCGATCAGACAACGCCCGGCGAGCCGCTGCAGGCCGGCGATGCAGCGCAGAATCGTGGTCTTGCCGCTGCCCGACGGCCCGAACACGGCGGTGATCCCGGAGCCGGGGATGCGGAACGCAATGTCCAGGCGAAAGCTACCCAGGGTGCCGGCGAACACCGCATCGATCTCGTCCGGCGCGGGGCGGGGCGCGTGCCGGACGCTCACGGACGCCACCGCACGCTGCGCCGCTCCAGCAGCCGCATCGCCAGGATCACCAGGAACGCGAACAGCAGCATGCCGCCGGCGAGCAGGTGCGCCTCCCGCCACTGCAGCGTCTCGACGAACTCGTACACCGCCACCGACAGCACGCGCGTGCGGCTGGGAATGTTGCCGCCGATCATCAGCACCACGCCGAACTCACCCACCGTGTGGGCGAACCCCAGTACCGCGCCGCTGACAAAGCCGGGCCGCGCCAACGGCACCGCCACACTCCAGAACCGGTCCCACGGCGACGCGCGCAGCGTTGCGGCAACGTCGAACGGGCGATCGCCGACCGCCTCGAAGGCGTCGCGGATCGGCTGTACCACGAACGGCATCGAGTAGCACACCGAGCCGATCACCAGGCCGGTAAAGGTGAACGCCAGCGAGCGTCCGCCAAACAGGCCCGCGAGCCAGCCGCCAGGGCCGCTCGGGCCGAGGGCTATCAGCAGGTAGAAGCCGAGCACCGTCGGCGGCAGCACCAGCGGCAGCGCCACCACGGCGGCGACCGCCTCCTTCCACCGGTGCGGCGAGCGCGCCAGCCACCAGGCAATCGGCGTACCCACCGCGAGCAGAATCACGGTGGTAACCGACGCGAGCTGCAGGGTCAGCAGGATCGGCGGCCACAGGGCGGCGCTCATTCGTACCCGTACCGTACCAGCACCGCGGCAGCCGCGTCCGAACGCAAGAACGCCAGGAACGCGGACGCGGCCTCGCGGCTGGCGCCGCGCCGCAGCAGCACCGCGTCCTGCGCAATCGGAGAATGCAGTTCGCTCGGCACGATCCAGCGCGAGCCGCGCTGGTGGCCGATCACCTGCGCCAGGGCCACGAAGCCCAACTCGGCGTTGCCGGTTACCACGAACTGGTAGGTCTGCGCCACGTTGTTGCCGCGCACCAGCCGCGCCTGCAGACGGTTCGCAAGGCCGAGGGCTTCCAGCACCTCGACCGCCGCCGCACCGTACGGCGCCAACTCGGGGTTGGCGATCGCCAACCGCCGGAACTCCCGCTCCTCCAGGCCCGCGCGCCCGTCGACCAGGTCCGGATCGGCGCTGAACAGCACCAGCCGCCCCGTGGCGTAGGTAAACGCGCTGTCCGCCACCGCCAGGCCGTCCCGCACCGCGCGCCGCGGATAGCTCCGGTCGGCGGCAAGAAACACGTCGAACGGCGCGCCCTGCGCGATCTGCGCATACAGTTGTCCGCTCGAGCCGAAGCTCAGCAGCGCCTCATGGCCGCTTGCCTCTTCGAACAGCTCGCCGATCTCCCGCGCTGCGAACGCAAAGTTTGCCGCCGCCGCAACCCGCACCTCGTCGGCGTGCAACGACCCGGGCGTGGCCGCTGCAAGCACCAACCACAGAACCGCCGCCGTTCGCCTTACGTGCGTGCCCGACGGAGCGCGCCGATCGGGCGCCGATCCCTGAACACCGTCGTTCATTGTCCTCCAAATCGCGCAGCGGCCGTGGCTGTCCCGCTGCCGTGTTGCGTCCCGGCGTGCTGCCGGCCCACGGTGGTCCGCCGCCGCGCTGCCGCACTCCGCCGCGGTTGGACTCTCGGACGCGCCACGGGTACCCTGGGCCGGTCGCTGCCATGCTACCCGCCAGCCAGCTTTGCGTCAGGCATCCATGCCTCAGGCATTCACACGGTCACTCGGGTTCACCCGCGTGAGTGGCGATCTCGCACCCGACCTGCACCGCATCGACGGCCGCCAGTATGGCCACTACCGCGATCTGCGCGGGCGCCGCTACGCGCTCGACAGCGGCGCGCTCACCTTCGAGCACATCCAGGGCGATCCGTTCGCCGCGCCAAGCCGGCTGCGGGTAGACCTGCCGGCCGGCCTGCTGCGGCTGCCGGCGTGGGCGCGGGACGGGGCCGACGCGCGACGCGCGTGCGCCGACTTCCTGCAACGGGCCATGCGTCCGGCGCTGGCCGCCGCCGCGGGCGGTGCCGGCAGCGGCCGTAGCGGCATGCTGGAAATTGCCGCCGCCGGTCAGGAAGTGCTGGAGCGTACCGGCGTCGTGGTCGGCGCCGACGGGGCCGTGCGGGTGCGCCTGAGCGCCGGGCTGCCGGCGGCGGGAAGGCGCATCCTCGGCCGCGCCGCCAGCGAATTGTTGACCCGGCGACTCGACGGCGCCCTGCGGCACGTGGCCGAGCGCCTCGACTTCGACGTGCTGCGCACCCACGTGCAGGTTGTCGAGGACCAGGTCGCCCTGCGCGCACAGCTCGGCGAACATGGACTGGTTGCGTTCCTGGCCGACGGCAGCATCCTGCCGCGCCGCAGCGGCGCCGACCCGCGCCCGCTCGGCGCGGCGCTGCCGCTGGCGGCGCCGGACCCGCCGGCGGTTGAGTTGGCGGCGCCGCACGCGGGCACGGTGCGCGGTCTGGGAATCCGCACCGGGGTGACGCTGGTCGCCGGCGGCGGCTATCACGGCAAGTCGACGCTGTTGCAGGCCATCGCGCTCGGCGTGTACGACCATTCGCCGGGTGACGGGCGGGAGCGCTGCGTTTCGGCGCACAGCCTCGTGAGCGTGCGTGCCGAGGATGGCCGCTCCGTGCGCGGGGCGTGCCTGACGCCGTTCATCGGCGCGCTGCCGCTTGGCCGCGACACCGGCTGCTTCGACACCGACGACGCCTCCGGCAGCACCTCCCAGGCCGCCGCCATCGTGGAGGCGCTGGAGGCGGGGGCCACCGGACTGTTGATCGACGAGGACACCGCGGCCACCAACTTCATGATCCGCGACGCGCGCATGCGCCGCCTGGTACCCGGCACCGACGAACCGATTACGCCGTTCATCGACCGGGTACGACAGCTCTGGCAGGAGCGCGGCGTGTCGTCGGTGCTGGTGGTCGGCGGCGCCGGCGACTACCTCGACGTGGCCGACTGCGTAATCCGGATGGACGCCTACCAGCCGCGCGACGTGACCGCACAGGCGCGGGAAATCGCCAACGCGCACCCGCTCGGCGACGCGGCGCCGCGGGCGCCCGGCCGCTGGCCGCACGCCCCGCCGCGCATCCCGCTACCGGACAGCCTGGACCCGCGCCGCGGACGGCGCCCGGAGCGGGTGCGGGCGGTCAGGACCCGCGCCATCGAATTCGGACCCGAGGAGATAGACGTGAGCCTGTTGTACCAGCTCGTCGACGCCGCGCAGTGCCGGATGATCGGCGACCTGCTGCTGGGTCTGACCCGCGGCCTGTGCGACGGCCGCCGCGATCTGCCTCGGATTCTTGCCGCCCTCGATGCCGACCTGCGGGAGCACGGCCTCGACGCGCTGGCCGCACCCGGCTTCGGCGACCGGGCGCGCCCGCGCGGCTTCGAGGTAGCCGCGGCGCTCAACCGGCTGCGCAGCCTGCGCGTGGCGCGCCCGGCGGTCGACTGATGGCCAACAACAACTCCCGGATCAGGGAGCAGGTGGCGTATTACCGTGAACGCGCTCCGGAGTACGACGACTCCGCGCCATGCTGACGCATCCACATCAGAGGGAAGTCGTTACAACAGCGCCCAGTCGAACAGCACACCGAGCGAGGCGCCTCGGTCGCGCAGCAACCGCGCGTACACCTGCGGCGCATCCGCCGGGGCGTAGCGGGACGTGATCAGGTCGTCGACCCGTATCTGGCCGCGCATGAGGTAGGTGTAGAACAGCTCCACCTGGCGTGCCGGCGACCAGTACGCTTGGTCGCCGGGCAGATTTTCGTTGTGCGTACCGCGAATCGAGATCTGGCGGGTGATGACATCGCTGGTCAGCACCTGCTGGCTGGGGTTGGGAGCATCGCCGATCAGCATCACCAGGCCGAACTGCTTGGCCAGCGGCAGCGCCAACGGCAGCACGGGGGGATGCCCGGTGGCGTCGAACACCACGTCCGCCCGGAGGCCATCGGTGAGTTCTTCCACGAATGGCAAGGCATCGCCAGCGCTCCCGGCGAACTGGTGCGTGGCGCCGTGGTCGATGGCCACCCGCAGGCGGCTCGCCAAGGGGTCGATCGCGATCACCCTCTCCGCGCCCATCACCTGCGCATACTGATTCAGGAGCTGGCCGAGCGGTCCGAGGCCAATGATCACCACTGTAGCGCCCATGGCGAGCTGGGCGCGGCGCACCCCGGTCTGGGCGATAGTCGCGAGCTTCGACCACGCCGCCGATTCGTCCGACACCGCGTCCGGAATCGGTACCGGTACGCCGCTTGCCACGGCGATTTGGTGGTGGCTGGAGGTGGTGAATACGCGGTCGCCGGGCGCGAATCCGGTTACCTTGCTGCCGGTCTGTGCTATCTCTCCGACGTTGCTGTAACCGGGGTAGAAGGGGTAGCGCACCCAGTTGTGCCAGTGTGACCCCGGATCAGACTCGCCTCGGTAGCAGATGGTTTCGGTACCAGAGCTGATCAGGCTGACACGCGTGCGCACAGCCACGCCGTCCAGCGGCAAATCCGGAACCGGCTCGTTGCGCAACTCTGCCTGCTGCTTGCCGGTAAACACGATGTTGATCGACGTCACGCTCGAAACCTCCCACGCTTGCCCGGCCCGAACGGCCGGAGCGCTCGCGGGATCAGGTTAGCAGACGCACTCATGATCCTGATACCCACAATTGTGCTGTCATTCGGCCCTCTTGCCCGGCGTCGCCGGCGCCGGCCAACCACTCGCCGCGCTACGGGTCTGGACGAATAGGCATCGCAATCTGGGCAGCGGTACAACCGGCCAACACACGGTCCAGCGCCGCTGCCTCACGCCTGTCTATGGTCAAGTCATACTCCCGCCGGACGGCCAGCACGCGCCCCGCAAACCAGCACCGGTTGTGCTCGGGCAACCAGTCGGCGGCATCGTGCGCGCGCTTTTCGAAGCGATTGAGCCGTGGCGTGGCGAGCGTCAGGTTGTCGAGATCCCGCGCGAATTCACTCCGGCGCCGGGAACCCCACCGGCAGGCACCGCTATCGTGGGCCTCGCTTACTGCGACGATGTGTTCGATGTCTGACTGACTCCGGTTCTCGAACACCGTGCCGTCGTAGGGCGACCACCAGCCGCCAAGCCGCGCTGCGATCAGCGGCTCAACGCTTTGGGGGTATGGGTAGTCGTCCCGGTCGTACGCCGAACAGCGGTCCTCGGATGCCATCTGCAGACCACGCCATGTCTCGCTGTTGTCGGTCTCCATCTCACAACCGGATGTCGCAAGGACAACTACGACCAACACCGCGCCAGCTCGGAGGAGGGGAGCTTTCATGATCGGCAGCCCGTCAAGCGGCTATGACGCCAGTGAATCCTGTACGGTTGGCCCAGTTCATGCCGCGGACGCTACACCGCAAGTGACGGTACGTCCAGTATCTATTGTGGCATTATGTACAATTTCAAGTGATGCGGCTGTGTCACGGTGCTGAGAGTATGGTTACATCATCACGGTAGAGCGCCGACCCAGCCGCATGAGGGAGTAGCGCGGGAGCATAACGTCGCCGGCGCCGGAACTGCCTCGTTGGCTGCCCGCGGCTAAGCGGACCGGCAGCACCTGATGCGGCGCCTCTCGGCGTGCTGTTCGACTGGTGCCGGTTGTAAGCCCGACGCGCTACTGCTTCCGCGGGTCGCGCGACGCGGCTGGCAGGGTCTCCGGGCGCACCAGTTCGCCGCCGGTTTCGAACGACTCGATGGCGGCGAAGGTGTACTCCAGGGTGGCCAGGGCGTCGCGTCCGGAGGCGCGCAGTTGGCTGGCCGGCACGCCGCCGGTGACGTCCTCCAGGAACGCGTGAATGCGCCGCGGGAAGGTGGCGCCGAAGTCGGTGACGCCGGTATTCAGCACCGTCGGCTCGGGCGCGCTGCCCAGGCTGATGGAGGCCGGATCGGCCGCTCCCTCCGCGCCCGGCGACGGGAAGTGGATCAGCTTCTCCACGCAGTTCTCGATCGCGAACGAACCGCGCGTGCCGCCGAGTTCGAAGCTCCACCAGCCGCCGTAGCCCATGCGCGCGTCGCCGCGCTGGCTGAACAGGTAACCGACCGCGTCGGAGGCGAAGCGCACGTGGATGCTGTTCACCGAAACCATCGTGTCGTTCGCAGCGCGCCGGAACGCGGGGCGGTTCATGAACGCCTGCACGTGGGTGATGTCGCCGCAGAAGTGGCGCATGATGGCCAATGGGTGCGACAGGAACGCCTTGACGTGGAAGTAGGGAAAGCCGCGCCCGTTGGGGCTGTTGTCGGGCCCCGAGTAGGTGTACTCGCCGCCCTGGAAACCCATCCGCATCAGGCAGTAGAGCTGTTCGCCGATCTTGCCGTCGCGGATCATCTCCATGGCCCGGTCCGCCGGCTCGCTGAAGTAGTGGTTCAGGTTGCATCCCAGGTACAGGCCGCGCTGCGCCGCGAACGCCACCATCTGCCGCGCCTCGTTCAGGTCGTTGGACAGCGGCTTCTCCACCAGCACGTGCTTGCCGGCGTCCAGCGCCTGCATGACCGGTTCGAAATGCCAGCCGCCGTTCTCGTCGCCGCCGGTGCACACGTCCACGATGTCCAGCTCCGGGTGCGCCGCCAGCATGTCGGCGACGCTGCCGTGGATCGAGGCTCCATACTGCTCACGGGCCGGTTCCGCGCGCTCGCTGACCATGTCGCACACTGCCACCAGGGTGGCCAGTTCATCGTCGTGATGGCACCCGGCGTGCCGCTTGCCGATTCCGTTGTATCCTACTACGCCAACGTTGAGAGGCATGCGCGCATCGTAATGCGCCACCCGCTGCCGCGTCGAGCCCAAAAAGCGCCACCGCCGGCCGCCCGTTGTCATGGGAGATGAGTACCCTGCAAGAGAATCAACCGCACCACCCCGATATGTTCGCGGCCGACGCCGCGGCAGGCATCGGCAACCCGGCGGCGCCCGGTCATGGCCTGGACGTGGATGGCGGGCTGCGGCGGCTCGGCCTGCGCACGTTTCGTCCCGGCCAGCGGGAAGCGATAGAGACGCTGCTGGATACCCGCCGCCTGTTGCTGGTGGCACCCACCGGCGGCGGCAAGAGCCTTACCTACCAGCTCCCGGCGGCGCTGCTGCCCGGCACCACGATCGTGATCTCGCCGCTGATCGCCCTGATGCACGACCAGGTGGCGGCGCTGCAGGAGCGCGGCGTACCGGCCACCTACCTGGCGGCCACCCTGCCCCAGGACGAGGTGCGGCGGCGGGTGCGCGCGCTGGCCGCCGGGGCGTTCAAGCTGGTCTACGTCGCGCCGGAGCGGCTGGGGGGCGGCTGGCTGGGGGCCGCGGCCGCCCCGCTGGCGGGCCCCCCGGGGGCGGGGGACGGGGGGGCTGGCGAGCGACTGGCTGCGCGCCGCGCTCGCCCGTCTGGCGTGCCCGCTGGTGGCGGTAGACGAGGCGCATTGCATCAGTGCCTGGGGCCACGACTTCCGCCCCGACTACCTGCAGCTCGACGGACTGGTGCGCCTGCTGCCCGAAGCCCGCGTCCTGGCCTGCACCGCCACCGCCACGCCGATTGTGCGCGACGAGATCCTGGAACGGCTCGGCCTTGCCGCCGACACTCCGCAGCTCATCCACGGCTTCGCGCGGCCCAACCTGGCGCTGCGCGCCGCCGAGGTAATGGCCAAGCGGGAGCGCGACCGGCTGGTGGACGGGGTGCTGGTCGAGACCTTGAGCGCGCCCGGCGCCGAGGCCGGCACCGCCATCGTGTACGCGCCCACGCGGCGCGGCACCGAGGAGGAGGCTGGACGGCTGGCGCGGCGCGGTTGGGCGGTAGAGGCGTACCACGCCGGCATGGCCGGGGAGCAGCGCGACCGGGTGCAGAACGCCTTCATGGCCGGCGAGCTGGAGGTGGTGGTCGCCACCAACGCGTTCGGCATGGGCATCGACCGCGCCGACGTGCGCTGCGTGGCCCACCTGGCGCCGCCCGGCTCACTGGAGGCCTACTACCAGGAGGCGGGGCGCGCCGGCCGCGACGGCGATCCCGCGGTGTGCCTGCTGCTGGTGTCGCCCGGCGACATGGCGCTGCGCCGCCGCCTGATTGAAAACGATGCGAACGGCGGCGCCGCGGACGCCGAGTTGGTGCGCCACAAGTGGAACCTGTTCCTGGAGCTGATGCGCTGGGCCGAGGGCGGAAGCTGCCGGCACGACGCCATCCTGCGCTACTTCGGCGACGAGGAAGAGACGCTGGCCGGCTGCGGGCGCTGCGACGTGTGCCTGCGGCTGGCCGATGAGCCGGAGCAGGACGAGCAGCAGCTCACCACGCTGGTACGCAAGGCGCTGTCCGCGGTGGCGCGCGTGCATACCCGCTTTGGTCTGGCAGCGGCGGTGAAGCTGCTCAAGGGCGCCGCCGACCCGCGGCTGCAGCGCGCCGGGCTGCACCAGACACCCACCTTCGGCGCCCTCGGCGAACACCCCGAGGAGTGGCTGCTGCGCCTGCTGCGGCGCTGCGTCACCGCCGGTTGGGTCGACTTCTCCGGCGGCGACCGACCGGTGGTCGCCATCACGCCGGTGGGCCGCGAGGTAATGCACGGGCGGCGCCCGGCGCGGCTGCTGCTGCCGCCGCTGCTGCGCTACGCCAGGGCAGCCGCCGGTGGGCGCGCCGCGCAAGGCGAGGTGGCCGCCGGCGCCTCGTTTCAAGGCGGCCTGCGCATGCCGCCGCACGCGGCAGGACCGTCGCCCGCGTCCGACGGCGTGGAACTGGACGCCCGCGGGCTGGACCTGTTCGAGGCGCTGCGCGCGTTCCGGCTCGCCGAGGCGCGCAACCAGAAGGTGCCGCCCTACGTGATTGCCAGCGACCGCTCGCTGCGCGACATCGCGCGGCTGCGGCCAGCCACGCCCGGCGCGCTGGAGTTGGCATACGGCATCGGCCCGGCCAAGGTGGAGCGCTACGGAGCTGCGATCCTGGACATCGTCCGGCAGTCCAACGACGACTCCTGACAGCACGCGCACGGTCAATTGCACCACTTGCGTACGACTTGCGCGGCACGTATTGACACGCGGGGTTGCGCGGGTCGTATTTTCTTGCCGTGCCAGCGGCCCTAGTCATCGTCGAATCGCCCGCCAAGGCGAACACCATCGCCCGCTACCTGGGCTCCGAATACACGGTCGAATCATCGATCGGTCACGTCCGAGACCTGCCGCAGAACGCTGGCGATGTCCCGAAAGCGTACAAGGACAAGCCGTGGGCGCGTCTCGGGATCGACGTCGAGCATGGCTTCAAGCCGCTTTACGTGGTGTCGCCCGACAAGCGCAAGCAGATCACCAAGCTCAAGAAGCTGCTCGCGCAGGCGGAGGTGCTCTACCTGGCGACGGATGAAGACCGCGAGGGCGAGGCAATCGCCTGGCACCTGCAGGAAGTGCTGAAGCCGCCCAAGCGGATGGAAGTGAAGCGGATGGTGTTCCACGAGATCACCGCGCCCGCGATCCGCGCCGCCATCGAGAGTCCGCGCGATGTCGACCGCCGCCTGGTCAACTCACAGGAGGCGCGGCGCATCCTGGACCGTCTGTATGGTTACGAAGTGTCGCCGGTGCTGTGGAAGAAGATTCAGCCGCGGCTGTCCGCCGGGCGCGTGCAGAGTGTCGCCACCCGCATCGTCGTGGAGCGGGAGCGCGAACGGATGGCGTTCGTTGCGGCCGAGTACTGGAGCCTGACCGCGACGTTTTCTACCGATACCTCGGCCACCGATACCTCGGCCACCGAAACCTCGGCCACCGAGGGCGGCGCGGCGGCGGACGGTCCGCGCGAATTCCAAGCCGCCCTGGTCGCCGTCGACGGGCGGCCGGTCGCCACCGGCGCCAGCTTCGACCGCGCCGGCCGGCTCAAGAACGAGGCCACGGTCAGCCTGGACGAGGCCGCCGCACGCGGCCTGATAGCCGCACTCGCCGACACGTCGTTCACGGTGCGGTCGGTGGAGAAGAAGCCCTACCGGCGGCGTCCCGCCGCCCCGTTCATGACCTCCACCCTGCAGCAGGAGGCGAGCCGCAAGCTGCGCATGTCGGCGACCGTGGCGATGCGCACCGCGCAGTCGCTGTACGAAAAAGGCTTCATCACCTACATGCGCACCGACAGCACCACCCTGTCGAGCGCCGCCCTCGGCGCCGCCCGCGACACCATTCGCGAGCGCTTCGGCGACCAGTACCTGCCGGCGTCGCCGCGCCGCTACGCCAGCCGGGTCAAGAACGCCCAGGAAGCCCACGAGGCGATTCGCCCCGCCGGTGACCGCTTCCGCCCGCCGGAGGAGGTCAGCCGCACGCTGCCGCGCCAGGAGGCGGCGCTGTACGACCTGATCTGGAAGCGCACCGTGGCGTCGCAGATGACCGATACCGTGGGCAGCACCGTACACGTGCGGGCCGGCGGCACGGCCGGCGACGGCCGCGACACCGAGTTTGCCGCCGCCGGCACCACCATCACCCACTACGGCTTCCGCCGCGTCTACTCGGAGGGCACCGACGACAACCGCGGTGCGGCCGACAAGCGGCCGGACAGCGACAGCGAGCGGCAGCTGCCCGCGCTTGCCGACGGCGATGCGGTCGACGCCCGCGCCATCGAACCCGCCGGCCACGCCACCCAGCCGCCGGCACGGTTTACCGAGGCATCGCTGGTCCGGCAGATGGAGACCCTGGGCGTCGGCCGCCCGTCCACTTACGCCACCATCATGACCACCATCCAGGATCGCGGTTACGTGTGGAAGAAGGGCACCGCCCTGGTCCCCACCTTCACCGCGTTCTCGGTAGTCAACCTGCTGGAGCGGCACTTTTCCGACCTGGTCGACTACGCGTTCACGGCGCGCATGGAGGACGAGCTCGACAACATCGCCATCGGCGACGAACAGGTGGAACCATGGCTGAGCCGCTTCTACTTCGGCGCCGACGGCAACGGCGACCCGGGCCTGAAGGCGATGGTGTCGGACCGGCTCGGCGAAATCGATGCCCGCGCCGTCAACTCGGTGGTGATCGGCGGCAGTGACGCCGGTGACGACGGCGACGGTATCGTGGTTCGGGTTGGCCGCTACGGCACCTATCTGCAACGCGGCGAGGCGCGCGCCAATGTCCCGGACGAGGTCGCCCCAGACGAGTTGACCCTGCAACGTGCGCTAGAGCTGATCCAGGCACCCAGCGAAGACCGGGTCCTGGGCGCCGAACCGGACAGCGGCCTGCCGGTGATTGCCCGCGCGGGCCGCTTCGGTCCTTACGTCCAGATGGGCGAGGCGGACAGTGCGGCCAAGACGAAACCCAAGACGGCGTCGCTGCTGGCCAGCATGAGCCTGGAGACCGTGACTCTGGACGACGCGTTGAAGGTGCTGTCACTGCCGCGCGAAGTAGGCACGGCAGCCGATGGCATCGCGGTGACCGTCCAGAACGGCCGCTACGGCCCCTACATCAAGAAGGGCAACGACAACCGCACCCTGGACTCGGAGGACCTGCTGTTCACCATCACGCTCGACGAGTGCGAGCGTATCCTGGCGCAGCCCAAGCGGCGGCGCTCGCAGGCGGCCAAGGGCCCGCTGAAGGAACTCGGCAACGATCCCGCCACCGACCGGCCGATGGTGATCAAGGAGGGCCGCTTCGGCCCCTACGTCACCGACGGCGAAACCAATGCCTCCCTGCGCACCGGCGACTCGGTGGAAACCATCACCCCCGAACGCGCCGCCGAACTCCTCGTACTGCGCCGCGAGCGCGCCCCGGCCCCCAAGCGCCGCACCACTGCCAAGCGCTCCGGCACTACCAAGCGTGCCACCCCAACCCGCCGCCGCTCCACCCCCAAGTAAGCCAACGGGGTCTCGTTCCACGGAGGGTCAAAACATCGTCCTGCCGTGCGTGCCAATCAGGAGAGCAGCGAGGATAGCGCGGCGCCGGAGGCGCGTTCGCGGGTCAGCTTGGTGACGGCGGCGGCCGCCCGTCCGCGGGCCAGTTCCTCCTGGTCCTGGTCGGCGTTGCGCTTCACCTTGTCCAGCCAGTCGGGCCGGATGGCGCCCACGCCGCCGAAGGCGCCGGCGATCGCGCCGGCCATGGCAGCCATGGTGTCGGTGTCGCCGCCCAAGTTCGCAGCGTAGGTCACGCACCGTTCCACGTCGCCGCCGGCCAGCGAGAACAGCGCCAGGGTCAGCGGCACGGTTTCCAGGGAGTTGGCCTTGCGCGGTTGGAAGAAACGATCCCGGTGCTCGTGCACGTAGATGCGAAAGGCGGCGTAGTCGCGCCCGCGGGCGGCGTCGAGCGCCTGTTGCACGCCGGCGAGCATGCGCGCGCCACTGGTAGCGGGGACAGGAGTGAGCGCCTGCTGCACGATCGATTCCACGGTGGCGTCGGGGCGGCAGGCGGCAGCCACGGCAGCGGCGACGATGGCGGCGCCGTCCTGGCAGAAGCCGGCGTCCTGGACGTTGATCAGCGAGGCGAGGTGGGTGGCCTGGGCGGCCGCCTGCGCCGGGTTGCAGGCGTTCACCAGCCCGACCGGGGCGATGCACATGGCGGAGCTGGAGCACGGAATGTTGCCGAGGGCGGCCTGCCGCGGTTCGCCCTGCACGCGCAACCGGCGCGCCGTGTGCAGCACGGACAGGAAGAAGCGGTTCTGCTTGGGGCCGAAGATCTCGTCCCATCCCGCCAGCCAGTCGTCGGCCCAGTCGTCGATGGTGGCATAACCGGAGGTGCGGATCAGCGTCCGGGCCAGGATGTCGCGCAGCACGGTGTCGTCGGTACCGCCCGATTCGAAGTCGTCCACCCAGCCGAACCGGCTGTCGATTTCGGCCGGGCTTTTGCCCTCGGTCGGCGCCCCGAGCGCGTCCCCGATCACTCCGCCGACCAGCGCTCCCAGGCACTTGTCGTACAGGCTGCTTCTCTCAATGTCTGCCATTCCCCTACTTTACCACGCCGGCTTGGCCGCCGGCGTCAGCGCGGCGGGTCGCCGGGGTCACCGGCCAACTTGTAGATGGCGATGTTGGCGCCTTCGCCGGCGCCGTGCTCATCGGAGTCGGCGAATACCGCGTAGCCGCCGTCGCGCGTGGGCAGCACGAATTCGGCGGCGTTGTTGGTGTTAGGGGAGCCGTAGCTGGCCTGCCACTGGATGGTTCCGGTCTCGGTGACGCGTACCACGTAGGCGCGCCAGGGGTTGAGGGGATCGTCGGGGTGTGCCTCGTTGTCCGGTTCCACGCCGCTGCCGCAGGCGGTCACGTAGCCGCCGCTCGGAACGCTGCGCACGCCGTAGCACTCCTCGAACATGCGCTCCGGGGTGCCGCCGTTGGGCTCGCCGAACGACACGCTCCACAGCTCGCGGCCGGTGGCGTCGACCCGCACCAGCAACCCGTCCCAACAGCCGTCAGGGCACATCGACACGTGCCCGGTAAGGATAAAGCCGCCGCCGTTCGCGGCATCGAAGTCATACGGGTGTGAGTTGCGCGTGCCGTAGGTGATCGGGGCGGCGGCATTGCCCTCCTCGTCGGTGAAGCTGAGGCAGAACCTGGTCTGCTCGCCGCTGCCGATACAGGCGCCGAACACCGCCCAGCCCGGCGCATCGGTGCGCGGCTGCACCCGGAACGCCTGGAACATCGCGCCCGGGAGATGGCGTTCCCAGACGACGTCGAGATCGCCGGTCAGTTTCATCACGAACGCGCGCCCGGTGTCCACGATGAATGAGTTCAGTTCGTCCTGCGCGGCATCACGGTAGCCGACCGCGGTAATGCTCCCGTCGGCGTTCACGGTAACGCCCTCAATCGCGTCCCGGCGCGGCGCAGGGTAGGTGCGCGTGGCGCGCACTTCGCCGTCGGGCGCGAGGCGCAGCAGCACGCGGTCCTCCTGCACGGCGTCGGATCCGGCGTCCCAGGAGCCGGCGACCAGGAAGCCGCCGTCGGCCTCCTGCAGAAGGAAGTTGCCGAGGTTGTAGCGGCCCTCGCCATACGAGCGCGCGAACAGCTCGCGCCCGCGCGCGTCGGTGCGCACCACGAAGATGCGGCTGCGGGTTGCGCCGGTGGATTCGCCGACCACCACGAAGCCGCCGTCGGCGGCCTCGATCGCCGCGTGCGGGTGTTCCTCCGTGTACCAACCGCCGTATCCGTACACCCACTCGACCCGCGGCCCGTTTCCCGGCATGCGCGTGTCATCAGCAAGTGCAGTCGCACCGGCCACCAGCAGCATCCCCAAGGCGGCCGCGGCGCAACACCGGCGGCCGCGCCGGTGAATCACGCCGGTCGCCTGCGCAGTGCGGATTCGAGCCACACCCGCTCCGCTACCGCAGGCGGAACACGATGTCCGGGTCGGCAGGCTGCATTTCGCGCGGCGGCAGCCCCTGCAACAACGCCTCCAGGTCGTTCACGGCGATGCGGCCCAGCTCCCACATGTCCTCGCGCACCGTCCCGGCGCGGTGGGCGGCCAGCACCGCCCCCGGCGCGTGGCGGATCGGATGGTCCGCCGGCACCGGCTCTTGCGGGAACACGTCGATGGCGGCCTTGAAGCGGCCCGCGTACAGCAACTCGGTCAGAGCGTCGAAGTCGACCACGTGCGCGCGGCTCATCAGCGCCAGCACCGCGTTGGGCCGGATCAGCTCCAGGCGTGAGCGGTCGAGCAGGGCACGGTTCTCCCGGGAGGGAATGGCCAGCACAAAGATCACCCTGGACTGCTCCAGGAGAGCCTCGATCGCCGCCGGCTGCACTCCCATGCGGGTCAGGTAGCGATCGGAAATCCACGGGTCGAAGCCGAGCAGCTTGCAGCGGAACGGGGCGAGCAGCGGCATCAGGTTGCGCGCCAGGCTGCCACAGCCGATCAGCCCCACGGTCTCGTCGTACAGCGTGAAGCTGCGCTCGTTGCCGCGGTGCTGATACTGCTCGGTGCCGGTCTGAAACGCCGCCGACCCGGACACCACGTCGCGCGCCGCCGCCAGCGCCATGGCCAGCGCCGCCTCCGCCACCATCGGCCCGAATGCCGGCGCCACGCTGAGCACACGGATGTTGCGCGCGAAGCAGGCCCGGTAATCGAGCACCTCGGAGCTCGGATGGCGCCCGGCCATCTCCAGGATCGCCCGCAGCTTCGGCATCTCGGCCACGTCGCCGTGCCGCCACCGGCCGGTGACGATGGCGAAGGCGTCGCCCTTGGCTGCCTCGAACTCCGCCTCCGGCATCGGCTCGTCGCGCCCCCACACCACGTCGGCGATCTCGTGCAGGTGCTGCAGATCGTCGGGATGAAACACCTCGTCGAGGCGCCGGAACGCGATGTCCAGGATCACTTTCTTCTTCTCGCCCATGGTTGCGTAGGGCGGCAGTATAGGTGATCCCCAGCGGCTTGGACATCGTACGCGGCGGGTGGACGCGCTGCGGGCTCGGTGGCTGCGGTGACCGCGGGCGGCTGGCGCGGCTGGGGACACCGCGCCGCCAGGCCGCCGCCGGGCCGCAACCGCCTTGACTTCGCGCGGTTGGCGGCGAAAATGAGCGCATGTTGGCGCAACCAGCCCGGCCGGGCGGCGGCACGTGCAGCAGGTAACCTGGCAGCGCAGCGTTCCGGTGCGGTACGAGGCGGACGTAGCGGTAATCGGGGGCGGCATCGCGGGCGTGAGCGCGGCCGCGGCGGCTGCCCGCAGCGGTGCGTCGGTGGTGCTGGTGGAGCGGTTCGGCGTGACCGGCGGCAACATGACCGTGGGCGGCGTGGCCAACTTCTGCGGCGAGACCGCCGGCCAGGGCGAGGTGTTCGACGAGATTCTCGGCCACCTGGAACAGTTCGACGCCATCGTGCCCTACCAGCCGTTTGCCTACGGCGGCTGCCAGTCGCGCGTGCTCGATCACGAGATCCTGGCGGTGATCCTGCAGGAGGTGTTGCTGAAGCGCGGGGTGAAGCTGCTGCTGCATACGCGCTTCGTTGACGTGATCGAGCGCGGCGGACGGCTCGCCGAGGCGATCGTGGCCGGCGCGTCGGGGCCGGAGGCGTTGCGCGCCCGCCAGTTCATTGACTGCACCGGCGACGGGCTGGTGGCCAAGGCGGCCGGCTACGCCGTGGAGAAGGGCCGTGCCGAGGATCAGCTTCAGCTCCCGATGAGCCTGATGTTCTTCGTGCGCGAGATGGGCGAGCCGGTAGCCGATCAGCTTCCGGAAGGCTGGTTCGATCCGGTCCGTGCCCGCGAGGATCTGCCGATGACCAGCCCCAACTGGCCCAACGGCCCGCGCGGCCGGGCGATCAAGCTCAAGGTGCCGATGTTCGACTCCACCGACACCGAGAGCATGACTGCCGCCGAGATCGCGGCGCGCCGCCGCATGCTGGAAGTGCTGTCCTACTTCCAGGCGGTGGAAGGCAAGGACTGGCGTTTCGACCACTGCTCGCCGATTATCGGCATCCGCGAGGGCTACCGCATCGTCGGACGCTACGTGCTGTCCGTCGACGACCTGCGCGCCGGGCGCGAATTCGACGACGCCATCGCGCGCGGCGTGTTCTACCTGGACGGCCACAAGCCGGACGACGACAAGCGCACCTACATCCTCCCCAAGGAGGAGCTGTACGTGCCGCCCTACCAGATCCCGTTCCGCTGCCTGGTGCCGCGCGACGCCCGCAACCTGCTGATGGCCGGCCGCTGCCTGTCGGCCGAGCAGCTCGCCCTGTCTTCGGCGCGGGTCACCACCACCTGCTCCATGATGGGGCAGGACGCCGGCCTCCGGCGCGGGTCCCCACCACCTGCACCATGAGGGCCGGGGCCGCCGCCACCGCCGCAGCCATGGCGGTGGCCGGCAACACCGACGCCGCCGGCATCGACCCCCTCGAAGTACGCCGCGTCGTCGAGCAGCGCGGCGCCCACCTCGGCGTCGGCGACGACCTGCCACCCCCTCCTTCAACGCACCGCTGAATCCGGTCGCCCGCGTCTTGACCGGATGCCTCGAAGGCGTACGACCAACGTCCCGTGCATGGCACTGATCCTCTGAACCAGAGCCAATTCGACATTCGCTGCGAGTGGGGCCTGCACGGCGTGCAGACCCTGGCGCCGATCAGTGACGTGATCGTGATCGTCGACGTGTTGTCGTTCACCACCTGCGTCGACATCGCCACCGCGAACGGCGCCGCGGTGTTCCCGTACGCCTCCCATGGCGATGCCGCCGGCGACTACGCCCGCGCGCGCAACGCGCTGCTCGCCGGACCCCGCGGCGCTGCCGGGGGCGGCTACTCCCTGTCACCCGCCGGCCTGCTCGACATTCCGGCGCGAACCCGCCTGGTGCTGCCCTCCCCCAACGGGTCCACCCTGTCCGTCGCCACCGGTGCGGCCCCCACCCTGGCCGGCTGCCTGCGCAACAGCCGCTCGGTCGCGGCATACGCGGGCCGCATCGGGCGCACGGTGTCGGTAATCGCGTGCGGCGAGCGCTGGCCGGACGGCAGCCTGAGACCCGCCGTGGAAGACCTGATCGGCGCCGGCGCGATCATCAGCCAGCTTGGCGGCAGCAAGTCGCCGGAAGCGCGCGCCGCCGAGGCGGTCTTCGAGAGTAGCCGCGGCGACCTCGGGCGCATCCTCGCGGCGTGTGCCTCCGGCCAGGAGTTGATCGGGCGCGGCTTCTCCACGGATGTCGACCTGTCGGGCCGCCTGGACTGCAGCACGTCGGCACCGCTGCTGCGTGGAGATTCCTACCTTGATATGAACTCGGCATGTTGAGGCCGGCTCGCGTATTTGCATACTGACCCGCCCCGGCTACAGTGGTGCCGTGGCGAATGACCGCGTTCGGCGACTTGAACAACTCTGCGCAAGACATGGGATCGCCGTGCTGTATGCCTATGGCAGCCGGGCACGGCAAGCCCTTTGCTGGCTGCATCGAGGCAGCACTCTGGCGGACGGCCCGAACGACCTTGACCTTGCTGTCTCCGGCGGCTTAGATCGGCGCTACACGCTCGCAGAGAAAGTCGCCGTCGCATCCGCTTTCTCGGGCCTGTTTGATTTCGAAGCGGTCGACTTGGCGGACATGGCGGAAGTCGACCCGTTCGTCGCCGCCAACATAGTGCGCGGCGAACGCCTCTACTGCGCGGACCGTTTGTACGCGGATGAACTCGATCTGTACATACTGCGGCGGGCCGGCGATCTCGCGCCTTTCGAACGAGAGCGCTTGGCCCACATCGAATCGACCGTACTGGCTGGAGGCAACAACGAGTCCTGAGAAAGTCGCCCGCCGACTAGTGCTGGATCGCCTTGGCCGTGTAGAAGCGTCGCTCGCCGAGATTCGCAGGTTGCCGCTCGACAGCCTCGAGTCCTTCCAGTCCGACTCACGCAACGTGTGGACCGCCGAGTCGTGCCTCCGCCGCTCGCTCGAGGCCTTGCTTGACGTGGGCCGTCACCTGGTTGCGAAGCTCGCCGGCATCGGCGTCTCCGAGTACGAGGCCGTGGGGCGCAGCCTCGGCGAAAACGGCGTGGTCGACAAGGCGGCGGCCGATCTCCTGATTAAGCTTGCCGGCTATCGGAATCGCATGGTGCACTTCTACCACGAGGTGACCACCGCCGAACTGTTCAGCATCTGCGCAGACGACCTGCAGGACGTGGAGCGGATCCGCGTGGCATACGTGCAGTGGATGCGCCGGCATCCCGAACTGATCGACGACGACCTTTGACGCCCGCCATGAGTTGGCCGGCGTAGGGTAGAATGGTCAATGACCGATGAGAGGAGTTGAGGTGGTGCGGTCGCGGGTCGAGTGGGGGGAGATTCGGAGTCCGGTTATTGTGCGGGGGACGGTGGAGGTGGCGCATCGCGATCCGGCGATCCACTACCACGACGGGGTGTTCCGCGTGTTCTACGGACTGGCGCGGTTGATGGATCCGCCGGAGCTGGGGCGGGTGATGTTTCAGCTCGCGGTGATAAAGAGCACCGACCTGGTTCATTGGAGCGAGCCGCGCACGCTCACACCGCTGGACGACGACCTGAACCTGACCGATCCCGGCAACATCGTGCGCTTTCGCGGTCAGTGGATCATGACGGTGGAGAACTATCGGACGCCGTTCAGCCCGTCCGGGGGGTTGCAGACCACGCGCTGCTGGCTGATGCGCAGCGACGACCTGGAGAGCTGGAGCGAGCCGGAGCTGATGCTGCTGAAGGGGCCGGAGGTGCCGGACGCGCAGATGGGGCGCTGTATCTGTCCCTGCCTGTTCCCCGACCGGCACGACCCGGACAAGTGGTGGTGCACGTTCAAGCAGGGCGGCTTTACGGTGGCGCCGGCGCGCGGGCTGGCGTTCGGCGGCACCTACACGCCGCGCCGTTCGCTGCTGCTGCAGAGCCTGAACCTGTCGTGGAGTTACGACCTGGAGCACTGGACCTGGTTCACCCGCCTCGACAGCGAGGAGAGTTACTGCGTGCTGACCGAGGAGGACGGCTATGTGCTGATCGACTCGCCGGACAACGGCGTCGGGGTGAAGCTGTCGCCGGACCTCGTGCACTGGCACCAGATCGGCCTGTACACGCTGGGACAGCGGCGCTGGCCGTGGGCGCAGGGGCGGCTCAGCGGCGGGCAGGTGATCGACCTGCGCCACGTCCCCGAGGTGGGCAAGTACGTGATGGTGTTCCACGGCTGCACCGTGGCGGGCAAGATCGCCAGCAACGTGCACGGCGCCGCCAGCCTGGGCCTGGCATGGAGCGACGACCTGGCCAACTGGTACTGGCCGGAATGAGCCCGCCGCGCGTCGACCTGCAGGCGATTCCCGGCCCCGTCATCCTGGCGGGCGGCGAGCATATCGCCTACCGAGACCCGCTGCTCCACTACCACGACGGCACTTTCCGGTTGTTCTGCTCGGTGGTGGAGGCGCAGCCGGACGGCAGCGACCGCTTCCACGTCGGTATGACGCAGAGCCGCGACCTGTGCTCATGGGAGCCGCTGCACCCGGTCACCGATCCCGGCGACCCGCGCAGCTTCTGCGGGCCGGGCGGCATCATTCGCCACGCCGGCCGCTGGCTGCTGTGCCTGAGCAGCTATCCGCGGCCCAACGCTCACGACGCGCGCTGCTGGACCGCGGCCAGCGCCGACCTGCGCGACTGGCAGGAGCCGCGCGCCCTGCAACTCAAGGGGCCGGCAGTACCGATACGTGATACCGGACGCGCCCTCGACCCCTACCTGTTCCGCGACAAGGACGACCCGGAGCGCTGGTGGTGCTGCTACAAGCACGGCGGCATCCTGCTCGGCCGCGCCCACGGCCTCGGCTTCGGCGGCACTCCCATTCCGCCCGATAACCTGCTGCTGCAGAGCATGCAGCTCTCCTTCAGCCGCGACCTGGAGCACTGGACCCCGTACGCCCAGACCGACGGCGAAGAGAACTACTGTGTGCTGATCGACCGTGCCGAGAACGAGTACGTGCTGATCCACTCCCCGGCCAACGGCATCGGCACCAAGCGCTCCACCGACCTGGTCAACTGGTACGACGAGTGCCTGTACACGCTCGGCCAGCGCCAGTGGACGTGGTCGCAGGGGCGCATTACCGCCGGGCACGTCCTGGACCTGCGCGGCCACCCGGACGTCGGCACATACCTGCTGACCTTCCACGGCGCCACCGCGCGCGGCCGCCGCGAGCGCGCCCACCACGGCGAGGCCAGCATCGGCATCGCCTGGAGCGACGACCTGATGCGCTGGCACTGGCCCGGCAACCCTGGCGCCGGCCACCCCCGCTAGGGCTCCGCTTGTCTTACCTGCTGCCGCCGATCGACACCTGGGAGCTTTGGGCAGGCTCGTTCAACGACGTGCGGTTATGGCGTCCGGTGGTCGATGCGATCTGCGCCCGCAAGGGCATCCGCTACCACCGCATCGAGGCTCCCGAGTCGAACACCAACGCGGTGTTCATTCTGGACCGGCGGGTGGTGATCAAGATCTACAGCCCGTTCTGGGCCGAGTACGGCTTCGAGCGCGCGTTGATGGAGTTGCTGGCGTGCACCGGGGACGTGCCGGTGCCGGCCATCCGGGCAGCGGGCGTGTTTCGTGACCGGAGGGACTGGAGCTTCCTTGCGATGGACTTCTGCGCCGGATGTCCACTCGATGAGCTGCCAAGCATCGCCCGCCGTCCGGCCGTTCCGGACCGGGTTCTGCTGGAGATCGCGGGGCAGACTGGTTGCCTGCTGCAGCGGCTGCACGCCGTGGACCTGGAGCCGCTGGCCGGTATCGACAACGGTGAGCGCTGGGAGGCGCTGGTCAACCGCCGGCGCCGCGAAGCCGTTCCCGAACTGATCGACAGGGGGCTGATCGCGCCGGCCATCGCCCCCGCATTGGAAGAACTGATGAACGAAGCCCTGGCTGCATCGCAGGCCGCACCGCGGGTGGTCGTCCACGGCGACCTGAACGCCGAGCACGTGCTGCTCGAAGAACGCAACGGACGCTGGACCGTGTCGGCGCTGATCGACTTCGGCGATGCCGGCGTCGGCGTGCCCGACTACGAGTGGATGCCGCTGTGGCTCGGCCTGTGCAACCGCGACGCCACCGTGATGCGCGCGCTCCTCGGCGCCTACGATCCCTCGCTGCCGGCCGACCCCCGGCTTGGCCAGCGGATCGCCGCCTGGACGCTGCTGCACGACTTCGGCACCGACGCCATCGCCGAGCTGTTCGACGATACCAACGAGCCCCGCCCCCACCCCCATGCCCCATTTGTTCGACAATCCCACCGAGCCATGCCCCGTCACGTCGCTCGCCGCACTCCAGGCGCTCGTGTGGCCGGGAATCTGGCTGGAAGCTCAGGCCGGTGGAGAACGCGAAACATGAACGCCAAAGGCGGGACCACCATTGCTACGAGTAGGCGCGACAACCGAGCTGCCATGGCATTGCGGCAGGCCGCCTTCGAAATGGTCCCCGGCTACGCCGGCAACGCGACATGAATGAGCGGCTGACCCTGCACGCGCCGCGGCGGCCCAACGTGGTGTGGGTGTTCGGTGACCAGCATCGTGCCCAGGCCACCAGCTATCGCGGCGACGGCAACGTGTTCACGCCCAACATCGACAACCTGGCGCGCGAGGGGATGCGCTTCGATGGCGCGGTGGCGGGGGCGCCGTGGTGCACGCCGTTCCGGGGCGCCCTGCTGACCGGCCGCTACCCGCACCAGAGCGGCGTGGTGGCCAACGGCTGCCCGCTGCCGCCGCAGATGCCGACCGTGGCGCACGCCTTCGCCGGCGCCGGCTACCACACCGCCTATATCGGTAAGTGGCACCTGGACGGCACCAACGACCGCGACCACTACGTGCCACCCGAACGGCGCGGCGGCTTTCACTACTGGATGGGCAACGACGCCGCCAACAACCAGCACGAGTGCTACGCGTTCGGCACCGACAGCGAGACCCCGGTGCGGCTGCAAGGCTACGAGACCGATGCCTGGAGCGACCTGCTGATCGACCACCTGCGCACCCACGTCGGCGGCGCCGACTACCAGCCGTTCTTCGCCGTGCTGTCGGTGCAGCCGCCGCACGGACCCAACCTCACCCCCACCAACCCCGTCTACGGCGCTCCGCGCCTGCACCCGGCGACGCTGCAACTGCGGCGCAACGTGCCCGACGTACCGTGGATCCGCGACAAGGCACGCCTCGCTCTGGCCGGCTACTACGCCATGGTCGAGAACCTTGACTACAACATCGGCCGCATCCGTCTTGCCCTGACCGAGATGGGCGTGGACCGTGACACCTACGTGATCTTCTTTTCGGATCACGGCGACATGATGGGCAGCCACGGCCAGTTCGGGAAATCGTCTCCCTGGGAAGAATCGATCCGCATCCCGTTCCTGGTCCATCGCACCGGCGGCGCCTACCGCATGCGCACCGGAACCTCCAACGCCCCGATCAATCACGTCGACATCGCCCCGACCACCCTGGGGCTGTGCGGCATCCCGGTTCCCGCCGGAATGGTCGGTTACGACTACTCGGCGCACTGCAAACGCCCCGATGCGCCCGAGTACTGCGGGCCGCCGCAGCCGGACCGCGAACCCCACAGCGCCTACCTGCAGCAGATTCCGCCCAAGCTCATGCGCCACACCGTGAACCGCCCGTGGCGCGCCGTGGTGACCCGCGACGGCTGGAAGTACGCCTGCACGCTCGGCCACGACTGGCTGCTGTTCAACACCGCCGAGGATCCCTACGAGCAGGCCAACTACGTCTACGACGCCGCGTTCCAGGCTCAAAAGGAGCGCTGCCACCGCCTCCTGGCCGACTGGATCGCCGCCACCGGCGACCGCTTCTCCCTGCCCGACATAACCCCGGACCGGGGCGCCTGACAGAATCCCGCGGCAAGGCGCGGCTGCCGCCGTGTCCCTGGTGCCGTGGACCCGTGACCATCCGGTCCCGGCGGCGATAGAATCTTCGCCATGCCACGAGAACTGATCGCTCCCGCCCGCGAGCAGGTCGCGTTTCGCGACTACGAGCGCGAGCCGCTGGCGCCGGACCAGGTCCGGGTACGCAGCGAATTCGGATCCGCCAAGCACGGCACCGAGATGTCTCTCTTCAAGGGCTACGGCCTGCCGCGCGGCGGTTACGACGATGACCTGCGCATTTTCACCGGCGAGGACGGCGGCCGGGCGCCCTACCCCACCCGGCTGGGTAACATGTGCACCGGCGTGGTGGTCGAGGCCGGGTCCGCGGTCACCTCGGTGCAGCCGGGCGACCGGGTGTTCGCGCACAGCGGGTTCCGCGAGGAGCACGTGTGGCCGGCCGACCGGGTGCGCGTGCTGCCCGACGGCGTACCGTGGCAAGCGGCGGCGTGCCTCGATCCGACCGACTTCGCGCTCGGCGCGGTGCGCGATGGCCACGTGCGCATCGGCGACGCGGTGGCGGTGTTCGGCATGGGGGCGATCGGACTGATGGCCATGCAGCTCGCCCGGCTGGCGGGGGCGCACCCGGTGATCGCCGTGGACCCGATCCCGCTGCGCCGCGAGGTGGCGCGCGCGGTCGGCGCCGACCTCACCCTCGACCCGACCGCCTGCGACGCCGGCAAGGAGGTCCGGCTGGCCACCGCGCGCCGCGGCGCCGACGTGTGCATCGAGTACAGCGGCCACCACTCCGGCCTGCAGGCGGCGCTGCGCGGCGTCCGCTACCTGGGTACGGTGGTGGCCGGCGCCTTCCCCGGCGCCTACCCGGCGGGCCTCGACCTGGGCGCCGAGGCGCACTTCAACCGCCCCACCCTGGTGTTCTCGCGCGCCTGCTCCGAGCCCAACCCGGAGTACGGCTGGGACGAGGAACGCCTGTTCGAGGTGAGCTGGCGGCTGCTCACCGGCGGCAGCCTGTGCTGCGATCCGGTGGTGCAGCCGGTGGTGGCCTTTGACGACCTGCTCACCGAATACCCGAAGATCGCCACCGCGCCCGAGCACAACGTAAAGCTCGGCGTGCGGTTCTGACCCGGTGCGGCGGAAACTGCCATGAGCTACGATCGATCAGTCGTCCCCACGGCGCTCAATCCGGCGCTTACCCCGGAGTTGCAACAGGAGGTGGGCTTCTTTCTCAAGTGGGGCTACCTGGTGGTGGAAGATGCCGTGACCGAACAGCAAGTGGAGTCGCTGCGCGGCGCCCTGGACAACACCGTCAGTGACCGCGACGAGCCGTTCACCCACCAGTTGCTGGAGGAGGACGACCGCTTCGCGTTCCTGCTCGACAACCCGCCGGTGCTGCGCCGCATTACCGCCCTGCTCGGCACCTGCGTACAACTGCACAGCGCCACCGCCCGCGTCACCCGGCCCGGCGAGCCGGACCAGGACTGGCACCGCGACGGCCCGTGGCCGGTCGACCCGGACGGCACCCCGATCGGCAGCACGCCGGGGCAGATCAACTGCGGCTACTACCTGGACGAGCTGGCCGCGGAGAACGGCCCGATCGCCATCGTACCCGGCAGCCAGCGCGCCCCGTTCCGGCCGCCCAAGGGACACCCGGAGTTTCCCGACCAGGTGCTGGTGCTGGCGAAACCCGGCCAGGCGGTGCTGTTCAACGGCTGGCTGTACCACCGCGGCGTGGCCAACCGCTCCGACCGGGCGCGCCGGGTGTGCCTGATGTGCTACCAGAACGCCTGGATGAAATCGCGCGAGCCATTCGACGGGCCGCGCGTAACCAGGCTCCGCGAGCAAGGCACCCCGCAGCAGAAACTCCTGCTCGGAGCCGTGCCGCGCTGGTAGCCGGGGAACATTCCTCGTAATCCGCGCCGGCCCGGCTGATTTCGCGGCACACGAACAACCTGTCTTTGCCGCTTCGGTGCGTGTTATAGTTGCATGGCGTAGTAAATGGGAGAGGGACAAGCAGTCGGTACCGTAGGTGGGGTGTCGATCGTGGTGCCGACGTTCAAGGAAGCCGCCAACATCGCGCCACTCGTGGAACGCGTGCGGGCCGCTCTGGCGAGCGAGGGAATCGATTGGGAACTGCTCTTTGTCGACGACGACTCGCAGGATGGCAGCGAGACGATCGTCGGCGAATTGACGCGGCACGCGCCGGTACGCATGGAGGTACGGCGCGACCCGCCGCGCGACCTGTCGCTGTCGGTTATCCACGGCATGCGCATGGCTCGCTACGACCGGCTCGTGGTCATGGATGCGGACCTGTCGCACCCGCCGGAACGGATCGGAGCCCTGCTCGCAGCCTTGGACGGCGACGCCACCTTTGCGGTCGGCAGCAGGTATGTGCCCGGCGGCGCTATCGACGCCGACTGGGGAGCGTTGCGCAGGCTCAACTCCCGCGTCGCCACCTTGCTTGCGCTGCCGCTGGTGCGCTGCTCCGATCCGATGTCCGGCTTTTTCGCCACCGACCGCCGCTGGCTGCCCGACCTGGAGCAGTTGCGCCCCATCGGCTACAAGATCGGCCTGGAGTTGATGGTGCGCGGGCGGCTGCGCGTCCGGGAGGTGCCGATCGGATTCAGCGACCGCGACCGCGGCGAGAGCAAGATGAACCTGCGGCAGCAGCTCAACTACCTGCACCACCTGCACCGCCTGTACCGGCATCGCTACGGGAACGCGGCGCGGCTGATCAGCTTCGCACTCGTGGGAGCGAGCGGTTTCATGATCGACGTGCTGTTCTACCTGTCGCTGCAGGGTGTGGGCCTCGAACACCGCCTGGCCCGGTTCCTTTCGTTCTGGCCGGCGGTGAGCTGGAACTGGCTGGTCAACCGCGCACTGACCTTCGACGAACGGCCCCGGCAGCCGCACGCCCGTCAGTGGACGAAGTTCGTGGCCAGCAGCGTGCTCGGGCTGGCCGTCAACGTGGGCAGCTATACGCTGCTGACCAGCTTCGTCGATCTGTTCGCGCGCTACCGCCTGCTGGCGCTCGTGATCGGGGTCTGCCTCGGCGGCGCGGTCAACTTCCTGATCGCGAACCGTTTCGTGTACCGCCGCGGCGCGAACGACCGTCGCGGTTGACCATGCCGCCAAGGTGAAGCCGCCAGGTATGGCGACAGGGAGTACCAGCGACGCGCAGCCCGCTGCGCCCGAGCCCATGGTTGGCGGCGGAGCGTCGGCGCGTGATGCACCGGCATCATCACACCCGACGGGCGAGTGGGCGGGCGCCCGCTTCGGCGTTTCCTCACGGGACGCACAGTGGCTCGGCGCGATTGCCATCGTGGTGGTGGTGAGCTACTTCCCGGCGCTGCAGGGCGGCTTCGTCTGGGACGACGTGATCTTCTCCGAGGAACCGGTCATCCACTCGCCGGACGGCCTGCGCAGCATCTGGCTGTCGCCCGCCGACATCAAGAACGAAGGCCACTACTGGCCGCTGGTCTACACCTCGTTCTGGCTGGAGCACAAGATCTGGGGCCTCAACCCGCTCGGCTACC
>MPNH01000015.1 GCA_002238925.1 Spirochaetaceae bacterium bin103 | reverse complement strand
GCCGTGAACGCCGCGGCCGCGAGTGCCCCGGCGGCGACAGCCGCGAGCGCCGCGGCAACGGCCGTGGCCGATCCCGAAGCGCTGCACGACGCCCTCCCGACCCCGCAGGCATGCCAGCTCGACGACGAGTCGTGCGAGGTGTGTCAGTAAACCATGCCGATCATCGGCGCCTCCGCCACCGACCCCAACAAGATTCTCCCGCTTACCTACCCGTGGGCACGCGAGTTCTACAAGAATGGGGTAGCCAACAACTGGGTCCCGGAAGAGGTGTCGATGCAGAAGGACGTGGAGCAGTGGAAAGCCCCGGACGTGCTCAGCGACACCGAGCGGCGTCTTATTCTGTGGAATCTCGGCTTCTTCTCCACCGCCGAGTCGCTGACCGCCAACAACATCGTGCTCGCGGTGTATCGCCACGTCACCAACCCCGAGTGCCGCCAGTACCTGCTGCGGCAGGCGTTCGAGGAGGCGATCCACACCGACACCTTCATTTACTGCAGCGATTCGCTCGGCCTCGATCCGGACCGGATCTACACCATGTACCACACCATTCCGAGCATCCGCGAGAAGGACCAGTTCGTGATCGAAATCACCCGGTCGATTTTCGATCCGTCCTTTGACCTGGTCGCGCCGGCCGCGGCCGACCGCACCACCAACGTGCAGCGCTTCCTGCGTGACCTGATCGGCTACTACGTGATCATGGAAGGGATCTTCTTCTACGCCGGGTTCGCCATGATGCTGGCGCTCAAGCGGCAGGGCAAGATGATCGGCATCGGCGAGCAGTTCGAGTTCATCATGCGCGACGAAAGCGTGCACCTGGCGTTCGGCTGCGAGTTGATCAACACCATCAAGCAGGACTATCCGGCCGCCTGGTCCGCCGAGCTGCAGGCCGAGGTGGTGGACCTGGTACGGCGCGGCGTGCAGTTCGAGCAGGCGTACGCCCACGACGCCTGCCCCGACGGGCTGCTCGGCATCAACGCCGTGCAGTTTGCCCGCTACGTCGAGTACGTCGCCGACCGGCGGTTGGAACGGATCGGCCTGCCGCGCCAGTACGAAACCGACAACCCGTTCCCTTGGATGAGCCACACGATGGACCTGAACAAAGAGAAGAACTTTTTCGAGACCCGGGTAACCGAGTACCAGCCGGCCGGCGCCCTCGACTGGGACTAGCCGATGCGGGCGGTACAAGTTGCCGGGCCCGGCGGGCCCGAGGTCCTCCGGATGACCGACCTACCCTTACCCGAACCGGGCGCGCAGGAAGTCCGCGTCAAGATTGAAGCGGCGGGTGTCAACTTCATCGACATCTACCAGCGCACCGGTCTCTACCCCGTGGCCACGCCATTCACTCCCGGCATGGAGGGTGCCGGGGTGATCGATGCCGCCGGCAGCGACGTGACCGCCGTGTCCCCGGGCATGCGCGTGGCCTACGCCATGACCGTGGGCGCCTACGCCGAGTACGCCGTGGTGCCAGCGCGCATGGTGGTCGAGCTGCCCGCCGGGCTGTCCACCAGGCTGGCGGCGGCGGTGTTTCTGCAGGGGCTCACGGCCCACTACCTGGTTACCGCGAGCGCGCCGCTTGCGCCCGGCTCCGCGGTGCTGGTGCATGCAGCCGCGGGCGGGCGCGCCCGCGGCCGCGGGGCCCGGGGGTGGTGCTCGACGCCGCGGGGGGCGGCCTCGGCCGCCTCCTGGTGCAGGCCGCGCGGCGCCGCGGCGCCACCGTGCTGGCGACCTGCTCCACGCCGGCGAAGGCGGCCATGGTGCGCGCGCTCGGCGCCGACCACGTGCTCGACTACGGCGACGTACCCGATGAGGTGCGGCGGCTCACCGGCGGCGCCGGCGTCGACGTGGTGTACGATTCGGTTGGCCAGGCCACCTTCGGCGGCTCCCTGGCGGCGCTGCGCAGGCGCGGCGTGCTGGTGAGCTACGGCCAGTCGAGCGGTCCCGTGACCGGCTTCGAGCCGGCGATGCTGTCGCAGGGCGGCTCGCTGTATCTCACCCGCCCGTCGCTGGCCGACTACATTGCCGAGCCCGGCGAACTCGCGGCGCGCAGTGCGGAACTGTTCTCCTGGGTTGCGGCCGGCGAGTTGGACGTGCTGGTTCACCGCGAGTACCCGCTCGCGGAGGCGGCCGCGGCGCATGCCGACCTGGCGGGCCGCACCACCGCGGGCAAGCTGCTGCTTATCCCGTAGCGCACCGGGGCCGGCCACAAGCGGCTGCAGGGGGTTGCTGCGGAAAGGACTTGAACCTTCACGGGCTAAACGCCCACTAGCCCCTCAAGCTAGCGTGTCTACCAATTCCACCACCGCAGCGGACGGGGCAAATTGCCTCGATTCGGCCCCTGCTGTCAACTGCGATCCATGTACGGCTGTACGGACCCTCTTGCGGCGCGGGCGGCTCATCCGGTAACGTCCAGCCTCTATTTCGCAACTCCGCGGAGCCAATCATGGATGATACCGCTCACCTGTATGGACGCTCGCTGCTCACGCTGAGCGATTTTTCGCCCGCCGACATTCGCCTGCTGCTGGCGCTCGCTCACCGCGCCAGGAAGGACCGGCGCGCCGGCACCGTGCAGCAGCGGTTCGCCGGCATGAGCCTGGCGCTGCTGTACGAGAAGCCTTCCACCCGCACCCGCTGCGCGTTCGACACCGCGTTCGGCGAAGAGGGCGGCCACCCGGTGTTCCTCGGCTCCGACGACATCCACCTCGGCGCCAAGGAGTCGCTCGAAGACACCGCGCGCATCCTCGGCCGCATGTTTAACGCCATCCAGTTCCGCGGCTTCGAGCAGGCAACCGTGGAGGCGCTCGCCCGCCTGTCCGGCGTGCCGGTGTACAACGGCCTGACCGACGCCCGCCACCCCACTCAGGTGCTCGCCGACCTGATGACGCTCGAGCAGCACTTCGGCCGCCTGGCCGGCCTCAAGCTGGCCTACGTGGGCGACTGCCGCAACAACATCGCGAGCTCGCTGATGATCGGGTGCAGCCTGACCGGTGTGCACTTCACCGCCGTCGGCCCGGACCAGCTGGCGCCCCCCGCCGCTCTGCGCAGCCAGTGCGCGCCGTACGCGGCAGCCAGCGGCGCCCGCATCGAGTGCGGTTCCGGCACCGGGCTGGTGGCCGGCGCCGACGCCGTGTATACCGACGTATGGGTGTCGATGGGCGAGGAGGAGCAGTCGGCCGAGCGCTACGCGCTGCTGGCTCCCTACCAGGTGAACAGCACCCTGCTCGCCCGCACCGGCAACCCCGGCTGCGTGTTCATGCACGACCTGCCGGCGGTGAAGGGCAACGAGGTCACCGAGGAGGTGTTCGAGGGGCCCGCCTCGGTGGTGTGGGAACAGGCGGAAAACCGCAAGCACACCGCCCGGGCGCTGCTGCTGGCCACCCTGACGCGAAACGCCGTACAGCCGCCTACCGCTTGACCGCTGAGCCGCGAAGCTCGACCATCCCCGTATGGCAGACCATCTCGGACGCGCGGCGTCCGCGCTGCGCGCCGCCGGCATCGACGGCTGGCTGTTCTACAACGTATATCACCGCGACGACGTCGCGGACGCCATCCTCGGGGTGCCCGCCGACGCCATGAACACCCGTCCCTGGGCGGCGCTGGTGCGTGCCGACGGCACCGTCTCGCGCATCGTGCACGCCATCGAGGCGGGGGTGCTCGCCCACCTGCCGGGACCGGTGGCCACCTACGCCTCGCGCGAGGAGTTCGTGGCCCGGCTGCGCGCCGCCTGCCCGCTCCGCACCCCGGTAGCGGTCAACTACTCGGCCACCATCCCCGCCCTGTCGCTGGTCGACCATGGCCTGGTGACGCTACTGCGTGAGCTCGCCATCCCGGTGCTGCCCGCGGAGACGTTGATCCAGCGTGTCCTCGGCGTGCTGAGCGCCGCCGGGCGCGCCAGCCACGACCGCGCGGCGGTCCAGGTGCGCGGCGTGCTCGACGCCGCCTGGCAGCGCCTGGCGGACCGGCTGCGCGGCGGGGCGGCGGTCAGCGAGGGGGAGGTGCGCGACTGGATCAGCGCGGCGTTCGAGCGCCACCGGCTGATTACCGAGGAAGCGCCCCTGGTGGCGGCCGGCAAGCACAGCAACGACCCGCACTACCAGCCGGCCGGCGCCGGCGCGCCGATCGCGGCCGAGCAGGTGGTGCAGTTCGACCTGTGGGCCCGCGAGCCGGGCGCCGATGGGGTATACGCCGACATTTCATGGGTCGCGTTTACCGGGCCCGCCGTGCCGGCGCCGGTAGCGGAGACCTTCGCCGCCCTGTGCGCCGCACGCGACGGCGCGGTGGCGTTCATTGGCGAGCGCCTAGCCGCGGCGCAGCCGGTCACCGGCGCCGAAGTGGACCGCCATGTGCGCGCCATCCTCGACCGCCACCGCCTGCTGCCGTGGGTCTGCCACCGCACCGGCCACGCCATCGACACCCGCCTGCACGGCATCGGCGTCAATCTCGACGGCGTGGAGTTTCCCGACCCGCGGCCGCTGCTCGACGGCTCCTGCTTCTCGATCGAGCCCGGCGCTTACCGGCCGGAGTTCGGGCTGCGCACCGAGATCAACGCCTACGTGCAGGAGCGTTCGCTGGTGGTGTCCGGCGGCGCGCCGCAGCGCGAGGTGCTGCACCTGTGACCGATACCTCGCCAAGGCAGATCCTGGATGCCCTGTGCGCGGCCGACTCGCTGGTGATCCTCGGCCACGAAGAGCCGGACGGCGACTGCGTGGCCTCGCAACTGGCGCTCGCCGAGTTCCTGAGCAGCCGCGGCAAGCGCGTCGGCGTGTACTCGGCCGGGCCGTTCAACCGGTATGAGATTCGCGCCTACGCGGGGCGATTCCGCCCGGCCATCGAGGCGGACACGTTGCGCCGCAAACCGCTCGCCGTGCTGCTCGACTGTTCCTCCCCCAAGCGCACCGGCTCGCTGGCCGCCCAGCTCGCCGGCCTGCGCACCGTGGTAATCGACCACCATCAGCCCGGTCCGCCCGGCACCCCCGACGCCGACTTCGGCGACCTGCGGCTGGTCGATCCGGCGGCGCCCGCCGCCGCCTACCTGGTGCAGCTCATCCTGGAGTCGAGCGGCGACCCCCTCGGCTCCGAACTCGCCGAACTGCTGCTGCTCGGTCTGTGCACGGACACCGGCTTCTTCTGCCACATCCCGGCCGGCAGCACCGCCGCGTTCGAGGCCGCCGCCCGGCTGGTGGCCGCCGGGGCCAGCCCGCGCGCCGTGCACCAGGGCATCTACGGCGGGCGCAGCTTCGCTCACCGCCGCCTGCTCGGCGCCCTGCTGCAGCGCACCGAGCGGTTTCACGGCGGCCGCGTCCTGTTCACCTACCAGTCGCTGGCCGATCTGCGCCCGCTCCGGGATGGCCCGGCCGGTAACGACGAGCTCTACCAGCTGCTGCGCACCGTGGACGGCAGCGACGTGCTGGCGTTCGTCCGCGAGCGGCGCGCGGGCGAGTATTCGGTGAGCCTGCGCTCCGCGCCCCCGGTGGACGTCGCCGCGGTGGCACGCCAGTTCGGCGGCGGCGGGCACCGGCAGGCGGCCGGATTCACCTGGACCGGCACCGTGCACGCGCTGCGCACGCTGTTGATCGGCCGCCTGGCGCCCCAAACAGAGTAAACCAGGGTAAACCACCGCCCCATTCCAGCCGCTCCACGCCTCCCCGCCTGGCACGACGCTTGCTCCGGACACCGGCACGGAGGTACCGACATGCTGGAGTTTCCCGCCGAATGCCGCAACGAGCGGGTATTCGCGGCACAGACCTCGCGCCGCCGGCGGCGCGCCCTCATCAACGAGCTCGGCGCCTACGCCTACCGATTTCCGCGCAACACGCTGCGCAACCTGGACGAGGATGTCCCGGGCGACTTTTTCCTGTTCTGCCACGACAAGCTGGGACTGATGATCGATCATTTCGCGGATCGCGGAATACCCTTCGAGCACTACGTCAATTCGGTGCTGAAGTGGCAACTGCGCAGCTTCCTCCGCCAACGCAAGCAACTCGATACGGAGTGGCAGACCGGGCTCTACAGCCAGACCTGGGGCCGATCGGTCCAATTTGGCTGCCAGCAACTCCCGTACGTTCCCGCCGTTGCGTCGGCCCGGGTGTGGGTGCCGGAACCGCGCCGGCCGCGCACCGGGGCGCGAGCGCCGACCCGGACGCCGACCCGGACGCCGACCCGGACGCCGACTGCCGTGCTGCGGATCGCCGATCCGGGAGCCGCGACCGGCGCTGCCTACCACGCGCACACCGCGCGGCCGGCGCGGCCGGCGCGGCCGGCGCGCCGCCACCGCGCGCGCCGCTTTCGGTTGCCGAAGCAGCCGATGCGCCGGCGCATGCTGTATGCGCTGCTGAAGACCGCCCACCTGCTCGACGACCGCCAATTCGACGTGCTCGTTGCCGCGACCGGATGCCATCCGGACAGCCTGTCGCGGGTGTTCAAGCGGCTGTACCGGTACCGCAAGGCGGCGCTCATGCGCAGGCAGATGCTGGTCGAGCGCCGCAACCTGGCATTCGCGGACCTGCACCTCTGGACCGCCGTCGCGTGCCTGGAACCCGAGCCGCATGCGCACGCGAAGGCGCTGATGCAGGCGGAACGCCATCGGGTCACGTTGTACCTGGCGCAACTGGAGCTGGCGCGGATTCGGATGGCGCCGAGCAATCGCCACATCGCCAAGGTGCTGGGCGTACCCAAGGGCACGGTCGACACCAGCCTGAACTGGTTGCTGCACAACAATGCCGCACGCTACCTTGGCCGCTATGGAATTGGTCCTGGCGAGCAACAATCCGCATAAGGTCACCGAGGTGCGCCGCATCCTGAACGGTATCGCGGTGCGCACTCCCGCCGAACTGGGCGTATCGTTCGCGTTCGAGGAGACCGGATCCACCTACGATCAGAATGCCCTCGGCAAGGCGCGCCACCTGCATAGCCTGATCGGCATGCCGACGCTGGCCGACGATTCCGGGCTCGCCGTGGCGGCGCTCGGCGGTGCGCCGGGCGTGCGTTCGGCGCGGTTCGCGCCGCCCGGAGAGGAACTGGACGACGCCGGTCGCTGCGCCTACCTGCTGTCGCTGCTGCACGGCGCCGCCCACCGCTCGGCGGCGTTCATCTGCTGCATCGCGATCGTCCTGGACGCTCAGCGCCTGCTGCTGGTCCAGGAGCGGGTGGCGGGGCGCATTGCGCAGCAGCCGCGCGGCGCGCGCGGGTTCGGCTACGATCCGGTGTTCCTGGTCGGCGGCGGCGGGCGCACCATGGCCGAACTGAGCGACGCCGAGAAAGACCGCGTGTCGCACCGCGGGCGCGCCCTGCGCCGTGCCGGCGCGTTGCTCCGCCGACCGGCGCCGCCCGCCTCCTGAATCAGCTAGTACTGCTCAGGCGCCGCCGCGCAGCAGGCTGGTCAGGAACGACAGCCCCACGAACGTGCCGATCGCGCTGCCGACGCTGGACATGAAGAACACGGCGAGAATGTGCGTCACCCGGTTGCGCAGAATACCGCGCACGCTGGTTACGTCCTGCGACAGGTTCTCGAAGTCCACGACCCTCGGCTTGCGCACCATCGCCTGGATCAGCCCCGCCACGATGCCCACTCCGATGGTCGGGTTCACCGAGGTGATCGGCGCCGCCGCGAACGAGGAAATGATGGTCACCGGGTGGGCGAGCGCCGCGAGCGCACCGAGGGCGGCGAGCGTACCGTTCACCAGCACCCACTGGGCGAGCTTCTCGAAGGTCACCTCGGCGCCAGCGCGCAGGAACCCGTATCCTACCAGCGCCGCGAACAGCGCCGGGATGGTCCACGGCAGCAGCCGCACCAGCCGGCCGGGCGGCGGCACATGGTCCAACTCCTCCAGCTCCTCGGCGCGCGGCGCGCGGTGTGCGAACGCGGACAGCCAGCGCTGGATGCCCGGCACGTGGCCGGCGCCTACCACGGCGACCACGCGCGAGCCACCCGCCTCGAAGATGCGTTGCGCCAGGTACCGGTCGCGTTCGTCGATCAGCACCTCCTTGACCTGCGGCAGGTAGTCGGCGAGTTCGTCGAGCATGCTCTGCAACGCGCCACGCTCCTTGAGCGCCTCGACCTGCTCGCCGTCGAGTTGCTCGTTCGAGAATCCCGCCGCCAGCAACGCCGCGAGCAGCTTGAGGCGGCCCCACCAACCGGTGTTGCGCCATGCGCGCCGCAGGGTCACCTGGATCTCTCGGTCGCACAGCGCGAATCGGATGCCATCCGCCTCGGCCGCCGCCACCGCCGCCGCCATCTCCGCACCCGGCTGCACGCCCAGGTCCATGCCCAGGCGGCGCTGAAACGAGTGCAGCACGATATTGGTGAGCATCAGGAAGCCCTTGCGCTGCTTGAGCACGCGCCGGATGTCCAGCTCCATCCAGTGCTGCTTGCTGCTCATGGTGGCGTAGCGGCTGGCGTCGAGCTCCACGCACACGCAGTCCGGCTGTTCGCGGGCAACGGCTTCGCGAACCTCGGCGACGCTGCGTTTCGAAATGTGAGCGGTGCCGATGAGGAGCACCGACCGCTCACCCAGATTTACCGTTACCGGCACCGAATCAGGCGAATCAGGCATACGTATTCCGCGTTCAGATTATCGTGTACCGTGACTTGCCGCTACGGCTTCGGGATGATACTATCGAATGCTTGGTTGGCGGCTTGTGAATAACTTGTGGACATCCAATAGGTTCCCCAGACGCAAGCAATTGCGGTACTTCCGGGTTCCTCCCGGGCATCTCAAGTTGCACACCAGAATATCGGTTGGATTTTATCAACATATTACTATGAATATAATTAGAACATTCTCAGAATGCACATCAGAATCTGGAAACGGTTCAGACTCCACCTCGGCGGGCATCTTCTTGTCTCGCAGCGCTGTTCCAGGGTCCTGTGTATAACTTGTGTACAAAATGTTTGGATAGTCGCTTTCGGGCGGGTTTTGCGGGGGTTTTTGGCTCCGTGTCGGATAGGGGAAATAATGGTTGATAACTGGGATTACGAGGCATTCTGGAACGAGGCGCGCACGCAGTTTCGCGGCACCATCACCAGCCAGGAATATGACACCTGGTTTACCAACATGACTTATCATGGTTCACAGGAAGGAATCATTGAACTCGGTGTACCATCCGCCTTCTACCGCGACCAGGTAGCGCAGCGCTTCCAGTCGGCGCTCGAGCAGACCCTGTTCGAGCTCTCGGCCCGCCGCCTCAAGCTTGCCTACGTAATTCGTAACGTGGCGCAGCCGGAGCCGGACGCGGCGGTGCCCGCGCCACGGCCCGCGGCAACACCGGCCGCGGCGGCGCCCTGGATCGTCGAGCCGCCGCGCCGGCACAGCCAGCTCAACCCGGATTACACGTTCGAACGGCTGATCGAAGGCGAGAGCAACTCGTTCGCGCTCAACGCGGCCATCGCCATCGCCAAGAACCCGGGCCGGGCCTACAACCCGTGCCTGGTATACGGTGGGGTGGGCCTCGGCAAGACCCACCTCCTGCAGGCAATCGGCAACTCCGTACACGCCGGACTCCCCGACCTCAAGGTGGTGTACGTCACCGTCGAGACCTTTACCAACGAATTCATCCAGTCGATCAAGGAGAAGACCGGGCACCGCTTCAAGAACCGCTACCGGTCGGCCGACGTGCTGCTGATCGACGACATCCAGTTCCTGCAGGGCAAAGTGGAGACCCAACAGGAACTGTTCCACACCTTCAACGCACTGTACGATGCCAACAAGCAAATGGTGTTCAGCAGCGACCGCCCGGTATCGGAGTTGATGAACCTGCCCGACCGTCTCATCAACCGCTTCGAGCGCGGCCTGAACGTCGACCTGCAACCACCCACCTACGAGACGCGCATCGCCATCGTCACCCGCAAGATCGAAGAACGCGGCCTGTCCCTCGAGCACGGCATCGTCGAACTGATCTGCCGCAACATCCGCTCCAACGTCCGCGACCTGGAGAAGGCGCTCACCAAGCTCGCGGCCTACACCGAACTGATGCAGCGCACCATCACGCCGCCGATCGCCCAACGGGAGCTGCAGGAGTTTTTCGCCAAACCGGAGCACCTGAGCATTACCATCGACGGCATCCAACGCGCCGTGGCCGATTACTTCTCGCTCACGCCGGCCGACCTGAAGGGCAAGAAGCGCACCAAGGCGATTGCCTTCCCCCGCCAGGTGGCAATGTACGTAGCGCGATCCCTCACCAACAGCTCGACCACCGAGGTGGGCCTCGAATTCGGCGGCCGCGACCACACCACCGTCATGCACGCGTGCCAGCGCATCACCGAGCGGATCAAGACCGACGCCACCCTCGAGCCGACCCTGCACAAAATCATCAACTCCCTGCGCCAGAAGAGCGTGGCCTGAGCGTTCCCGCTCGCGACATGGCGGCGTGGTGCGGTCTGGATAACCTGTGCACGGGCTCTGCATCGGCCGTGAACAATCGGCCCACCCGCGCCCGAGCCGGGTATAATGTGGATAACCGGGGGCCATCCCCAACCGCCGCGGTGGACTGTTAAAATGAATCGCTCCAATAGGTTATACTGTTTTTGCACATATCCTCGGCAACTACTACCATTACCACCAATCATCTAGTAAAAGGGAATGAGACCATGAAGTTCACCTGCGAACGCGAAGCCATCCTGCACGAGATCGCGAATGCCTACGAGATTATCTCGGTGCGAAACTCGCTGTCGATTCTGTCCAACGTGCTGCTTGAGGCCGGTGACGGGACATTGACCATCCGAGCCACGGATCTGAAGGTCAATTACGAGTCGACGATACCAGTGGAGGTCATGCAGCCGGGCAGCGTGACGGTATTCTGCGACAAGCTGCACGGCATTCTCCGTTCCTTGCCCGACGGCGAAGTGGAACTCGAACTATCGGAGGACACTGTGCTGCGCATCAGTCCGGTGTTCAAGAACATCCGCTTCCAGCTCAAGGGCATAGCGGCGGACAAGTACCCGCCGTTTCAGGGCGACGCCGAAGAGCAGGCGTTTGCATTTGGCAAGCAGGACCTGATCGAGATGATTTCCCACACCCTGTTCGCGGTGTCCGACGACGAGACCAGGTATTTCATGAACGGGGTATTCCTGGAGAAGCAGGGCAGCCAGATGATCATGGTAGCCACCGATGGACGCCGGCTGGCCTACGCGTCGAAGGCGATCGACGGTGACCTGGCCGATTTCAAGGGGGTGATCATACCCCCCAAGGTGTTGAACGTGGTGCGCCGCCAGGCGCCGCGCGAGGGCGAGTTGCGCATGGCGGTGAGCGAGCGCAGTTTCCACGTGGCGTTCGATTCCCAGCACCTTTCGTCCAACCTGATCGAAGCGCAGTTTCCCAACTACCAGCGGGTGATTCCCGAGCGTCAGGAGCAGCGGTTACTGATCGATCGCGGCGCGTTCGAGGAAGGGTTGCGGCGGGTTTCGCTGCTCGTGGAGCAGAAGTCGCGCCGCATCTACCTGGAGAGCCACAGTGACAGTCTGGTGATCCGGTCGAGCGAGGGGGAGATTGGCGCGGCGCGCGAGGAGGTGGCGTGCGAGTACGAAGGCCCGGAGATCGTGCTGGCGTTCAACTTCGAGTACCTCCTGGATCCGTTGCGCGAGATGACCACCGACCAGGTCGCGCTGGAGTTCACCGACAGCGGCAAGGCCCTGTCGCTGCGGCCCGAACCGGAGGGTGACTTCTTCCACATCGTCATGCCGATGCAGAGCAGTTAAGCGGGACCATTGGCTCTGCTGGCGTTGCGGCTCACCGACTTTCGCAACATCGCATCGTTGCGCATCGAGGTGGACGGCCGCGACGTGTTCCTGATCGGCGACAATGGCCAGGGCAAGACCAACTTCCTGGAGGCGGTCTACCTGCTGTGCTATGGCGCCTCGTTCCGTACCCGCAATGACCGCGACCTCATAGCCAATGGCAGCAGCGAGGCGGCCGTGTGGGGCCGGCTGGCAGCCGGCGGGGAGGAGCGCGGTGTCGGGGTCGGTCTCGGGCGGAGCGCCGGCAAGCGTATCGCAATCGACGGCAAGCGCATCCGCGACCGTGCCGCGCTGATCGAGTTCGCGCCCGCGATCGCCTTTACCCACGAAGACCTGCGCTTCATCGACGGCGACCCGGAGCGGCGCCGCAGTTTGTTCGACCACACGCTGTCGCTGTTCAACCCGTCGTTCATCGGCGTGCTGCGGCGCTATCGGCGCGCGTTGCGTGCGCGCAATGCGCTGCTGCGCGCCGGCGACGACCGCAATGCCGGTATGGTCGATGTATACGAGCCGGTGCTGGCCGCGGCCGGATGGGAAATTCGCACCCGCCGCAGTGACCTGTGCGCCGAGTTCGCGGCCGTGTTCGCGGATCTGTGCGACCGCATCGGCGGGCTGAGCGACGCCAACATCGAGTATCGGCCGTCGTGGCGCGAGGCGGCGAGCGCGGACGATGCCGCGGCCGAGTTGCGCGGGCGCCGCGAGCGAGATCTCGCCGCCGGTACCACCACCAGCGGCCCGCACCGCGACGATTTCCGGATTACGCTCGGCCAGGCACGGTTCAGCGCACAGGGATCGACCGGCCAGAAGCGGCTGGCGTCGCTGGTGCTGCGCGTTGCCCAGGCGGAGTTCTTCGAGCGCACCACCGGGCGGCGCCCGATTCTGCTGCTCGACGACGTACTGCTGGAACTCGATGCCGGCAAGCGCGAGCAGTTTCTGCGCCACCTGCCGTCCTACGATCAGGCGTTCTTTACCTTTCTTCCCGACGAGCCGTACCAACGCTACGGCGGCGCCGGCACCATCAACTTGGCCGTGTCTGGGGGAGCATTCACACCGTGTACCGCGCCGGCAACCTGCTGAAGGAGGTACTCGCGCGCGCCGGTTTCGATCCGGATGCGCCCGAGGCGCGCATCTACCGCGTGTGGGACGACATCCTCGGCCACGATCTGGCCGGGCGCGCGCGCCTGCGCGACATCGACCGGGGACGCCTGGTGGTGGAGGTGGATCACCCGGCGTGGATGCAACTGGTGCAGATGCGGCAAAGCCGGATTCTGCGCCGCGTGGCGCGCCGCTTTCCCGCACTCGGGATCAGCCGCATGCACCTGTTGGTGAACCCGGCGCCGCGCTCCGAGGAGGAGGATGCACCGCCGCCGGCTCCGCGGCGCGGCCGGGACCCTGCGCCCGGGTCTGATCCCGTTTGACAGGAGCGCGGCGGCGTCCGTATAATCGCAGGACTGAACTCGCACCGGCGCCAGCCGGTATTCCAAGGACCTCATGAAACGTACCTACCAGCCAAGCCGTACACGCCGCCGCAGGCGTTTTGGGTTCCGGGAGCGCATGAGCACCCGCTCGGGCCGCAACATTCTCAAACGCCGGCGACGGAAGGGGCGTACCAAGCTCTCGGTGTCGGATGAAAAGAAGCCTTACTAAACGCGAGCGGGTTACCGACCGGCGCAGCGTGCGCAATCTGTTCCGCGCCAGTTCCACGCCCCGCCGCAGCGGACTGCGGCTATTCTACGCCGCCAACGACGCCGGCTGCAGCAGGGTCGTGGTATGTCCGGCGCGCGGTTTTGCCCATGCGCCGGCGCGCAACCGGCAGCGCCGCCTGGTGCGTGAAGCGTATCGCCTGCTCAAGCACCGCGTGACGCCGGGTTACGACCTGCTGCTGCAGATCCGCCCGCGCCGCCGCGAACTGGGCGTCCGCGCCGCCGGAGAGGTCCTCACCGCTCTGCTTGGCGAGGCTGGCCTGCTGCGCCGCCGCGCGCTCACCCGCACGTGCGAAAGCTGATGAGCCGGGCGCACGCGTTCGGCACCGGGCGCCGCCTGCTCGGAGCCGCGATCAGGCTCTACCAACTGTTGGTGTCGTCGTGGCTGCCGGCCAGTTGCCGCTACTATCCGACCTGTTCCCAGTACATGGCCGAGGCGGTGGGCAGCCATGGCGTGGTGCGCGGGGCCGGCCTCGGCGTGCGCCGCATTTTGCGCTGTCATCCGTTCCACAAGGGCGGCTACGACCCGGTGCCGCCGGCGCCGCGGCGCTAAGACCGCCATGGATCGCAAAACCCTGATCGCCGTCGGCCTGTCGGTCGTCGTAATCGTGGGCAGCCTGCTGGTGCAGACGTTCCTGTTTCCGTCCCCGGACGGCGCCCTCGGGTTCGGTGCGCCCCCGGCCGCCAGCGCACCCGCTGCCGGCGAACCGCAGGCGCCCGGCGCCGTACCGGCGGACGGGGTGGCGGCCGGTGGCAACACCGCGGCGCCCGCCCGCCGCAGGCCAGCGCCCCCGCTGCCGGCGAACCGCAGGCGCCCGGCGCCGTACCGGCGGACGGGTTCGCGCCGGTTGCCAGCACGGTGGCCCCGGCCGGCGAAGACTCGGCCGCCGGAGCACGGCTCATCGTCAAGGAGACCGACCTGTTCGCCCTGGCCTTTACCACCGCCGGCGGCGACCTCACCTCCATCCGGTTGAAGCAGCATCACGACGTCGACGGCACCGAGGTGGAACTGGTCCTGCGGCCCGAGCAGCACCGCCTGTTTACGGTGGCGTTCGGCAGCTACCGTACCGAGCCGGTGGACGCCGCCTTTACGTTCCAGGAGGTGGACCAGCACACGTGGCGCTTCACGCGCGAGTTCAAGGCCGAGGACGGCGTCCCGTTCACGCTCGCCAAGACCTACACGTTCCCGCCCAACTCGTACCTGTTCGAACTCAAGATCGACATCGAAAATTCGGCCAATGAGCTGCCCGCGCTCGACTTCCAGGGTACCGCCTACACGCTCGGCATCGGTCCGCAGATCGGCCCCGCCTACAAGAACCTGGACGGGCGCAACGAATTCCGCAACTTCCGCAACTACGTGGACAGCAAGGCGCGCAACCAGCGCATGCGGCGGGAGGCGGTGTTAGCGGAAACCAAGCGTGTCAACTGGACCGCCATCGCGGGCAAGTACTTCGCCATTATCGCGGTGCCCGACGCCACCCTGTACACCATCACCTACGACAAGCGCAAGGATCCGGAACTGATCGAACGGACGGCCCTGTTCTTCAGCCGTCCGCTGATTACCAGCTCGCGCAACAGCGACACGTTTCGGTTCTACGCCGGCCCCCTGAAGCGGGAAATTCTGAACCGCTACAACAACGCCGCGAACGACCCGTTCGCGATCGGCAACTACCACTTCGAGGAGGCCGCGCGCACCAACCCGATCATCGGCTGGCTGGCGAACATTCTGCGTTTCTTCCTGGACTTCTTCTATCGGCTCATTCCGAACTACGGCGTGGCCATCATCCTGCTCACCGTGCTGATCAAGATTCTGTTCTTCCCGCTCACCCAGAAGAGCTTCGAATCGACCAGCAAGATGAGCATGCTCGGACCGAAAATCGAAGAGATCAAGAAAAAATACCAGGGCAAGCCGGAGAAACTGAACCAGGAGATGATGGCGCTGTACCGCAAGGAAGGCGTCAACCCGGTGGGCGGCTGTCTGCCGCTGTTGTTGCAGATGCCGATCTTCTTTGCCCTGTTCGAACTGCTCAACAATGCGTTCGACCTGCGCGGGGCGGCGTTCATTGCGCCCTGGATCGGCGATCTGTCGGCACCGGAGAGCTTTCTGCCGTTCGGATTCACGCTGCCGCTGCTGAACTGGGACGAGCTGCGCATCCTGCCGTTCGTCATGCTCGGCACCACCCTGCTGCAGTCGCGCATCTCGCAGAACCCGAGCGCCATGCAGCCGCAGATGAAGATGATGATGTACGCGATGCCGATTTTCTTCTTCTTCATCTTGTACAGCATGCCGTCCGGATTGGTGATCTACTGGACGATGCAGAACGTGCTGTCGATAGCTCAGCAGCTATACATCAACGATCGCCGGCGACGCGCCGGACCGGACGGCGGTACGGCAAGCACAGGGCGCGGCCCGCGCGGCCCGCGCGGCAAGTCGCGCTAGTTCATGGCATAGGAGAGGTCCGAATGGCGGAACGGGAATTCGAAGCTCGCACCGAGGAGGAAGCGATCGACAAGGCGATAGAAGCCTTGGGCCTCACGGAGGACGAAATCGACGTTGAAGTGGTCGATGAGCAGCGCCCGGGATTCCTCAAGGGAGGCAAGGTTCGCATTCGCGTGCACCTGGCCGACGACGACCGCGACGCGGCCGAACTGGAACCGGAAAGCGCGTTCGAGGAGCGCATGGTGGAATTCGTCACCGAGCTCCTGGAGAAGTCCAACCTGCCGTCTGACGTGCGCATCGATCAGCGCGAGGACGGCCGCCTGACGCTGGAGATTCTGGCCGACGATCCGGCCATTGTAATCGGCAAGCATGGCGCCACCCTGGAAGCCCTGCAACTGATCAGCAACATCCACGCCGGGCGCATAAACGAAGGCGCACCGGTGCGCGTGATTCTGGACACCGAGGACTATCGCTACCGCCGCGAACAGAGCCTGTTGCGGATGGCGAGCCGGGCCGCCCAGGAAGTTCGCCGCAACGGGAGATCGCGCCTGCTCGCGCCCCTGAACCCGTTCGAAAGGCGCCTTATTCACAGCGCGCTCGGCGACATGGACGGAGTCACCACGGAAAGCGAAGGCGACGGCCTGTATAAGCAAATCAGGGTGTCTCCCACCGACTGAAACGGCGCCTGCAGACGCCCCCGAAAGCGCCGCCGGCGCGGGCCGCACAGCGCCGCTTTCCGGGTAGTTCGGAGCTTTACCAAGGTACCGGTTTTCTGTTACCATTAGAGCTGCCTCGGAGGCCGCTCGCTGCGTTGAATTTGGCTCCCGTTTCGGGGTCCGGTCCAGCGGTCGGAGAACCCGACCGGCCGCCGCTCGGCCGGCTACCGTGGCACTGCGGAGCGGCGTCCGCGTGGCGCCCCGCACACCGGGAGGGGAGTTCGTAACGATGCAGCAGGAATATTCCGCTCAACACATTCAGGTGCTCGAGGGCCTGGAGCCGGTCCGCAAGCGCCCCGGCATGTACGTCGGCTCGACCGGCGCCGACGGCCTGCACCAACTGGTGTACGAGGTAGTCGACAACAGCATCGACGAGGCGATGGCCGGGTTCGCGACCACCATCGAGATTACCATCGATCCCGGTAACGTGGTGACGGTGCGCGACGACGGGCGCGGCATCCCGGTAGACGAGCATCCCACCGAGAAGGTGAGCGCGCTCGAGGTGGTAATGACCACGCTGCACGCGGGCGGCAAGTTCAACAATCGCAGCTACGCGGTGTCCGCCGGCCTGCACGGCGTCGGCGTGTCGGTGGTGAACGCCCTGTCGCGTTGGTGCCGGGTGGACATCCACAAGCTCGGCCAGGTGTATCACCAGGGCTACCGGCGCGGCGTGCCCGATACGGCGGTGGCGGTGACCGGCGCCACCGACCGGACCGGCACCGAGACGTCGTTCCTGGCCGACGACGAGATCTTCGAAACCATCGAGTATTCGTTCGACGTGCTCACCGTCAGGCTGCGGGAGCTGGCGTTCCTGAACAAGGGCATCCGCATCAGCCTGACCGATCGGCGCAGCGAGCCGCATCGCGCGCAGGAGTTCGAGTTCGCCGGCGGTGTGCGGGAGTTCATCGAGTACCTGAACGGCAACAAGCAGCCGATCCACCCGCAGCCGCTGCACTTCGACGGCACCCGCGACAACGTCGGCGTGGAGGTGGCGCTGGCCTACAATACCGGCTTCTCCGAGCAGGTGTTCTACTACGCCAACAACGTCAACAACCGCGACGGCGGCACCCACCAGATGGGGTTTCGCTCCGCGTTGACCCGCACCCTCAACGATTTCGTGAAGCGGCTCAAGCTGGACGAGAACCTGTCCGGCGACGACGTGCGCGAGGGCCTGACCGCGGTGGTGTCGGTCAAGGTGCCGGAGCCGCAGTTCGAGGGCCAGACCAAGGCCAAGCTCGGCAACACCGAGGTGCGCGGCATCGTGGAATCGCTTACCAACGAGGAACTTACCGCCCACTTCGAAGAGAATCCGGGCGTGATCAAGGCGATCCTGGACAAGTCGATCCTGGCCGCCAAGGCGCGCGTGGCGGCGCGGCGGGCGCGCGAGCTGACCCGGCGCAAGAGCTTCCTGGAGAGCACCGGCCTGCCCGGCAAGCTGGCCGACTGCGCGGAGAAGGATCCGGAACGGTGCGAGCTGTACATCGTGGAGGGCGACTCGGCGGGTGGCAGCGCCAAGCAGGGCCGCGACCGCCAGTTCCAGGCCATTCTGCCGCTGTGGGGCAAGATGCTGAACGTGGAGAAGACGCGCATCGACAAGGTGCTCGCCAACGAGAAGCTGATTCCGATCATTACCACCCTCGGTACCGGCGTGCGGGACGACTTCGAGCTGGACAAGCTGCGCTACCACAAGGTGATCATCATGGCCGACGCCGACGTGGACGGCTCCCATATCCGCACCCTGCTGCTCACCTTCTTCTACCGCTACATGACCGACCTGGTGAAGGCCGGCCATGTCTACATCGCCATGCCGCCGCTGTACAAGCTCACCGCCGGCAGGCGTGTCGAGTACGCCTACAGCGACCCGGAGATGGAGGAGGTGCTCGGGCGCCTCAAGGAGGGCCGCAGCCAGGTGGGCGTGCAGCGCTACAAGGGCCTCGGCGAGATGAACCCGGAGCAGCTCTGGGAGACCACCATGGACCCGGGGACGCGCAACATCCAGCAGGTGCTGGTTCCCGAGGAGCACGACATTGAGGTGGAGGACGCGTTCACGACGCTGATGGGAGAGGCGGTGGAGCCGCGGCGCAGGTTCATCGAGGAGAACGCGCTGCTGGCCACACTGGACGTGTGATGATGCGCGCCGGCTCGACGGGAAGGGGACCGCGTGGCTGAACTGACCGGGAAGGTTATCGAACGGCCTATCGAGACCGAGGTACGCGAGTCGTACCTGACCTATGCCATGAGCGTGATTGTGAGCCGGGCACTGCCCGACGCTCGCGACGGCCTGAAGCCGGTGCACCGGCGCCTGCTGTACGCCATGAACGACATGGGCCTGCTGCCCAACCGGCCGTACCGCAAGACCGCGCGGCTGGTGGGCGACGTGCTCGGCAAGTACCACCCGCACGGCGACGCGGCGCTGTACGACGCGCTGGTGCGGCTGGCGCAGGATTTCTCGATGCGCTACCTGATGGTGGACGGGCAGGGCAACTTCGGCTCAGTGGACGGCGACCCGCCGGCGGCGATGCGCTACACCGAAGCGCGCCTGGCGCCGGTGTCCGACGCGATGCTGAGCGACATCGAGAAGAACACCGTCGATTTCGTCCCCAACTACGACGACTCGCTCACCGAGCCCTCAGTGTTGCCGGCGGCGTTCCCGTACCTGCTCGCCAACGGCGCCAGCGGCATCGCCGTCGGCATGGCCACCAACATCCCGCCGCACAACCTGGTCGAGGTGGCGCGCGCCACGCTGGCCCTGATCGGCGACGCCAAGCTCACCGACCGCGACTTGATGAAGCACGTCCGGGGGCCGGACTTTCCAACCGGCGGTATCATCTTTGGACGCAAGGGAATAGAGGACGCCTACACGACCGGCAAGGGGAAGGTCGTGGTGCGCGCGCGGGTGGCGATCGAGCCGATCAGCGGCGGCCGCGAGGCGATTATCGTCAACGAGCTGCCCTACCAGGTAAACAAGGCCAATCTGATCGTGCGCATCGCCGGCCTGGTCAAGGACAAGCGCCTGGAGGGCATCTCCGACCTGCGCGACGAGTCGGACCGCCGCGGCATGCGCGTCGTCATCGAGATCGGGCGCCGTTTCGACGCCAAGATCGTGCTCAACCGGCTGTTCAGCCTGACCCAGCTGCAGGACTCGTTCCACGTCAACGCGCTGGCGCTGGTGGGCGGCAAGCCGCAGGTGATGACCCTGCGCGACATGCTGCGGGAGTTCATCCAGCACCGCAGGAAGGTGGTGATCCGCCGCGCCCGCTTCGACCTCAAGAAGGCGGAGCAGCGCGCCCACATCCTGGAGGGGCTGAAGATCGCCCTCGACAACATCGACGAGGTGGTGCGCATTATCCGCGCCAGCCGCACGGTGGAGATTGCGCGCGGCGGACTGCGCGAGCGCTTCGAGCTGTCCATTGCGCAGGCGCAGGCAATCCTGGACATGCGCCTGCAGCGGCTCACCAGCCTGGAGACGCGCAAGGTGGAGGAGGAGCTGGCCCAGGTGCGCAAGCTGATCACCGAGTTGCGCGAACTGCTGGCCAGCGAGCAGAAGATCCTGGACGTGGTAAAGAAAGAAACCCAGGAGATCGCCCGGCGCTACGGCGACGACCGCCGCACCGAAATCGTCGAAACCGAGGTCGGGGACTTCAACTACGAGGACCTGATCGAGGAAGAGGACATGGTGGTGGTCACCTCCAACCGCGGCATCATCAAGCGCATTCCCGCGGCCAGCTACCGGCGCCAGGTTCGCGGCGGCAAGGGCGCCGGCAGCCGGCTGCGCGGCACCGACTTCGTTACCCAGATCTTCATCGGATCGACCCACGACTATGTGCTGTTCATTACCAACGCCGGGCGCGGCTATTGGCTGAAGGTACACGAGTTGCCGGAACGCACCCGCCAGACCGCCGGCCAGGACATCCGGGCGCTGCTGCAGATGGAGGACGATGAGGAGGTTACCGCCATCGTGTCGCTGAGCAAGTTCTCGCGCGACGACTACCTGTTCATGGCGACCGAGCGCGGGGTGGTGAAGAAGGTGCGCACCAGCGACTTCAGCAACGCCCGGCGGCGCGGGGTGATAGCGATCAACCTCGACCCCGAGGAGAACGGCAATGGCCCCGGTGACCACCTGGTGACGGCGATGCTGACCGACGGCAAGCGCGACGTGGTGTTGATGGCGGCGTCCGGCAAGGCGCTGCGCTTTGCCGAATCGGAGGTGCGCCCGATGGGCCGTGCCACGCGCGGCGTGCGCGGCATGCGCCTGCAGCCCGGCGACCGCATCGTGGGCGCAGCCGCGAACGACGAGCACCGGCGCATCTTCATTATCAGCGAGCTCGGCTACGGCAAGTACATGGCGTTCGACGAGCTTACTCCGCACCGGCGCGGCACCATGGGCCAGTTCTGCTACCGCCGGCAGGACAAGAACGGTCCCGTGGTGCACATGATCGGCACCTATCCCGATGACGACCTGGTGTGTATCACCACGCAGGGGCAGGCGGTCAAGCTGGCCCAACAAGACGTGCGCGAGACCGGGCGGGGCGCCGCGGTCGGGGTGCGCATCGTGCGCCTGCGCGACGGCGACACCGTGGTCGGCGTGGCACGCGTCGCCAAGGAAGAGTAGCGGCCCGCCTACCACTTGCGAATGCACGAACGACCGTAGCGGAACACCTACCGGCGTGGAATAACACGCTCGGTAGAGTTACCGGTCCAAAGGCAGACAGTGCATGGCACAACCTTCTATGCTGCATGAGTGCAGTTCGCGGGGATGTTCGCCAACGCTCCGAATGTGCGCCGCGTCCACGGGCGTCCGCCGGCGCGCACCATCCGGCTGCTGGCGGCACTTGTCGTGCTGGCCCCGGCCGCCTGCCGCATGGCGATTGTACCGTCGCCGGCTCCGCCGACCGCCGACCCGGTTTCTCCGGCCGCCACCGACTCCGCGGTGCCCTCGGCCGGCGCACCGGCGGTACCGGCGCTGGCGGTGGGGGACGCGACAGGCACCGAGGGCGACGGCATGCTGCACATTCCCGTGCGCCTGAGTCCCGCGGCCGCCGTGCCGGTGACCGTTTCGTATGCCACCGAAGACGTCACCGCCACCGCCGGCGCTGACTACCAGCCGGCGACCGGCGTGTTGACTTTCGCCGCTGGTGCGATCGGCGCCGCGCGCATCGAGGTACCGGTATTGGACGACGCGGTGGCCGAGGGCGATGAGACATTCAGCGTGCACCTGAGCGAGGCGGCCGGCGCCGCGGTGGCGGTCGCCGTGGCGACCGTCACCGTGGTTGACAACGACGGCCGCCGGGTGAGCGTGCAGCCACTGGCACTGAACGTGCCGGAAGGCGGCAGGGCCGCCTACCTGGTCGCGCTCGGCTCGCAACCGACCGGGACCGTGACGGTGACGCCCGCCTCGGGGTCGGCGGAGGTGACGGTGGCGCCGGCGCGGCTGACGTTCTCAGCGACCGAGTGGGACACTGCGCGCTCCGTGACCGTTACCGCGGCGGCGGACGAGGATGCCGTGGCCGACGCGCCGGTGCAACTGACGCACACGGCCAGCGGCGGGGGCTACGGCGGCACAGCGGTGCCCGCGGTGCGGTTGACCATCGTGGAAGCGGACGTGGCGACGCTGGCCGTAGCCGGCGCACGCGGCGCCGAGCATGTCGACCGGCTCGGCTTCGCGGTGACCCTGAGCGCGGCCGCGGACCGCGTCGTCACGGCGGAATACGAGACCGGTGGCGGAGCCGAAGACAGCGCTGCGGAGGGCGAAGATTACCGGGGCGTACGCGGCACGCTGCGCTTTCCGGCCGGCGCCACGGCGGCGCACACCATAGAGGTGGTGCTGGTGGACGACGGGACGGACGAGGCGGACGAACAGTTCGCGCTGCGCCTGCACGGCGCCAACGCCCCGCTCGCGGGCCGGGCCCGCACGGGCCCCCGGCCCCCGCTGGGGGGGGCCGCCGCCCGGGCCACCGTCCCCGGCACCATTGTCGACGACGACGAGCCCCCACTGCTGAGCGTCGCCGCCGCCAGCCTTCAGGAGGGCGCGGCGGACGGCCGCATCCGGTTTGCGGTGTCCCTGCTGCCGGCGAGCGGTCGCCAGGTGACCGTTGCCTATGCGACGACCGCCGGCAGCGCGACCGAATCAGCAGACTACGAGTCGGCCAGCGGAACCCTGACGTTCGCCGCCGGCAGCACCGGGCACACCGTCGCGGTGCCGGTGGCCGACGACGATGTCCACGAAGACCAGGAACAATTCACCCTGACGCTCAGCGCCGCCGTGAACGCGACGCTCGCGGCGACCGGCCGTGCCGCGACCGGCACCATCGTCGACAACGACGAGCCCCCGCAGTTGAGCATAGCCGGCGCCCGCCTCACCGAGGGCGACGCAGACGGCAACATGCGGTTCACGGTGTCCCTGCACCCGGTCAGCGAGCGCCCGGTGGCCGTCGCGTACGCGACCTCCGACGCCACCGCCACCGCCGGAGAAGACTACACCGCGGTGACCGGCAGCCTGACCTTTGCCCCCGGCACGACGGCACGGACGGTTGCCGTCCCGATTGCCGACGACGATACGGTCGAAGACACCGAATCCTTCACCGTAGCGCTCAGCAATCCTACCGGCGCCCGCCTCGCCGGCGGCACCGCATCCGGCCTCATCGTGAGCGACGACCTGTTCCCTCTCAAGCTGAGCGCGTTCTCGGCGGGGCCCGGCTCGCGCCAGATCTTCCCCGCCTTCGACCCCGATATCCATCACTACGCCGTGCGCGCTTGCACCCGCACCTATCCGGTTACCGTTACCGCCACCGCCATGCGCCCCACCGCCACCCTGACGCTGCGCCGCGCCGACCCAGCCGACAACCTCGTGACCACCGGTTCCCTGTCCACCAAACTCCGCGTGGACTCCGACGCCCACCTCGTTGTCGAGGTCAGCGACGCCGACAGCGCCGTGACCTATAGCGTCCACTGCGTGCCCGTCTCGTTTCCGAACTTCGAGATTCTCACCGAGCGCCCCGAAGCCAGCGACGGTCTGCTGCTCGTGACACCGAGATGGCGCGTGTCGCGTCCCGCCAACTCATATGTGGCAATTGTCGACAACAACGGCGTACCTCGGTTCCACCTGACCAGGGACGCGACGAGGAACTTCCGACGACACGCTGACGGCCGCTACTCCTATTACGTCGGCGGCGAAGTGCATCTGCTCGACAGCTCACTTCAGTTCATCGAGGCGGTGAAACCGGTGCCGCCCCTGAAGAGTGCGAACCCCCACGACTTTCTCATCACCGGGAACGGCAACCATCTCTTCACCAGCTACCTCGGTGCAACCCGCGACCGGTGTGAGGTTACCGGTTGCGATCCGGGCACCGAGGAGATCGGCAAAGTCACCGACGCCTGGATCCAGGAAGTGACGCCTGCCGGTGACAAGGTGTTCGAGTGGAATTCCTGGGACCACCTGAAACTCTCCGATTGCGAGTTCGTGTTCCCGGCCGACTACGCTCACCTCAATTCCCTGCACCTGACAGAGACGGGCGACATCATCGCATCGTTCAGGCATTGCAACACCGTGGTCAGGATCGACCGCTCCGGCGGCACCGGCCGCGTCGTGTGGCAGGTCGGCGGCACCGCTCCACCCCGCGATTCCGACACTCTGTACCTGCCGATTTCCGGCGATACCGCCGGCCACAACGAATTCTGCGGCCAACACAGCGCTACCTTGAGCGACTCCGGCGCGCTGTTGATTTTCGATAACGGCAATCTGTGCAGGGGTGAGCGAAACAACGAGAAGGCGTTCTCACGCGTCGTCGAGTACCAGCTGATGACGTCCGGCTCGCCGCTGGAAGCACGGTTCCGGCGCCAGTATTTGCTGCCGGACGGCAACGGTTACGCGAGCACGCGCGGCAGCGTGGTTACGTTGCCCAACGGCCACTGGTTGGTCGCCTGGGGCACCCTCACCAGCGCCACGCACTCGCCGAGCGACCTGCTCGCCATCAGCGAAATTGATCCGGCCACGGGAACCCCGGTGCAGGAAATCGCCATGCGTTCGAGCGACGGCAGACTCTCCGCCTACACCTACCGCGCGTATCGAGAGTCCGGCATCGAGATCCCGCCGAATCTTCCCTGACTTCCGACAAGCTCTTGGTGCGGCACCGGTGGCGCAGGCGGCTCGCCTCGGGGCTTGCTCACGCGCGGCAAGCGGTACTGCACCCCGCGCCCGACTATCCCGTATGATTATTCAAAAACCGCATACCGCGTCGTATATTGGGTTCTGGTGTCGGTTTCTCGTCGGTTCACAAGGAGGCTTGTCGGTGCGCAGCCTCTGCACAATTGCCACCGGCAAACATCGCGGCGGCGCTCGGCAGTCTGCCGCCGTTCGTTGCGCGCGCGCGAGCTGTTGGCGCTCTGCTTGGTGTTGGCGGCGGCGGCGTGCCGGATGCCCGGTAGCCAGCCGCCCCCGCAGTCCGAGTCCGCCTCTGACCCGAACGCTCACGAGCAGGCCGCGGCGCCGGGCCGCGGGATGGCAGGGCCGGCGAACGGCGCGCCCATGGTGGCGGTGGCGGTGGCGAGAGGTGCGGAGGGCGACGGGGTGCTGCGCGTACCGGTGCGCCTGAGTCCGGCCGCGGATAGACCGGTGACCGCGGCCTATGCGACGGCAAACGGCAGCGCCACGGCCGGCGCCGATTACCAAGCGGCGAGCGGCGTGCTGACCTTCGCCGCCGGAGCGGCCGGGGTGCAACACATCGAGGTGGTGGTGCACGACGACGCGATAGCAGAAGGGGAGGAAAGCTTCCTGGTGCGGCTCGGCGAGGTGGCAGGTGCCGCGGTGGCCGCGGCACAGGCGACAGTGACCGTGGCCGACAACGACGTACCCCGGGTCACGGTCGAGCCACGTGCGATAACCTTGCCGGAAGGGGGCAGCGCCAGCTACCGGGTGGCGCTTGGCTCACGCCCGACCGGGACGGTCACGGTGACGGCCACGGCGGGGCTGGCGGAAGTCACGGTGGCGCCGCGGGTGCTGGAGTTCCCGCCGGGCGATTGGGCTGCGGCCCAGACGGTCACCGTCACGGCGGCGGCGGATGAGGATGCGGTGGCCGACGAACCGGCGCAGGTGACGCACGCGGTCGCCGGCGGCGGCTACGACGGTGCGGCGGCGCCGGCGATACGGGTGACGATCGTGGAGGCCGACGTGGCCACGCTGGCGGTGGCCGGGGTGCGCGGCAGCGAGCAGGCGGGCAGCCTGCGGTTCGCGGTGACGTTGAGCGCCGCGGCGGCCCGGGACGTGACGGTGGAGTACGCGACCGGCGATGACGGTGCCAGCGCGGGAGAGGATTACCGGGGCGCGAGCGGCACGCTGAGCTTCACGGCCGGCACGACGAGGGCGCGCACGATCGACGTGGTGGTGCTCGACGACGAGCTGGACGAGCCGGAGGAACGGTTCACGGTGACGCTGCGCAACGCCGGCGCGCCGCTGGCCGGCGGCGAGCAGACGATGGCAGTGTACGGCACCATTGAGGATGACGATGCGCCACCGCAACTGAGCATCGCGGATGCGACCGCGAGCGAGGCCGCGACGGCCGCAAGCGTGCGGTTCGCGGTGGCCCTGCAGCCGGTAAGCGGACGCACGGTGGCCGTGGCCTATGCGACGGCCGACGACACCGCCACGGCCGGCGCGGACTATGAGGCAGTGAGCGGCATGCTGACCTTCCCCGCCGGCAGCAGTGAGCGGACGATTGCGGTGCCGGTGACCGACGACCGGATCGACGAGGCGCCGGAGGAGTTCACGGTGACCTTGAGCGGCGCCGTGAACGCGACCCTGGCGTCCGCCCGCCGCACCGCAACCGGCACGATTGAGGATGACGACGAGGCGCCGCGGCTGGACATCGCGGACGCGACCGCCGGCGAGATGGTGGATGGCAGCATGCGGTTCACGGTGACCCTGCAACCGGCGAGCAGCGGCGCGGTCACGGTGGACTACGCGACAGCCGACGACACGGCGACCGCCGGCGCAGATTATACCGCCGCGAACGGTGCGCTGACCTTCCCCGCCGGCACTACGGTACAGACGATCGCCGTCGCCGTCGTGGACGACCAGGAGGCGGAATTGCCGGAGTATTTCACCGTGACGCTGAGCAACGCAAGTGGTGCGGGCGTGTCCGTGGCCACGGCAACCGGCACGATCGTGAGTGACGAGGCGCCGCTCGAGCTGAGTGCGCTCTCGGTCACGTCCGGCTCGCGCAGCATGTACCCCGCCTTCGACGGCGATATCCATCATTACGCCGTGAGGTGCACCCAGAGGTCGACGGTCAGCGTGAGCGCCACGGCCGCGGGCGCCAACACATCCGTTACCCTGCGGCGCGCCAACTCCGACGACGACCTGGTAGCCACCGGGAGCCTGCCGGCCACACAACTAACGGTGGCCGACGATCACGATATCGTCCTCGAACTCGGCGATGCGGACGACACCGTGACCTATGTCGTTCACTGCGCGCCCCTGGCGCTCCCATGGTTCGGGGTACTCAGCAAGCGTCCGGAAGTCAGTGACGGCCTGCTTCTCGTGACGCCGAAATGGGACGCGGCGGACCCGAAAAAGTCATACATGGCGATCGTCGACAACAACGGCGTACCGCGGTTCCACTTGAGGAAGGCCGACGGGGCAAGGAACTTCAGAAGATTCGGCGACGGCCGATACTCCGTGCACGCCGGCAACGACGTGCACCTGCACGACCGGCAGCTTGAGTACACCAAAGTCGTGCGGCCCGTGCCTCCCTTGTCGAGTTCCGATCCTCACGATTTTCTCATTACCGAGACCGGCAACTATCTCTTCATCGGCTACGTCGATGCGACCCGCGACAGATGCGAGGTGTCCGGTTGCGAACCGGGCACCGAGGACATCGGGACGGTTACCGACTCGTGGATCCAGGAAACGACGCCGGCCGGCGAGAAGGTGTTCGAGTGGAATTCCTGGGACCACTTGAAACTCTCCGACTGCCGGTTCGTGTTCGGCAACGACTACGCTCACCTCAACTCCCTGCACCTGGCAGACGGCGACATCGTCGCTTCGTTCAGGCACTGCAACATGGTAGTGAGGATTGACCGGTCGGGAGGAACCGGCCGGTTGGTCTGGCAGGTGGGTGGCACGGCGCCACCCCGCGACACCGCGACCCAGAACCTTGCGATCACCGGCGACACCGACGGCAGAAACGAATTCTGCGGCCAGCACAGCGCAACGTTGACCTCATCGGGATCGTTGCTGGTGTTTGACAACGGCCACAAATGCAAGGGCCCGAGAAAGGATCTGGCAAAGTTTACGCGCGTCGTGGAGTACCGCCTGCTGACGTCCGGGACACCGAAGGAAGCCCGCTTCCGGCGCCAGTACCTGCTGCCGCCTGGCAACGGTTCTTCGAATACGCGGGGTGGTGTGGTGTCGTTGGCCAATGGCCACTGGTTGATCGCCTGGGGCACGCTCGTGAATGAAACGAAACCGCTCGGCAAGCTCCTCGCCATCAGCGAGGTCGACCCGAATAGCGGTACGCCGGTCCTGGAACTCGCCTCGGTATCGATCCCGGAATCGCGGCGCGCCTTTACGTATCGCGCGTACCGGGTGTCCGGCATCGAAATACCGTTGAATCTTCCTTAGCTACGGCAGGTTCAGGGGAATTTGGAGGTCGCTCTCCCGCTCCCGGTATACGCGCCCGGTCCCGTACTGTTCGCCATTGAGCGTCATGCGCAGGCGAAAGATCTCGTTGCCGCGGGTGTCCACCTCGCTCACCGCGAACGGGGTCGGCACCATGGCACCGTTTGGGCCCCGGAAGTTGTTGCCCCAGGTGATCAGCCAGTTGCCGGTCTCCAGGGCCGTCACCCCGCCGCCCGAAAAGGCATGGCCGATCGATTCCGCGAGCCGGTATTCCCTCGCGAAGCGCGCCTCGGTGCCGGATGAAATGTCGTATTCGACGATGCGGGTGACCGCCGGCCTGTCCTTGCGCGGCCCCAGGCAGTGGGTGCCATTGTCGAACATCAGCACCGACCCGGCCGCGGTCGCGGTGACGTGGTGCTGGCCGCAGAATTCGCCCTCCGGGTCGCCCACTACCGGCAGGTAGCGGGCGGCCCCGGTGGACGGCGCCGGCCGGTCGGTGCGGATGGCCGGATCGCCGCCCATCTGCCACACCACGGCGCCGGTGGCACGTTCCAGGAGCAGCACCTGCGCGCAGCCGCGCAACCCGGCCACGATGTCCCCCTCCAGTTCGTGCAGCGAGTTGAGGTGCGCGTAGTCCTCCGGAAAACGATGGATGGTGCAGTCCTCGATCTTGACGTGCTCCCAGGAGTTCCACTCCAGCACCAGATTCCCGTCCGGGGTAACCTCCTGGATCACGGAGTCGGTCGCCGTGCCTGGCGGCACCGAACATGGCTCGCCGTCGCACTCGAACGCGCTGAAATCGCGTTGCACCGGGTAGTAGGACATCACCAGGTAATTGCCGTTGTCCAGGATGAGGAAGTCATGCCCGCCGGTGTGTTCCGGCAACCGGTCGCCGGCCAGGGTGGCCGTGTCGATCCTCCTGAACCTGGCGTCCAGGATCACTGTCGGTTCCACGGACGCTTCCCCGTCGGCTTGCCGCTGCTCGGAGAACGAGTAGCGGCCGTCGGGATGGCGCCGGAAGTTGCGCGCGCGTTGATTCGGCCGCATCACCCAGCGCGGCACGCCATTGTTGTCGACGATGGCCAGGAACGACTTGTCGGAGCCGCGCACGCCCGGCGTCATCAGCAACAGGCCGTCGGACACCCCGGCGGTGGATGTCTCGATGACGATGTCCGGGAAGTCGGGCGGGATGCAGTGTACGACGTAGGTGGCGGCGGCCGGGCTATCGCCGACCTGGATCGCGATGTCGATGTCGAGGTCTCTGTTCAGGGTTATCGACGCGGCCAGCGAGCCGGTGCCGGTACTGCCGTCGTGCAGCAACCGGAGGGTCGCATCCGCATCCGCCGCCCGCGCCGCCAACTGCACGGTGGTTCCGTCCGCGCAGCGAACCGCGTAGTGCAGCACCCCGGGATCGAAGGCCGGGTACATCGGTCCGGCGCCCGTCGCCTGCAACTCGCTCAGCCGCGCCCGAGTCTCCGGGACGGCGCCCGGGCCCCGGCATCCGCCGAGGACAAGCATGGCGCCAACGGCACACAGGACCGTGACAAGACGACACCGGGTTGCAGGCGCAGACGATCGACCGGGCATTCAACTAGCGCAGTAATAGCCGAACGGATCGGTCTCCGTACCCGGACACTCCGCGTCGTGCAATTCGACCGTGAGATCGTAGGGTCCGGTGGCATTGTCCTGACCCGTTATCCTGATGTAGTAGGTGCCCGCGTCGAGGCTGCCCTCCCAGATGAAGTTCTTCGACGCCTCCATGGAGTTGAATTTCGCGGACCGCTGCGGGTGGGGCGTGTCGATGTCCGGATCAGTCCCCCAGACGCACGGTGGCGTGGCCTCGTGCCGTTCGCCCATGCATTCCGTGGTAATCGGCGTACGGTCCTCCGTCTCGACCTGCCCGGCGGTGTCGGTATCGCCGCCGGTCATTATCACCACCGAATTGAAGGCCTGTTCGAGCACCAACTGGTAATAGTCGACATCGTCCGGGCCGTCGATGCTGTCGCGGGCGATGAAGTCGGGCCCGGTTGCGGCATCGGGCGAGATCACCAGCACTGTGGGGTTGAATGGTTCCGACACCGAAGAAGCCGCGGCGCAGCCGTTCACCAGCAACGGGATCGTTACCAATGCCGCCGCCGTGAGGTAGATCAATGCCGCGGGCGCGCGGCCTCCAAGCTGCCTGTACCGTTCCATACCGAGCCTGCCGCCTTGTAACTGGTCGTCGGGTTCGATCGAACCCAATCGACGCAGATACTGCGCAGGATGCCGGAAGTAGTCAAGCCGTGTCGCCCAAAGACACGCCGTCTCCGGCACGCGGCCGGGGCCGAGCGAGTACGGAGCGCACGGTAGTTGAACCGACCGGTCGTTCCGACGCAGAGTATCGGTCACGGTGCATGCGTGTGCGGCAGGCGTGTTTCCAACGACCCATGCCTGGCGCAACCGCTCGCCGCGATACCGAGGTCAGGTCGAACGAGATGGAACGAACGGGTTGCTGTATTGCCTCATCGGGCCGCGTGCTGCTGTCGCTGGCGGCGCTGGTACTGACGGTGCTGCTCGGGGCCTGCCAGTTGTCACAATCTCGGGTACCCGCGCAGTCCGAGGCCCAGGAACAGGAGGCTCCCGGGCACTCCACGCGACCGGATGGCGAACCGGGCGGCGGTGCCACCGGTGTGCCGCGGCTGTCGGTAGCAGACGCGAGGGGAGCGGAGGGGGACGGCGTGGTACGGGTCACGGTGAGCCTGCACCCGGCGGCGGCGGGTCCGGTAACGGTGTCGTATGCCACCGAGGATGGCAGCGCCACGGCCGGAGCCGACTACCAGGCGGCGCGCGGCGTGCTGACGTTCGCCGCCGGAGCCGTGGGGGCGCGGCAGATCGAGGTGCAGGTGCGTGACGACGCGGAGGCTGAGGGCGAGGAGAGCTTCACGGTACGGCTGCTCTCGGCAGACGGCGCGCAGATTGCGGATGGAGAGGGGACGGTAACGGTGGCGGACAACGACGGGCGTGGGGTGAGGGTGGAGCCGAGGGTGCTAAACGTGTTGGAAGGGGACAGCGCCGGATACCTGGTGGCGCTGCGGTCGCGGCCGAGGGGAACGGTTACGGTGACGGCGGCAGCGGGCTCCGCGGAAGTGACGGTGGAGCCGGCGCGGCTTGAGTTCAGGCCGGCCGGTTGGGCGGAGGCGCAGACGGTCACGGTGACCGCGGGGCGTGACGAGGATGCGCTGGCGGAGGAGCCGGTAGAGGTGACCCACGAGGTCACGGGCGGCGGCTACGGCGGTACGCGGGTGCCTGCGGTGCAGGTAACGATCGTTGAGGCGGACGTGGCGACGCTGGCGGTGGCCGGTGCGCGCGGCACGGAGCAGGCGGGGAGGCTGGCGTTCGCGGTGACGCTAAGCGCGGCGGCGGACCGGGAAGTGACGGCAGAGTACGAGACCGGCGGCGGCGCGGAAGACAGCGCTAGCGAGGGAGAAGACTACCGGAGTACGAGCGGGACGCTGAGGTTCCCTGCGGGCACGACGGTGGCGCGGACGATTTCTGTTGAGGTGCTGGACGACGAGCTGGACGAGGTGGAAGAGCAGTTCACAGTGACGGTGCGGAACGCGAACGCGCCGCTGGCGGGTGGCGGCGCAACGGCGACGGTGCTGGGGATCATCGAGGACGACGACGAGGAACCGCAACTGAGCATCGAAGACGATAGCCTGAGGGAAGGAGACGGCAGCATGAGGTTCGCGGTGAGTCTGCAGCCGGCGAGCGGGCAGCACGTGTCCGTAATGTACGCGACTGCCGACGATACCGCGACGGCGGTCGCGGACTACACCGCGGTGAGCGGCAGCTTGGCATTTGCTGCCGGCAGCACGGAGCAGACGGTGGAGGTGCCGATTGTTGACGACGAGACTGCGGAACAGCCCGAGACCTTCACGGTGACGTTGAGCAATGCAACCGGTGCGAGCGTGACCCGCGCCACGGCAATCGGCACGGTTACGGACGATGACGCCGACACGCCACTGCAACTGAGCACGCTGCGGGTGACTGGAGGAGGCACGATGTATCCGTCGTTCGAGCCGGACACCTACCACTACGCGCTGACCTGCGCCGATGCGACGGCGCTGCAGGTGGTGGCGGAGGCCACGCGGAGCACGGCGCAACTGAACCTGCTGCGCGCGAACCCAAGTGCCAACGAGGTCGCCGTCGGCGCACTCGACGTGCAGGTCGACGTGGACAAGAACGACGATATCGCGATCGAGCTGCGCGACGGCGGCGGCAGTGAGGTGCGCTACGTGGTTCACTGCGTGCCGCCCGAGTTTCCCGATATCAAGATCCTCACGAAGAGCGCGGGCGTGTCGGAGGGGCTCCTGCTGATGGACCTGCGGGTGGAGGTGAGGCCACAGTACGTGTACATGGTGGTGGTCGACAACAATGGGGTGCCGAGATTTCATCGCCGCCGGTTGGGCTGGAACTTCCGGCTGCATCGCGACGGGCCGACCATCGATGGGCGGCAGGTTCGCTACTCAATACATGTGCGCGGCGCAGTCGAATTGCTCGACCGCGATTTCGCGGTCATACGCTCGGTCCGGAGTGGACTCGCGGGAGCGGCGGTTGACCATCATGATTTCTTGATCACCGGTGACGGCAACTTCCTGTTTTCGCTGCGCAAGGATACGACCCGTGACCTCAGCGCAGGGGACAACCCGTTGAATCCATACACGATCGAGGAATTCACTGATTCGCTGATTCGCGAGGTCACCCCGAGCGGCGCGGAGGAGCTGCTCTGGAACTCCTGGGACCACCTGCGAATCGACCCGGATTGCCGGGTGCGCGAGTTCCCGGGCCAATACGCACACCTGAACTCTCTGCAGGTGTTCGACGGGGACATCGTGGCTTCGTTTCGGGGCTGTGCGCAGGTGTTGCGCATTGATGGAGCCACTGGCGTGGTGAAGTGGAAGCTCGGTGGCTCCGAGCAACTGGCAGAGTCGAACACCAATACCGAGTATCTGGAGATCGAGGGCGATGGGGAGGGCGAGTTCTGTGGCCAGCACCATGCGACCCTGAGGCGAGACAGCAGCAACAAGGAGAAGGTCGTGCTGTTCGATAACGGCGAGTTCTGTCTCGGACCGAGGAAGGCGGACGCGCAATCCACGCGAGTCGTGGAGTACGACATATCATCCGGAACGCATGCTGTCTGGGTGCGCGAATATGACCAGCCTGCCGGCCAGGGCTTTGCCGACGCGGCCGGGGCGGTCACCGTGCTCAGCGATGACCGCTGGTTGATCGCGTGGGGCAGACCAGGCGGTGTCACCACGAGCCCGGAATTGGTCTCGGCGGTCAGCGAAATCGACCCTTCGAACGGTACCTCTCTGCTGGAGATGCCCATGTCGAAGGGCAATACGCTGGTGTGGACCTACCGCGTGTACCGGGAGCCTGAGTCCGACATCGCCATCCCGCTAAATCTGCCCTGACGATACACGCCGTGCCCTCCACGGCACCGTTGGCCACAGAGCACTGCATATTGGCGCTTGCGGGAGGCCGAAGCCGCTCTCAGAGCCCCGTGAGGGGCCGTGCACGGATCAAGGCGGTGTCCAGACAGCCCCGTGTTTTGCAACAATATGCAGCGCAATGGAAAAATATACATATGATCCGGATACTTTCGAACTTGGTGCTGCGCTCTTTGCCCTTGGTCCATATAAACGGGCTCAGTGTTCGCGGTCAGGGAGCGGCCTCGCTGGCGCAGGTGTCCAGGCCGGAGCGCTTGAGGGAGGAGGTTCGCAACGTACTAGGGACTGGCGCGGACCAGGTGCTCGGGGTGTTTCACGTGAAACGCGAGACTAAGTGAAGCCGGCACTTTGAGCGGATGCGAAGTCGACCAGACGGCTAAGGCGCCGACTCATTGGCCTCAGGTCTTTCGGAAGGTGAGGGAAAGCAATCGCCGGACCGCTTGGTCACAGGGATCGGCATCCGCCTCCCGTGCGATGGACTCGGTGCCGCTTGATCGTTGCAGCGGGTCGGCTTGCAGGCCCCGGCAGACCGTGCTCGAGCTGCCGCCCGCGCGCGACGGAATGTTCCGGCTTGGATATGGCGACACGAGGTGTCGTTGGCCGGTACCGACCGGCGGAGCGTGTGATGCTGGACGTATATTGGGACGATCAAGAGACAGGCGCGACATGATCGGCCGTCGAGTAGCAGGTGACCGTCCTCCAGTGAGTGGTTGACGATGGCGAACACGACGTTGGCGGTGTCGGGTTGGGAGGACAGCTAGCCGACCTCATCGATGATCAGGACGTCCGGGGTAGCGACCGAGTTGCTCCTGAATACTGCCATCCTGGCTGGCAGCGGAGAGGTGCTCCATCAGCACTGCGGCGGTGTCGAAACGAGCGCTGAACGCAGGGATGGTAAGCGCACCGAGGACTGGAGGGAGAAGTCGAACTCGGCGACGGTCTTCGGGACGAGAACCGAGCCTTCCTGACCGAGTGCTGGAGGCGCGCTGCGGACGACGGGAGACCTGGTCGGTGAGCCGTGCGTCGAGAGACCCCAGGGCACGACTTGTCGTGCGGCGCTACGCGCCCGGAGTTTCCGCCGGCGGCTACGGGTCGTGGCGAGATTCAGCCGGCGTAGCAAGCGGTTCATACTGCACGGTAGCCGGGCCGCGGCACGAAAGGCGCGGTCGATCGCCTTGGGACCTATCTGCTGGAGCAGGCGCTGCCGGGCTGCCGTACTTCTGCGTCGCGGTGCCAATTGCGCGGATTACGCGTGGTGAGAGACCGCACAGCCGTCTCGCCGTTCTTCAGCAGACGCTCACGTTGTTGATAGCGGCGGCCACCTTGAGGACGGCCGCGTCCGGAACTGCGCGCCACGATGCTGGCGCCGGCGAGACCGCCGCGTTGGTGATGTAACGCGGATGCCGGGCGTGATTGGGTATTCTGACGGCCAGTTAGAAGGGCGGCAGCGCAGTCATGGCTTGTTGGACAGATGGCTTCTAACGGGCGTGCTGCCGGCGCGGAAGAGAAAACACTGGTTGAGGAATCTGCGACGGTGGACCCCCACGACGGAATTCGAACACCGAGAGAGCCGCCGAGAGGCCGACTCCGACGGCGGCCGGCATGCTGACCGCAAAATGGCGGCCACTGACGGTCGTGGCGGGCTCCGAATGCCCGTGATCGCGGCCAAGCTCGTGGCGGCCGCCGCCCGTGGCGGGGCAACGCCCACCCGGCCGCGGTGGTGGCGCCGGCGGGGCGCTATGCCAATTGCTCGGTACGATTCGGGTTGGCGCGTTCGGCATCTAGCTTGCGCACCGAGTCTCCGTCCAGGTCGATGCGACTGGCGCCGTGCACGATGCGGTCACCGACCGCTCGCCGATCATCCCATGCCAGGACGACGCCGGCAGTTGCGACACCATGAGTGTCGAGGAACGCCCGTGGCGATCTTCGAGCATCTCGAGCAGTGCCAGCCGCGCCGTGCTTCCAGCAGCCCCAGGCCGAATCTTCCCCAGTTCCCGGACGTAGCCGCCGTCAGCCTTCGCCAGGCGCAATTCGCCGAGCAGCCGCGAGGACGCATGGTAGGCGACCCGGAAGCCGCGCAGCCACGCCTGGTGGCCGATCGCGGAGGCCGGAGAGCTCTTCCCGTATCCACGTTTGCCAGTGGTGGCCAGTCGTGGTGCTGGTCGACCTAGCGCCAGCCGGCCAGCCGCAGCGAGAATCCACCTGCCTAATGGCGTCCGAGAAGCGAAAGCCGGCCGCCTGCAGCGGTCGCTTCAGTCACCGCTCGCGGCGGTGATCCCACTCGGCATCTACGAAGCGGGGCAGCGGTTCGTCGGCAGTGGGTCTGGGTCTCCACCGCACAGGAGAAGTGTAGTGGAGGACCGGACCCGGCCCCCCGGGATTATGCAATTGGCACGGCGGGCCCTGCGCCCGCAGATCCGTCGCGTTCATGGAACCGGCGCAATGCTTGAAGAACGAGTTCTTTACCCAGCCGCCGAGTTTCGCTTTGAACCTTCTGGTGGCGACTGTCGACCAGCACGCCTCGGACGTGAACCCCAGTTCCAGCGCAGCGCCTACGGTCGACTGGTTGCGACGCCGCCGGCCGAGTCAAGGCGGGCGTCGCGTAGCGGTGAGTATCGCACGACTCCCGCAATCGGCCGCAATGGGACGGGGTGAGCGGTGCGCATAGCCACCTCCGGCCATGATCCGGTGGGCGGCCATCTGGACGTCGGGACGGGTGTACGCCAGGAATCGCGGTGCTGCGGGCAGCGGAGGCAGCGGTCTCTGACCCGGCCCCTGCCAACTGCATCGCGGACGGCGAAGCTACCGCTGCCGTAGGGATGAGCGTTCCCGGACCGGGCGCCGAGCGAAACCGAAACCGTGCAGTCCTTGTTTCACGTGAAACGCAAACGCGCCCGCAACCGGAAAAGCGTGGGCAGGCGGAAGCAATCCGTTTGCCAGTCGCGGCCAACATGGCTATGGTTGCAGCGGTTTCAATGGCACGGGCACGGCGAATCGTTTTTGCGAATCAGAAAGGCGGTGTAGGGAAGACCACAACAGCCGTCAATCTCGGCGCGGCGCTGGCCGTGGCCGGGAAGCGTGTGCTGCTGGTGGACTTCGACCCGCAGGCCAATTCGTCGACGAGCCTCGGATGTGATGGTGAGCAAGGCGGCAGCTACGAATTGATTACCGGCGTCTTGCCTCCCGAGGAGCTTATTCAGCATACGGCTGTTCCCGGCTACGAGGTCGTACCCTCGAGCATCAACTTGGCGGGCGCTGCCGTCGAACTGGTCAACCAGTCGCGCCGGGAGTTCTACCTCAGCGACGCCCTCAACGATTTGGACACCGCGTACGATTATTTGTTTATCGACTGCCCGCCATCCCTGGGCCTCCTCACGATCAATGGCCTGACGGCTGCTTCGCAGGTGATAATTCCTTTGCAGTGCGAATATTTCGCGCTCGAGGGGTTGAGTGAACTGTTGAAGACGATCAGGCGCGTACAGGGAACGTTGAATCCGGCGCTAACGGTCGGCGGGATTTTGTTCACCATGTTCGATGTGCGTACTCGGCTGTCCCAGGAAGTGGTGCGCGAAGTTACCGAGTTCTTCCGTCACCAAGTGTTCCGCACGATCATTCCGCGAAACGTCCGCCTTGGCGAGGCGCCCTCCTATTCGCAGCCGATTCAACTCTACGATCCCAAGTGTATCGGGGCGCGCAGCTACAACGCGCTCGCCCGGGAGGTTGCGCAGCATGGCTAAGCGAGCATCCCGCTCACCTGCGAAACGCGGGTTGGGACGCGGCCTTGGCGCCCTGATGGGCGATCAACCCGACTTTCCGTTGACCGGCGGCGTCGCCGAGATCGCCCTCGCCGAAATCGACACCCACGGTGAACAGCCGCGGCTCCGCTTCGACGAGGAACCACTCGCCGAACTGACTCAGTCGATCGCCGCCCACGGCGTGTTGCAGCCGATCCTGGTGGAGCGCATCGGCGACCGCTACCGGATCATCGCCGGAGAGCGCCGCTTCCGTGCCGCGCAGCGCGCTGGCCTGCAACGCATACCGGCGGCGATCCGGAACCCGGACGACGACGACCGGACTACCCTGGCGTTGGTCGAGAACATTCAGCGCGAAGACCTCACTCCCCTCGAAGAGGCGAATGCCTACCGCCGGATCATTGAGGCGACCGGCGTCAGCCAGGCGGACCTCGCCGAGCGGATCGGCAAGCACCGCTCGACCGTTGCCAACAGCCTGCGCCTGCTCGGGCTCCCGGAGGAAATGCGCAACGCGCTGTCGGACGGCACCATCACCGCGGGCCACGCCCGCGCCATACTCATGATCCCGGATCCAGCCGAGCGGCAGCGGTTGTTTGCGCACATCGCGCAGTATTCGGTCCGCGAGGCGGAGGCATACGCGGTGCGGGTTCGCAAGCAACTCGATTCGGGGAGCGCGGGCGCCCGCCCCGAGACTCGCCCGCAACGGCAAACCGACCCGCACCTGCGCGAGGTGCAGCAGCGTCTCATCGACGTCCTCGGCACCAAGGTAAAGGTCACCGGTAGCGTACGCCGCGGCAAGATCGAGATCGCCTTTTTCAACGCTGACGATCTGGAGCGAATCCGCAGCCTTCTCACCGGCTAGTGCCCGACGCGCCCGAGGACGTTCCCAATGTCAGGTTATCCGTGAACCTGCCAACCTCCGAACCGGTCGACCTGCGGCGGAACGCGTACCAGCCAGTGCGATCCGTGCACTCTCGATCAGCACGAGTATTCGCGTTCGTGCAGCACAAATTTGCATTGTCGAGCGCCCGATTCCATTCCTGGTCCGCATTGCGAACAACCGCGGCGCACCTCTAAACCGTCGTCCGCCAGGTCCGGCTCCGGACCGAGCGGTAAGAATGCCAGCGTCCGGATTTCCGAGCCGCACCTCCGGATGCGGCGCTGAGCAGCGGTCCATCCTGCATCCGCAACCGTTCCTTCCGCGCATCCCGGACCGACACAAATCGAGATGGGTGCAACCGTTACCGCGCACAGCGCTAGCGCAACCAAGCGGAACGCGCGTTCCTGTTGTAGGTGACGGTCCAGAATGCTATGCTATTGCTACACTTGGGCGATGGCCAGAAACTATCGGACTGGTGCGGGACTACGCAGCCGCGCTTCCCGGTGCCGCAGCCCGCGCGGCCTGGGAAGCTTGGTTTGCCTGCGCGCAACAGCCGGTTGATGCGCGAACGGTGGAGGTGACTTTCGGTGCAAATGACGCAATCGGGCTCGATGGGTGCCGCTGGGGCGATGCAATTCGCGTATCGCGAACTGCTGGCGCCGAGTATGGGGGCGGTGGGAGCCGGGATACTCCTGTTTATAACTCTGCAGTATACGGTCCTTGGCCCGCTGGGCACCGGTGGGACAATGAACTGGATCGAACGGCTGGGGTACTGGGGCCTGGTGGGCATGCTGAATTTCCCGGTGTGTTATGCGACCGGGGTGTTGGCGATGTACGTCGTCCGGTACCGGCGTCAGTACGAAATCGCGCTGGCTCTGGCGGTGATGGCGTTGCTGCTGGCGGCGTCGTGCACAGCGATCACGTTGACAGTCTACGGTCTGTTCGCGGGGGGTGGGCTACCACAGGCGTCGTTGCCGAAGGTCTACGCCCTGTCGGCCGTGAATGTCGTGGGCGGAACGGCCCTGGTTTACTACGTGATGTTTCTGCGTGTATCCGGGAAGCGGTCGGCGGAGCGTGCAGTTCCCGTGGATGCGGTCGGCGAGGAACGGCCGGGCGGCGCCGAAGCGGCGGCCGCGGGGGACACGGGGATTGCGACGGGAGAAGCACGAGCAGCGGGGCGGGAGCGCGCGGCAAAGTTGCCCGCCGACATCGAGGAGCAGCCAGCAACGGCCGGTCCGCAACAAGGGCCTCCGGCGGCGGCGGCGAGATTCTTCGACCGCCTTCCGGAGGAATTGGGTGGCGACATCATCTACCTTGCGGCGTCTGCTCACTATGTGGATGTGATCACTATGGCCGGCAGTGCGTCCATTCTCCTGCGCTTCTCCGATGCGGTTGCCGAACTCGGCGATCTCGGAATCCGCGTGCACCGTTCGTACTGGGTGGCATATCGCCACGTCCGACGAGCGGTGCGCCGCGAAGGGCGCCCTGTGCTCTTGCTCACCGGTGATCACGAGGTGCGGGTGGGACGGAACTACCTCCCGGAGGTACGAGCCGCCGTTCCGAAGGCCTGGGTGCGCGCGAGGCGGCTGGTGGCGAAGGAAGCGCCCGCGGGCGGCCGCTGACCGGAGTAGCAGCCGTGGTGGGCAGCGATGCGGTCCGTTGCGGTCGCGGGCGGATTGACAAGCAGGTATGCGGAAACTATATTCTGCAACTCCGGTAGTGTGCTTGAGTCTCGGAGAGGTGTCCGAGTGGTCGAAGGAGGCGGTCTTGAAAACCGTTGAGCCATTGTGTTCCGGGGGTTCGAATCCCTCCCTCTCCGCAACAGCCGCTCAGGGCGTGCACGACCCGGGAGAGGTGCGAGAGTGGTCGAATCGGGCTCCCTGCTAAGGAGTTGTATTCGTAAGGGTACCGTGGGTTCGAATCCCACCCTCTCCGAACGGTGCGGCGGCAGGCCGTCGTGCCATTGCCCGTGCCCATAGCTCAGTCTGGATAGAGCGTTAGATTGCGGATCTAGAGGTCAGAGGTTCGAGTCCTCTTGGGCACGCAGACGCAGCGCAATCCGTCAGCGGATTGCACCGTGTACGGAGAGATGCGAGAGCGGTTGAATCGGGCGGACTCGAAATCCGTTGAGCCGCGTATGCTGGCTCCGTGGGTTCGAATCCCACTCTCTCCGCTTCGGGGCGGCAGCGCGGCACCTGCACCGCAAACGGGGGGCGCTGGAGCCGGTCCCAGGAGAGATGACCGAGGGGCCGAAGGTGCACGCTTGGAAAGCGTGTGTACTCATAACGGGTACCGTGGGTTCGAATCCCACTCTCTCCGGAAAGCCCATCTGGTTCGTCTCCGATCTACGCTATGCTCGTCCGCCCAACCCCGTCAGGACCGGAAGGTAGCAGCGGTAAGCGACGCGGGCAGGAGCCGTAATCAATCGGCGGCGGCCAGAGGGCCTTTTTTTCTTGTGTGAGGGGCGATGGCCTACGAAGTAACCGCGACGCGCAAGCGTCCGCGCTCATTCGAGCAGATCGTGGGCCAGGAGTTCGTCGTGGCTACCCTGCGCGGCGCCATCGAGCGGCAGCAGATCGCGCACGCCTTCCTGTTCTCCGGCCCGCGCGGCGTGGGCAAGACTTCCGCCGCCCGGGTCTTGGCCCGGGCCCTGAACTGCGCCACCGGGCCGACCGTCTCTCCGTGCGACGACTGCAACGAATGCAAGGAGATAAGCGCAGGCTCATCGCTTGACGTAATCGAAATCGACGGTGCCTCCAACACCGGGGTCGACGACGTGCGGGCGATCAAGGACGAGGTGCTGTTTCCCCCGGCCGCGGCCCGCTACAAGGTGTACATCATTGACGAGGTGCACATGCTGTCCACCAGCGCTTTCAACGCGCTGCTGAAGACCATTGAGGAGCCGCCGCCCTACGTGGTGTTCATCTTCGCGACCACCGAGATCCACAAGGTGCCGGCCACCATCCGCTCGCGCTGTCAGCAGTTCACCTTTCGCCTGTTCTCCACCGACGAGATCCGCGACCGGCTCGCCGAGGTGGCCGCGGAAACGGGCCTGGAAGCGGACGACGAGGCGTTGATCTGGATCGCCAAGGAGTCGGACGGCTCACTGCGTGACGCCTACACCACGTTCGACCAGATTGTCTCGTTCGCCGGCGCCCGGCGGATCGGGATCGATGCGATTCGCGACACCATCGGCGCGCTCAGCATGGACGAGCTCAACCGGGTGGGTGCCCTGATCGGCAGTGATGACGCCAACGCGATGCTTGCGCTGGCCGACGAGATCCTGGAGCGGGGCGTGTCGGTAGAACGTTTCGTTGTCGCGCTCGCCGACTACCTCCGTTCTCTACTGCTGTTGCGCCACCGTGTAACGCGGCCGGGTATCCTGGGGTACCCGGAGGCCAGCTTCAGCGCCGAGGCGCGTGCACGGCTGTCGGTCGGCAAGCTCGAACTCGCCGGCGAGATGCTGCTCGAAGTGTATCGCAACCTGAAGCAGTCGGTTAGTCCGCGCTTCGAGCTTGAGCTGTTGCTGAGCCGGCTGGCACGTGTGATGGGCCTGGTTACCCCGGACGAACTGCTCGCCGAGGTGCACGCCATCAAGGGCGCGTTCGCCGGTGACGCCGACACCGGCGGCGGGCCGGCGGAGCAGCCCCCGGCGTCACCCGCCGGGCCACCCCGGGACGGACCGCGGCCGGCCGGCACCGCGCGGGGGAACGGTGCCGCACCGCCGGAGTCGGGTGCGCCGGGTGGCACGCCGGCGGGCGGCCACCGGCAGGCCCCCGCCGCCGGAGCTGCCGGGACCGGCGCTGCCCAGGCGCGGAACGGTCCCGCACCCGAGTCAACGCCGCGGCACGGACCGCCCACCGCCGCGGCCGCCGATGCACCGCCGCGGCGCGAGAGCCCCGACGGTGCCGCGCAGGCGTTGCCGGACGGTGGGCCGCCGGACGTGCTGCACCAGATCGGCGCCCGGGTGCGGGCGCAGAACCAGATGTCGCTGGCGGCGGCGGTCGAACGGGCGGTGGCTGCGGTGGTGGCGGCCGACCGCGTCACGATGACATTCGCCGCCGCCGACCGGTACGCCGGCGGCCAGGTGGTGAACGCACAGCAGGCGGTGGCGGCGGTCGCGAGCGACATCCTGGGCCGGGCGGTGAGCGTTGGGGTAGACTACCGTCGCGACCCGGTTGCCGTGGCCGCAGGCGCGCCCGCGGCGGCACCGGAACACGCCGACGTCGAGCGCTTTTGCAAGATATTTCGCGGCGAGGTGGTCAAGGAGATAGCGCATGGCATCTAACCCTCTCGATTTCCTGAAAGCGATTCAGGGACTGCAGCGCAACATGGGCGACATGGAGGAGAAGCTGCGCGAGGTCCGGGTCACCGGAAACGCCGGCGGCGACATGGTCGAGGTGGTGCTCAACGGGCACCTGGAGGTGGTCGACCTGCGCATATCTCCCGACGTGATCGATCGCCAGGAACGGGAGATGCTGGAGGATCTGGTCCGCGCGGCGTTCACGGACGCGGTTGCCAAGGTCAAAGAGCACCTGCGGGGCGAATTCAGTTCAGTGCTCGGCGGCATGCCATTGCCTCCGGGCCTGTTCGGAGCATGAGCCCGCGTCGCCCGTGACCAGTCTCGACCGGGTGATCACGGCGCTGGCCAAGTTGCCGGGCCTGGGACGCAAGAGCGCGGCCCGGCTGGCCTACTACCTGCTGCGCGCCGACCTCTCCTATGTGCGTGCGCTGGCCGCGGACCTCGCCGCCCTGCGCGAGTGCATTCGGCCATGCGCCATCTGCGGTGCTTATACCGAGGCGGAGCGCTGTGATATCTGCGTCGATCCGTCGCGCGACCCGGACCGCGTGTGCGTCGTCGAGCAGCCGCAGGATATTGCCACGATCGAGGCGACCGGCGAGTTTCGCGGCCGCTACCATGTGCTGATGGGAGTGCTCTCTCCCCTGGAGGGCATCGGCCCAGAGGATCTGCGCATTGACCGGCTACTGCGGCGCGTGCGCGAGGAAGGAATACGAGAGGTGATCGTGGCCACCAACGCGACGGTGGAGGGCGAGGCAACGGCGTTGCTGCTGGCCAAGCAGCTCAAGGACCTGGAAGTGGCAGTTTCGCAACTTGCCCACGGGTTGCCGGTCGGCAGCGATCTGGAGTACTCCGACCGGCTTACCGTGAGCCGGGCATTGCGCGGGCGCGTGCGCCTCGACTAGTAGCAGCCCGTGGTGAAGAGCACCGCGCCCGGGGCCGACTCAGGACGTTGTGTTCGATGTAGGCGCGGCGCCGTGCACGACGCGCCGCCGCGCGCGGATCCAGGCCTTTGGCACCGCGGCCCGTACCTCGGGAAGAAAGTTGCGGCCAACCCGCACTTCGTGCTCGCCGGTAAGGCGCAGCATCGTCCGCCCGTCGCGCCGGAATGCCTGCTTGACGTGACCGTACGCTACCCAATAGGAGCGGTGCACCCTGATGCCCAGCTCGCCAAGTTCCGAGACCGCGTCCGAGAAGCGCAACAGGATCGAGGCGCTGCCGTCTGCGGTAATCACGTCCACGTAGTGAGCGGCCGCCGACAGGTAGATGATGTCGCGTCCGATCTCGTCGGGCAAGCGGTCGAAGAACCTGCTCGCCGCCTGCGCGCCGGCGCGCCCATCGGCCGCCGCGCCGGCTTCCTGAGGTGGAGCGGTGGGCAAGGGGGCGGCGCGCGCCGCCGGGGATTCCTCGGCCGCCGGCTCCACAACCGGCAGAGCGGCCACGCTGCGAGCGTCGGAATCCGTCGGCAAGGAGTCAGCAGCGGCTGCCGCCGTGCCCGGCCTGACGGAGAGGCGAACGCAGAACACGTAATACAGAAGAGCCACCGCGGAGAACAGATTGAGTGCGCACAGGCCATACAGCTTCGGAAGCGGGATCTCCGGCCAGCGTCCTGCGCTGAACAGCCCGTGAATGGTGATCACAATGGCGGAACATGATGCGGACAGCAGCAAGACCATGACGATCAGCGCCATCCAGATCTGCACCTTGGGACGGTTGCGCACGATATAGAGCGTCAACGCGCCGGACGCGTAGCACACCGGATACTGCAGCACGCCGACCGCCGCCCAAAAGCCCAGCCGCTCGACCCAGTTCATGGTTCCGCTGGTGCCCAAAGGGCCCAAGATAGTGTAGTGCGCCAGGAGGAACGCCGCGACGGCCCCCGACGCCACGGCCATTCCTGGTGTGAGCAATTCGCGATACGCGAACTGCATGGAACGCGGCGTGTCCTTCGAAATGGCGTTCATGCCCTGGTCAGCCCCCTGTCGGTCGTGTACGCAAGATGCCCACCGTTCGTGCGCATGCGCCAGTTGTGCGCCGGCAACCCCGGCGCTGCCGGAGAGGACCTCCGAAACAGCCTCAAGGCACCCGTCGCTGGACCGCTTAATCGCTTCTAAGTACTGCTATAGCATAGCATTCCGCTACATTCCCTTCAACCGGAACGGCCCGGCCCACGGCGTGAACGGGCCCAGTGCCCGTAACGTATGCACGCGGCGCGGTTTGCTACGCCCGGGCGGCCGCCCGTGTGGAGGGACGGTGATCCCGCGGCCCGTCCGCTACGGGGTCGGACACCCTGATCGGCAGCCGGCTGCACCGCGGCCGCGGCCCCTCGCGGGAATACCTGAAACGGTGGCGGGCGCCTCCGTGGCGGACAGATCGTCAGTTTCGACCGGGTCGCCGCGAGGCGTGATTTGGTGCACAGAACAGGCAATCGGACAACCGGTGGACAGCTGAAGCGGTGCTGCACCAAACGAGGCGCCGCGTTGCCGGTTGCACACGAGCGAACCCGGCCCGGAGCGGTAGTTAATGCAGGGCAGCGTGCGGGCTCGGGTGCGGTTCGGGGGCTGCGCCGGGCGGCGGACAGTGCTCGGGAGGGGTGCATGGCGCCGGCCGCAGAACTGCCGGCCGGCATCGTTGACGGGCGACTCGCGTTAGATCTTGTCGATCAGAATGGAGCACTTCCCGGACGGGATCGGCAGCGTCTTGCGGCGGCCTTCGCGCAACACGTTGATGGTCAGGTAATACAGCTTCTCCGACTCCAGCCGGATCTCCCAGCCGCGCGAACTCTTGGCGCTGACAATGGAGATCAGGTTGCGCTTCAACTGCAGGTTTTCGATGCCCATGATCTCCATGATCGGAATGCGCCAGTCGACCGTCTTGCGCGGCAGCGAGATATACAGCCCGACCACGTTTTCGATCATCAGTGCCACCGTGCTGACCGCGCAGTAGGCCATCAGAAGCCGGCGCGGGAAGCCGTTGTCGTCGGGCCCCCTCGCCGGCCCTTCCTGTTGCGGCGCGTAAGCCTCGTACAGCGAACCGGTCACGTTCTCCTCGGGATGTAATCCGTCGAGCACGTAGTACAGGTGGCGCAGGGCGAACTCGCGCGCTTCTTCGTGTTTGCCGTAGCGCTCGAGTCCCTTGATCACCATGTAGTTCAACGGCGGTACGACCGCGCTGCGGTAACCGGAACCATCGCGCGAATAGCCTTCGTGGGCGGCGGACAGGGTCGGGAACGGGTGCTCGACGCCGAACTCGTCCGGGCGGTTCAGATAGGAGATGAGCCGCTCACTCTTATCTTCGTTGGGAATTGCGGCGAGCAGGGTCCAGAAAGCGCCAACGGTACGCAGCGGCAGGCGCTGCCCGTCGCGGTCGAGGTCGTAGTAGAAGCCGGTGTCGTCGTCCCACATCATCTGGCTGATACGGGTCTTCAGCGAGAAGTAGGCGCGCTTGTACTTGAAGCTGGTGTCCTTGTCGTTGAGCACATCGCCGATCGCCGACAGGAACAGCGCGTTGAGCGCCTGCTGGGCGTTGAAATCGATCGCGTAGTGACAGCCGTCGCGCGGACAGTGGCCCATCATGGTAGCGGCCGCGGGAACCGAATAGAGACCGTTTTCCTGCCGGTGGGTGGCCTCCAGCCACGCGAAGTGGCGCTCCAGCACGGGCAGGATCTCGCGCAGCCGCTTCTTGGTGCCGAGCTTGTGGTACAGGTTGTACTCGGCCCAGGCGAACAACGGCGGCGCCACGCCGGTCGGGTTTTCTGCGCTGAACACCGGAGTGCCGTCTTCGACCAGGTACTCGCCGCGGATGGCGCCATCCTCCTCCTGCTTGCCGTAGAAGGTGTCGAGTTGTTCGGTTACCGGAAAGGCGCGGTTGCTGTAGACCAGAAAGAAGGTGGAGAAGCAGGTCTCGAACTGGTTGATGCGGTCCGCGTCCGGATAGCGGAAGTAGTACGGCGCGAACCCGTTGGCCTCGGTGCCGTGATGCCACTGATCGCTGATCCAGTGCCACGAACGCTGGTAGAGGTTGACGAGATCCTGGTCGTAGAAGTTGATTTCGGGAAAGTCGGTTTGGACGGCAAGTTGCCGTGTCGCATCACTCATGGCTGCGGGCACCGTGAGTGGCTGGGCAGAGCCGTTGGCCGGTGCAATCCTTACAGACTATACGGTCGCGGCACCCCCCGGTCAAATAACGGTCAGCTTGACTCAGCTTGACAGGGCGGCGAGCATGCAATCATCTTACCCGAGGTCCGATGGAGAACCAGCAGACCCTCAGCGAAGCGGAACTTGAGGTGACTGCGCAGATGGCGCGGTTGCGCCTGAGCGAGTCGGAGCGTGAACTGCTTCGTGCCGGGGTGGAACAGATCCTGTCCTACTTCGATGTCATGTCGGCGGCCGACGTCGGCGACGTGGAACCGACCACGCATGCGCTGCAACCGAGCAATCGGTTGCGCCCCGATCGGGTGGTGGCGTCCGAGCAGCGCTGGGCCGGGGCTTCGCCGGAGCGTCTCCTGGAGACCGCGGCGGAGAATGAGGACGATCACTTCACGGTTCCCAACGTGCTGTAGGTGCCCGAGAGTCCGAAATTCAGACGTACATGGTGACTGGCGTGATCGATAAAGGGCGGCCGGCGGCCGTCGCGGCATGGTCGGCCGTGATGGGCCGCGATGGCGGCGCGCGCCGCTGGCAGGAGGCGGTGCTGGCCGCCGACGAGGCGATCAACGGATTCGTCGAGGTGGACGCGGCGCGCGCGGCGCCCGGCCCGGGCGCCGCCGAGCGCGGCAGCGATACCGGCGGCGGGCAGATGCTGGCCGGGGTGCCGTTCGCGGTCAAGGACAACATCGCGGTGGAGGGGTTCTCGCTGTCGTGCGGATCGGCGCTGCTGCGCGGCCTGGCGGCGCCCTATACCGCCACCGCGGTGGCGAGGCTGCAGCGAGCGGGGGCGCATGTGGTGGGCAAGACCAATCTCGACGAATTCGGGATGGGTTCGTCGAGCGAACACTCCTGTTTCGGCGCGGTACGCAATCCCTGGGATGCCACGGTGGTGGCCGGCGGCTCGAGCGGCGGGTCCGCGGCGGTGGGGGGCGCCGGCCCGGGGGCGCTTGCACCTCGGTTCGGCGCCCGCGGGCCCGGGCCGCGCCGGCGCGGCGGTGGTGGCCGCCGGCCTGGTGCCGTTTGCACTCGGTTCCGACACCGGCGGCTCGGTACGGCAGCCGGCGTCGTTCTGCGGCGTGTACGGCCTCAAGCCCACGTACGGCGCGGTGTCCCGGTTCGGACTGGTGGCATACGCCTCCTCCCTGGACGTGATTGGCGTAACCGCGGCCGACGCCGCCACCGCACGGGCGGCGTTCGAGACCATGCGCGGCGTCGATCAATTTGACCAGTCGTCGGTGGACTACCCGGCGCCGGCGGCGGCGGCGGCGTCCGACCGCCTCGTGGTGGGCATCCCGGAGGATGTGCTGGACGGAGTGGACCCGGCGGTGCGGCGCGCGCTGCAAGCGGTCCGCGGGCGGCTTGAGGAGGCGGGCATCCGTTGCGTGCCGGTGCAGCTCGGCTCGCTGGAATACGTCGTCCCCGCGTACTATGTCATCGCCACCGCCGAGGCGAGCGCCAACCTGGCGCGCTACGACGGCGTGCGCTACGGGGTGCGTGACGGGTACGCTTCCGCGGATGCCGAGGAGATGACCATCGCGGCGCGCAGCGCCGGCTTCGGCGCCGAAGTGAAGCTGCGCATCCTGGTCGGCACCTACGTGCTGCGCTCCGGCTTCCAGGAGCAGTACTACCAGCGCGCGCAGCGCATCCGCACGCTCATCCGGCGGTCGTTCGAGCACGCCTTCGGCGAGGTGGACCTGCTGCTCATGCCCACCTTCCCGGTGCCGCCGTTCGCGCGCGGCGACGCCGGCCTGGATGCCTTCCAGCAGAAGCAGGGCGACCTGTTCACCTGCACCGCCAACCTGACCGGCCATCCCGCCCTGTCGGTGCCGGGCATCGTCGACGGCGGGCTGCCGATCGGCGTGCAGTTCATGGCGCCCTATTTCCGCGAGGACCTGTTGTTCCAGGCTGCCGCCCTGCTGGCGGCGCAGACAGAGGCGCCGCGCCCGCCCGGCTACCTCGGCCCGCACTCCCTGCTCGCGGAGGATGGCTGACGTGGCGCCCGCTGCCAGCTTCGCCGCCGCCTACCAGCCCCACATCGGGCTGGAGATCCATGTACAGTTGATCACCGCCTCCAAGGTGTTCTGCCAGTGCCGCAACGCGTTCGGCGACCGCCCGAACGAGAACGTTTGTCCGGTCTGCCTCGGTTACCCCGGCATCCTGCCGGCGCTGAACAGCGAGGCGGTGCTCGGGGCGTACGTACTCGCGCGCGCGCTCGGCTGCACGCTGAGCACGCGCACGGTGTTCGAGCGCAAGAACTATTTCTACCCCGACCTGCCCAAGAACTATCAGATTTCCCAGTTCGGGGCACCGGTCGGACGCGACGGCGCGTTCACTGCCGAGATCGACGGCCTGCGCGCGCCGGTCGGCATTCGCGAGGTGCACCTGGAAGAGGACGCCGGCAAGATGATTCACGCTGGCGACATCTCGCTGCTCGATTACAACCGCACCGGTACGCCCCTGGTAGAAGTGGTCACGCAGCCGGAACTGACCAGCGCCACCGCGGCCGAACAGTTCCTGGAGGAGTTCCGCCGCACGGTGCGGTTCCTGGGCGTGTGTGACGGCAACATGGAGCAGGGGTCGCTGCGCTGCGACGCCAACGTGTCGGTGAACCGCGCCGGCGCCGGCCTCGGCAACAAGGTGGAGATCAAGAACCTCAACTCGTTCAAGTTCGTGCGCAACGCGCTGGCGTTCGAGATAGGGCGCCAGACGGCGATACTGGAGGAGGGCGGTGCGGTGCGCGTGGAGACGCGGCTGTGGAACGAGAACCGCGACTGCACCGAGCCGATGCGGGTCAAGGAGAGCGAAGACGATTACCGCTACTTCCCGGAGCCGGACCTGCCGCCGTTCTGTCCCGACGAACCGTTCTTCGCCGCCGTGGAAGAGCGCCTGGTGGAGCTGCCGCTGGCGCGCCGCGACCGGCTGCGGGAGCAATACGCGGTGACCGCGCAGCAGGCCGCGTTCCTGACCGCGGAGCCGGACACCGCCGAGTTCTTCGAGCGCACCGTGGCGGCGGGAGGCGACGCTTCGCTGGCCGCGCGCTGGCTGGGCGCGGACATTCGCGGCTACCTCAACCAGCGCCGCGAGACGCTGGCCGGCAGCCACCTGACGCCGGAGCGCCTGGCGGCGCTGCTGGCGATGCTGAACAGTGGCGCAGTGAGCGGCAAGATCGCCAAGCAGGTGCTGGCCAAGGTGATCGCCGAGGACCGCGACCCGGATGCCGTGGTGGAGGAGGACGGTCTGCGCCAGGTCACCGATGCCGGCGTGCTGCGCCCGATTCTGGAGCGCATCGTGGCCGACAACCCGCGCGTGGCGGCGCAGATCGCGGCCGGCGAACGCAAGCCGGCGGGCTTTCTGATGGGGCAGGTAATGCGCCACACCGCCGGGCGCGCTCACCCGGACCAGGTGCACGCGCTGATCGACGCGCTCTACGAACCGGCGCAGAATGGAGAGTCCAACGATCGTGACTGACGCGGCGGCGGGCGGCGACCGAATCCTGGCGCGCGATCTCGGGCGGCACACGGGTGCGGCAGTGCTGGTGCGCGGTTGGGTACATCGCCACCGCGACCTGGGCGGTGTGTGCTTCGTGCTGTTGCGCGACCGTTCCGGCATCTGCCAGGTGGTGTTCGACAGCGCCCCCACCGACGGCGCCGGCAACCCGGTCACCCTGGAGTCGGTGGTGGCGATCGGCGGCGTGGTGGCCGCCAACCGCAAGGCGCCGGGCGGGTTCGAGGTGCAGGCGCGGCGGCTGGAGATTATCTCGGCGGCGGCCCCGGAGTTGCCCCTGGCGGTGAACCAGGATCCGTCGCAGCTCAGCCTCGACGCCATGCTCGAGCACCGCATGGTGAGCCTGCGCAACCCCAAGACGCTGTCGATTTTCCGCCTGCAGGCCGCAATCGTGCATCATTTTGCCGAGGTCCTGCGCGGCGAGGGGTTCACGGAGATCAAGTCGTCCAAGCTGATCGGCAGCGGTACCGAGGGCGGCACCGGGCTGTTTGCGGTGGATTACTTCGACCGCACGGTGTACCTGGCGCAGTCGCCGCAGTTATACAAGCAGGCGATGGTGGCGGCCGGGCTGGAGCAGGTGTTCGAGATTGGCATGGCCTACCGGGCCGAGAAGCACGACACGCCGCGCCACATCAACGAGTACGTGTCGCTCGACGTGGAGATGGCGTTCATCGACTCCGAGCACGACCTGATGGACCTGGAGCAGCGCCTGCTTGCAGGCATGTTCGCCGGCCTGGCCGAGGACTGTGCGGAGGTGCTGGAGGCGTGGCAGGCGACGCTGCCGACCGCCGCCGAGGTGGCCGCGATTCCGCGCATTACCCACGACGAGGCGCGCGCCGCGGTGGCCGAGGCGACCGGGCGGCGGGTGTACGACATCAACCCCGAGGGCGAGCGCGTGCTGTGCGACCGGGCTGCCGCCGAGCACGGCATCGGCGCCGTGTTCGTGTACGGCTACCCGCGCCGCAAGCGCCCGTTCTACACCTATCCGTCCGACGGCAACCGGACGATGTCGTTCGACCTCCTGTTCCGCGGCCAGGAGATTACCTCCGGCGGCCGGCGCATCAACGACTACGCCACGCTGGTGGACAGCATGCGGCGCTTCGGGCTCGACCCGGATGCGATGAGCGACTACCTGTCGGTGTTCCGCTATGGCTGCCCGCCGCACGGCGGCTTCGCGATCGGCCTCGAGCGGCTCACGCAGACCATCCTGGGGCTGGCCAGCGTCAAGCAAGCCTCCCTGTTTCCCCGCGACCGCAAGCGGGTGCGCCCGTAACGGCCGAGTCTCAACGGGCGAGGTAGGTGCGCACCGCGCGCGGATGGGCGGCCAGGCGAGCCGCACCGGCCGCCAGCAGCGCGCGCGGACTGCGATAGCCCCAGGTCGCTCCCAGCGGCCAGGCGCCGGCGCGGCGCGCGGCAAGCATGTCGGTGTCGCCGTCGCCCACCACGAGTACGCGGCTTGGTTCGACCCCAAGCGTGCGCGACAGCGCCACGATGCCGGCCGGATGCGGCTTGGGCGGCCGCTGCCGCTGCAGGCCGAGGATCGCCTCGAACGGAACACCGGGAAACGCGCCCCGTACCACCTGCACCGTCTCCGGGTGCAGCTTGTTGGACAGCACCGCCATCGGGACGCGGCGGCGGGCGAGGTCGGTGAGCAGCGCGCACACGCCGGGATAGGGGCGGGTGGTGCGCAGCGCATTGCGGCGGTAACGGTCGCGCATCATGGCGCCGGCGGTCGCCACCAGGTGCTCGTTGCGGCGGTCGGGGTGGATGGCGCCGGCTACCATTACCTCCACACCGCCGCCGATCAACGGCAGATAGAACGGCAGTGGGTGAACGGGCTCGCCGAGCGCCCGCAGGGTGGCGTTCAATGCGTCCGCCAAGTCGGGCAGGGAGTCGACCAGCGTGCCGTCCAGGTCGAAGATCACGGCGCCGAAGCGGGCAACGGAAGTGCGATGCAAGACGCCGCGCATCTTACGCGCCGGGGCGGCGCCTGCGCCAGAGCCTCGTGCGGCCGCAAGCCGCCGGGTCGGCGCGGGAAGCCGTCGGCGACCGGAGTGGTCAGCACCGTTCCGTCCTCGTTCACGTGCACGGCGCGCGCGGCGCCGCTGTCGTGCACGAGCAGGTGATAGCCGGCCGGCAACTGGATCGTGAAGGCGGTGCGCCCGTCGCTGTGCAGCGGGGTCGCCCACGGATCCCACCACACCCAGCGCCCGGCCGGAAAGGACACGCTGACCGTGTGTTTCGGGCGTGGGCGGATTGCCGATACGCTCATCTCGCCCGCCTGCACCGCGGCCAGGATGGCGCCGCGATCGAGCGCCCATGGGTCGGCGCCAGTGCGTTGCCGCAGTTCCCGGTCCAGGCGCTCGATGTTGAGCAGCCACGGGTTGGCGCCGCCGCGCCACAGATCCAGGATCAGCGTGGCCAGCACGCCGCGCTCCCAGGTGACCTGCAGCACCCCGTCGCTGCTGACGTCGAGCGGTACCACGGCGCCGGCGGGCCGCAGCCGCAGTGCCCCCTCGGGAGGTAAAAGAGCACCGCGGCTGCCGGCGCCCGCCGGCCCGACCACCACCGGCTCGGCGACAATAACCGTGGCCGTGTGGCGGCCGATCGGCAGCACGGCGACAGACCCAGGAACCGCATCGGGCAGCCGCTGCTCGGTGCCGTCGCGGGCGTCCACGGCCGTGAGCCGCAGGATGATCGCGAAGTGCTGCCACGCCGCCGGGGCCGCGGGCAGTTGCACCGCCCGTGGTCCCGGCAACAGGTTGCAGCCGCAAAGTGCCATCAGGGCCAGGGTCGTCGCCGCGCCCGCGGTGGCGGCCGCCGCGCGCCGCCTGGCCCGCCATCCGGGTGTCTGCCAAAGTGCCACGCAACATAAAAGGGCGTTTGCTCCGTGGCGCTTCTACCGGGCCGCAAATCCCCGCTCGAGCCGACAACGCGGCGGGCTTCGCGCGGCGCCGGCGGGATGGGTGCCGGTAGCTGTTAGCGGCCCTGGTTGGAGCGGTACATGCCGAGCAGGCGGTAGCTGGCCGCGGCCGCCTGCACCTGCTCCATGGCGTGGTCGAACAGCGCGCGTTCGGCGGGCACGTCCAGGTCGACGTAGAACATGTACTCCCAGGGGCTGCCGGGAATGGGCCGCGACTCCAGCTTCTTCATGTTCAGATTGTTGTCGGCCAGCACCTGCAGAACGTGGAACAGGCTGCCGGGCTCGTCGCGCGCCGAGAACACGATCGAGGCGCGCGTCGGGTCGGCAACCTGCGCCTGGCCGTCGCGCGCCAGCGCCACGAACCGGGTGTAGTTCTGGATGTCGGTTTCCACCCCTTCGGCCAGGATTTCCATGCCGTGCTCGCGCGCCGCGGCGGCGCCGGCGAGTGCGGCCTGGGTAACGTCGCCGTTGCGCGCCACCTCCGCCACCGCTCCCGCGGTGTCGTAGAACGGCACTTCTTCCCAGTCCGGGAACCCGGCCAGGAACCGGGCACACTGTGCCAACCCCTGCGGATGCGACAGCACGCGCCGGATCTGCGCGATGGAGGAACCGAGCGGTGCGATCAGGCACCAACGGATGCGGATGGTGATTTCGCCGACAATGTGCACGTCGGGGTACTGCATCAGCAGGTCGTAGTTCTGGTGGATCGACCCGGTCAGGGAGTTCTCCACCGGCAGCACCCCGTAGTCCACTGTGCCGTCGAGCACCATGCGGAACACGTCCTGGAACTCGCGGCCCGGTACCGGGCGCGGCTTGGCGAAGTATTGGTAGATCGCGTTCTCGCTGTGGGCGCCGCGCTCGCCCTGGAACGCCACGCTGACCGCCTCCCCAGCGGCGTCCGGCATGGACCCCGCCGGGTGCCCGGGACCGTCGATGCGCGGCAGCCGCAGCACTTCCTTGCCGAGCACCGGGGCGAGCCGCTCGATGTCGCGCATCAGCTTTTCGAACTGGCCGGGGTAGAGTGACTGCGGGCCGTCGGATCGCGCCGTGTCGGGGTCGGGGTGCACCTCCACCAGGATGCCGTCGGCGCCCGCGGCGACGCCGGCGAGCGCCATCGGCTGCACCTGGTCGCGCCGCCCGGTGCCGTGGCTGGGGTCGACCAGGATCGGCAGGTGGCTGAGCTTCTTGACCACCGGAATGGCGGACAGGTCGAGCGTGTTGCGAGTGTAGGTCTCGAAGGTGCGGATGCCGCGTTCGCACAGGATCACCGCGTCGGTGCCGTGCGCCATCAGGTACTCCGCCGACATCAGCAGGTCCTCGATGGTGGCGGCGAGACCGCGCTTGAGCAGCACCGGTTTGCCGAGCGCGCCGACGCGCTTGAGCAGTTCGAAGTTCTGCATGTTGCGCGCACCGACCTGCAGCACGTCCACGCAGTCGGCGAGCATCGGCAGGTACTCCGCCGCCACCACCTCGGAAAAGATCGGCATGCCAAAATGTTCGCCCGCTTCCTTGAGCAACTCCACGCCGGGCTTGCCGAGGCCCTGAAACGAGTACGGCGAGGTGCGCGGCTTGAAGGCGCCGCCGCGCAGTGCGACGGCACCCGACTCCCTGAGTTGCGCCGCAACCTCGAAGATCTGCTCGCGCGACTCCACCGCGCACGGCCCGGCCACCACGGCCAGCCGCCCGCCGCCAATCTTGATCGGCCCGATGGCGATTTCGGTTTCGGTGCCCTTGAACTCGCGCGACGCCAGCTTGTAGGGCTGATTGAGGGGAATCACCTGCGTCACGCCTGGCAATTCCTCGACTTGGCGCTGATCGAGGGGGTCGCCGCCGACGGCGCCGATGATCGGCTCTCCGTCCTGGAGCAATTCGCGGATCTGGTACCGGTGCTCGGACAGGAATGCACGCACCGCCCGCTTGTGATGCGCACTGATGCCGCGATCGAGAATTACGACCATGGCAGACACTATGGAGACCGGTTTTCCCGTGTCAAGACGCCTGTCCGATTGCGTCCGGCGCCGGGTGCAGGCGGGTCAGGCGGGGTCGGGACGGGGTCGGGCGGAAGCCGGTGCGTTCAGGCGCGGATCGCGGTACACTTGGCAGTGTGCGCAAGCTGATTGTTCAATATGTCAAGGATCTGACCGCGGGCCGGTTGGCGTCCGGGTTCGAGCACTCCTACCGGGTGTATCACCTGGCGCGCGAGATCGGCGAGGGAGAGCAGTATGACGACGACGTGCTGCACGCCGCCTGTTTCCTGCACAACATCGAGATCCCGGCCCGCCGCCTGGCCGAGGCGGCCGAGAAGGCGGAGCTGATTCTGTCCGAGACCGGTTTCCCGCCGGACCGCACCCAGTTGGTGATCCAGGCGATTCGCCAGCACCGCCCGGGCAGCCGGCCCACCACCGTGGAGGGCAAGCTGCTGTACGACGCCAACCTGCTCGACACCACCGGCGCCATCGGGTTCGCGCGGCTCGCCATCGGCGCCTTCTTCTGGCACCACTACAAGACCATGCAGGAGGTGCTGGACCTGCTGCGCGAGCGGCTCAGCCACGCCGACAGTTTCCACTTCGAGCGGGCGCGCCGGATGGCGGCCCCCAAGATCGCGTTCATGCGCGAAGCGATCGCCCAACTGGAAACAGAGATGGACCTGTAGGCGCGAGCCCGGCGGCGGCCGCGGCGCCGCTCGGCGCAACGCCGGGCTGCCGCCGGGTGTCGACTAATCGGGCAGGACCGGGTCGAAGCCAAGGCCGCGCCGCTTCATGCTCACGAAGCCGGCGGCGGCGATCACCACGTGGTCGTGCAGGCAGATGTCCATCGCTTCGGCGCTGCGCGCGAGGCGGCGGGTAACGCGGATGTCGTCGGCGCTCGGACCGGGATCGCCGGACGGATGGTTGTGCACCACGATGATGTTGGGACAGTTGTCCTTGATCGCGGGCCGCAGCACCTCGGCGATCCGTACTGTCGCCGAATTGACCGTGCCCTGGTACACCTCGTGCACGCGCAGCAGTTCCTGCTTGGTGTTGAGCAGCAGCACGTACAGCTTCTCCTGGGCCAGCGGTGCGAGTTCGGCGCGCAGCAACAGGTCGACATCCTCGGGCGTGCTGATCAGCGGCTGGTCCGCTGGACCGAGCGAAGCCGAGCGCCGGCCCAGCTCCAGCGTGGCCAGGAGCTGGCACGCCTTGGTCTCGCTGATCCCGCGCAGCGCGCACAGTTCAGCCACCGAAGCGTTCGCCAGCCCGCGCAGGCCGTCGAACTCGGCGAGCAGCCGTGCCGACACTTGCAGCACGCTCGTGCCCGCCGTCCCGGTGCGCAGCAGGATCGCGATCAGCTCGGCGTTGGAGAGAACGCGGGCGCCCGCCGCCAGCAGCCGCTCGCGCGGGCGTTCGGCGGGCGGCAGATCGCGCACGGCGGCGTGGTAGTCGGTGGCCGGGTAACGAAGCGACTCGCCGCGCGCATGCTCGCGGGGCGCCGGAGCGGCGCCCGGCACCGGACGTGGCGCCTCGGGGACTGCGACCGGCAGCGTGGTTGCCGGCGCGGCGACCTGCGCGGGGCGCATCGCCGCTCGGTCTGTCTCATACCGCCGCGCACGACTGCGCGGCACGTCATGGGAAGAAAGGGTATCCATGTAACCGGCAACGGGCCGCGGAGGGCTGGCGCTTCGGTAGTGTCTCACTTTGACTCCGGCAATCTGGACGGGCCGTCATAGGCCGTGGTAGCGTCCGATGCATGAAAGGCGCACCGTCCGGGAAGCCTGAGCGGAACTTCGCGCCGCGCACGATCTGGACCGGCGACAACCTGGACATCCTGCGCGGTATCAACTCCGAGACGGTGGACCTGATCTACCTGGACCCGCCGTTCAACTCCAATCGAACCTACTCCGCGCCCATCGGCAGCAGGGCCGCCGGAGCCGCGTTCAAGGATGCATGGACGCTGGACGACCTGGACACGGCATGGCTTGGACTGATCGCGGATCGGCACCCGGCCATGTACCGGGTCATCGAGGCAGCCGGCGTGTCACATGGCGACGGCATGAAAGCGTACCTCTGCATGATGGGAGTGCGCCTACTGGAAATGCGGCGCGTACTCGCCCAGACGGGTTCTATATACCTGCACTGCGACCCGACGGCCAGCCACTACCTCAAGCTGCTTATGGATGCCGTGTTTGGGGCAGACAAGTTCAGAAATGAGATCGCATGGCAGCGGACTCCCGCCAAGGGTCTATCGTCTGCACGCTTTGCGTCTAATCACGACATCATTTTGACCTACGGAGCGACCGACTCGGCTACCTGGAATACTCAATATGTTCCGTATGACGACGATTACATCAAGAGCCACTACGGTCGGCAGGAACCAGGTAGCGGACGGCGGTATCAACTCGACAACATGATGAACCCTAACAAGGACAGGCCGAATCTGGAATACGAGTTCCTTGGAGTAACCAGGGTGTGGCGCTGGACCAAGGAGCGAATGCAAGCCGCCTATGAGGCCGGGCGGGTGGTCCAAACTGATCCAGGAAGACCCGTGCGGTACAAGCGCTATCTTGACGAGATGCCAGGGGTTCCAGTGGCTGACGTATGGGCTGACATTCAGCCACTCAACTCGCAGGCGAAAGAGCGAGTAGGCTACCCGACGCAGAAGCCCCTTGCGCTTCTGTCGCGGATCATCAAGGCTAACAGCAACCCCGGCGACCTAGTGCTCGACCCGTTCTGCGGGTGCGCTACGGCGTGCGTGGCGGCCGACAACCTGCAACGAGAGTGGGTAGGCATAGATATATCGCCCAAGGCCGTCGAATTGGTGCATATGCGGCTCCGGGATACCTTGGGTGAGCTTTACCATGCCGGGATGGTGACCGCCCGCACCGACATACCCCAGCGGACCGACATCGAGGCTCCGATCCCCTACCGGCTGAACAAGCACGTACTGTTCGGCCAGCAGGAGGGGCTATGCGCCGGGTGCCGGTCAGAGTTCCCTTACCGCGCGTTCGAGGTAGACCACGTGATCCCGCAGAGCCGCGGCGGGACCGACCATATAGACAACCTGCAACTGCTATGTTCGTCCTGCAACCGCATCAAGGGCAACCGAACCATGGAGTACCTGATAGCTCGGCTCGCCGAGTTCCGCCAGACGGCTTGATCGCGGGGTTGACTAAGCAAGTCGTTTTGTGGCAATCTGTTAGGTGGTCAGCAGATAGAATATCGCTTGACACAACTATGCCGCACTCGGTACAGTAACGGCATAACACCAACGGAGGTACTACTATGCCCCTCCCGAAGCGCCCGCGTGACCCCGTAGCCCGCGCCAAACTCGTCATGGACATGCTAACTGGCGAGATTCCGAACGACAAGGATCAAGTGCTCGCCTCCGCGCAGGAGCCTACCGGCCCCGCCAAGGCGGCCAAGGCGCGCGCTGCTAGCCAGACGACGGCGCGACGTAGCGAAGTGGCCCGTAAGGCCGCCGCGGCCCGCTGGGGCAAGGCGCAAGCATGACGGATCAGGATTTACAGAGCATCGCGGCTATTTTTGACGACAAGCTAAAGCCGATTCACGAAAAGTTGGACCGGCTCAATGATTGCTTCGACCGCTTTCTATCGGCGCACCAATCGGAGACAGCGGCGCAGATACGGCGCGATCTCAACGCCCCATTGCCGCACGAGAAGTCAGCGTAAAAATCTAAAATACTTTCCCGCATCCGCTTGCATAAAATGTTCAGTTTGACTATATTATAGTCATGAACAAGCTGAGCACTGAGAAGCGCGCCATGATACTTCGGCTGCTGGTAGAGGGGATGAGCATGCGCTCCATCACCCGCACCTTGGGCTGCTCTATCAACACCGTTACGAAGTTGCTCGAAGCTGCCGGCACCTACCTCGGCGAGTTTCAGGACGAGGCTATCCGCAACCTGCCTTGCACCCGCTTGGAAGTAGACGAAGCGTGGTCGTTCGTATACGCGAAGCAGAAGAATGTTGCGCGCGCCAAGAGCGCACCGGCGGAAGCTGGCGACGTATGGACCTGGACCGCTATATGCGCCGATACCAAGCTGATCCCGTCATGGCGCGTAGGCGACCGTTCCGCGGCTACGGCCGTCGATTTCATGGACGACCTGCGCAAGCGCCTCCGCAACCGCGTACAGCTTTCCAGCGACGGCCACCGGCCCTACCTGATCGCGGTAGAGGAAGCATTCGGCGGCGACGTGGATTACGCGATGATCGTTAAGGAGTACGGCAATCCGGCGGACGACGACGGTAGCAAGCAAGCGCACCGCCGCTACAGCCCCGGCACCGTGAATGGCGTTGAAAAGACCGTGGTGGTCGGCTCGCCTAACCTGGACCTGATTAGCACCAGCTACGCCGAGCGGAGCAACCTGACGCTGCGCATGAGCATGCGCCGGTTTACTCGGTTGACGAATGCTTTCTCAAAGAAGCTCAACAATCATGCGCTCATGGTGGCCCTGTTCACGATGTACTACAACTACTGCCGCCCGCATAAGACGCTCGGTAGGATTCACACCACCCCGGCGATGGCGGCGAAGCTCACCGACCGTGTGTGGAAGCTGGAAGACCTGATCGCCATCATCGATGAGCGGACGCCCCCGCCCGCCAAGCCCGGACCTAAGCCCAAGGCTCGCCCCGAGTAGGGTGGCGGGTTGCTGTCAAGCTAAAATCTCGATAATCTGCGATTGGGCGATTCGCGACGGGCGCAAAAAAGGCGACCCCTCGCGGGAATCGCCTTTAGCCACTGGCGGTAAGCCGGGGGCAGGATCAGGAAAAACGCTTATCTTGATCCTACCCCCGCGCTAATCTACCCGTCAAGTGGCGGGAGACAGATATGTCTAAAGCAGACCGCCGGGGAGACGCCCGGTCCGTGGTGCTTGGCCTTGGGGTCCGCAAGGCGCACGCCAAGCGCAAGCCGGAGTGCCCCGAGTGCGGAGCCCGGTACATCGTCCACTGCCAGTGCCGCCACTCCCAACCGCCGCCCGAGTCAAGCTGAGACACTACCGGCGCTTCTCGGCGCTTGACATCGACCGGCCCTCTCTTGCCACTATCGGGCCACCCCGACTGAGTGCACCGGGCGGCGACGCCGCCACTATTTTGGTTGCCTGCCAGCCGGCAAGGGAGACGGAGCGCAGTAATGGAAGCCTGGCTGAACGGACTGGCTCAGCAACTACCCCTTCTGGCCCTGTTCGCGGTAGTCGCGGGGGCGATTCTGGTGCTGGTGAAGGGCGCCGACCTGCTGGTGGAACAGGCGGTGGCGCTGTCGCTGCGCTGGGGGGTTCCGACCATGCTGATCGGCGCCACCATCGTCAGCATCGGCACCACGTTGCCGGAAGCCTCGGTGAGCGTGTTCGCGGCGCTGCAGGGCGCCCCCGGCCTGGCGCTCGGCAACGCGGTCGGTTCGATCATCGCGGACACCGGGCTGATCCTCGGGCTGGCCATCCTTATCGGGCGGGTGCCGGTCGACAAGCGGCTGGTGAGCCGGCAGAGCTGGATACAGGTGGCGAGCGCGCTACTGCTGGTGGCGGCGAGCGTTCCGTACCTGGCGCTGCGCGGCACCTTCAGCGCCGGCGGGCGGCTGCCGCAACTGGTCGGCGTGGCTTTCCTGGTGCTGCTCGCGCTGTACCTGTGGCGCTCCATCGCCTGGTCCAAGGATGCGCCCGCCCCCGACGAGGAGGAGACCGCGGCGCACGCCGCCGCCGCCGAACAGGGCACCCTGCCGGCACTGCTGAAGCTGGTGGCGGGCCTGGCGATGGTAGTGATCGGGTCGCGGCTGCTGATACCGGCGGTCGAGGAGACCGCGCTGCGGCTGCACATTCCGGATGCCATCATCGCCGCCACCCTGGTCGCATTCGGCACCTCGCTGCCGGAACTGGTTACCTCGGTGACGGCGGTGCGCAAGGGGCACGGCGCGCTGGCGATCGGCAACGTGCTCGGTGCCGACGTGCTGAACGTGCTGTTCGTAAGCGGCGCGGCCGCGGCCGCCACCCGCGGCGGACTTGAGGTGCCGCCGCAGTTCTTCTTCCTGTTCTTCCCGTCGATGCTGTTCGTGGTGCTGGTGCTGCGCGTCGGGGTGAGCCGCGCCGACGGCGAGTTCAGCAAGGGGTTCGGCTTCGTGCTGTTGGCCGCTTACCTGATCACCGTGGTGCTCGGCTACGTGGTGCCGGGCTCCCCCGGCGGCGCGCATGGCTGATCGCCGCCGCCGGTCGGCGCTGCCCCGTACCTCCCGCTTCGCCGTCCGGTGTCGGTCGCATCCGGCAGGCTCCTATGCCTATGCCTACTAGGCCACCGGCTGGCGCAGGATGGTCTTGAGCTTGTTCGGCTCGGAGTGGTTGGGGTCGTTCAGGTAGGTGTCGTGGTGGCGCCCCGCCGCGGTCAGTCCCACGCTGGCTATAAACTGGTGCAGGCGGCGGATGGCGTCTCCCAGGTCGGTGTAGGGCCCGACGTACAGGAGTTGCGCCGCACGCCCGCCCGCCACGGTGAGCCGGCGCAGCCGCGGCAGCATCGGGTTGGCGGGGGTACCGGCCCTGGCCAGCGCGGTTGCCGCCGCGGCGCCGGCCGCCGCGTCGGAGGCGGACACGAACTCGGGCAGCATGATCATCGCCCGCCAGCGCGTGGTGTCCGGCCGCGCCAACGGGTCGCACCGGGCGCCGGTTTCGTCCCACCACTCGGTTTCCAGCGGCGCCACCACGAAGTCGGGACCGATCCCCGCCTTCCTGCGTCCGAACTTGATCTTGTAGGCTACCGCATAGAGCGCTCCGACCGCGCTTTGGTATTGTTCGTCCGCTGGCGCCCCGGCGCCCTCGACTGCCAAACAGGTTCGCTCCGGCAACGTGACCACGTGTGCGCTGCGTCTGGCCGCGAACAGCTCGCGGTGCTGTTTCTTCAAGTCGATCTTGTCTGACACCCGTAGTCCTCCGTGGCCGACTGGTCGTGCCCGGCATCGTCGCCCGGCGCCTGCCCGGCCGCAGAGCGCGGGCGGCTCCGCGTGGAGAACGTTGCTCGGTTGGCCGCAACAACAAGTATAGCGCGAAACGGCGCGGTGCTCATTTCGCTCATTTCGCTCTTTTGCAGGGATTTGCAGGGCGAGCGGTTCTTGTATTAGATTTCGCGGAAGCTACCCGCTGGCAGCGTGCTGTCGGTTCTTGCCAACCTTGCCATGAATTCCGTCGAACAGTTGCATCCGCTTGAAGTCCGTACATTGCGCGCCGCCGCCGGCGAGTTGCCGTTTACCGCCGCCGACCTGATGGCAGCCGCCGGCCTGAACCTGGGGCAGTGCAACCAGGCGTTCAGTTGGCTGGAGAGCAAGGGGTTGATCGCGGAGCGGGAGCGGGTCCGGGTGGTGCGCTACGAGCTCACCGAGCTTGGCGAGCAGTACCGGCGCGACGGCCTGCCGGAGGAACGCATCGTTGCTTTGCTGCGCGACGCCGGGCCCTTGCCGATGCCGGAGATCGCCACCCGGCTAGGGCTGGAACAGCGCGACGTCGGGTCGGCGTACGGCGCCCTGGCGCGGGAACGCGTGCTGGCGATGGACGGCGGCCGGCAGGTGCGCGCCGTGGGCGGCGAGAGTGCGCGCGTGGCCACGGTGCGCGGGCTGCTGGAGCGGCTGGCCGGCGCCGGTTCGGAGGCGGCGGAGGCGCTCACCGGCGCGGAGCGCGAGCAGGCGGCTGCGTTGAGCCGCAAGCGGGGGGCGGCGCGCGGCGTATTCCGCGCCACCGAGTCCGAGACGGTGAGCTACGCATTGACCGCGGCCGGCCAGGAGATGCGGCGCGCGGCGGCGGCCGCCGGCATGAGCGGCGTGGAAGTGGGCTCGCTGACGCAGGGCATGCTGTCGGACGGCTCTTGGCGCGCGGTGCAGTTCCGCCGCTACAACGTCAACTCGCCGCCGGGGCGGGTGCTGCTCGGGCGGCGCAACCCGTACACCGCCTACCTGGACCGGGTGCGCGACCAGCTGACCGCACTTGGCTTCGAGGAGTTCGACGGGCCGCTGGTGGAGACCAACTTCTGGTGCTGCGACGCGCTGTTCATGCCGCAGTTCCACGCCGCCCGCGACGAGCACGACGTGTACTTCATCAAGGAGCCGCGCCACGCTCGCCAACTGCCGGAGCCCTACCTGGAGCGGGTGGCGGCCACCCACGCCGACGGCTGGCAGACCGGCAGCCGCGGCTGGGGGTACCGGTTCGACCCCGACTTCGCCCGCCGCACCATCCTGCGCAGCCACGGCACCGTGGTGTCCGCCAAGACCCTCACCCGCGCCAAGGTGCCGGGTAAGTACTTCGGCATCATGCGCTGCTTCCGGCCCGACGACGTGGACGCGTCGCACTTGGCCGACTTCTACCAGACCGAGGGCATCGTGCTCGGCGAGCACGTCAACCTGAAGACCCTGCTCGGGCTGCTCAAGCTGTTCGCCGAGGAAGTGGCTGGGGCGGACAGCGCCGACGTGCGCTACGAACCGGCCTACTTTCCGTTTACCGAGCCGTCGGTGGAGGTGTTCATCCGCCATCCCACCGTGGGCTGGATCGAGCTCGGCGGGTCGGGGATATTCCGGCCCGAGGTGACCCGCCCGCTCGGCGTCGACGTGCCGGTGCTGGCCTGGGGGCTGGGCATTGACCGCATGGCGATGATGTCGCTGGGCATCGACGACATCCGCGACCTGTTCTCGCCCGACCTGGACCAGGTGCGGCGCCGGGTGGCGCATTGAGCGAGGGAATCCATGCCGACCATTGACGTACGCGACGAACTGCTCGCCGGGCTTCTGGGAGCCGCGGTGCCGGCCGGCGAGGAGCTGGAGCGGCTGCTGTCCACCGCCAAGGCGGAGGTGGAGGGCTACGATGCGGCCACCGGCGTGCGCCGCGTGGAGCTGAAGGACACCAGCCGCCCCGACCTGTGGACCACCCCCGGGCTGGCCCGCCACCTGCGCTGCTACCGCGGCGACGCGCTGCCCGAATACCCGTTCGTTTCCACCGGTACGGCGGCTCCCGATACCGGTGAGCGGGTGGTGGAGGTGGACCCGGCGCTGGAGAACATCCGGCCCTGCATCGCCGCGTTCACGGCCGCCGGGCCGCCGGTCGGCGAGGCACTGCTGCTGGAGTTGATCCAGGCGCAGGAGAAGCTGTCCGACAGCTACGGCCAGCGGCGCCGCGCCATCGCCATGGGCCTGTACCGCGCCGGCGCCATCGAGTGGCCGGTACGCTACCGCGCCGCGCCGCCGGACACCACGCGCTTCGTGCCGCTCGGCTTCGAGCACGAGTTGTCGCTGACCGAGATTCTCGACCAGCACCCCAAGGGCAAGGAGTACGGCCACATCGTGCGCGGGCAGCCGGCGTACCCGTACCTGGAGGATGCCGCCGGCGCCACGCTGTCGTTCCCGCCGGTGATCAACAGCGCCGGCCTCGGCAACGTGGTGGTGGGCGACGACCACTTCTTCGTCGAGTTGACCGGGCCGCACCTGGACACGTTGCTCCTGGTGGCATCGATCGCGGCGTGCGACCTGGCCGACGCCGGCTATACCATCGAGCCGGTGCTGATCCGCTACCCCTACGACACCGCCCGTGGGCGCGAGGTGGTAACGCCGCGCTACTTCCAGGCCGACACCAGCGTCGAGCTGGCCAGCGCCGAACGCCTGCTCGGCGAGACGATAGGCCCCGAGGAGGGGCGCCGCCTGGTGCAGCGCATGGGCAGCCGCGCGCGCGTCGAGGGGTCCTCCCTGGTGGTTACCCCGCCGCCTTACCGCAACGACTTCCTGCACGCGGTCGACGTGGTGGAGGAGATCGCCATCGGGCGCGGGCTCGGCACCTTCGAGCCGGAGCTGCCCGACGAATTCACGCCCGGCAATCTGACGGGACAGACGCGCTTCGGGCGCGCCGCCCGCGACGTGCTGGTGGGGCTCGGCTACCAGGAGATGATCTTCAACTACCTGGGCGCGCTGCGCGACTACACCGAGCGCATGAACGCGCCGGCCCGGGTGCTGGTGGAGGTGGCCAATCCGATGACCGAGAACTACGCCGTGGTGCGCGACTCGATCATCCCCTGCCTGCTGGCCGCCGAGATGAGCTCCCAGAACGCCGCCTACCCGCACCACATGTTCGAAGTGGGCAAGGTCGCCGTGCGCGACGACGCCGATGCCACCGGATCACGCACCGCCGACACCTGCACGCTGCTGGTGGCGGACCGTGCCGCCGGCTTCAATGATGCCAGCGCCCACCTGGCCGCGCTGCTGTACTACCTCGGCGCCGAGCACCGCCTGGTCGAACTGGACGACCCGCGCTTCATCCCCGGTCGCGCCGCCCGCGTCGATGCCTCCGCCCCCGCCGCGTCCACCGCGGAAGGCGGCGAGCGCTCCTGGACCGCCATCGGCGTGCTCGGCGAACTGCACCCCGCCGTGCTCGAGCACTGGTCCATCGGCATGCCCTGCGCCACCGTCGAGATCGACCTCGACACCCTCCGCACCACCCTGCAAGATGCCTGACATATTGCCGCTCGAAATGCGCGGTCAGTTTCGCTGAATCAGGCCGCTGACGTTTGGCGGCGCCGCGCGAAGCGCGTATGATGCGTTATGGCAGAGAGAAGCGGCGACTGGCTCCGGCAGGCGCGGCGGGATCTCGACAGTGCGCGGGCACAACGGGCAGCGGAGTTTTTCGAGTGGGCATGTTTCATCTCCCAACAGGCAAGCGAGAAGGCACTGAAGGCGGCATTGCAGAAGCTTGGCGGCGAAGCATGGGGCCACTCGATCGCCGACCTGCTCGGCACTTTGAAGGAACGCTTGGAAATACCCACCGACCTCCACACGTCGGCGGTCAATTTGGACCGCTACTACATTCCGTCCCGCTATCCCAACGGTTGGGCGGCGGGCAGCCCTGGCGACTACTTCACCGATGAGGACGCAAGTGCCGCGATCGGCCATTCGGAAGCAATCCTACGGTTCTGTGAAGGTGTTCTGGCTGGACCGGAACCTGCTGAAGAGCCGGATCAGGCAGGCGGCGGGGAACCTGAGCCGCGACCATGAGGCGGTAGTCCGGGTCGTGCTGTTCGGTTCCGTGGCTTCCGGCCGCGCGCTCCCCTCCAGCGACGCGGACATCCTGATCGTGGTACGAGACACCGACCTGGCGTTCATCGACCGCGCCGGCCGGTTCCGCGATTACTTCGCCGACATCGGGGTAGGGGCCGACCTGTTCGTCTACACCGAGCAGGAGGTGGCCGCCGGGACCATCCCCCTGGCCGCCACCGCCCTGCGCACCGGCATCGACCTGCTTCCCGCACGGTAGTGCCAAGGCCGGCAACCGCGCTCACAAGCCGCCATCCCAACGCTCCCAGCAAGGGCCAATGCGTCTATTGAGTAAAACTACTCAGTAGCGTACCTGTGCGGCTCTCACTGGTCGCCGGGGAGGGCGGCGAGGTAGGCGGTGCCGCCGGGGTCGTGGTGGCGGCGGGTCCAGTCGGCGAGCAGGTGGCGGTGCTCGTGCAGGGTGGCGCGGTGCGGTGGCGATGCGGCCAGGTTGTCGTTCTCCAGCGGGTCGTCGTGCAGGTCGCACAGGAGTTCTTCGGAGACGCCGGCGTGATGGTAAACGCAGTACTTGTAGCGGGCGCTGCGCAGCATGCGGCCGCCGACCGTCTCGCTGACGGTGAACTCCGGCCATGCCGACGCCGGGTCGGCCTGCGCGAGTCCTGCGAAGCTGCGGCCCGGCAGGCCGGCGGGAGGAGCGGCGCCGGCCAGATCGCACAGCGTAGGCAGCAGGTCGATGCCGTTGTTGACCAGGTGGCGGTCGTCGACCCGGCCCGCGGGCACGTGGCCGGGCCAGCGTACCAGCAGCGGCACGTGCGCCGCGGCCTCGTAGAAGGAGCGCTTCATGGTGAGGCGGTGCTCGCCGTCGTGGTCGCCGTGGTCACTGGTGAAGATCACCACCGTGTCGCGCTGCAGGCCGGACTCGCGCAGCGCGTCGAGCACGATGCCGATCTGACGGTCGACGGCGGCCATGTGGTGACGGTAGAGGCCGCGGTACAGGCGCCACTGCCGCTCGCTCCAGGAGCGCGCGCTGCGCCCGAAGCGGCGGGTCAGGCCCAGCTCCAGGGTCGACTCGTTGCCGAGGGTGCCGTCGCGGAAGCCGCTGATCCAGCGCGGCTCGCCGCGGGTGGGCGCGAAGTTGTCCGGCAGCGGCGGCGACTCGTCCAGCGTTGCCGGCTCGAAGGAGGGGCGGTCGGCGCCGCGCGGCAGCACGTGGCAGATGTCGTGCGGATTGATGAACGAGGCCCACAGGAAGAACGGGCCCGGTGCGCTTGCGGGCTCGCGTCCGCGCTGCAGGAGGAAGTCGCGGCTGCGCAGCGCCAGCTCCTCGCGCGAGTCGCCGGTCAGGCAGCGGAAGCCGAACCGCCGCTCCGCCTCGGGCGTGAACGCCGGAATCCCCTCGACATGCAGCTTGCCTCCGTACACGGTGTCGTAGCCGGCTGCGCGCAGACAGTGGCCGGTGGTCGGTGTCGACACCCAGTCGGCGATGGCGGGCAGCGGTGGGCCGTTGCTCTGCTGGTTGGTCTCCAGGCCGCCGAAACGGTGCGGCAGGTGGCCGGTGAGCAGGCTGTAGCGGGACGGCACGCACACCGGGTTGGCCGCGTAGGTCAACTCGAAGCGGGTGCCCTCGCGCGCCAGCCGGTCCAGCGCCGGGGTGCAGACGTAGCGGTCGCCGGCGTATCCGGCAAGCCGGTGATGCTGCTGGTCGGTGGTGATCAGCAGGATGTTGGGCCGCGCCGGTGGCGATTCGCTGCCGGTCGAAGCAGTGTGTGGGCGCCGCACTATGCGATGCGTTCCCAGGTCACGCGGCTGCCGGTGCCGGATTCGGGTGCCGCGGGTGGGGTCAGGTGCAGGGTGAGCCGGGCGCCGTCGACCTGGAACCAGCGTGTCAGTTCGCTGTCCACCTGGGCGGGCAGGAGCGCGCACTCGATGCGATGGGTTACCGTGCCCGCGGCGGTGTCCACCTCGTAGCTGCCGGCGTAGGCGAGGTAGCCGCCGAGCACTACGCGCAACCGGTCCGCGGAAGCCTTCATGACACCGTCATCGGCCAGTTCGCCGCGCTCCCGCCGCATTACCTGCACCGACATCCGCCCGCCGCGGTTGTACGACAGGTAGCCGACGGCGCCGGGGCCCATGGGATGGCTGACGCCGCCGGGGGAGACCGTCTCCCACGACACCAGGCGCCAGGTGCCCACCAAGTCAACCGCTCGCACGAGGCAACGCTACCACGGGCAGCAGGCGCTGCAAAGCGATATCAGGTGCGGGGGGTGCGGGCAAACAGGTGGGCGCGGTTGCGGCGGCCTACCAGTTCGATGGCGCCGATGCGGCGCAGCGTGTAGGTCATCATGCCTGCCAGCGTGGCGGGCATGGCGCCGGCGGCGGCCAGGGTACGGTTGGTGAACGGCTGCTCCAGGTGCGGCGGCAGCAGGCGGGCGAAGTCGGCGGCGGTGTCGAAGCGGCGCCGGTCGCACACTTCCAGCAAGCGCGTGTCGCGGATGCTGATGCCGCGGCGGCGCCAACTGCCCAGGCCGTCGGCGCAGCGCAGTTCCTCCACTTCGACCAGCAGCACCTCCAGGGTGAAGTTGGCGTGGCCGACCAGGTGCGGGATGCGAATCAGCTCGGCGTACAGGTCGTGGTAGGCGCCCCGCTTTGGCGAGGCGCGGCGGCGCAGCACGGTGCCGTCGGCGTCGCTGGTCACGATCCACTTGCGGCGCGCGATTGGGAACACGAGCCGCACCTGGTGGTCTCGCACCAGCCGGGTAAGCTTGCGCGCCAGCTTGGCGAAGCCGCGGGTCTGAATCTCGATCAGGGTATCGCCCCGTACCAGGTCAATGACGAAGCCCTCCAGCCGCACCTCGGCGCGGTCTCCGGGCTGCGCATACCAGCGCTTGAGCTCGGCGTGAAGCGAACGTTCGCGCAACTCGCCGATGGAGTGCGCCCCTGGAGCGGCTGGAGCGGCTGGGACAAGAGTAACGGGGCTTGTAGCCATGGATCTTCACTTACCATTGTCGGCGCAGCGCTTCGCTGGCCCCCGGCCGCGTATACGCATGCACGTGCAGGCGTTGCTTTGCGCGCCGGCGGCGGAGCACACCGCCGGTCCAGCGACGCTCGGGAGCGGGCGCGTACCCGTACCCGGCGACACCGGCCACGATACCACGAATACGCAGGGACGCAGCGGCACCGCCCAAACACGCGCGCTCGGAACGGTGACCGCGGCAAGCTGGTATAGTAGCAGGCAGGCAGTTCCGGGGCCCGTTGCGTTCCACCTCCTGGTTCTCCCCGGTCCGCTGGCAAGAACTGTATACGCGCTGAACAACAAGCGATACCAAGAGGTTTGAAGAATGGGTGATGTGCCGACCTATGAACTGGAAAGGACGTTCGACGCGCCGCGCGAACTGGTGTGGAGGGCCTGGACGGAGCCGGAGCTGCTGGCGCGCTGGTACGGGCCGAACGTGGAAACGGTCATCCCGCGCGTGGAGGTGAAGCCGGGCGGGACGTGGCTGTGCGAGATGCGGTTTGGCGGCGCTTCGCACTATCAGCGCGGCGACTATATCGAGGTGGCGGCGCCGGAGCGGCTGGTGTGGCTGCACTCGAACACCGATGCGGACTGGACCGTGACGCCCTCTCCGATGATGCCGAACTGGCCGCTGACGCTGCTGACCACGGTTTCGTTCGAGGCGGCGGACGGCGGGACGAAGATGTGCCTGACCTGGGTGCCGCACAAGGCGAGCGAGGCGGAGGAGGCGGCGTTCGAGTCTGCCCTGAGCGGCCTGGACCAGGGCTGGGGCGCCGGCATGGAGCTGCTCAAAGAGCTGCTGACGGAACTGCAGGCGTAGTATGGCGGCCAACGCATCGCGTCCGCGGGCGGCGCGCGGGCAGACCCATGTCGGGATCGACGGAGAGGCGTGGCTGATCAACGGTGTGCCCACGTACCGGGGGCGGGAGTACCGCGGCTGGCCGATCGAGGGCTTGCTGCTGAACAGCCGGATGGCCAACGCGGTCTTCGATGACGCCAACCCGGCGACCCGCTTCCTGTGGCGCTACCCGGACACGGAGCGCTGGGACGCGGACCGCAACACCGACGAGTTCGTGCGGGCTCTGCCGCTCTACCGCGAGCACGGCCTGGTGGCGGTCACCGTGAACCTGCAGGGCGGGGCGCCGTTCGGCTACTACCGCGAGGACCCCTTCCGGCAGCTACTCGCCGACCGACGGGTTGCCTATACCGATGCCGAGATGTGGCGCGGGCTGCCCGGTCCCGCATCGCAGCCGTGGCATAACTCGCCGTTCGCGGCGGACGGCGCCCTGGCGCGCGAGGCCGGCAGCCACTTGGCACGCCTGAGCCGGATCCTGCAGCGCGCCGACGAACTGGGCATGGTGGTGGTGCTCGGCATCTTCTATTTCGGCCAGGACGAGCGGCTGCGCGACGAGGCCGCGGTGCGCCGGGCGGTGGAGGAGACCTGCGGCTGGGTGCTGCAGGAGGGCTGGCGCAACGTGGTAATCGAGGTCAACAACGAGTGCGACGTGCCGCGCTACGAGCACGAAATCCTGCAGCCGCACCGCGTGCACGAGCTGATTGCCCTGGCGCGGCGGGTCAGGCACGGCGGCGACCGCCTGCTGGCGGGCACCAGCTACCGCGGCCGCAGCATTCCCGGCGACGCGGTGTGCGGCGCCTCCGACTTCCTCCTGCTGCACGGCAACGGCGTCACCGAGCCGGATCGGATCGCCGCCATGGTGGACCGGACGCGCGCGCAGCCCTCTTACGGCGGCGAGCCGATAGCCTTTACCGAGGACGATCACTTCGCCTTCGACCGCCCGCACAACAACTTCACGGCGGCGCTGTCTCGGCACGCGGGGTGGGGCTATTTCGATCCCGGTCCCGGCGCTGGCGGCGGCCTGTCAGCCGGCAACTACGCCGACGGCTACCAGAACGTGCCGGTAAACTGGGCTATCAACACCCCGCGCAAACGCGCCTTCTTCAACCTGCTGCGCCAGACCACCGGCGCCTGACGACGACCCGCGACGCTGCCCGCGTGCCCAGGAGGTATGGGCTTCTGCCCCGTCATCGACGCGGCTCTGCGGGTACGCGACACTGATCGGGTTAGGTCGGGAAGGGTGTTTCACTGAACTGGAGCGGAAAGACGAACTCCAGCTTCCTTCGCAGGGAGTCGTAGATCATCACCGACCGGTTTATGACGTCACGTCCCAGCAGGGATGGCATCTCCGCGTAGCCCGCGGAGTCCTTAATCTTGTCAGGTATGCCAATTGGGATATCGAAGGATCGCTCGTTGCTACCGTCGGAAAGACAGACCGCCGCTGGGACGGAGTACATCCGCATGGTGCCGCCGATCCCGCCGACGTCGTGCGGATCGTCAAGACCGTCAATTTTGGCCCCTATCGATTCCGCGTCCGAACGCGACAAGACGGTTGTATCGGCGCCGGTATCGACCATGAACTCTACGAGGCCCCTGGTTCTGAGATGCGGTAAGACAACTACCGCCTCCACCCTTGGGCGCCCGGTGCCATCGAAAAAGCCCTGTACGGTCACGGCCCTACAGGATCCATGTTTTGGGTTCAGGGTCGAGGAACTGTATGACGACGCGGCTTCGTCGGATGCGCTGCTTCTCGATGTTTGCAAGCACATCATCCCGGCTGCTTCCCAGAGCCGTCAGGTGTCCGTCGTGGAAGGCCACCCATTCTCGGGGATGAGCGCGGACCAATTCGTCGTACCTCTTTGAAATCTCCATATGTGACAACTGTCTCGATCGGACGTCTCTGCGGATCTCCTCGCGCCCTCCGAACGCATCATGGATGTCGGCAAACGTGCCTCGAAAGTCGCCGACGACCACTTGCACCGACCCGTCGTCCTGGAGAAACGCCTCGAACTTCCTGCCGTCGAGAGCTACGACCCGATAGGTCTGGTCATCATCCCGATGTTCCTCTTGGACTTGAGTGTAGTTGACATGGATACGCGGCTCCGCAATCAGCGTGCGTGTGCCCGCCGGTCCGTGGACGATCCCCCATTCGTGCGCCTGCCGCACCGCTATGCCGCTTTCGTCCACACGCATCATTGCCCCGCCGGGTGAGCCGTCCCACACGCCTCTCAGCCATTCGGGCGGATGTAGGGGCTTATGTTGAGATGCCGCTGCCATGCTGATTCAGTTGATGGCGGTGAGTTCTTCCTCGAGGTCGGCCATCTGGGCGCCGCCAGCCATGAGCTGGCGGATGTCGCCGCCGGCGAGGTTGTCGGCGACGCCTTCGCCGATCACCTGGCCGAGGCTGAGGAAGGTGTAGCGGTCGGCCACCAACTGCGCGTGGATTTCGTTGTGGGTGATGAGGATGACCGCGATATCGCCGCGCTTCTGCACGCGCTTGATGGTCTTGAGCACCTCGAGCTGCTGCTTCTGCCCGAGGGCGGAGGTGGGTTCGTCGAGAATCAGCACCCGCGCCCCGAAGTGGATGGCGCGCGCGATGGCCAAGGCCTGCCGCTGGCCGCCGGACATCGTGCCCACCGCCTGTTCGGGGTCGGCGATGTTGATGCCGATCTTGGCCATCTCCTGCTTGGTGACGCTGTTCATCTTCGCGGTTTGCAGGATTCCGAAGGGCCGCGGACCGCGGGTAATTTCCCTGCCCACGAAGAAATTGCGGGTCACCGAGGTGAGCGAGTTGAGGGCCAGGTCCTGGTATACGGTGCCGATTCCGGCATCGGATGCCACCAGCGGGTTGCGGAACGAGACCGGCTGGCCGTCGAGGTAGATGGTGCCCTCGGTCGGCTGGTGTACGCCGGCGAGAATCTTGATCAGGGTGGACTTGCCGGCGCCGTTGTCGCCGAGCAGCGCGTGTACTTCGCCGGCGTGGACATCCATGGAAACCCCGTTCAGCGCCGTGAAGTTGCCGAACCGCTTGACGATGTTCTCGAGCCTGATGAGCGGGTCGGCCACGTCATATACCCCCGGTGATTCGCTTGCGGATGGTCTCGTTGCTGAACGCCGCGACCAGCAGCACGGTGCCGAGGAACATCCGGTAGTATGACCCGTCGATCCACGATATGTAGAACACCGAGTTCTGCACCAGTCCGAAGATGACGGCCCCGAACACCACGCCGACGATCGAACCGAAGCCGCCGGACAGGATTACCCCGCCCACCACTGCCGCGGCGATCGCCTCCAGTTCCTTGAGGTTGCCCTTGGCGGCGTCCGCCGTGTTGGTGTCGAACACCTGGGTGGCGGCGAAGATGGTGGCGCAGAAGGCGGTGAACATGAACAGCGACACCTTCACCTTGTCGGTGGGTACGCCGTTGGCGCGCGCCGCCTCTTCGTTGCCGCCGGTCGCGTAGATCCAGTTGCCGACCTGGGTGCGCGACAGCACGAACCACGCGGCGATGGAGATTACCAGCCACCAGGCCACCTTGGCGTCGAAGCCGGTTACCCACTGATCGCCGGCCCGGTTGAAGTTGAGGCCGAGCCAGAACAGCAGGTCGTAGAACCACTGGAAGGTCTCGCCCCCCAACAGGGATGCGAAAAAGTCGGTCTCCTTGAAGTCGGGCAGGCCGGACACCTGGGTGGAACCCTGATTGAAGGTGCGGAAGCTGACCTCGGTGGCGCCGCGCAGGATAAACAGGAACGACAGCGACACGATGAACGACGACAGCCGGGTGCGCACCACGATGGTGCCGATCAGCCACCCGATGGCCAGGGTGAGGCACAGGGTGATGAGGAATGCAGACAGCGGCGTGGCGGGGCCGATGCCGAACGGCAGGCCCCACTTGAGCATGATCGCCATCGACATGCCGGCAAATCCGATCATCGATCCGATTGACAGATCGAACTCGCCCGCGATCATGAGCATGCACGCGCCGGTCGCGATGATGCCGAGCTGGGCGACGATGGCGAGGTTGTTCTTGATCCCGAGCGGGTTGTAGACCACGTCCCCGGCCGCGATGGCGAGCAGGATCAGGATCACGCTCATGCCCGAGAACGCGCCGATTTCGGGACGATGGACAAGGCGGGAGAACCAGCCGGCTTCCCGCAGGCGGTCGGTTTCCGAGAGGTGTCCGGCGCCCGCGGGTTGCCCGCCCCGCTCAGTTGTGGAATTCATGCAGCTTCACCCGACTATATCGTATATCGGATGAGCTGTGGCTTGTCCGCCGCCGGCTCTCCGGCTCACCGGCTCACCCCCGTCGTGCGGGAGCGAGCCGGCCGCCGGAAAAGCGGTAAGTCGAAGGCTCGGGTTAGCGGTTTACGCCCGCCTGGGCGGCGACCCCGGCGGCATTCGAGGCATCCACGAAGCCAGGACCGGAGGGAATGTTGGCGCCCGGCAGCAGCCCGGCGTTCTGATTGTAGAGATGCAGCACGATGATCGGCATGTATCCCTGCAGGCGCTGCTGCTGGTCGATGGTGAACGCGACCTCGCCATCTTCGATCAGGTTGATCACTTCCGGCGACAGGTCGAAGCAGGCCAGGTGGATATCCGCGCCGACCTCCTGCACCGCGGCGGCGGCCGCGACGCACACGTGCGGGCCGACCGCGAGCACGGCATCGATGTCCTGGTCCGCCTGCAGGGCGGCGGCGGTGCGCGTCTTGATCTGGGCGACGTCGTTGGACACGTCGATCATGTTGAGTTCCTTGCCCATCGAGTCGAAGTAGCCGGCGCAACGGTCGACCAGGGCGGTGTTGAACGACTCCTGGTTGAGACAGATGGCATGGGTGGCACCCTCGGCCCTGGCGCGCTCGCCCGCCTTTTCACCGGCCAGCCGCTCCGGCTGCCCGACGTGCATGAGCGCACCCACCGCAGCGGAGGACTCGAGCCCGGAATTCATGGTGATGACCGGGATACCGGATGCGACCGCGGCCTTGATGGCGCCGCCGAGGGCGTCCGCGTCGGGCAGGGACACGACGATGCCGTCCGGCTGGGTTGCGGTTGCCGCCTCGATAAGCCGCGCCATGTCGGCCATGTCGCCGGAGGGGGCGAAGTTGTACTCGAAGTCGGCCCCGACCGCGTTCGCGGCATCCTCGCCGCCCTTCTGCACGACCGGCCAGAACGGATCGGTGCCCTGGGTGTGGGTGATCATGACGAAGCGCTCGGCGCTGGCGGTACCGGCCACCAGCAGCAGCGCGACCAGCGCCATGACAAGGGATCTGACAGTTTTCTTCATTCGAAAACCTCCTGTTGTTTGTCGTTTGTACGACTGCCGGACAAAGTGTTACCGGCACCACGCCGCGGTCAAGGTGCCGCGCTGCCGGGGCTGTCGGGAGAGGGCGGGACGGCTTGTCTGGTGTCGGCACGCGGGCGGAACAGGAGTGCGGCGACGAGCGGCGCCACCCGCGGCGTCGAGCCGTTGCGGGCCAGGGGGGGGGGCCAGGGGCGGCGCCCCGGGGGGGGGGGAGCCGTTGCGGGCCAGGTGGCGCGCCCAGGAGTCCAGGTAGTCGCGGAAGGTCGCGTCCGCGTATGGATCCCAGCAGTTCAGCCGGCCGCAGTCGCGCCACAGCGAGGGGTCGTCCAGGAACGGTTGCAGCAGGCAGATCGCCAAGGCGCCGTTGTCGCCGCGCCGGTAGGGGTCCGCTTCCAGGTCCGGCAGGTGGTTGGCCAGCCAGCGCGGCGGGTCGCCGGGCCGGCAGTAGCGCTGCGCCGTGCGCTCGGCGTAGGCGGTGAAGTTGGGCGCGTACGCCGCCGCCTGCGCCACACCGTCCGGGGGAGCCTCGATCCATGACGCCGTCAGGCGGTGCAGGACGAACAGGGAGGCCAGCTCGCACAGCGCCTCGCTGAACCAGCGGTGCTGGTGCGCCCGGTGGCGGTCGAAGTTGATCATGACGTGGCACAGCTCGTGCGCGAACTGGTAGACGTACTGGCACCAGTAGGTATCGCGCGCGCTGAGCCGCACCTGGTAGGGCCGCCGGTCGTGGAACACGCGCGGGTTCTGGCGCCACGGCGCCACGTGGACGGCGGCGTCGGGCACGCTGCCGAACCCGGCCAGCAGAACCTGGGCCGCGGAGGTGAGCACCCCGCGTATCGTCCGCAGGCTGGTCGCCCCCCAGTTCCCGTTCTCGACAACCACGCGGAGGCCGGTTGCGTCCGCCATCACGCCGGAAAGATAATTGTCGTTCCAATAGAGTCAAGTTACGGCGACGTGCGAGTTGCTCGGCTGAAGTGGCGCCGATACGGTTGTCGTGCGGTTTGGCAGGCATGAAAAACTATCTGCGCGAGAACATCGAGCGCTATCAGATCGACGGCTCGATCCGCATCAACGGATCATGGTACTCCCCGTTCCGCCGCTACCGCACCGGTCCCCGGCTGCGCGCGGAGCTGGAATCCCACGGCTTCAAGGTGCTCCACCAGACCGGCGAACTGGGCCAGAACCTCGTTGCCGTTCGTGAAGAAAGCAGGAGCGGGTTACACATCCAATGACGCGGCACGTCGCACGCGGCCGTGCGCCTGTCGAACACCGTGCAGCGGCCTAGGTGTCGGAAGCATGTGCACGGGTGAGTTCCAGCACCAAGTGGAATTCGAGAGCGTCCGCCCATGAGCGTACGAATTCAAGCGTGGGGTTGCTGTCGAACCGTTCGGCTCGGGCGATCGCCTGTTGGGTGCAACCGAGTCGGGTTGCGAGGCTCTGTTGTGTAAGCCCTGCAGTTTCTCTCGCCTCGCGGAGCAGGTATCCGGTAGGACTAACCTCCCAGGACGGAATCATCTCCCACTGTCGAAGTGTTCTCCACTCTCGGTAGTGTCTAGGCTTTCGTCTCCGCAGGCGAGTGGGCGGGAGCGTGATTCGCTGGAAACCTGAGGCTTCGTAGGTCTTCATGGTGGGTTCCTCGACCAGGCTCCGTAGTCAGGAGGCTTCGTGGATTTCGCGGGCTATCGGGAAGCGGCGGCCGGTGCCGAAGGCGCGCGCGGAGACCTTGAGGATGGTGGGGGCCTGGCGGCGCTTGTACTCGGAGCGGCCGACGCGGCGCAGGACGTCGGCGACGGTGGCGTCGTCGTAGCCGCGGGCCACGATTTCGGTGCGGGTGAGGTTGTCGATCACGTACAGCTCGAGGATCTGGTCGAGGAGCTCGTAGTCGGGCAGCGAGTCCTGGTCGGTCTGGTTGGGGCGCAGCTCGGCTGAGGGGGGCTTGGTGAGGGTGGCTTCGGGGATGATTTCGCCGTCGCGGTTGATGGCGCGGGCGAGGGCGTATGCCTCGGTCTTGAGCAGGTCGCCGATCGGGGCGAGGCCGCCGCACAGGTCGCCGTACAGGGTGGAGTAGCCGGTGGCGAGTTCCGACTTGTTGCCGGTGGCAAGCAGGATGGAGCCGGTCTTGTTGGAGTACGCCATCATCAGCATGCCGCGGATGCGCGCCTGCAGGTTTTCTTCGGTGACGTCGGGCGCCGCGCCGGCGAACACCGGGGCAAGGGCGCGCTCGTAGCCGGTGTAGAGGTCCGCGATGGGAATGGAGTGCATCGGCACCCCGAGGCGGTCACACAGGAGTGCGGCGTCGGTCCTGCTGCCGTCGGAGGAGTACATCGACGGCAGCGAGAAGGCGGTGACCCGCTTCGGGCCGAGCGCGCGGGCTGCCAGGGCGGCCACCAGCGCCGAGTCGATGCCGCCGGACACGGACACGTGCACCCGTTCGTGATGGGTCTTGCGCAGGTAGTCGGCGATGCCCATGCCGAGGGCGCGCTCCACGGCAGGCCAGTCGTCGTCGGCGGGGGCGACCGGTTCTCCAGGCTGCTCGCTGTCCCACGCCAGGAGTTGTTCCTCGAAGCCGGCGCACTGCAGCACCAGCTCGCCGCCGGCGTCGGTGACCATCGATTGGCCGTCGAACAGCAGGCCGTCGTTGCCGCCCACCATGTTGACGTACACCACCGGCACTCCGGCGCCGGAGCCGATGCCCTTGAGGAGTTGCCGGCGCACCTGCGGCTTGCCGCGGTAGTAGGGCGAGGCGGAGGGCGCCACCAGCAGGGTCGCGCCCTGGTCCAGGCAGTCGCGCACCGGGTCGACGGCGTAGCGGCCGGCGGGGTCGGGCTCGGTCTCCCACCAGATGTCTTCGCAGATGGTGATGCCGATGCGTTCGCCCTTGAAGTGGGCAAGGCGGCGCTCGGCGGCGGGTTCGAAGTAGCGCGATTCGTCGAACACGTCGTAGGCGGGCAGCAGGGTCTTGGCCTGCGAATGCAGGATGCGCCCGTCGGCGAGCAGGCTGGCGGCGTTGGCGAGGTGCTTGCCGGCGGCGCCGCGGTTGCGGTCCACGTAGCCGACCACCGCGCCGAGGCCGGGCGGCATGGCGTGCTGGAGGCGGCGCAGCGCCTTGCGGTTCTCCTCCACGAAGGAGGCGTGGTCGAGCAGGTCCATCGGCGGGTAGCCGCACAGGCAGAGCTCGGGAAACACCACCAGGTCGGCGTTCAGGGCGCGCGCCTCGTCCATCCGGGCAAGAATGCGCGCGCTGTTGCCGGCAAAGTCGCCGACGGTGGAGTTGATCTGGGCAAGGGCGATGCGCATCGGCTGATTACCCCAGAGACGACTCGAACGTCCGACCTACGGTTTAGGAAACCGTTGCTCTATCCCACTGAGCTACTGGGGCGCGGGCAAGCTGCTCCCCCATCCATAGCAGGATTCCCGCTGCAGGCTCAAGCGCCGAGCGCGGAGGAGCGGAGGATGCGGAGGATCAGCCGTTCTGCAGGCGGCGCAGGGGAGTGGGGAAGCCGCGTTGGGCGAGTTCGGCGGCGATGCGGTCGGCGTCGGCGGCATTCAGGTTGCGGATTACGACGCGGGTGACGCCAGGGCCGGACGCCAACTCTGCGCGGTAGCCGGCGGCGCGTAGCCGGTCGAGCAAGGTGTCGGCGTTGGTGCGGTTCTCGAACGAGGCGACCTGCAGGAAGTAGGTTCCGGCCTGCGCGGGGGCACCGCCGACCACCTCGATGCGCACTCTGCCGGTGCCGGTGCGGTCCAGGCCCAGGTCGCGCGCGGCGGCGAGGGACAGGTCGATGATGCGGCCATGTACGAACGGCCCGCGGTCGTTGATGCGCACTACGGTGTTGGCGCCGGTGTCGAGATGGGTAACCTTCACCATGCTGCCGAACGGCAGTTCCCGGTGGGCGGCGGTGTGCGCCCACATGTCGTATGGCTCGCCGCTGGCGGTAGGTTTGCCGTGAAAGTCCTGGCCGTACCAGGACGCCTCGCCGGTCTGCGTGAAGCCGACCGGACCGCGGGTCATCTCGCGTCCGGTGGCGCAGCCGGCGAAACCGAGCAGGCCGGCCAGGGACAGGACGAGCGGCGCGCGCAGCGCCGATGACAGTTTGCGCAGCATACCCGTGTTGCGCCGCGCGCCCGCGCATTGCCGGGCGAACGGCGCTTTTCCTATACTCGGCGGGAGATGGCCGCAACTGAACCCTCCGCTTCCGGCGCCGGCGCCGGGCCGCCCTCGAATCACTGGGCGGACCAGGCCGCCGAGCGCATTATCCGCCAGCGCGGCGACCGCGAGCGCTACGTGGTCGCCTCCGGGGTGGCGCCGTCGGGGTCGGTGCACTTCGGCCACCTGCGCGAGGTGATGTCCACCGAGCTGGTGGCGCGCGCGTTGCGCGACCGCGGCAAGCAGGTGCGGTTCATCTACTCGTGGGACGACTACGACGTGTTCCGCAAGGTGCCGGGTAACCTGCCGCGGCAGGAGGAGTTGGCGCGCCACCTGCGCAAGCCGGTGGTGGACGTGCCCGATCCGTTCGGCGCCGCGGCCAACTACGCCGCCGGCTTCGAGCACGGCCTCGAACAGGTGATGCCGCGGCTCGGCATCGCGCCGGAGTACCTGTACCAGGCGCAGCGCTACCGGGACTGCCGCTACGCGGACGGGGTGCGCGCCGCCCTCGCCGCGCGCGCGCGGATCCGCGGCATCCTCAACGAGCATCGCGAGCGGCCGCTGGACGCCGACTACTGGCCGATTACCATCTACTCGGAGCGGGACGGCACCGACGACACCGCGGTGCTGGACTGGGACGGCGGCGACATCGTCAGCTACCGCGACAGCGACGGCGCCGAGCGGCAGTTGGACCTGACCCGCTCCGGTGCCGCCAAGCTGCTGTGGCGGGTCGACTGGCCGATGCGCTGGGCATACGAGCAGGTCGACTTCGAGCCGGCGGGAAAGGACCATCTGACCGCCGGCGGATCGTTCGACACCGGCGGCCCGATTGCCCGCGAGGTGTACGGCCACGAACCGCCGGTGACCTTTCTGTACGGCGACGTTGGGGTAAAGGGTGGGGCCGGGCGCATCTCCTCCTCGGGGGGCAACGCGGTCACCATTGAGCAGGTGCTGGCCGTCTACCAGCCGGAGGTGGTGCGCTACCTGTACGCCGGCACGCGGCCGAGCGCCGAGTTCGTGATTTCCTTCGACCTGGACGTGCTGAAGGTCTACGAGGACTACGACCAGGCCGAGCGGATCTACTACGGGGCAGCCGAGGTTGGCGCCAAGCGGCGCGCGCGGGACTCCTTGGATGTGTGGAGGTCAGTGGCGTGTACTGTGGGGATGTGAGGGGGTCAGTGGCATGCACTGTGGGGATGTGAGGGGGGTGGTAGCATGTACAGTAATGGGCTCTTCTCCCAACACTCCATCTTTGGCCACGCCAGCTGCTGTTGGCCCATGGTGCTCCACTATTCCTGAAGAACACTGACCAGAAGACACCCTGCGACCTCGCTGTGGAAGGCAAGCAGTTGATCATCTCAAAACTCCTTGAGTCAAAGATGGTCCTTGTGCAGGTTTGCTGGAGGGGGAGAGGTGTGGGGTGAAGAATTGTACTCATTCCGATTCTCATTCATTCCTATCCCCGTTCTGAATCCCATGCCCGTCCCATCCCAGTCAGGTGAAGGCCCAAAAGATGACCCGGACTTGGAGTTCCGAGCACGGGTATGTCTTGTGCACCAAACCCAGCAGCAGTGATGCACCATCCCCTCCCCCCTCACCTCTCCTGCCTTCCCCTCCCTCCCAGATGTACGGTATCATCCATCTCTGTGATCTGCAATCCAAGCTGTCCCACACTGATTTGCTGGAACTCCTGACGGCGTCCATATGTCATGACCTCGACCACCCAGGATACAATAACGCGTAAGTGTTTGTTCCTTCATCACAGGCTGTTTGCACTCGTGTGTGTGTACTGGAGGCATTAATGACTGTTGTTGGCAGTAATGTGAAGCAGTGTGCTGCTAGTACCTTCCACAGTGCTGACTCAATAAGTGTAGGAGCAGTCTTACATACATCACATCCAGACAGAGGAGCTGAATGCAGGATCGTCCAACATTCATTTGTCTGTCATAGCGACATGCTTAAAACCCTTTATAGCCTGGTAGAGGGTGTGAGTGTAATGTAGTTCACCCCCTCATCACCGCACTACTGTGCCTAGCCATGGCTCTGTAGAGAGTACGAATAGCAGCACACTTTGTCGAAGCCGATTGACTATGCTTTAGCAAGATGTTCCACGGCTGTCTCTAACATGGCCAGTATGGACGATATCACATCATGAAAGTGTAGTTGGGTGCTAAGAGAAGTCATGCACTGATGATGCCTCCCTCCCTCATGCAATTGGTGCAAAGTGCCCATTGGCATCTTAACCTTAACTGATGTGATGTGGTCTTGCATGTGTGTTGACTGTCTACTGTGTCTAGGTACCAGATCAATGCTCGGACGGAGTTAGCGATCCGCTACAATGACATTTCCCCACTGGAGAACCACCACTGTGCCGTGGCCTTCCAGATTCTGGCAGACCCAGAAAGCAACATTTTATCCACTCTGGACTCGGACGATTACAAGACAGTGCGCATGGTTAGTCGGTGTTGCCACAGCTCGGCTGTGGAGTGCACTGCGTGTGGGGCACTATTCATTACTATAGCATCAAGCTACCACACCTGTTGTCACTCACTCTCCATTGTGTCTGTCATCTCTGTCACCTACATCTTTGAAGTGACTGGTTTGTGTGTAGTAGTAGGTTAAACAATGAACTCATACTTTCGCATGCACATCTATCAACCTTTTCCCCCTACCCGCCTCTCCCCTCTCCACCCCTCCTCACCTCTCCTCATGTCACTCCGCTCACAGGGAATCATTAACCTCATATTGGCCACCGACATGGCCAGGCACAGTGAGATACTAGCAGACTTTGACAGACTCGTAGTCAGCGGGTTCAGTTTTTCCAACGAGGAGCACATCAAACAGGTCAGTCAGTCCCTTGCGTTTGTCCATTGAATAGGCTCCAGCACCAGTGAGGGGTGTACTGAGAATACACGCTTGCAGGAATGAAGCTCTGTCTTCTGCTCAACTAAGAATGTAGTACGTAATA
>MPNH01000075.1 GCA_002238925.1 Spirochaetaceae bacterium bin103 | reverse complement strand
CGGGAGATCCACATCGACGCCCGCTACGTTTCCCATGCCACAAGTCAGTTCCCGGACTGTTCCTTCTGGCGCCTGGACGACATCGGCATCGCCGTGCGCGACCGCTACGGCTTCCAGATCGTCGGCCTCATCCAGCGCCGCCCACCGCCGCCGGAAGACGTACACCGTAGCGGCACCGCGCTATGATGGAGATGGTGTCCTCCGACCGCGCACTCGTTCCCGTCGTCGCCGTCTCCGGCGCACCCGACCAGAACCCGGCCATGGTCTACCTCGCCGGGCGGCCGTCGTCGGTCGGGCGCCGCGGCCTGCAACGCTCCCTCGACCGCGCCGCCGAGATTTTTACCGGCGGGCTCTCCAAGAGCGCGTTCACCGTGAACTGGGCCGAGGTCCGCTACCAGCACGTCATGGCGCTGCGCGCGGTGCTCATCGAGCACGGCGCCAAGCCCTCGACCATCAACCACATCCTGTCCGCCGTGCGTGGCACCCTGCGCGAAGCCTGGCGGCTGGAGCTGATCAGCGCCGAAGCGCTCGCCCGCGCCGTCGACGTCGGCAACGTCAGCGGCTCCACCCTGCCGGCCGGGCGCCATGTCTCGGTGGGCGAGATCCGCCGCCTGTTCGAGACCTGCGACGACTCCCCGGTCGGCGCTCGCGACGCCGCCATGCTCGCCCTGCTGTATGGCTGCGGGCTGCGCCGCAGCGAGGCGGTCGCGATCGGGCTCGACGACTACGACTCCGGCGCGGTCACCATCAGACACGGCAAGGGCCGCAAGGAACGCATCGTCTACGCGCCGGGCGGCGGCAAGGAGGCCATCGACGACTGGATCGCACGCCGCGGCTCCTGGTCCGGCGCGCTGCTGTGCCCGGTCAAGAAGGGCGGCCACATCCAGCGCCGCGCCATCACCGGCCAGGCGGTCCTGCTGCGCCTGCAGTTCCTCGCCAGGCGCGCCCGCGTGCCCGAGTTCTCCCCGCACGACCTGCGCCGCTCCTTCGTCGGCGAGCTGCTCGACGCCGGCGCCGACATTTCCAGCGTGCAGAGCCTCGCCGGCCACGCCTCGGTCACCACCACTCAGCGCTATGACCGTCGTCCAGAAGAAACCAAGCGCCGCACCGCCGAGCTGCTGCACGTCCCCTACAGCCGACCGGCGCTGCTGGCGGGGAGCAGTCCCCTGCCGCCCGCACCGGCACAGGATGATCCGGTCGCCCCCGATTCGTCACCTGCAGGCCCTGCACGCGAGCCGGGTTGAGCCGCTGGCCGCGACCGTGGCTTACTAGCCGGGTGATACGCTCCTTGTGTGCAGAGGGAGCGGTTCTCCGTGCCGCCGGTATCTTCTTCGCAAGGCACCGGCGGCTTTTCTTTGTCCAGCCGCACCGGCCCGTGTACCGCCCGCGCACCCACTTGGTTATGGGAAGGGCCGCTGGCGCTCAGGAGTTCTATCGCTCTAGGGCTGAGTGTTCACTCGGCCACTCGGCGTCGCTTTCTTCCTATCTCGCGCGTGTGCGGCGTCGAAACCGACAGATGCGTGGCGAATATCACGCCCCGCTCACGCCACCGTCATGACCCCTCTGTCCCCACTTCCTCACCGTACTGTCATGTACTGCCCTGATCAGGCCCTCACTCCCAGCGTCTGGAGCCGGCGGCTTGAAGGGTGCTGGCGCGATGTGCCGGGGGGCGTGAGGGGCGTATTATTGTCTTTGAGGCAATTGAGATGGGAGCACTGCGTTTGCGTGCTCCCGGTGCCGTCGTAAACGCCGCGTAGGGGGTTGACCGTACTGACCTAATCGTCGAAATCTCCGGCGCCGGAAGAGCACCTTTCGCACATCGGTCAACCCCTTGGCGGCGGACGGCTCTCGACCGAGGGAGAACGCCTCGCCGTGGCGCTCAGCGAGGCGTTCCCCAGGGTCTCCCGCAGCCCCCACATGGGCCAGGTGGGCGGGGCGCATCGGGGGGTTCGGGCGGCCCGCTGTCTCGGCATACTCGCAGGCGAGGGGCCGTCAGTAAGCTCTGTGCGGTCGGGTCCCTCCCAGGCACACCCAGATCGTCTCCCGTTGGCATGCGCAGCAACTCGGTAGGTCAGCATCGGGATTGGTTCACATCGCCGCAGGGTGATGGAGGCCATGCAGGACCATCCCCAGGCGTCGGTACGGGGTCGGGTTGCCCAGTCCGGCGCGCACGATGCTCCTTCTGCCACGACCGTTTCGATCTGTCACCGCTTCCGGCGAGTGCTTCTTGCCGTGAAGAAATTGGGCGTAACGGGACAACTCTCCGTCTTCTGCCACGTTCCTTTACGGGTTCGTTCGCCACTGGAGAATCGCCTTGAAGCTCCCGGACGCTAGTGCCAGCGGCTCCCCAGGGCCGCACTTGCGCGCTCCTGGGGACGGTTGCGGCGCCGCCGGCGTCTGGACCGGCGCCGTGGCGCGGCGCTACCTTTCGAGCCCATGAAACCGTGTACCGTGTGCTGCCACCTCGAACGCGAAGCGATCGAGGCCAAGCTGCTTGCAGGCTCGCTCTCCCTGCGCACCGTGGCCGGCCAGCATGGCCTCGATCACCGCGCCGTCCATCGCCACCGGATCAATCATCTGCCTCAACAGCCGACAATCGGTGATATCGTCGAACTCAGCGCTTTCAATCCGTGGCTCAAATACACGGACTGGCGCATCTGGACCGGCGAGGATTGGGACCACATCTCCACCTCGAAGCCGCCGAATCTGGTCGAGTGCCGGCACCGGTACAGAGGCGAACCCGTCTATCACTTCCGCAAGACAGCACCGATGATCGGCGATGTCATGGAACTGCGGTTTCGCTCCTGGCCCTCATGGTACCCCAGTGGTTGGTATCGCTGGACCGGCGCCGCAGTAGAGCTCATCTCCCGCTCCATGCCGACCGGGCTGGTCAAGGTTCCCCGGCTCAAGTTCAAGGACCGCCCGATCTACCGCTTCCCCGGCCCTGAAGCTGCCTTCCCTCGCCCCTACTATCCCTCCGGCGGATGCACCATTTGGTACGCCAATTTGCGGCCGCCCGAATTGGCTCCGCGTGGCGCCGTCTGACACCTTCTCGGGGGCCGGTTCTATCCGCCGCACGCCCGGCGTGGTTGTGCTCCTGTCCTCGGCGGGCGGTAACGGGACAAATGGACTGCATCGGACCCGTCTGCGCGACGCCGCCCGCCCGCGGTGTTTGGCCCCCTGCCCGGGGGGGGCGTAAACGGAAAAAAGGGCCGCCACCGGCCCCGTCGGCGCGCCCCCGCCTGCCGGCGGTCGTCGGCTTCCTGCCGTATCAGGGAGACCGACGCCTTCACGCTGAGATGTCTACAGGCTCAATAGCGCAGCTGCCTTGCCGGGGGCGGTAGTATCTCGGTTTGAGCCCGGGCACTGGACGCCGTTACGAACAAGCGCGACACGTAACGCCCACACGCTCACCGGTAATCCCACGAAGGTAGCCGGCGGCGTCTTCATGCTGCCGGGCCGCCGCCGCCGCGGCCTCGATGCTGGTGTCAGGGGCGGAGACACTCATGGCCCTGAGAGTCCAAACCGCCGCGGCGCCGTCGCCGGACGAAGGGCGCGGTGTACCGTAGGATCGTTCCGTGCCCTGTGAGGCCCCCACGACACTGCAATGTCGCGCCCGAACAGCACCGCGTGCGGCGCGCCCATATAGGCTGCACTTCCTCAGCCTGTTCCAGGGGCAGCCTCTTGAGCGGTGCTGGGCCGAAGTCTGTCCCGACTCCGACGACACCCCGAGCGGGCGCGCGAGCTCGGCAAGGCAGAGATCGAGTGGAGCCGGCGCAACCACCCCTGTCCCGATGAAGGCGTTGCTCGTTCTTCGTCGCATGGATACGGGCTCCCTTATCGAGGGTCTGCTGCGACAACTCCGCGCCGTGTTGCCCACCAACGTCACGGTCAAGGAGAAGGGCAAGGTCACCAGCCGATACTACGAGGATCCGCGCCACCCGAGGATGCCGCCCCGGACGGGCGAGCGCGCAGCGATGTGGTGATGCGGTGACCCAATGGCTGACCATCCACGAGGTCGCCACCTCCGAAGACGCCTCCGCCGAACCTGCTGGCCACCGGACTCGATGCGCGCGGTTCAGTCAAATTGTCTAGTCCTGATCTCAACCCGGTAGTGCGGCGCACCGCCGCTGATATTCGTCGACTGCGGCGGCATCGTTCGCCGTGATATTCGCGATTCCTGTGTCCGTGATGATGTCTGTGTCGTCACTGTTGCCGGGCTCGGGATCGTGCGAGATCGAGAACGAAAGTAATCGCGCCCCCTTGGCAGCGTCCAGGATCAGGTCGTGCATGGCCTCTTCCTGTCCAACCGCCCAACGAATCACGGTTACCCCGCCACCATCGTAGTTGTTCACTGCTTCCACATAACTGAGCCAGCGTGCCTCTGCGCCAATCGTGGCGATTGTTGACCGAGGGGCAACGCGATGTCGGGCGACGGTTTGCTGAGTGTGCTCCGGGTCTGGAACGGTGCGTTCTCTATCACCCGCTCTCACGAAGATCCAGTTTGCTTGTTTCGGTGTGGCCGCCAACTCGTAGGTAGTGCGATCATTGGGCGCGAAGGTCGCTGGCTCCACTTCGCCGTTGCACATGGCCGCCACATGAAAGTGGCCTGGTTCCTGTTCAACACGGTCGATGCAATCGAAGAACACTAGGTCGGCTATGCCTTCCGGCCAGAGCGGGAAGACTTGGAAGCGTGCGCTGAATACCTCACAGGCGCCGTATGCACGCGCATCGTCGACGGCTAGGCCGGGGATGCCCTCATAAGCATAAGCGTCGGCCACGTCAGCGGTGGCCCGTGCCTGCATGGTGCTGTGTGGTGATGACCCGCTACCGCCTAATGAGAACCCTCGCCAGCGGCTCTTGATCGCTGCGAGATCGGCCTCCTTGTAGAGCTGGGCGGGTTTGTCCGGCTTGGGAGTGGGCTTGTCGTCTACTATCTCCTCACAGCCGCCGAGAAAGAGCATCGAAGCGACGACCAGTCCACCGAGGACGGTCCCGAACACGCGACACTGCATGTGATCCCTCCCGGCGCGGAGCCAAGAAGGCGCCGGGCCGTTTGAGAACAGACATCGCATGCTTGGGCACACAAGTATCCTTGGGTTCCTGGCTATTCGCTCCGGGTCGGGTAGCTACTCCCTTCCCTGGTGGAGCTGTTGTATTCGACCAGCGACCCGGCATGAGGCCCAACCGCGTGTCTGTTCTCAGGAACGCTTTATATCACCGTGAGGGCGTCCTGGCCAAGGTGGTCCACAGCTCTTCGGCAGGCATAGGACCGTCCGCTGCTGCCTTCCGTCCGATCGCCATGACTGCCGCGATCTCGTTCAGCAATAGAGCCCGAATCAGAACTACTACGGGTGATCCCGCCAGCGTGCGTCATGTTGGCGCCCAACAGGTGCGACTAACACGCGACGGGGGACTCAGCGGCTCAACCGTGCTCGCCGGCCAGCTCGGTCAGGATCTCGTGGCCGTAGAATTCGTGGCCGTAGAACACGCGGCAGCCGCCACGCCGCCACAACCGGTGCACGACCCTGTAAGCTCAGCGACGTTCCGCACCGACCGCACGGCAGATCGGCGTACCGCGCAGTGATCTCGTGCCGATGCCTGCCCGGTACCAGCGACACCACCACCACCGCCGCGCGTCTGTCGACCAGCAGCGTATCGCCGTGCTTGGCGCAGGGTGCATGACCATCTCACTGATCTTCACCGCACTCACCATCGCCGCGGCGTAGTCGAAGCGGGCGGCACCCGGGCGATTCGCTCGAGGAGATCCTTCTCGCTCAAGCACGTCAGAGGGCGTACGATCTCCCAATTCGTTCTACGCGCCGACCGTCCTGTCGTCGTTCCCGTCAAGTATGACTGCCAGCTATGGGGCAACCCTTCATCACGGAGCATGGCGGCGATATTGCCGATTTTCGCCCTGATTGATTTCGCCGACCGGTTGGGGAAGAGACGCGAGAACATCTCAACGGCCTCGGACGAGGGCTGGCGGAACCTCGCTATGTAGGTGCAGACGATTATCTCATCGTTGCAGTATCGTGGGCCACGGACAGCCACGAGCTACTCCATCCCTTGCACCCGGAAGCAGTCACCCAGCCCCACCGCGCTCAGGCTGACCAACCGCTCTCGCGGCCAGTAGCGGACGTTGCACGTGATCGTTCCGTCTTCGTGGTCAATCACGGCGCCGCCGCCCTCGTCACTCTCACAATGTCGGCGCCCTTGTACCACAAGCTGTTAACATTGATCAAGCATCTGGAATGCGACCAATCGCGCCCTGATGCCGCGCGGTTCAACTCGTCGACGGCTCCGCGTACGTGCGCAGAACCGGTGACAGCGGTTCGGGCCGATGGTCATAGCTCCCGATGACGACCAGTCGCCCAGCGCACTGTGGTCGACGATCACGCCCAGCACCAGGACGGGTCGCCCCTCCCGGCTTGCCTGGTGGTGCTCTAGATCCGGTGATCTTTCCGTTATCACTCGCCACCGGTGTTCGCTTTGCAGACCAATCCTTGGGATCCTGGCTATTCGCCCGGGTCAGGTAGCTACTCCCTCCCCTGATAAAGCTTGGTATTCGACCCGCGACCCGGCATAAGGCCCCAGCCGCGTGTCTGTTCGCAGGATCCCGCTATATCATCCGTGAGGGCGTCTTGGCCAGGTTGGTGCGTAGCTCTTCGGCCCAGCAGCGGCCCGGTCGACCGGGGTTCGCGATCGACCTGATTCCACCCGCCGGCACCTACTACGCGGCCCTCGCCAGGGAACGGCGGCTACGCCGACCTGCAGCGCGGGGGCTCACGCTACGACCGCCAACTCCCCGTTTTCGAAAGAATCCCCATTGGAAATGGGCAACCAAGAAGGCGTCCGGCCTGTTCTACAGACATCGCGTGTCCGATACCCATCAAACAGACTCCCGATGCCGGCCATCTCTGACGCTGCTCCCATCGGACCGGGGCGCAGTCCGCACGCCGGCATACAGAACTCCACCCGGCCGCACTTCGGGCCGGGGCAACGCAGGCACTTCTCGACTCCCGCTCGTATCTCAGAATTGGTATCTGATGCCGAGTTCTATGCCGTGAAGCAGACTGGCCGCCCTCAGAACTTCATCGGTACTGGAGTTCTTTGCATTCCAGGCCACTTCCACCGTAGTGGTGCCGGACATTCGGTAGCCGGCGCTCGCGATCAGCCCGCCCCCGAGCTCATACCCCAAGCCGGCGCCGATCTGGTAGGCGAACGCCCAACCACTGGACGCGGGGAACTTCTGACTCCTTGCCCCGGCGGGGCGTCCGCCCAACATGAACGGCTTGTTCTTCGCCTCGGTGGCCAGCGTGATCTGCCCCGCGCCGATGCCAAATCCGATGTAGGGCACGAACGCGCTGCCGGTATCGAGGTCATACCAAGTATTGGCCATCAGACTCAGTGCCTGCAGACCGCCGGACTCCACTTCGATGCTCTTGTTCAAGGAATCAAGCGCCGCGCCTGTGAGCGTCTTCTTCTGAAAAGTATATGATGTGTACTCATAGTCGGTGAGCTTCAACTGCCGGTAGGAAACCTCACCTTCGATCCGGAGAAAGCCAAACATGTAGCCCGCCGCCGCCCGCAGGCCGAGCAGCCCCACCTCAAACGCACCGTTGCCCCCCCGGTTCGCCTTGAAGTCCCCTACCTTCGCCGGCTTGGCGCCAATCTCAAAGTCGGTGGCATCGGTGAACGTCGGCAGATAGGAGGCAGTAACGTAGAAGCCTTCCTCCTCGGCAAATGCCTGGCCGGCTACCGACAACAGGCCCCCCAGCACGGCGACCCCGAAGATGGTTCTCCTCCACATGCTCCGTCTAGTCATCACGACCGAACTGATAAGAATCGGTAGCGGATGCCCAATTCGACGTTGTGGATCAACGCCGTTGGCTGCTTTTCCTTGCTCTTGCTGAACTCACCCTCAATCATGCCGGTCAACCGGTAGCCAAGGGAAACCGTCACGTCCTCGATCAGCGCAATACCGACACCCGCAGCAGCCTGGAACGCGAACGCCCACAGAGAATTTTCTGTCTCCAATCCGGTCAACGAGCTGATCTTCTGCGATCTTCCCACAGAGACATTCGACAATCCTGCACCAACGCCGATGAAAGGAATGAAGGCCGTGGTCGTGTCGATGTCGTAGTAGATGCTTCCCATCAAGTCCAAGGAGCTCACGTATCCCCCGTGGTCGACCTTCTCAAGGGATGCGTTCCGAGGTTTCAGATCCTGTTCGGATATCTTGCTGTCATGTTTCTTGTATCTGAAGGCGGAACTCGGGGCTCGACGGTAACCGACCGAGATCTCCGGCCGAAATCCGCTGACAGCGTAGCCGACGCCAATCTGGCCGGGCCAGCCGAAGTCAGTCTTGTATGCCAATGTGCTCGTTGTCGTGGAAACCTCCCTTTCAGCGGGTAGCACCATACCGGTGCTTACGCTGAAATAGAGCCCCTCCGCGACCAAGGTGGAGAACGGCGCGAGTAGTAGCACGGCGCAAAGCGCAATGACCTTATCCTTTTTCATAATGGTCCTCTTCGTAGGCTGGGCTGAACGCGGACCCTGACCGCCACGAGAATAGTAGACAGCGCTGTGTTCGTATCATGTACATCTTGTGATCCCCCGTTCAGCTCGAATCGACTGGTGCGAGGATGAGCACCTTCACTCGGTGGCCGTGACAGAAGCGTCCCATGGCCCCCGAGTGCTCGCGGACGGGGATGTTATCGCTACCTCGAATGGCCCCTGCGGTAGGCGTAACCCCAACGTCGCCGTCACAGGGTCCGTGAACTGAACGGAGTACGGCATTGGCACCCAGACAGATCCTCCAGAGCCGAGGTCGTTGTAGGCCTCGACTATACCTTCACGACTTCGGTGGACGCGCACGACGCCATCAAGTAAGCACGAACCCGAGGTGTCCGCTGCCACCGCAGTAGCTTGAAGTCGGACACGTCAGCACCCATCAATAGCGGACAAACTGTTCACAAGCGGCCAGTCTTGTCAACTCAATAACCGTCTCTTCTTCCGATTTACACATAATAGCCACAAATTATATAAAAATCCTCACGATTTAGACGCCTAAGCAGTGTTACTCTATTGAAGTGCTACAGCACATACACATTTGCCCTGCTCAAGTGCGGCCGTGTCCGGTAGCGTGTTGGCCACGCGGTGTCATGAGTGGATTCGGCGGCCATCCACAGCCGGCCTGGCGGTGGTGTCCTCCAACGCGACGGATGCCGTTCGCAAGCTACAACGGCCCATCCTGCTACGCCGCAGCACCGGTGGTGTCTTGACGCGGACCATCGTTGGGAAAGAGAAGGCCCGTTCGGGGAGGGAGCACATCATGGTCCACCGAGCCATTCCGGCAGCGGTCCTGGGATCGTTGGTCTTGGTCAGCGGCGTGATCGGGTGCGTCAAGAGCGTGACGCCGGAGGACCCACCGCCAGGGGTTCCGGGGAATCCCGCGTCAGTGGGTTTCGACGGGTACATGGTCGTGCACTGGAGACCGCCGAAGCACGACCAGGCGGACGTCGCCGACTACCAGGTGCGATACCGGCGCCTCAAGAACTGGACCGGAAAGGCGGTCGAGCCGTGGAAGCACCTGGCGACCACGGACACGATGCTGCAGATCGACCTCGACCGCGGCAGCTACGAATCACAGGTGCAGACCAGATGGACCGAGGGCAAACCATCCGCGTGGTGGCCGGACCCTCCGATGCGATCCTTCGTTGACTGAAGCCCGACCCGAGGAGAGGTGGAGATGAAGCACGCTTTAGGTATGGTGGTCGCGGCTGCCGGGATGGTGGCTGTCACATCGCTTGCTGGTTGCAAGGCCGCTGCCATACCCGAGGTATCGGACATCTCCATAGCAGAGGAGCAAGGCTGCGATCTTGGTGCGCCGACGAACTTGAGAAACGAAACGACGTACCAAAAGAGCGGTAAAATACGACACACCTTTCGGTGGCACGCGATTCGGGACACCACCAAATACCGCGTTCAGTATCAAACTGAATACATAGATCATTGGCAAACGAGCGAAACGGGCTCTACGAGCGACCTCTCTTTCACTGTCGACTGGTGGATCAATAACAGGGTTCGGCTCAGGGTTCAGGCGCAGAGTCCGGATTGCGGTTCCTGGTCGGACTGGCTGGTATCGAGATACCCCTGATCAGCCCATGGCTTCTGGAATAACTGAGGCACTGCCGGAGTTTCCCCTTTCGACAAACATACGAGCCGCTCATGCGAGCATGCGTGGATGGTTCAACATTGCCATCCCGCTGGTGATCGATATCATCTTGATTCCCGGGCTCCAGCGCCGTTGCCGGCGGGCGCGGGCTGCCACCATCCTTGCCATGGCCCTGATCCCGACTGCTCCAGTAGCGGCAGGGGATCTGCCCGACTGGGCGCCCCCGACATGGATGCTGGGAAGCTGGGGTCTATCAGCCCGTGGCGCCGTAGTGAGCGTCGTGGCGACGCCGGACAACGTCGCGGTGGCCATGACGGTAGACGGTACGCGGGTACTGTTCGATGCCGTCGACACGGCCGCAGACGGCTCCTGGCGGGTAGGGTCCTCCGAAGGGACGACGGATGCCGGAGCAAGCTACTACGAAGTGACGATGCAGCTGGCCCACTCGGCATACACGTTCACATTCCACTCGCTCAGCACTAGGGAGCTCGCGCTGTATCCGTCCGTCACCGAAGACGGCGGAGAGACACAACACTACGGCCCGATCCTGCTACGGAAGGGTCCGGAATAGGAGTGCTATATGCTGTTCAGAATGACTGCCGCACCGGCTTCACGGTCGAGCACGACCGCGCGCTGGCGGAGTTCGGTGATCGTCTGCCGAGCGACCGGGCACGCCCGTCGCTCCCGCAGCCCCCTGTTCCGGTCGTGCAAGGATTCACCAGCGTCGGCGCGCGCTCCTACCGGTCGTCCGGAGCCGCCATGCGGTAGCCGACCCCGCGCTCGTTGAAGATGTACGCCGGGCTTGCCGGAGCGTCGCCGAGCTTGCCACGCAGCTTCTTCACGAACGTGCGCACCGGTTCGGTATCCTCCCGCTCTCCCCAGATCTGCCTCAGCAGTGATTCGTAGGTCATTACCCGGCCCGCGTTGACCGACAGCACCCGCAGCAGCTCGTACTCGGTCACCGTCAGCCGCACCGGTCGTCCGCCCACGGTCACCCGGCGCTTCTCGTAGTCGATTGCCAGGTCCGCTACCACGAAGGGGTCCGGCCTGGCTCGCTTGCGCAGCGCCGCTCGCACTCTCGCCGTCAGCTCCGTCGGCGAGAACGGCTTGACGATGTAGTCCGCGGCTCCCGATTCCAATGCCCTCGCGATCGTCTCCTCCCGTCCGTAGGCCGAGAGGAAGACCACCGGAATGTCCGCCAGCTCGGGGATCGACTCCATCAACTCGATGCCATCCAGTCCCGGTAACACCAGGTCGAGTACCACCAGCTGAGGCTTCTTTGTCTCGATCAGGTGCGGCACCTCCTGCGGATCTCCCGTCACTGACAACGCGTAGCCGGCCTTGGTGAGCGCGTCTCGGACGTAGTGCAGGGTCAGCGGGTCGTCGTCCACTACCAGAATGCTCGTGCGCTCACCGCTATCGCGCGGCAACCGCGTCCGCCGCGGCGCGGCGCCGGCCGCCTCGTCGGCCACCGGAAGCGTGAAGGTGAACCGCGTCCCCCGCCCCGGCCCAGGACTATCGGCACGGATGCGCCCCCCGTGGGCCTCCACCAGCCCCTTGCTGATCGCCAGGCCCAGACCGGCCCCCTGTCCCTCGCCGCCGCCGGCGGCGTGCTTGCGGAACAGCTGCGGCAGCCGCTCCGGCGCCACTCCTCTGCCTTCGTCCGATACCGAGATCGCTACCTCAGCCCCATCGTGCACCGCCGCGATCCGAATCGGCGTGGACTCGGGTGAGTTCCGGGCCGCGTTGGAGAGAAAGTTGTTCAGGACCTGCACGATCCGCCGCTCATCCGCCATCACCTCAGGCAGGTCCTCCGGCAGATCAATGTGCAGGACGTGCCGGGATCCGCCGCTCTGGAACGTGTTCCGCGCCTGATCCACCAGAACGGCAACTTCCGCCGGTTCGGGGTCCACCGAGAGCGTGCCGGTGTCGATGCGCCCGACATCGAGCAGGTCTCTGATCAGGCGGTCCATGTAATCGGCCTGCTGGTCGATGATCCGGAAGAACTGCCGCACCTCCGCCGGATCCACCACCCGCGCGTCGCTCAGCACGGTGGCCGCCAAGCCCTTGACCGAGCTCAACGGTGCCCGCAACTCGTGACTCACCGTACTCAGGAACTCCGCCCGCTGGCGCTCCAGCTCCTCCAGTGGCCCCAGGTCCTGCATGGTCACGATCAGTGACTCCACCGCATCGCCCTCGAACTTGATCGGCGTCACGTTGATCAGAATCGTGATGCTCCGACCGTCGCCCACCGACAGCACCACCTCTTCGGCGCGTAGCGGCGCGGCGTCGCTCAGCAACCCCTCCAGCGGGAACTCGCCTAATGCGATATCGTGCCCGCCGGCGAGCCGGAAGGTCACCACCTGCAGCAGCTCTTCCACGGTCTGCCCCGGATCGAGCAGGCCGGCCACCATCCGCCGTGCCTCCCGATTGAGCGACACCAGGCGGCCGGCCCTGGCATCGATCACCACCACCCCCACCGGCGAGGTGTCGATCAGCGCCTCCTGGTTGGCCCGCGCGCGCTGCTCGGCCCGATACGCACGGGCGTTCGCGATCGCCGTCCCCGCCTGCGCGGCGAACAGTACCAGCACCTCCTCGTCCTCATCGGTGAACTCCTGCCCGTCTTCCTTCCCGCCCAGGAAGAACGCGCCAGTCTGCGCGTTCTGATGGCGTATCGACGTTCCCAGGAACGTGTCCTCCGAAACGTACTCCGTCGAGAAACCGAGCGAGCTCACGTAGCTGCTCAAGTTTGACAGCCGCACCGGCGAGGGAAGATTCCGCAGGTGCTCGAACACCCGCATCCCGTCCGGCCACTCCGCCAGTTCGCGTATGCGCTCCGCAGTGAAGCCGGAGGCTACGTAGTCGACCTGCCCGGCATCGTCGAATACGGTGATCACCGCATAGCGGGCTCCGGTCAGGGCGCGGACGTTGTCCGCGATCTCGTTCAGGACCGTATCGACATCAAGGCTTGCGCTGATGCGCAGCACCGCTCCGCTCAGGCTCGCGATGCGGTTCCGCAACGCCTCGATCTCCCTCATGAGTTCATCTGCACTCTTCATCTGGTCCTCCCCCATCGCCCCGATATACGGCTCGTCAAACGAGTATACACAATAACGCCACTGATTATCCCTAATCATACACTTATCTTCAACGGTATGCGCCCCTCCCACCTTGCGAAGTGCGGCCGTATCCGGTAGCGTGTTCGACAGGAGGTACATGCGTGGATCTTCGAAGACTGGCCCCTGACGCTGGCAACGGACGCGGGCGCTCCTCCGTGTCCTACCTTCCGCAGCTTCAGCCCCTCGCCGTGGAAGACTCCAAAGCATGCCCGCATCCGTGACGCTATGCCGAGACACAAAACCTTTGCTGTAGAAGACGCCCTCGATACCGCGATTGAGTTGTTTGCCGAGCGCGGCTACCAGGACACCGGGATGGGAGAACTCGCTCGCCGCCTCGGACTGTCCCGCAGCTCCATCTACACCACCTTCGGCGACAAGCAGTCCTTGTTCGCGCAGACCCTGCAGCGTTACACCGCCGAGTGTCGGGCACCGGGTATGCACGCCTTGCGCGATGACGGTTCGCCTCGCGCCGCACTGGTCAGCGCATTCGAGTGGGCTACCGACGCGGCTGCACCGCAACAGCGAGATCAGGGTCTGCTCGTCAACACCGCCTTGGAATCAAGGTCCTTCGCTCCCGAGGTGGCCCGGGCACTGCAAGGCATGCTCCTGGGCATGGAACAGGACTTTCGGGGCGCCATCGAACGGGCCCGCGGCGCCAACGAAGTTGCCGGCAACGTGGATCCCGTCCAGACCAGCCGCGCGCTGCTGGGCCTGTATCTCGGCTTATGTACGCTGGTTCGCTCCGATGCCAAGGAGCCGGTGCTGCGGGCCGTCGTCCAACAGGCTCTGGCGCTGCTGCCGGTACACGCGCCTGAGCGGGTTGAGCGGTCGGACCAGGGCGGCGGGTAGGGGTCGAGAGTGCCGAGAGTAAAGCGGTTCGCGATCGATGATGTCCTGACCAAGGCCATCGGCAGGTTTTCGCGCCACGGCTACCACGCCACCTCGATGAGCGACCTCGTGGTCTGTATGGGCATCGGCCGCGGCAGTATCTACGACACCTTCGGCAGCAAGCGCGGCCTGTTCGTGCGCGCCCTGCGCTTCTACATCGATGGCTACGACCGCTCCTTGCAGGAGATCCTGAACCAGTCGCCGGCGCCGGACGGGGCGATCATCGGCGTGTTCAAGGAAGCGGCCGCCAATGGCTGCTTCATCGTCAACGCCGGGATCGAACTGGCGACTCATGACGCCGAGATCACTCGGATCGTAACCGGCTTCTACCGCACCGCCGAGCACCGATTCCGAGTGCTGATCGAACACGGCCAGCGCGCCGGCGAAATCACCGCCAGCGTGGATCCCCTCCAGACCGCGCACGGACTGTTCGTCTTGCTGCTCTGTCTGTGGGTGCTTGTCCGCTCCGGTGCTTCCGGAGAGCCGGTGCTGCGCGCCGCCGCGCAACAGGTGCTGGCGCTGGTGCCGGCGTACCAACCAAGTTGCCTGGAGCAGAACGGAGCCAAGATGCCACTCTCTGCAAACCCACCGATGGCCTCCGCTGATCGTTCTGCCAACAGCCGGGACTGATCATGCGTCGTATCGTGACATCAGCGGTAGCTGCGGTCGCTCTTGCCTGTGCCGCCGCTTATCCGCAACAGAACACCGCCTCCTCCGTCTACACCTCGGTCGCTCCGGCGGTCGTGTTCGTGGAAGCCGGCGCCGGCAGGGGCAGCGGGCTCCTCCTGGCCTCGAACACCATCCTCACCGCGGCCCATGTCCTCTATCCCCACCGCTCCGCCCGCATCGTCTTCCCGGACGGCACCGAACTGCCCCATGTGCCCCTGAT
>MPNH01000074.1 GCA_002238925.1 Spirochaetaceae bacterium bin103 | reverse complement strand
CGAGGCCGGTGCGCCAGTTCAGCCAGTGCGCGCACGAGCGCCACCCCTCCCAGCCGTAGCGGCGGTCGAACTCGCGCAGTTGGCACAGCAGCTCGTAGTTAGCCGCGTCGATGCGCGCCGACAGCTCGGCGATCTGGTTCCCGAGGCGTTTCAGTTCGGGCTCCTGCCCCGGATCCGGCGGCCGGACTATCACCGTCGATTCAGGCCGCTCGGGCGCCGTCGCGTGGCGTGCAAGGGTGATCGTGTTGTGTTCCATGATGCATCGTACACCCGGATTTCACCCGCCCCATAACGGCCCGTGGGGGCGCCGGAGGACGGATTTTGGCTTTCGGGGTCAATGCGAGCCGCCGCGCCAGGGAGGAGCCCGCTACGTGCACCGTGTGAGAAATCCCGGCTGGAGTCGGCACGCGGCGCAATCGGCCCGCCCAAACCATGTCAACCCCGAATCCACGAAATCAGCAACTTTTTTCGCGCCGGTCTCGGCACGGAAGCGAACGTCTGTCGATACACCAGGGCCCGGGACTCACCCTGGTCGTTGGGCGGACGCCCTCCTTCGAAGGCCTCGGCAATCGCCCACCGAACCGGGTCGTGCGCACCGTCCGTGGTCATGACGTATCAGCTGTCGCGCGGGGTATGCAGGACGTGGCATTCGTACAACACGCCGTGCGGCACGCCGATGGCGTCGATCAGGTACGCACGGGTGTCACCGGTGTGGACGGGCATCCCGTTGCGCCGCCGGAAGCAGCCGTAGGGCTCGGAGCCGCGCAGCAGTCGGTCGCACAAGTGGCGCGCGCCGGCCACCACAGCGTCGAGGTCGAACAGCCGGCTCATGTCCGCGGGCGGCGACCGGAGGTCAGTAGGGGTCGGCGGCGTCGCGCATGCCGTCGCCGATGAAGTTGAACGCCAGCACGGTAACGATCACGAACAGCGCCGGGATCATCAGCCACAGGTTCAGGTACACGGTCTTGACGTTCTGGGCGGCGCTCAGCAGCACGCCCCAGCTCACCACCGGCGGGCGCAGCCCCAGGCCCAGGAACGACAGCGCGGTCTCGGCCAGGATCATGCTTGGCACCGCCAGGGTCAGGTGTACGATCAGGTAGCTCAGGAACGCCGGCAGCAGGTGGCGGTACAGGATCGGTCCGGTGCGCGCCCCCGAAACCCGCGCGGCCACCACCATGTCCGACTCGCGCAGCGCGATAATGTAGCCGCGCACCACCCGCGCCAGGCCGGTCCAGCCGATAATCGACAGAATCAGGATGATCACGAAGTACACGCGCAGCGCCGGCCAGCTTGGCGGGATGGCGGCGGCCAGCGCCATCCACAGCGGGATCTGCGGGATCGAGCTCAGAAACTCGATCATGCGCTGAATGGCCATGTCGGCGGTGCCGCCGAAGTAGCCGGAAACGCCGCCCAGGATGCAGCCGAGCACGAAGCTGATCACCACCCCCACGAAGCCGATCGAAAGCGATATGCGCGCCGCGTAGAACACGCGCGAGAACAGGTCGCGGCCCAGGTTGTCGGTGCCGAACAGGTAGAACGCGCCCTCGTCCCTGATGCCGAGCAAGTGCAGCCGGCCGGGAATGAACCCCCACAGCTTGTATTCGTCGCCGCGCACCAGCAGGTGGATCGGATAGCGCACCGCGGTATCCTCGTGGCAGTCCAGGGCGAAGGTGTCCATGTTGCGCTCGGTGGTCAGCCGGTACACGAAGGGGCGCAGGTGGAAGCGGCCGTCGGCGTCGACGAAGTGGACCTTCTGCGGCGGGCACAGGATGTAGTCGGAGTCGCGCTCGTAGATGTCGTGGGTGGCGAAGAACTCGCAGAACAGGGTGCCGGTGATGATGAAGAAGCCGACGATCACGGTGCCCACCATCGCCAGCCGGTGCGACTTGAACTTGCGCCACATGAGCCGCCACTGCGACGCGATGTAGTAGGACTCCTGTTCGTAGCGGGCGGCCTTGCGGGTAATCATGGGAGTGGGACGGGTGCCGGCCGCAGCAGGCACCCGCCGCCATGGAATTCAGCCGATCAGTTCTTCCAGAACCACTGCTCGCCAGCTTCGCCCACCACCACCGAGTAGTAGCCGCGCTCCTCGGCGACCCCGACGTTGCCCAGGTTCACGTCGTAGATGAACGGCCCCGGCGCCTCGGCCACCACGCCGATCACCCACAGGTTCTCGGCCTGATTCTCCCACATCTCGGTAAGCACCTCGCGGCGTTCGTCGGCATCGCCGGTGGAGTAGAGTATTTCGCGCAGCTCGTACAGCCGCTTGGCTTCCGGCGGCGGCTCCATGCCGCTCTCGCCGCCGGAGTTGTACCAGGCGTTCCATGCCCGTCCCGCCACGTTGAACTTCATCGGCCCGAAGGTGAAGTTCATGGTGGGGTTCCACCAGTTGGAGAAGCGCGGCTCGCTGTCCGAAGCCCACCACAGCCGTCCGTCCACCTGCTTGATCTGGGTATCGATCCCGATCGGTCCCATGTACTCGGCGAACAGCTCGGCGCCCGGCGTCGCCGTCGGCGTGACCTCGTAATACATGAACGGAATGCTCAGCCGGCGCCCGTCGGGCAGCAGCCGGTACTGGCGCCTGTCGTCCCACTCCAGCCCCATCTCGTCGAGCAGCGCGTTGGCGGCGTCGACGTCGTACTCCACGTAGGCGGTGTCCATGTGCGGCTTCCAGAAGTCGACGCCGCGCGGCGGCGATACCTGGGCGATGCGCCCGAAGTCGAGAAAGACCGATCTGCGGATCTCCTTGCGGTCGATGGCCATCGAGATCGCCTGGCGGAAGCGCTTGTCCTGGGTCACCGCGGCATACACCGGGTCGGCCGGCGTCAGGTTGGGGAAGTACACCAGCACCTGTTGCTGCCACGCCGGCAGCAGCATGGTGCGATAGCCCGCATCTGCCTCCTGGGACTTGAACACCGGCACGTCGCCGAGGCGAATGAATTGGAACTGGACGTCGGTCTCGCCCGCTACCACCTTGGCGTTCATTACCTCGAGGTTGTTCACGAACACGCGGTGGGCGCGGTCGATGTAGGGCAGTTGCTGCCCGATCGGGTCGATCTTGAAGAAGTAGGGGTTGCGTTCCAGGATGAACTCGCCGGGGTTGGGCTCCTCGATGACGTGCCACGGATGCAGCGACGGCGCCTCGATCGCGTTCGGGAAGCGGGTCGGAATGTGGTTGGCCGCGTCGGTGCCGCCGACCGCGAACGAGGTGTAGAACGTGCCCCACTCCGCCTCGTCATAGCCCTGCTCCTTCATCACCGGCACGATGTCCGCCATGTCGGTGTAGTCCTTGTGGTACTGCTTCATGTAGTGGCTCGGTCGCATGAAGTAGCCGGCGGGCTGCTGACTCACCTGCCCGAGGAAGAGGCCGTAGGGTTTGGCGAATTTGAGCGAGAACGAGTAGTCGTCGACGATCGACACTTGCACCGGCTCGCCGCCCCAGTTCGCCCAGCGCGGCAGGGTTGGGGTTATCTCCTCGTTGAAGTACACGTCCTCGAACGCGTAGCGCACGTCGTCGGTGGTCACGGGAGCCCCATCCGACCACTTCAGCCCCTCGCGGATCCGGAACGTGAACTCGGAGGCATCGCCGCTCTGCTCCCAGGTCTCCAGAATCGAAGGCTGGATGGTGGCTCCCAGGTAGTCGTAGCGATGGTTGGATGCCGACGGTGCGATTTCCAGCAGCTTCACGGCATTCAGGTGGCGCAGGTAGACGTCGTGGTCGATGGTGTACTCGGTCCAGGTCAGCGTGCCGCCGTACTTGCCGTTCGCCTCCCAGGTCTGCATCACCAGCGGATTCTTCGGCAGCCGCTCCTCCACCGGCGGCAGCCCGCGGCCGGCCAGGTAGGGCGAATCAGAGAACGTGATGCTGGCCCCGGTCTGGCCCACGTAATCATCCATATTATATTGCCCAGGCGGCAATTGAGCCGCCAGCCACAGCGGCGCCAGCAGCACCCCGGTTGCTGCCACCAATGTCAATCTCTTCACAGTGAACCCCGCGCCACACCCTACTTCAGCCGGCAGGCCGTGTCAAAGTGCTTGGCGCCGACGCCGACGCCCGCGTCCGCACCGGTTGTAGTGCCGGCTCACATGCTTCGATTCTCGGCTCGCCGGTAGACGTGTCTGCGGTGGCTGATCGCAAGTATCGTCACGACTCGATCCTCGATCTTCAACACGACTCTGTAGTCGCCCACGCGCAGCTTTCGATACGTCTTCAGGGTCTTCCGCAGGGGCTCCGAGTACATCTCGGGGTGTTCGAGCAGCCGTCGCTCGATCGCGCGGCGAATTCGATCCCGTATGTTCCGGTTGATCTTGGGAAGGTCGACGGCAGCGACATCCGGGTGGTAACGAAGCTGATAGAGAGGGATTCTCAGTCCCAGACCTCGTCGTGGGAGAGCGCCGTATCCTCCCGGAACGTTGCTTCGCGCTCACTCGCCAGCTCTCCCAGCGCCACATCCTCTTCCATCACCAGCGCTTCCCTGATGAGATCGCGCGCTGCCATTGACAGCGATATCCCGCGTCGCGCTGCAAGCTGCTCGATCTGCGCATAGACTGGGGGATCGATTACAAGGTTGATCCTGGGGTTCTTGGTCGGCATGGATTCGTTCCTCCATCCCGGTGTAACACTTTTGACACTCCTGATCAAGCTCAGCCACGGCCGGGGGCGGCCGGGGGGCTTGGAGGCCGTGGGTCAGGTCTGGGCTTTTTCGAAGCGGATGCGGGGGTCGATGGCGGCCAGGATCATGTCGGATACGAACATGCCGATGATGGTCAGGAAGCACAGGAACATGACGATGGTGCCGGCCAGGTACATGTCCTCGGTGAGCAGGGCGCGGAACAGCAGCGGGCCGACGGTGGGCAGGCTCAGCACCAGGGCGGTGATGGTGTCGCCGGAGACGATGGCCGGCAGCACCCAGCCGACGGTGCTGACAATCGGGTTGAGCGCCAGCCGCACCGGGTAGCGGAACAGCAGCCGCGGCTCCGACAGCCCCTTGGTGCGCGCGGTAATGACGTACTGCTTGCGCAGCTCGTCGAGCAGCATGCCGCGCATTACCCGGATCACGCCCGCGGTGCCGGCGGTGCCGAGCACGATGATCGGCACCGGCAGGTGCTTGATCATGTCCCATACCTTGCCCAGCGACCACGGCGCGGTGGAGTACTCCGGCGAGAACAGGCCGCCGATGGAGATGCCGAAGGCGTTGTTGAACACGATCATCAGCACCAGGGCAAGCAGGAAGTTGGGCGTGGCCAGGCCCACGAAGCCGACTATCGTCACCGAATAGTCGAACAGCGAGTACTGGTGAGTAGCCGAGTAGATGCCCACCGAGATCGCCACCACGTAGGTGAACAGCGTGGCGCCGAGGCTGATCACGATGGTGAGCAGCAGCCGCTCGCCCACCAGGCTGATCACCGACTTGCTCCACTGCACCGAGCGCCCGAAGTCGCCGCGGAACATACCGCCCACCCACTTCAGGTAGCGAACGTGCTGCGGCTGGTCGAGGCCGTACTGGCGGCGCAGCGACTCGATCTCGGACTCGTCCAGGATCTCGCCGCTGGCCTCAAGCTGGCGCACGTACATGGTCAGGTAGTCGCCGGGCGGAAGCTGGATGATGATGAACGCCACCAGCGACATGGCCGCTATCATCAGCAACATGTACGCGAAGCGGCGGGTCACATAGTCCAGCATCCGGGCGGTGCTCCGGGAGTCAGCGCCGCGCGCGCCGGGGTGTATTTCCACCCGGCTCGCGCGACCGACTCCTCAGGCTCCGGTTATTCCTTCCAGTACCATTGCTCGGCGGCGTCGCCCACCACCACCGAGTAGTATCCGGCCTCCTCGGCGATGCCGATGTTGCCGAGGTTGGCGTTGTACACGAACGGCACCGGGGCGGCGGCCACCGTCCCGATTACCCACACGTTCTCGGCCTGGCTCTCCCAGATCTCCTTGTGGGCGGCCAGGCGCTCGTCCGGGTCGCCGGTGGACTGCATGATCTCCTTGAGCTCGTACAGCCGCTTCACGTCGTCCGGCGGTTCATCGCCGGCCTCGCCGCCGGTGGCAATCCAGTTGTGCCAGCCGAACGCGGTCACGCTGAAGAACGCGGGGCCGTAAATGTGCATGTACTGCACCGGCAGCCACCAGTCGGCGAAGTGAATCTCGAAGGCGCGGTTCTGGCTCCAGTACAGGCGTCCGTCCACCTGCTTGATCTGGGTGTCGATGCCGATCGGCTTCATGAACTCCGGAAACAGCTCGGCGCCGGGGGTGGCGGTCGGGGTCACCTCGTAGTAGGTGAACGGAATGGCCAGGCGGCGCCCGTCCGGCATCATCCGGTACTCGCGCTTGTCGTCCCACTGCAGGCCCATCTCGTCGAGCAGCGCGTTGGCCGCGTCCACGTCGTACTGCATGTAGGCGTCGTCCATGTACTGTTCCCAGACGTCCGAGCCCTTGGGCGGCGCGTACTGCGCCTCGCGCCCGAAGTCCAGGAACACCGACTTCTTCACCTCGGTGCGGTCAATCGCCATCGACACCGCCTGCCGGAAGCGCTTGTCCTGCACGATCTCGGCGTATACCTCGTCCTCGGGGGTGAGCGAGGCGAAGTAGATCAGCAACTGGTCCTGCCACGCCGGCAGCGCCATGGTGCGGTAGCCGCCCTTGTCTTCGTTGGACTTGAACAGCGGGAAGTCGCCGAGGCGGATGAACTGGAACTGCAGGTCGGTCTCGCCGGCCACGATCTTGGCGGTCATCACCTCCAGGTCGGTAACGAAGATGCGGTGGCCGCGGTCGATGTAGGGGAGCTGCTTGCCGGTCGGGTCGATCTTGAAGAAGTAGGGGTTGCGCTCCAGGATGAACTCGCCCGGGTTGGGTTCCTCGGTGACGTGCCAGGGATGCAGCGCCGGCGCATCGATGGCGTTCGGAAAGCGCGTCGGGATGTGGTTGGCCGCGTCCGTGCTGGCGACGTCGAAGGAGGTGTAGAACTTGCCCCATTCCTCGGCGGCGTAGCCCTGCTCCTTCATGACCGCCTCGATTTCCTCGATGTCGGTGTAGGCCGTGTGAAACTGCTTCAGGTAGTGGCTCGGGCGCATGAAGCGTCCAGCCGCCTGCCCGGTGAGCTCGCTCAGGAACAGGCCGTACGGCTTGGCGAAGCTTACCGAGAAGGTGAAGTCGTCGACGATGGCCAGCTTGACCGGCTCGCCTCCCCAGCGCGCCCAGCTCGGCAGGTTGGGGGTGATTTCCTCGTTGAAGTAGGTGTCGTCGAAGGTGTAGCGCACGTCCTCGGTGGTGACCGGCTCGCCGTCCGACCACTTCAGCCCCTTGCGGATGGTGAAGGTGAACCCGTCGGCGGTGTCGTTCTGCTCCCAGCTTTCCAAAATGGAGGGCTGGATCTCGGCGCCGACGAAGTTGTAGCGGTGGTTGCTCGCCGACGGGGCAATCTCCATCAGCTTGACGGCGTTCAGGTGGCGCAGGTAGTGGCCATGGTCAATGGTGTACTCGGTCCAGGTCAGGGTGCCGCCATACTTGCCGTCCTCCATCCAGGTCTCCATCACCACCGGGTTGTCGGGCAGGCGCTCCTCGACCGGCGGCAGGCCCATGCCGGCCAGGAACGGCGACTCGGAGAAGCTGATCTCGGCGCCGGTGCGCTGCACGTAGTCGTCCATGTTGTACTGGCCGATCGGCAGCCGGACGCGGTCGGAACTCTGGGCCGCGGCGGCGGCGGTGTCAGTGTCGGTGCCGGCCGCCGACTCGTCGTCGCCGCCTGCCATCAGCAGCGGCGCGGCGAACAACAGGACCGCAGCGAGCAGTGTAAATCGTTTCATCGGAACCTCCTAATTGTGCCCGCGGCTCCGGGTGGGATGGGCGGCGGGACCACGGCAGGGTAGGGTGAGGCATGGCCGATGTCAAGGAAACGCTCGTCGAGCTCGACAAGCTGGCGATGCGCCACCTCCGCGTGCGGCGCGCAGGCGCGGTGGTCACCGTCGCCGTGAACCGTCCGGAGCGCCGCAACGCGTTGCATACCGCGGCCCATGCCGAGTTGGCGGCGGTATTCGACGCCTACGCCGCGGACCGGGAGGCACGCGTACTGGTGCTCACCGGGGCCGGCGAGCGCGCGTTCTGCGTGGGCTCCGACCTGAAGGAGCGCGCGCGCACCGGCGTGGACCGGATGCCGGCCACCGGCTTCGGCGGGCTCACCGAGCGCTTCGACCTGGACAAGCCGGTGATCGCGGCGGTCAACGGCGACGCCGTCGGCGGCGGCCTGGAGCTGGTGCTGGCCTGCGACTTGGCGATCGCCGCCCGCCCTGCGCGCTTCGGGCCGCCCGGGCCGCCCGGCCGGGCGGCCGGGGCGCGAGGGGCGGCGGCGGGCGGGGTGTTGCGCCACCCCCCCCCGCCATGCGCGCTTCGGGCTGCCCGAGCCGCGCGTCGGCCTGGCCGCCCACGGCGGCCTGCACCGCCTGGCGCGCCAGGTCCCGCTCAAGCAGGCGATGGAGATCGCCCTCACCGGCCGCCTCTTCAGCGCCGAAGAAGCACTGAACTACGGCCTGCTCAACGCCGTCGTCGACGCCGCCGACCTGACCGCCGAGGTCAAGCGCTGGACCTCCGCCCTGCTGGCCGGCGCCCCCCTGGCCCTGCGCGCCACCAAGCAGATGATGCTCCGCGGCCTCGCCCACCGCTCCGTCGAAGCCGCCTTCGCCGCGACCTACCCCGCCTACGAGACAATGCTGGCCAGCGACGACGCCCGCGAAGGCATTCAGGCGTTCCTCGACAAACGTTCCCCCGCCTGGCGCGGCCGCTGACCCGCCGCGGCGGCGATCCGGGCTGTTCGGGCTGTTGAGAGTTTGGCGTGCGCGTGAGAGGGTGCACCAATTGCATGAGTTCATCCAACGAGAGTTCTTCAAACGAGAACGCGATCTTTGAAGACAATTTCGCCGGCGACTTGGGCGAAGGCTGGTCGTGGCTGCGTGAGAATCCGGACCGCTGGCGCATCCGCGATGGCGGGCTGGAGATATGCGTCGAACCCGGTGTAGCGGCAACCGTAAGGAATGCACTGGTAAGGCAGGCGCCGGACCGGAGCGAAGGCACCTTCGCCATCGAAGTGACGATTACCAACCATACGGCTCCCACGCAACAGTACGAGCAGGCGGGAATCACCTGGTACAACGACGGCAAACCGGTGTTCAAGGAGGTCAAGGAACTGGTCGATGGCCACCTCTATATTATCCCCGGCAAGCAGCCGATGCCGGCCAGGAGCGTGCGGTTGCGCCTGCTGGTTACTGCCGATTCCTGGGAGGCCCGGTACTGCCCGCAAGGCGACACCGAGTTCCACACCGCCGCGGCGGGCGAACTACCGCCGCCAGCCAACGACCAAGTGAGCATCCAGTGCTACAACGGCCCACCGGATGAACAACATTGGATTCGCTTCGAGCGCTTCCGCATCGAGCGATCATCGTAGCTTGCCGGCCCGCAGCACGTCGTCGACGTCGACGGCGACGCCGAAGCCATCGAGAATCTCCGACCACGCGTGCGCCCCGCGTTCGAACACGCCGCGCTCCGCGTAGGTTCCGCCGGCGAGGGTGAGCACGGTGATAGTCCCGGTGGCGGGTTCGACGATCCAGTACTCGGGAATGTCCGCCTCGGCGTAGTCGCCGCGTTTTTGCACGAGGTCGCGGCCCGGGTCGTCCGGGCCGACCACCTCGACCACCAGGTCGGCCCCGGTCCAGAACCGGTCGCCGCTACGCACATCTTGAGAGTCGCGCAGCAATATCAAATCAGGTTCACGAAACTTGCCCTCGCGGATCCGCAGGCGCAAAGGCGCGAACAGGACCTCTCCGCCGGTCCGCCGAAGGTAGGCCTGCAGTGCAGAGTAGAGATACGCGACGATCCGCTGGTGTTCGCGAGTCGGCTTCGGCAGTACCTCCAGGTGTCCATCGGTGAACTCCACGAGTTGGCGTGCATGGTCCGTGACCCAGAGGTAGTCGCCGTCGCCCCAGCCCCCTTGAGCACTGTTCGAGGTAGCGGCGGCGCACCGTGTCCGGGGACCCATATTCGTGGGGCTCAGAGCTTGGCGGCCACACCCCCGTCGATATTGACGGTCTCGCCGTTGATGAAGCGCGACTGCTCGGAGGCCAGGAACAGCGCGAGGTTGGCGACGTCTTCGGGATAGCCCGGTCCCTTCACGATCTGCGCGAAGTCGAACATCGACTCGAACACGTGGTGGCCGCCGTCGGCATCGTTGATGGTGCCGCGCGTGGCGCCGGGAGTCATTATCTGGCCGGGACGTATGCCGTTGACGCGGATGTTGTGCTTGCCGCCGACACCGGCCATGAAGCGGGTGAGGGCATCGACGCCAGCCTTGGCGGCGTAGTAGGAGCAGGAGGCAACGCCGAACTCATCGAGCATCCGTGGGCTGAACCCGCGTTGGGCCGCGAGCGATGACATGTTCACCACCGCGCCGCCGCCGGCACTGATCAGGTGCGGCCAGACCGCGCGGCTCATGTAGAAGGTGCCCATCAGGTTCAGGTGAACGATGCGGTTGAACTGCTCGGTCGACTCATCAGGGAACGTGCCGCCGCCGCCGCCGCCGGCGTTGTTGATGAGGATATCGACGGCGCCGTAGGTCTTGGCAGCCGCGGCTACGGCCGCGTCGACGGAGGCCACCGCGGACACGTCACAGGCGATGAACGTGGCGGTGCCGCCCTCCTCTTGAATGCGAGCCGCGACCGCACGGCCCTGCTGTTCGCGGCGGGCCATCAAGATGACCTTCGCACCCTCGGCGGCAAACGCCCGCCCAATGCCCTCGCCGATACCGCTGTTGCCGCCGGTAATGATTGCGACCTTGCCGCTCAGTGTGTCTGCCATCTGCGCATGTTGCCTCATAAGGCCGCAACGGGAAAGCTCCCCCGACTGTCAGGTGCCGCCGGTGTCGACGCGGCCGCCGCCGCGCAGGCGGGGGTCGAGGAGGTCGCGCATGGCATCGCCCAACATGTTGAAACTGTACACGACGATCGTCAGGCACAGTCCGGGCCACAGCGCCAGCCACGGCGCCTGCTCCATGAACCGCCGCCCCTCCCGGCTGAGCATCCCGCCCCAGCTCGGCACCTTGTTGGGCAGCCCGAAGCCGAGGAAGCTCAAGCTGGCCTCCGCCAGGATGACGCCGCCGACGTTGATGCTGAACACGATGATCAGCGGCGCCACGATATTGGGCAGGACGTGGCGCACCAGGATCTGCGTGGTGGGCGCGCCCAAGGCCTTGGCTGCCAGGAAGTAGTCGTTGCCCTTGGTGGCCACTACCGCGCCTCTGACCACGCGCGAGCCGCCCACGCCGCCGGCGATCCCGAGCACCACGATGATCTGTGGCAGACCCCGCCCCGCGATCGACATGATCGTGAGCAACAGCAGCAGTCCCGGGAACGCCATCCAGGCATCGACGAAGCGCTGCACTGCCAGGTCCAGCTTGCCTCCAATGAATCCGGAGGTGCCGCCGATCACGGTCGCGACCACCACGTTCAGCGTGGTCGCCGCGAAACCAACGACCAGCGAGATGCGCGCCCCAAACAGCAGCCGGCTCAACAGGTCGCGGCCCAACTGGTCGGTGCCCAGCAGATGGCGCGACGACGAGCCCTGCAGCCGTTCTGCCAGGCTCAGTTGATCGAACGGATACGGGGCCAGGACATCGGCAAAGATCGCCAGCAGAATCAGGATCAGGATGACGATGCCGCTGGCGATACCGAGCGGCTTCTGCCGCCACAACCTGGCGAAGAAATCGGCAAACTGGCCGCGCGCCTCATTCATAGCGCACTCGCGGGTCCAGCCAGGTGTAGAGCAGGTCGATCAGGAGATTGAACAGCACCACCGCGGTACCGAAGAACAGGTTGACTCCGGAGACCACCGGGTAGTCCCGGTCTTCGAGAGCAGTCAGCATGAGCCGACCCAATCCCGGCAGGCTGAAGATGTTCTCCATGATCACCGAGCCACCTACCAGGATCGGCAACTGCAGGCCGATCAGCGACACCACCGGGATGAGGGCATTCTTGACGGCGTGCCGGATGACGACCACCCGCTCCCGCAGACCCTTCGCCCAGGCGGTGCGGACGTAGTCCTGGCGCAGCACCTCCAGCATCATGGTGCGCGTCATGCGCATGGTGGCGGCCGCCAGAGCCGTGCCCAGAATCAGGCTCGGGATGATCAACACCCCGAGATTGCCCAGCGGGTCTTCGGAAAGAGGAACCCACTGCATCGGCGGCGCCCACGCCCACCAGAGTGACGGGTAGAGCACCACCATGGTGGCCAGCCAGAAGTTGGGCGTGGCCAGGCCGAGGATGGCGACCGAGCGCCCCGCGTAGTCGGCGGCGGTATCCTGGCGCATCGCCGAGTAGATGCCGACCGGCAGTGCCAGGGCCAGCCCGATGAGGATTGCCAGCACACCCAACTCGACGGTTACCGGCAGCCGGTCGATGATCCTCGCTTCCACCGCTACGCGGCTGCCAATCAGGGAGTCGCCGAGGCTGCCGTGCAGGAGGATGCCTCCGATCCAGCGTGCATACTGCACGTGGACCGGCACATCCAGGCCGAGCATGTGCTCAAGCGCTGCACGGTCCACCTCCGCGGCCATGAGTTCGGTCTTGCCCAGCATCGCGTCTATGGCATCGCCGGGGATGAAGCGCACCGAGAGAAACACCCAGCACACTCAGGATGAACAGGGTCGGGATGATCAGCAGCAATCGCCGGATGATGTACGCTCTCATATCTTGGTGGCAAATGGGCGCCGGGAAGCGCTGCGCGGCGCTCCCGGCGCCCGACGGTGGAGTTGTTCTGCCAACTCCCGCATCAGTCGCCCAGCAGGGCGAAAGAGTCTAAAACCCCATTTCTGTCTTCAGCGCACTATCGATCCAGAGGCGGGCGAACATTATTTCTGTTTTCCCCCACCCCAAGCCGCCGTCGAGCTCACCGCTATAGCCGGCGATCCACGGCTGGGCATAGAAGTGTATGGGGGACATGGGGCCCCAGATCAGCCAGTGCCGCGACATCGCGTACTCGTCTGCCTCGGCGATCAGCCGCCGCGCCTCCTCGGGCGTGCCGGCTGCCAGGGCGGCGTCGACCATGGCGTCCAGCTCCGGCCACTGGGACCCGCCGCGGTTCCACTGCGCATTCGAGTGATACCAGCTTACCGCCAGGTAAGGATCGAAGTTGTTTCTCGCGATTTGGCTGTACATGCCTTTCCCGGTACGTGCGAAGAGCCTCTCGTGGTATTCGGCGGAGGACAGCTCATCGATCTCGACATTGACGCCGATCTCCGCCCAGTACGCGGCGGCTATGTGCGAGTAGTCCAGGTCTGCCCACGCCCCGTAGTTCAGCGTGGTGGTGAACCTGATGCCGTCGGCGCCGCGCGGATAGCCGGCCTCGTCGAGCAGTTTCTCGGCCGCTTCCGGGTCGTACCGGTAGTATTGCTTGACCTCTTCGTCCCACTCCTCGAACGGGTTGTAGAAGCCTTGCACCCCTATCAGCCCCTGCGGTGTCGTGTCGGCGACACCCTTCCAGTAGGTACGGGCGATGGTATCGTTGTCCAGCGCCATCTGCATCGCGCGCAGCACGTTGATGTCGTTGAAGGGTGGCTCGCGATGGTTGGGCGCAAAAGACGCCACCGACCGGAACCAGATTTCGTGCACCGCGATCTCGGGGTTGGTCTTGCGCATGCTGTCGGCCGAGTCCAGAGAAGTATCCCACCTCTTGAAGTCGATCGTGCGCGAGCGCAGCGCCGCCATGATGGCTGCCTCGTCCGGAATGATCACCACTTTGAGTTCGTCAACGTAGGGCAGGCGGTTCTCGGGGTACTTTTCGTCATGGCCCCAGTAGTCGGGATTCTTGGTGTAGGTTATGGAGCTCTCCTCGACCACGTCCGTGATCATGAACGGCCCGGTGCCGACCAAGTTGCGCCAGTCCTTACCATCGCCATGCTGCTCGATCACCTCGGGGGGCATCATGAACGCCACCCCGTTGTCCACCCCCAGCACCTTCCGCAACATGACGGGGCGTGGCTCGGTCAGCTTCATCACCACCGTCATGTCGTCAGTGGCCGTTATCGATTCCCATGGCAGGTTCTTGAGTTGGTCAGCGCCGCCAAAGGGGGTCGGTCCGGCCTCGGCGAAGTCGCCCATGCCCAGTATGCGGTGGAAGTTGTATTCGACGTCGTGGGCGGTGAACTGCCGACCGTTCATCGGCGCCTTGTCATGCCAGCGAACGCCCGGGCGGAGGTGGAAGGTATAGGTCAGGCGGTCCGGGGAAATCTCCCAACTCTCCGCCAGCTGCCCAATCAAGTGCTCGTCCGGCGTGTGCAAGGTCTTCAGGTCCCACACGTCTCGATCTACTCCCCAGTTCATCAGACCGAGACTCTCTGTGACAGCGCCGGTCATGCTCGGCCAGCCGAAGTAGGGATCGATAGAAGCCTGAGTAAGACCGGGGCCGCCCCACGCGGTCATTGTCCCGCCATATTCCGGCGCCACCACCACCTCACCGGTCGTGGGGTCGGTCACATACCTCTTCTCGGCCGCGGGGGCGGTCGAGCCCTCCTCTTCTCCGGCGGCCCACAGGCCGGTTGCGGCCAGGACCAGGACGGACAGTACCGCAAGGCACTTTCCAAGTGGAACGTATCTCATGAGTCGACTCTCCTCTCGTCGTTACGAGTCGTTTCCGGGAGCGCTTGCCTCGCTGCCGGCCCTTCGCCCACTCCCGCGGCATGCCCGCTCGCAGGCAACCGAAAAGCGAAGGAGGCAAACTCCAGCGTGCCCGAGCCGCTCGGGCGCCAGTTGTCAGTCGGGTGTCATCCTATTCCCGATCTGGAGGTGCCCGAGGGAAGGAATGCCCGGGCACCGATTGTCGGCGTCTTCCGTCTCACGGAACGACTTGCCTCCTCCTTGCGCGCGTGCGCACGACGACAGGCTGGTGGCCGGCATGGCAGGGAACTGAGTGGCCGGCAACGCCGGCGAGTGGTGGTTGTGATATGACTGGAACGGGCGGGTGCGGGACGGCGTCGGTGGAGATGACGGGCGGTCGGCGCGCCGGTGCGGCGGGCGACCGAGCCGACGCCACGCGGATCCGAACTGCTGCCACGCGGTAGTCGGCGCAGCGGATGCAAGGAGCAGCGCACACGAAGCCGCGCGCGGGACACGAGAGGCGCTCGGAGCGAGCGCTTAATGTTTCAGGAACAAGTAGTTGCGGGG